>UQTB01000054.1 GCA_900543915.1 uncultured Eubacteriales bacterium | reverse complement strand
ATTATAACACGCTTTACGCGAAAAATCAACCTTTTTTATCTCTTTTTTCTCCGCGTCAGCTCCTTTTCTGTTCCGCTTTTCCGTACGGATTTTCGGACGAATTTCCGCCGTTTCGCCAAAATCAGACCGCATTCGGTAAGATTCCCCCCGCTTTTCTGTCCTAAATCTGTTACAATACACAGCAGAGAGGTACATACATGAATTTCAGAAAAGCGGATTGGAAGTCAGTCATCGAATATCTGTGCTATTTCGGCGCGTTTACCCTGCTCAATGCCGTCACGGGAACGGCGACGCCCTTCTCGGCGGCTCTGCTGGCGGCGCTCCTCTACTTCGGCAAATCCGTCGTGATCGCGCCGGCGCTCTTTCTCGTCTCTTTTCTGCCCTACGGCGCGTTCGATCTTCTGCTGCCCGCGGCGATCCCCGCGGCGGTCTATATCGTCGTCTTTCTCATTTACCGGCATTTTGACGCGCTCCCGAAAGGCGAACTCATCCTCTACGTACTGTTTTCCTTCACGGGATACGTGCTCATCGGCGGAGACGACTATCTCTTTAAAATCATCCTCTCCGTGATCGCGGCGGCGTTCTCGGTCGTCTGCATCATCACGCTGAAACTTCTGTTCGTTAAGGGGCTGAAATACAAGCCCTCTTACGACGAATTGATCTGCCTCGGCATCTTTACGCTCTTTTTCGGGCTGGGCGTCACGCATGCGCTGGGGGAAGCGGCATGGCGGATGGTCTCAGCGGTGCTGATTCTCCTCGCGGTCTATCTCCTGAAGGAAGGCGCGGGCGGCATGGTGTCCGCCGTCCTGGCGCTCTCGCTGACGGTGGCGACCGGCGACCTCTCGTACGTGGGCGTCTTCCTGATATGGTGCCTCGCCGCGGCGTGCGTAATGCCCTTTTCCCGCTATCTCGCAGCCGTGGCGCTTCTGCTGAGCGACCTCGTCATCTTCTTCGCCTTTCCGCTCTACGCGCACTACGGTTATCTCGAAATGATTTTACTGCTGGTCGGCTGTCTCCTGTTCGCGCTGATTCCCTCCAAATGGCTGGAAAAAGTGAAAGAGCAGCTTTTGGCATTCAGGGAAAAGCAGCTTGTGCGGCAGACCATCAACCGCAACCGCTCCATGCTCTCCAACCGCCTGTACGAAATATCCACCGTGTTTTTGGAGATGGGAAATATTTTCAACTCCTTTCAGCGGCACGTCATGAGCGAAGAGAAGGCGCGCGCGCACATTTCCGAACGCATCGACGCGGAAATCTGCCGCTCCTGTGAAAATTACAAGCGATGCCGCCAGAAACGGGTTCCCTCCCCCGCCGCGCTCGAAAAGCTGGCGGAGATCGGCATTGCGAAAGGGCGCGTATCCTTCATCGATCTGCCCAAGGAAATCTCAGAGCAGTGCATCCACGCGAACAACCTCATTTTCTTTTTGAACAAACAGCTCGCCGAATACCGCTCTTATATTTTGGAAAGTATGAACATGGACGTCGGCAGACAGATGATCGGCGCGCAGGCGATCGGCATTTCCGAGATTTTGAAGGGACTCGCCGTCGAAACCGCGCAGACGCTGAAAATGCAGAGCAAGCTGGAAAAGTCCCTCTCCGCCGCGCTGGCGCAAAAGGGATTTTTCCCCAGCGAACTGCTCGTCTACGGGGAGGGCGAGCATACCGAAGTTTCCATGATTCTGCCCAATCGGGAATTCGCCTTAAAGCCCTTCTGCGACGCGGTCGGCGAAGCCGTGGGCACGGATATGACGGTCTCCGAAAAGGCGAACGTGACGGAGGACAAGATCTTTGTTACCCTGCGCCACGCGCCCCGCTACGACGCGGTTTTCGGCATCGCTCACGCCGCAAAGGACGGCTCTTCCGCCAGCGGAGATACGCATTCCGTTCTGCGCATCGGGCCCAATCGGTTCCTCGTGGCGCTCTCCGACGGCATGGGCAGCGGCGAATACGCGGAGAGCGTATCGGGCGCGACGCTCGCACTCATCGAGAGCTTTTACCGCGCCGGCATGAGCGGCGAACTGATCCTCGGCACGGTCAACAAAGTGCTCTCCATCAACACGGAGGACAGCTTTACCGCACTGGACATCGGCGTCGTGGATCTCACCTCCCTGCGGGCGGACTTCATCAAATTCGGCGCCCCATACGGCTTTATCATCACGGAAGACGGCATCCGCATCGTGGAGGGAAATTCCCTCCCGCTGGGCATTCTCGAGGACTTAAAGCCGGAGATCCATTCCACCGACCTCGCGCCCAACAACATGCTCGTCTTCTTCTCGGACGGCATTTCGGACGCTTACCGCTCTTCCTCCGAGATGATCGATTTTCTGCGCACGCTGCCCGCGAAAAATCCGCAGAACCTCGCGGACGAAATCCTCTCTCACGCGATTGCGCTGGAAAACGGCGCAAAAAAAGACGATATGACCGTCCTCTGCGTGCGGGTATTCGCCCGCCGCTGAAAGCGAAAAAACAAAGAGCCGGATTTTTGAAACGGCGGTATTTTGGCGTTTTCCCGGCCCTAGAATTGCTAACGATAAAGAGAAAAACCGCAAAATTTTTCTCCGCCCGGCAGATTCGGGCAATCTGCCCAAAGCCCCGATGAGAAGGGGAAACGGATGATAAGCCGCTATTTCCTTTTCATTGCCACCGCGCCGGCCGTCTTTGCCCTTTTTTGTAAAGGAAAGAAAAATCGACAGAAAAAAAGTTTTTCCTTTCATACAACTTTTCTCTTTCAAAAGGAAGTCCCGCGGCAAAAGCCGCGGGACTTCTGATTTGTTTGTCACAGCATAATTTTTCCGATCAATCTGATATCGGCAGCCAATATCCCCTATTAGCGCTCTGAGACAAATCGTCTTTCGAAATCGCTTCTGCTGTCACTTTGCTGTAATCCGCTTTATATGCCGAGCTGGAAATATCCGGTGCATTGACGGTTCCCGTATGCAAGCCATAGCTTTTTACTCCCTCGTTCAACGTGATTTGCAGAAAATACTTACTGCTTGTAGAATGTACAACGCCCATTATACCGACTGTTAATTCGCTGATTCCCGTGCAGTTTTTGATCACCAGCGTTCCTCCCTGTTGCCAATAGGCTATTAAGGCTCCGCAATACTGTTCAGCGGGGATATCCATGTCTGCGTTTGACGCCGTTCTGAGAGAAACAACCTGCCCTTTATTTTCACAGGCTTCAAACGTTACGGTTGCTTTCTCTCCGCCCTGATAACGCTGTCCGAGTATTCCTCCAGCAAACATAGATGATTGTACTTTCCCGTAATTCACGCAATTTTTGAATATATTATTATTCTGTTCATTGGTTGAAATGCAAAATGCGCCTATAATCCCGCCGACTCTGCCGTTTGTATCCGCAGTTGTAGCATTTACTTCGGCATAATTGGTGCAATTTTCAATGATAACGTCACCTAAAAAAGCGCGATCTTCACCATACGCCCAGGTATCAATCATGCCGACAAGACCGCCGACCTTTGTTTGTCCAATGACGCGCGAACCGTCCCCCGCGGCGCCGACCGTGCAACCTTTCATGGTAAAGGCACCTCTCGCATAGCCGACGATCGCCCCCATTTCCTGTCCGGAAGTAGACAGGTCGATATTGACATTCGTCAGCGTGATGTTCTCAATCGTTGCGTTTTCCGCAAAGC
>UQTB01000053.1 GCA_900543915.1 uncultured Eubacteriales bacterium | reverse complement strand
GAACAAGATGCCGAAAGCGGCCCGTTGACGGGCGGCAAATAACGATCGCATGACTCCGGGGCGTCTTATACGCGGGCGCTGCGTGTAAAGTTTAGGGGGATGCCCGAAAATGTAATATCCCGCGTTTCCGCGTGGGAATCGTTATTATACCAGCCCCCCGCGGATAGTATGCGAGGTCAAGACAGGCTGCGCCAATAAACAAAAAAAGCAGTAAGACAACAAAGAGAGGAAAGAGCCTCTTTCAAAAAGAAACAGGAATGGAAAAAAGAGCGAGGCGATTCGGGAAGAACAAGATGCCGAAAGCGGCCCGTTGACGGGCGGCAAATAACGATCGCATGACTGCCGGGGCGTCTTATACGCGGGCGCTGCCGGCAGTATTGGTTAACAGCCCGAACCTGAAAGACCGCCGACATAGCCGGTGGATCTTTTTTTGTGCAAAAAAGGCGGTTATTCCGTAAAAAAGCTGCGCCGCCGATTGCAAAAGGGGCGCCTGTTCTGCGGCGCAGCCTCCGCAAAAAAGTCGGGCTGTTTTGTGCGCCTTCGCCTGTTACAATAGATGCCGAACCGAAGGAGGGGTTCGGCTATGGAGGCTATTCTGAATTTTTTACGGCAGGAAGACGCCGCGGTCGTCGTGCTGGCGGTCCTGATCAACCTGCTGACGGGGCTCATCAAACTGCCCCTGAAAAAGCTGGCTGCACGGGCGGAAGAGCCCGCCCGCTATACGCGGTATCTCACATTTCTGCCGGTGATTCTGGGCTTTTTCGTCAGCGTCGGCTACGATCTGCTGTTCGGGCGGGGGCGCTTTACGTTTGACGAGGCCCTGTGCGAGACCTGGCTGGCGTCTTCCGGGCTGAGCCTGGCGATCTACGCGTTTGCGGAAAAATTCATTCCCTCGCGCAAAAAAATTCTGAGCGAAGAAGAGGCAAAGGCGAACGGCGCACTGGTGGAGGCGCTGAAAGAAAAATATCTGGGGGAAACGCATGAACAGGCGGCGGAAGAGACGGTATCCGGGGAACAGGCGGCGGAGCTTTCTGCGGCGGCGCGGGAGGAAGCGCCTGCCTGCGGGGGAACCCCCGGCGCGCGGGGAGCGGCTGCGCTGAACAACGCGGCGTTCGGCAGAATTATTCTGAGAGAAGACCATGATAAAGCTGAGTAAAGGAAAGCTGCCGGGGAAGCTGATCGTATTCGAGGGAACGGACGGCGCGGGGAAAACGACCATGATCGCGCGCGCGGAGCGGTATCTGAGAGAGCGCTACGGCGCGGAGGTTCTTCTGCAGAAACAGCCGACCGATCTCTCCAGAAAGACAAAGCTCTTTCAGAAGATGATGTACTGCGCGCACCATGAAGAGATCGATTACCGCGCGGTGCAGCTGCTGACGCTTTCCGACCGCGTGCAGCACAACCACGAAGTGATTCTGCCCGCGCTGCGGGAGGGAAAGGTGGTGATCTGCGACCGGTATCTCTACACTTCGGTCGCCAACATGCGGGCGCGGGGATACTGGAGGGAAAGGTGGTTTTTCGCCGCCGCGCGGAGTATCCGGAAGCCCGACCTCACGTTTCTCGCTTACGTGCCGCCCGCCTGCGCGATCGCGCGGATCCGCAGCCGCCCGGAGGAATGCAGCCGCCATCTGAACGAGGCGCTGCTTTCCGCAGCCGCGGGAGAATTTCTGAAGCTGAAAAAAAGCGAGGGCTTTACGCTGATCGACACGGAGACGGACGCCGAACGCGCGTTCGCCTCCGTCCGGGAAAAATTGGATGAACTCATGGAGAAAAAGAGATGAAAAAAGAAGTGAAATACGCGCTCGAAGCGCTTTCCGGGCGGCTCCCGCGGGAGGATAAAAATCTCGATTGGTTTTATCTTTTGGGCTTTCTCGAACTCAACCGCGTGGCGGGCGCGTTTCTGACGACGGCGGAAGGGCTGGAAATGAAACTTCCTCCCTCCGTGCACCGCCGCCTTTCGGCGGTGCGCGCCGAGCAGGCGGACCGCGTGCGCTTTCTGCGCAGGTGGATCGAGGACATCGCCTACGAGCTGGACGCTTCCGGGACGGAATACGTCTTTCTGAAGGGCAGCATTCTCTCGCACACGCAGTTTGCGGGGAAACCGGTTTACGCGTCGGGCGAGCGCGTCTCCAACGACGTGGATCTTCTGATCCGCCCGAAGGACGCGGGCAGAGTTTCCCGCGCGCTGGCGCGCATCGGCTTCCGGCAGGGGAGCTGGGATGAGAAGCGGGGCGCGTTCCGCCCGCTTTCCCGCCTGGAGATCGTCGCCCGACGCATGAACCGCGGGGAGACCGCGCCGCTGATCGCGTCGACGGGCAACGCGCGCTTCCCCTTTGTCGAGGTGGACGTCAACTTTTCGGTGGATTACCTTCCCTTCGGGCAGGAACGGCTGGTGGAGGGAATGCTGTTGTCCCGCCGCCGCTATCCGCTGGACGAAAAGAGCGGGCTCGCGGGCGCTTCGCCCGAGTGGTTCTTTCTCCACCTGCTCCTGCATCAGTACAAGGAGAGCGTGCTCTACTTTGCGGCGGAACGGGGAAAAGAGACCGATCTCTATAAATTTCTGGATATCTACCGCATACTGACGGGCGGGTATCTCAATCAGGAGACGCTGAAAAATATCTCCGTCCTATACGGAATCTCTTATCAGGTCGGCTCGGTGCTGGGCGCCGTGAGCAGGCTGTTCGGGTGCGAGCTCCCCGCGTGGGTGACCGTCCCCGCGAAGGAACCGCCCGTGCTGATTCCCGCGGCGAATACGAGCTACGAGTGGACGCTTCCCGTCGAAGAGCGCATTTCGCTCTTCAGCCGCCTGCCGTTGCTGAGGGAAATGAAAAAATGAAGCCGGAAGATCTGACGGGGCTCCCCTTTCTCTCCTGCGTGGAGCATTATTTTCTGGCGTGGCTGAAGAAGACGGAAGATATCCGCCCGCTGTTCGTCGGGAGTTTCGCCGAGGCGGAGGCGGTCGCCCGCTATTTTGCGGCGGGGGGAACTTACGCGGCGTACGACGGCATCGAACGCCTGCAGGATCTCTCCGAGCGCCTGGGCGTCACCGCGCACTGCCGCTCCGGTTCTCCGCCGCGGGGAGACGAGCCGCTCGCGCTGATGCGCGTGAACCTCTCTTTCTTCACGGGGGCGCTCCTTCCATGGCGGGAAGATCACTTCGTCGCCGTCGAGCGCTGCGGGGAGGGGTTCCGGTTTATCAATCAATACCCGCTTTCGGAGGGGTTCCTGACGGAAGCGGAGCTGAAAGAGCGCTTCGGCGGCGTATCTCTGTTCTTCCGGGTGTGCGGCGCGCCCGACCGGCGCGCATACGCGGCGGAGCGGGAGCGGGCGCTGGAACGCATGCGGAAAACGCCGGATATGCGGGGCATGGATGCGCTGGAGGGGCGCGCCCTGCGCGATGCGGTCGGCGTGCTGAGAGTGAGCCGCGCGCGCGTTCTGCAATGGCTCTCCGCGGAGGGGTACGGCGCACCTTCTCCGCTGAGGGAGGAGGTAGACCTGCTGGACGCGCTTTATTTCCTCCTGGAAGCGGCGCGCCTGAGGAACAAAAGCGTGCGCTTTTCCGAGGCGGAGCGTTTCGCGGCGCTGGAAACGGAATGGAGGAGGAATCCGAGATGAACGGAAAAAAGCTGGTAAACGACGTATTGCGCGCGGCGGAAATCGACGCGGAAGAGACCGATCGCCTGAAGGAGGACTGCGGGCTGGACAGCCTGTCGCTGGTCTCCGTGGTCGTCGCTTTGGAAGAAGCGGCGGGCGTTACCTTCGACGACGGCGATCTGGACCCCGCGACGCTCCGCACGGTGCGGGATCTCATAACGCTCGCGGAGAAATATCTATGAAACTTTGGGATTTCCTCGCGCGGCGCATGCGCGCGCACGCCTCTCTGCCCGCTTTTGCGGACGGCACGTCTTACGCCGCCC
>UQTB01000052.1 GCA_900543915.1 uncultured Eubacteriales bacterium | reverse complement strand
CAGCCGCCCGCCGCCGCGGAAGAGGGCGCGGCGGCCCTTTTCCCCACAGCGCCGGCGGGGACGTCGCAGGAACAGGAGCGCGGCAGAAACGCGCTTCCCCCGAACGCCGCCGCCAGCAGGCCGTATTTTCCCGGAAAGAAATATGCTTCGCCCGCCGCGTCCAGGCACAGGACGCCCCGTTCGCCGCCGACCGTTCCCCCCGCCAGCAGAAAGCGGCCGCCCGCCGCGAGGGGTCCTTCCGCCGTCTCGGGCAGCGCCGCACGGAGGGCGCGCGCGCCGTCGTAAGACCAGAGCCTGCCGCCGGAGCGCCAGTACACTTTTCCCGCGAACGCGACGGGGCTGCTCTCTCCGCCGCAGAGGGGCGCGGAGAGGGGCGACAGTGAAAAGGCGGATTCCCCGCCGCGGGCCGAGAGCCGGAACGCCGAGCGCTCGCAGAAACAGAGGACGTCCTCCCCGCATGCCGCCAGAGCGCTGACGCGCCCGTGTTCCGCGGGGAGTTCGAGATATCCCGCCGCCGCATACGGCGCCGCGGGAAGCGCGTCCGTGTAGTAAATCCGGCTGCCCTTCGCGAGAAACATCCTGTCTCCGCTTCGGACGAGCGCGTCGGCGCCGGGCAGAAGGGTCTCCTCCGCAACCGTCCCGCGCACCGCGAGCGTCAGCGTTCCGTCCGACAGGAGTTCAACCGCCTCCCCCTCTGCCGACCAGGCGGCGCGGACGGGGACGGAGACAAACGCTTCCGTCACGGCATCCGCGGAGATGCCCGACGAGCGGTAGAGCGTTTTGTCGCTCGCATAGACGAGCGGAGCCTCTCCCTCTCCGTACAGGGCGAGCGGATAGGCGCCGCCCGGCAGCCAGAGATGTTTCCGCCGGAGCGCGGGCAGAGGCGCACCTTCGTCTTTGCCCGCCGCCTCATTCCGCTTTCCGGGAAAAACGGAATATGCAAACGTTCTGCGGGGCAGGCGCAGGATATCTTTGCGATCCGCTCTCATGCGAAATACGGCCTCCTGATCCGCAGTCTTTTGGGGCGGCAATAGCCGGCGAGGCTGTCTTTGAAGCGTTCATCCCAGAGCGAACACTCCTCGTACAGCCCCCGCATCAGGCAGTATTCCGCCGCCGCGCCGTAAGCGATCACCCGCTTCGGAAGGCGCGTTTCGCCGTAATCGCAGGCATCCGACTCCCCCTTCTCGGCGGGATAATAGCGGTATTCCACCTCGTATGCGCCGTTCGCGAGCGCGAGATAGGCGGGCATAACGCGGTAGGCCGCGCGTTTTTCCTCTCCTGCGCGGCGCACGCTCAGGATCGCAATGGGGCGCTCGGAAAGCGCGGTGTAATAGATCTTTCCGCCCCGCGCCTCCTGCGCTTCCGTCTTTACCAGCGGCAGATATTCCGCCGCGAGCTCGTTCACGGTGAGATTCACCGCGGCGAGAAGGTCTTTTTTGCGCTCGGCTGCCTCCGTCTCCGAAGCGGGCTCCTTCAGCCCCAGCATCTGTTCGGCGAGCGCCGCGATCTCTTTTATGGTCATGATTCCTCCTTGCACAAAGGGGCGGGCGCCGCCCGCCCCCCCTGCCGATTAAGATTCCGTAATGCCGGAGAGCATCCCCTGCCCGTTGGGACGGGAACAGAGGAGATCGGCGTACTTGACGAGCGTCGCGCTGTACACGGGCTTGCCGGGTACCTGCCGCAGCACGGAACCGTCCTCGCCTTCCAGCCACTGCCAGTCGCAAAGCTGGTGAAGCGCGAAGTCCGCCGAGTTCAGCAGATACATCGTGCCGTCCGGACAGAACCGGTCCGCCACGATGGGAATCCCGTTGTACGTCATCGCCTTATAGCCGCCCGCAAGCGTGGTCACGTCGGTGTTTCTCCCCTTCTCCGCAAAGAGCTTCTGCAGCGCGCGCCGCACGCCCCAGGAAGTAATGATAAAGTCCACCGTTCCGCCGGACTGCGCCTCGATCTCGTCGATCGCGGTCTGGATCGCCGTCTCCGTGATGGCGCCCACCGACCCCTTCTGGTAGGGCTTCAGCCAGCTGTGCGAGGCTTTGGAGAGGCCGTAGAGGGTGTCGCCCGATCCGAAGATGGCGGCGAGCCCGGTCAGTTCGTTCTGATAGGAACCCTGCACGGTGACGATACAGTTTTTCGCCGTTTCCGCATCCAGCGCCGCCCCGCTGACCGTAAAAGTCTTGTTTCCCCGGTCGACGGTCAGAATTCTTCTTCCCGTCGCGCCGCTCACCGCGACGCCCGCAGAAGTGCGGAAATCGACCGTCATGCCCTCGATGAGGTTTTTGACCGAATCCGCCGTCAGCACGCCGCCCGACGCGGCGGAAACGGTCGCCAGCTTCCCGCTGCCGTCCCCGAACAGCATTCTGCCGAAGTTGAACGAAGACGCCTTCAAAAGTCCCTCCATCTCCGCGTTCAGGAGGTTGACGAACGCGCCCGCGGAGTGCTCCGCCGCGCGCACCGCCTTGTCCGAGATCTCCACCGAACCGTAGAGATTTTTCAGGGAGAGCACGAAATTTTCATACTGATTCCCCGCTGCTTCCGGAAGATCGCCGTCTTCCGTGCCCGCCCCGATCCCGCCGTTTAAGCCGTAGATCGCGAGCTTTCTGATTTCCTTGCCCCAGACGTCGTCCGAGGTCTGCTTTACCTTTGCCAAAAACGGATTCACGCTGTAAATGCGGTCATCAATCATATCGACAAGTTGCTCAAATTGGACAAATTGGTGTGTGCCGATTATCAACGATTTTTACCACAGAAAAGGTCAAATCGAGATTTTGAGAGATTAGAAAAACAAAATTTTGTCTGATTGCAAGAGAAAAGCCGTCAAAAACCTATTACTTAAAAGGTTTTTAACGACTTACTGCGGCGAGATTTCTTGGACTTTTTCTGTGTCGATATGATCCGCCACGACTTCCAGATAATAACTTTTCAGCGCCTTGTCCGCGCTGCTGATGGTAACTGCCATTTTTTTCGCTCCTTATTCTTTTCGTTCGATCAGTTCCCGCGCGAGTTTCCCCGCTTCTCCGATGGTCCTGGGCCTGGCGACGGGCTTCATCACGGGCATTCCGCCCGTGCCAAGCACCACGGCCTCCGATTTCGCCGCCGAAAGTTCCCTTAAATAATCCCCGATGATCCGCTCCCGAAGGGCCGGGGAAATATTCCGGAACTCCGTTGCCGGCTCCGCAAGCGGGTCGGGGGGAGTCTTGTCCCCGGTCCGCTCTCCCTCCAACTCCCTGAGGCGCTGACAGCGTTTGGTAAACTCAGCTTCCAGCGAGTTGTACGCGTTCAGAAGAGACTTTGCGTCCTTGAATTTTCCGAATGAGATTTCCCCTGTTCCGCCGCCCGTCTTCGTCTGTTCCGCCTCCGCGGTGTGCGGCTCGTTTGCAATTTGTTCATTCCGTTCTGCTTCCATAACATCCTCCCGTTGATTGCGTGCGCGCTATCCGCGCGCCTGTCCGGAGTCAGCCCCCGAACGCCTTTTATGCTCCGCGACGTGGGCTTCGACCGCCCTGTATTCGCGTTCGCTCATTGTTTCATATTCGCTCAGATAATAGCGCGTGTGTTCCTCTATGTGGACGACGTGGTCGTCCAGCGCGCTGACGGCGGGCGTCTTGCGGGCGAACGCCGCGTTTTCCGCCTGGGCGCGCTCCCGGTGAAGGCGGATCACCGCGCCCGTCGTATCCAGTTCCCGATAGCCGAGAAGGCTCAGGATCTCTCCCTTTACGCCGCGCAGCAGCGCGCCGTCGCTGTCCGTCAGCAGCCCGCTCTCAAACAGGCGGAACAGCTGTTCCTTCTGCTCCGCGGGCGTGTGCAGCAACTCGTTTTCGGACTGCAGGACCACCTCGTCGCTGGTGAGCGCTTTCCGGTCGACGTAGTAAACCTTCTCCCGCGAGGCGTCATCCGTCTCTTTCAGAAGGCGCACGCCCGTCATAAACTGGCGGTACAGCCGCAGAATCTGCTTGGCGACGCCCACCGCCGCGCGGCGGATGTTCTCCGCGGAGATGAGGAGGCGGCTGTTATCCTGCTCGATCAGAATGGAGAGCGCCGCGCCGCTCGTCACCTTGGCGTTCTGGGACGCGCTCGTCACGTCGGACACGCCGCTGACGATGACAAATTCGTTCAGAAGTTTCTCTTCCTCCCCCGAAAAATCGGAGGAAATCCCCTCGTTTTTCAGGTATGCGGGCGGCGTCGCGCCCTGGCGGTAAATAAGAACCTTTCCGGGGCACAGGCCGTCTTCTTTTAAGTCGTCCGCATCCAGCGAGCCGTCCTCCACGTTCAGCACGCCCAGGGACAGGCGGTTGAGAAATTCGTGCTTTCTGTTTTTCACGGCGTTATACGCCCGCTGGATGGGGATCAGGCGCTCTACGACCGACGTCCCGAAAAAGCACCCCGCCGTATCCCGGCACGCCTGCCGCACGAAGGGAAACGCGCGCTTGCCGTTCTCTCCGTTGATATAGGGCAGTTCCCCGTAATAGAGGAGCTCGCCCCCGCCCACCGTCACGAGGCGGCCGTTCGGAAACGCCTCCGACGGAAGCTCGTAGCGCTCGATCACCGTCACCGCGTCGTGCCGGACGGCGGCGCTTCCCATCCCGCCGCCGAAGACCTCCACGTCGCCGCCGGCGACGCGCTTGCCGTAGAGGCGATACACCTCCTCCG
>UQTB01000051.1 GCA_900543915.1 uncultured Eubacteriales bacterium | reverse complement strand
TTCGTATGCCTCGACCTCTTCAAACCAGTCGCACGCTTTTACGCCCTGCCGCAGGGGCGGGAAAGCGTGCAGACGTTCAAAAATGAGCGCATTCCGCGGAAAAATCGACAGAAAACGCCCTTTGTGTCTTGCTTTTTTTACCGTAATCTGCTATAGTATAAAATAATATCGGAAAGGAGGCGGACATGAAATTCTGGCGGTTGGTTTTCAGCAGGCTGACGATTATCGCGCTGTTTCTGCTCATTCAGCTGATCATATTCTTTGTGTTCACGCTGAGCCTGTCCGAATTCTTTATCCCCTATCAGATCACCTCGCTCATCGTCGGCCTCATCGTATTTCTGAAAATCATCAACACCTACGGCCCTCCCGAGCACAAGATTCCCTGGATCGCCGCAGTGCTGGTCATGCCCCTGTTCGGCGTGTTTCTGTATTTTATCTTTCATAAGAACCGCCCCAGCCGCCCCCAGAGAAAAGCCTTTCAAAAAATCGAGGAACAGACCGTCGCTTATCTGGAAGAGAGCCACGAGCCGCAGCGGCACGCCGATCAGCTGGAACAGCTGGGCGACGCGGCGGGACAGAGCTGCCATCTCTACCAGGCGACGGGGATGGGCGCTTACTCCGATACGAAGAGCACCTATTACCCGACGGGAGAAGCGTTTTGGGAGGCGCTCCTGGTCGACCTGAAGCGGGCGAAGCACTTTATCTTTCTGGAGTACTTTATCATCGAAGAGGGGCGCATGTGGGACGCTATCCTCGAGATTCTGCGGGAAAAGGCGGAAGCGCAGCTGGACGTGCGCGTCATGTACGACGACCTGGGCTCCATCTCCAAGGTTTCTTCCAAATATGACAGAAAGCTCAGGAGCTACGGCATCAACTGCGTCAAGTTCAATCCTTTCCGCCCCATTCTGTCCGCCGTGCACAATAACCGCGACCACCGGAAAATCGCGGTGATCGACGGCGTAATCGGCTATACGGGCGGCGCCAATCTCGCGGACGAATACATCAACGAGACGCATCCGTTCGGGATCTGGAAGGACGCCGCGCTCCGCCTGGAAGGCGAAGGCGTCAAGAGTCTGACGATGATGTTTCTTCAGAATTTCGACTTTTCCACGGGGCGGTTCGACCGGTTCGAGGACTATCTCCCAAAGTCGGAGCTTTCTTTCAGGGACTGCGGCTGGGTGCAGGCCTTCGGCGACGGCCCCAAGCCGTGGTCGGAAGAACAGGTAGGTGAGAACGCCTATCTCAATCTGATCAACCAGGCGAAGCATAAGCTGTACGTCATGACGCCTTATCTCATCGCCGACCACACGCTCATGAACGCCCTGATACTTGCCGCGCGGCGGGGCGTGGACGTGCGCGTCGTCACGCCGCATATCCCGGACAAACGGGCGGTATACTGGCTGACGCGCTCCAACTACGCGCCCCTCATCGAGGGCGGCGTGAAAATTTACGAATTTACCCCCGGTTTTATCCATTCCAAGGTCATGCTCTCAGACGATACCGCGATCGTCGGCACCATCAACCTGGACTATCGCAGCCTGGTGCATCACTTTGAATGCGGCGTATGGCTGCATCGCACGCCCTCCGTGATCGACATCGGGCGGGATTTTCAGGAGACGTTTTCCGTCTGCACGCTGCAGACCGAAGAAAGCGCAAAGCTCTCCTTCCCCGCGCGGATCATGGCGAGCCTCATCAAGATCTTCGCCGTTCTGTTCTGACGATACTAAATTTGATTTATAAGACAAGGAGGAAAATTATGGAGCGTTATGCCTGGAAAGGGCGCATCAAGGAGGGCACCAAGGAGGAGTACATCCGCCGGCACAAAGAGATCTGGCCGGAGATGAAAGCCGTTTTGAAGGAAGCCGGTATCGCAAACTACTCCATCTGGTTTACGGAAAACGAGCTGTTCGGCTATTATGAATGCGAAAAGGGCGCCGCCTTTGCCGCCGAAGTGCAGGCGAAAAGTCCGGTTGTCGCCCGATGGGACGCCTTTATGAAGGACATTCTCATCATGGAAAAGGACCCCGCGACGGGCGCGCAGCCCCTCTTGGAAGAGGTCTTTTATCTGGAATAGATGCCGCCGTAAAGACGTCTTTGCGGCAAAAAATGCAGAGAACTGTGCTGTCCGGCGGTCTGCGCTTTCCCTACGGGTTCGGCGTAAAAGCGCGGGGAAAATTCAGAGATTATTCCCCGCTCGGCGCAGTTCACAGAGGGAACGCTGCCGCTGAAACGCATTCTGCACAAAGTCTTTCAAGCAAGGCAGTGCGCATTTTCCCTTTTCGGCGATTCTCCACAACCTGAAAGCAGGAAAAACATTATACAGCGAGGTTATCAAAATGGAACACAGGGTAAAAGTAACCGTTATAGACAAAAAATTATATCCCGAATTGCAGGCCCTCTATTGCGCCGTTCCCGACAGCGGGAAATGTCCGTGTTTCAACGTTGGGGATGAATTTCTCTTTTTCAGAAACGACGAGCGCGACGATTATTGGCACATGGGAGAGGGCACGTTAGTCAAGGAAGGCGTTCCCGACGAGGGGTGTCTGCAGTCGCCCGGAACAAAGCATTGCGGGACAAAAGGCGTCCCCTTTTGCAGCGAGGCGTGGGATTGCATCAGCCGGTATATTTACGCGGCCCTGCAAGGCGGCGCAATCATGCACGGTTGGACGAATGACGACAAAGTTATGATTGCGTGCTGCAACGACGGAACACGGCCTGTCATTTTTAAGATCGAAAGGATCGATACAGAAAATTAAATTTACATTCGAGCAGAGTGCTGTTATGAATTTTTGCGAAAGCTGTAATATTGCCTGCAAAGACGAAAGATGTCCTAAATGCGGGCGAAAGAAGCTGCGAGCCGTAAACGCCGAGGATTTTTGTCTGATTGCACGAGTAGACAGACTTTTTGGCGATAGCCTGAAAAATAATTTGGAAGAGGAAGCGATAGAGTGCGTGCTTATGCCGTACGGTAGCGGCGTTAATTCTAAATTTGCCCTGCCGCTGGAAAGTTATTTGCTTTACGTGCGATATAAAAATTCAGATTACGTGCGGCAAATGCTAAAAGGGGAAAACTCATAAATTTAAAAACTATCGGGCAATGAAAAGAGCGGAGCGCTGTCTCTCCGCTCTTTTGTCATCTCAACGGAAACCGCCCTTTGGGGCAGATTCTCTAACAGTAACGCGCGCGCCGCGCCTGCCCGTCGGAAAAGGGACTCCTTAGGGCTCTCCCTCCGGGGGGATTTTTCATAAAAGAATACCGGGGCACGGAACGCGCTCCGCACCCCGGTGTTTTCGCCTTTTTGAAAAAGCAGGTTCATTGAAATTTATTTTCCCACGCCTCCTGCACGGCCGTACGGACGGCGTCCGTATCGCCCTCTTTGACGACGACGCTTTTTACGCCTTCGCTCAGCACATTGCCGCCGAACGATAGGATATAAGCGGCATTCTCCGGATTAAAGCTCGCTTCGTCGTGTACGCGTACAGCCGCAAACGCCGCCTGTACGCTGTTCTCTGCGAACGCGACGACCGCTTCGTCATCTTCGCTCAGACCGATGTTTTGCCAATCACCCGCCACCTGCAACGCCATCTGATTCGAGCTGTTGCCGTTTGGATTATTGATGATAAACGTGTTGCCCGTAAAGACGAATCTCTGCGTTTTTTCTTGCGCTGCGGACGATAAATTGATTCCGCGCCCTTCCGATTGAACAATGCAGTTCGTGACGGCAACCGACCAGGCGGCGCCGCTGCAAAGGGCATACCCTTTGTTCGTCCCCTCGATCGTCAGGCAGTAGTTGCCCGCAGACCGCTGGTCGAACGTACAGCCTTCAAACGTCAGCTTCCCGGCATACGGCGCGGTTGCCGCACAGGACATCATGCCCGAAGTCAGAATAAAGCTGCAGTTTCTGAACGTCACGTCCATGGCGGGCACGCTGTTTCCCGCGGCGGTTCTGCCGTTCAAAATGATATTTCTCGCCGCCGCCGGGAAATTGCTGGCACCGAGTTCAAAGATCAGATTTTCAATCACGACGGCCGTTTCCTGTCCCTGCCCGTTTTTCGTGAAGGTTACGTACTCGCTGCCGTCGTACTTGCCGTCCCCGTCCGGCGCAACGGAGGACGCGTCCGCTCTCCCCTTAACGCTTTCATCCGCTTCAAAGCCGAGATCCGCGGCATTGCCCGCAACGACGCCGTTTTGCAGCGTTATCGTCGTTCCGCTCGCCGTGTTCTGTACGGAAATATAGTGGTTATACAGGTCGATCGTATAAGCGGCGCCGGTAAATACTTCGGAAAAATACTGCTGCGAAACTACGTTTGAAAGCGCGATATAATTGGTAATGCCTTCGATTTTGTCCGACCGCGAATTGTTGTAGAACGCCCATAAGCCGCCTTTGTCGGCGCCTCCTTCGGGATAGACCACGGCGTCCTGCTCGTCAAGCAGAAAGAACCTGCGGTTGGCGGCGTCGTAGGCGTAGTGATATCCCTTGGTGTAGGCGGAGAGTTTCCCCTCGTTCCAGCCGTTGGCATACAGCGCGGTCACTGCGTCCGAAGGATACCGGAACTCCTCCATCGCATTCTCCGCCGTGACGATGGTGTTCATGTTGCGGATTGCGGACTGGTCGTTGGAGAGATTCGCCCGTTTGATCAGATTCGTAAAGGTGGGAATC
>UQTB01000050.1 GCA_900543915.1 uncultured Eubacteriales bacterium | reverse complement strand
CCTTGCCGCGCCCCGCCGCGAGACCGCCGCCGGCTTCGCGCGCGCGGTCAGGGAAACGGCGGAGCGGTTCGGCGCGGAGGAGACGCTGAGAGCCTCCGCCCTGCGGCTCCGCGCGGCAGGCGAACGGGAGGAGGCCGCTTTCACCGAACAGGCGTATGCAAAGGCCTCGGCGGTACTGGACGAAATCGCTTCGGTGATGGGGGAAGCGCCCATCCGGGCGGAAGAATTCGAGGAGGTGCTCTCGAGCGGATTTGCCAGTCAGGAAATTTCCGTGATCCCGCAGTTTTTCGACGCAGTTTATCTCGGGAATTTCAAGGACTGCAAATTCAAGAAGACGAAATATCTCTTCGCGTTCGGCATGAACGGAGACGTTCCATTTACCAAGAGCGACGCCGCGATTCTGAACGATTCCGATCTCGGAAAGCTGCAGTCTTTCCGGGTGATCGTAGAGCCGAAGATCAAAGCGGTAAACAGGCGGGAGCGGGAAAATACCTGTCTGGCGCTGCTGTCCTTTTCCGAACGGCTCTATCTCTCTTACCGCCTGACCGACCGCAGCGGGCGGAACGTCTCCCGGAGCGAGCTCATCGACTACATTCTCCGCATCTTTGACGGCCTTGCCGTGATGACGAAGGAGGGCGTCGCCCGCGTCTACGAGGACGGTACGGAATCCGTCAAAGACGGGCTGGACGCCATGCGCTTTCTGGACTGCGAGCAGGGAAAGCGCGTTTTCGCGCGGGACGCGGGGCGCTTCCGCGAGGGGCTCTTATCCGATTTTTCGGGCGCTTCCACCTTTTACGCCTGTATGGCAGAGCGGGGGGAAAAATCTGCGCTGGACGAAATTCTGGAGCGCAGCAATTCGGAACTGCAGATTCTGCTCGGGCGCGGCCGGTCCGTTCTGCTCCCCGCCGAAACGGTGAGCGCGACCGCTCTGGAGCGTTACTTTACCTGTCCCTACCGCAATTTTCTGGAGGGCGGGCTGAAGATTTCCGAGCGCAGGAGCGGCGAGGTCAAGCCCCTCGACGCGGGCAATTTCCTGCATGCGGTGCTGGAACGGTACGTGGGGCGCGTATCCGCCCTTCACACGCGGGAAGAGAGCGACGCGGAAGTGGAGCGCATCTGCGCGGATCTGGAAAAGGAGGAAGCGTACGCCGTTTTCCTGGAAGACGGGAAGGGTACGGTGCAGCTGGAAAGGCTCCGCGCGGAAGCGAAGCGCGTGGCGTTCGCCGTGCGCGGGCAGATCGTGCGTTCGGCATTCGGAGAGGTGCAGACGGAGGTATCCTTCGGAAACCGCCCGAGCGGAACGGAGGGGGAAAGAAGCTATCCGCCCCTGGTCTTGAACGGGAGGGAAAAGACCTATTCGATGCGCGGCAAGGTGGACCGCATCGACCGTGCCGGCGATTATATCCGCGTGGTGGATTATAAGACGGGGCGCGTCAGCAAAGAGGATAAATACCTGTATGCGGGCAGCAAACTGCAGCTGTATCTCTATATGAACGCCTTTGTGGGAGAACACGCCAAGCCCGCCGGCGTCTATTACTTTCCCGTTACCGACCGCTATACGGAGGACGGGGAAGAGCCTCCCTATCAGCTGCAGGGGCATACGCTGGACGAGCTGCACGTGTTGGAGAAGTCCGACCTCTCTTTAAGCGAGGGCAGCCAGCGGAGCGAGATTTTGGGCATCTCCGTTCTGATCGACAAAAAGACGGGCGAAGTCAAACCCGGGAAATCGCGCTCCCTCATCTCCGAGCGGGCGTTCGGCGCCTATCTGAAATACGCCCGCCTGATCGCGGAGCAGGGGATTGCGGAGCTGGAGGCGGGCTCCATCGTCCCCTCGCCCTTTGAGGACGCCTGCGCGGTCTGCCCGTACGGCGGGATCTGCGGCTTCGAGGCCGGCGTCAACGGGGAGGCGAGAGAAGTAAACAACGTCACGTCCGCGGTGATTCTCGCCGCGGCGGGAGAAGAGGAGGAAGACAGTGCGTCTGAAAGAGGAACAGAGACTGGCGATTGAGCACGGAGAAGGCGATCTTCTGGTTTCCGCTTCCGCGGGGAGCGGAAAGACGTTCGTCATGATCAACCGCGCGATCCGCCTCATTCTCGAGGGAAAGGCGAGGCTGTCCGAGCTGCTCGCCGTCACGTTCACCGAAAAGGCGGCGGACGAGATGAAGGAGAAGCTGATGCGCGCGATGATCGCGGCCGTCAACGAGGGGGACGAAGAACTGCGGGAACAGCTGGCGGATCTCCCTTCCGCCTCCGTCTCCACGCTGCACGCGTTCTGCGCGAACCTGCTCCGAAACTACTTTTTTGCCGCCGGCCTGGACGCCGATTTTCAGATCGCGGACAACGTCGCCGCGGAAGAGCTGCGGACGCGCGCGATGGACGAGGTCTTTTTGCGGAAATACGAGCAGAAGGACGAGGCGTTTTTATACCTTCTCGATCTCTACGGGACGGGCAGAAAGGACGTGATGCTTCGGAAAACCGTTTTGTCGCTCTATTTCATCGCCGTCGGCAAAACGGATTTCGAGGGATATCTGAACGCCGCCGCTTCGGTCTATACCGAGCCTTATTACGACGCGGTGAACCGCTTTCTGCTCGAACAGATGAAAGAGGATTTCTCCGAGCTCAAAGCCGGGTTCCTGCGCGTGGGAACGCAGTGCGAGACCGCGCTCCTGTATAAGTTCAAGGCGCATGCGGACGATTATCTGGACGACATCGACCGCCTGGCGGAGACGGAGTCCCTGCGCGAGGCGGGGGAGATCTTCGCAAAGCGCCACGTCATTCCCCGCGAGAAGATCGCGGAGGACGACTTTAAGCTGCTCGATCTCAAAAGGCGGCTGACCGCGCTCAAAGAGAGCTATACCGGGCTGGTGAAAAAGTACCGCGAGATGCAGTTCGACCGGGAAACCGACCTGCCGCGCTACCTCTCCTGCCGCCGGCAGACGGAAGCGCTCTGCGCCCTGACCGCGGAATTCGAGGCGGAATACGCGCGGATGAAGCGAGAAGAGGGGAAGGTGGATTTCAACGACCTCGAGCGCTTTTCGCTGATCGTTTTGAGGGACGATAAGATCTGCGCGGAAGTGCGCGCGAAATACAGATACGTCTTTGCGGACGAATATCAGGATATCAACGACGTGCAGGAGGAGATCCTGGCGGCGGTCTCCGACGGGAACCTGTTTATGGTGGGCGACGTAAAGCAGTCTATCTACGGCTTCCGCGGGTGCAATCCGGAAATTTTCCGCCACAAAATCACGGAAATGGAGGGGCGGAACGCCGTCCTGCGGCTGAACTACAATTTCCGCTCGTCGGACGCGGTGATCGCCGCCGTCAACGCGGTGTTCGATCACGTCATGACCGAAAAGACGTTCGGGGAGAGCTACCGCAAGAAGTCCCGCCTCGTGTCCGGCGGCATGTTCGGGACGGAGACGGGCGAATGCGTGGTGCATTACTATGAACGCGTTAAGCCGGAGCGGACGGAACAGACGCCGAAGGTGTACTCCGTACTGGAGGCGCTCAGTGCGTCGGAGCAGACGGACGACTTTGCGGAGGGCAAGCTGGTCGCCAAAATCATCGGAGACCTGTTGGAGAAAGAATATTTCGACGCGAAAGCGGGCGTCCGAAAAAAATATACGTACGGCGATATCGTCATTCTGACGCGCAGCAAGACGAGCTTTGCGGACGCGCTCGTCCGCCAGCTCCTGGCGCTCGGCATCCCCGTATCCGCGGAGATCAAGACGGATATCACCGAATTTCCGGAGATCAAGCAGCTGATCGACCTCTTAAAGCTCCTGGATTGCTTTGAACAGGATCTCCCCCTGGTCTCCGTGCTGAAAAGCCGCGTGGGCGGGTTTTCGAATGAAGATCTCGCGGAGATCGCCGCCGGCTGTCCGGGGGCGGAATCCTTCTCGCAGGCGTACGGCCGCGCCCTGACCGAGGCGGCGGAGCCGCTGAGAAAGCGACTGAACGATTTTCACGCCGCCTTTTCCGAGCTCCGCTTTCTGGCGGGCTTCCTGCCGGCGGGGGAGCTGCTCGACCGCATCCTGTCTTCTTACGGCATCGACCTCGAGCTGCTTTCCCTGCCGATGGGCGAACAGCGCCTGAAACGGGTGGAGCGGTTTCTGGAAGAGAGCCGCCCGAACGGAAACGCCCTGACCGTGCGCGCGTTTTTGTCCCGCGTCGAGGGGATCACGGACGGATTTACCGTGACGGAGGCCAGCGGGGGAAACACCGTGCGGCTGATGAGCATTCACGCTTCCAAGGGGCTGGAATTCCCCGCGGTGATTCTGGCGGGCACGGACCGTCCCTTTAACTTCAAGGACGCGAGCGGGGCGGTCCTCTTTGACCGCACGCTGGGATTCGCCGTGAAGTGGTATGACGACGAGAAAAAAATCTCCGGCGAAACGCCCTTCCGCTATCTGTTGCGGGAACGCATCAAACGGGAGGCGGTCAAAGAGGAAGCGCGCATTTTTTACGTCGCGCTGACGCGCGCGCAGTATGCCCTGCACATCGTGGCCGGCGGCGAACGCCGCACGGAAGACCCGGACGAATTCGAGGTGCTCAACGCCCGCTCTTATAAGAACTTTCTGCCCGCTTCGCTGCGGGAGGAGCTGTATTCCGCCGCCGCGCTGGAGGCGGACTGGGAGCGCCGCGAGATCCGCAGGGTCTTGGTGGGAAAGCCGCGCGCGGGGCTCTCGGAGCGGCTGCGGGAAAACCTCTCTTTTTGCTATCCGTATCAGGCGGAAACCGCGCTTTCCGTGAAAAAATCGGTCACGGAATCGCTGCGGGACGAGGACGATCCCTATCAGCTCCCCGCCGTCTTTTCGGAGGAGGCCGCGGAGGCGGGAACCGCCGCGCACCGCTTCCTGGAGCATTATGATTTTTCCGCCGCCGACCCGCGCGCCGAACGCGACCGCATGCTCGGCGCGGGACTCCTGACGGAAGAAGACGCGGCCAAGCTGGACTTTTCCGCATTGGGAAAGATCCTCTCGCATCCCGTGTTCGGGGAGCTCTCCTCCTATCGGCTCTATCGGGAAAAGCGCTTCGTATTCCGCTGCCCGGCGCGGCTTCTGGAACGCACGGAGAGCGAGGAGGGTATTTTGCTGCAGGGCGCGATCGACCTTCTCGCCGTGAAGGGGAACAGGGGAATCATCGTGGATTACAAATATTCCTCGTCGGACGCGGCGCATCTTTCCGAGCGATACGGCAGGCAGCTCAACCTTTACCGTTACGCCGCGGAGCATTCCCTCCCGGTCGTGATCGACAGGCTGATTCTGATCAGCCTGAAGAGGGGAGAAGTGATAGAATTAGACTTAAATCGGCTGGATCAGCCGTAATTCGACACATAAAAAGCGGTATAACGATTTCGGAGGTTCCGATATGTTAAACCGCTTTTTTCATTTTCTGGAAGAAATTGTAAACGATTTTTCCGCGCCGGCGGTGCTGTTCGCGCTGTCCGGCGCCGTCGCGTTCGGCTTTCTGCTCGCCCTCGTGCTGGCGCTCGCCGCTCCCAAGCGGGAGGGCTGGCATTTCACCCTGTTTTCGGGGGCGGTCGCGCTCTTTGAACTGCTCTTCTGCGTCTGGCACGAAGACGTTTCGGGGGCGGGGCCGGTGCTGACCTTTCCGCTGGCGACGGCGGCGGCGGGG
>UQTB01000049.1 GCA_900543915.1 uncultured Eubacteriales bacterium | reverse complement strand
CTTTGACAGCCGCGCGCGAGCGGTATGCCGGGCAGGAAGCCGCGTGCGACGCGCGCATCGCCGCCTGCGAGGAAAAAAAGGAGAACGCGCCGGCCGCCGTGCTTCCGCTCTACGAGAGCAAGCGGGAAAACGCCCTTCTGGCGCTGGAAAAGCTGGAGTGGGACCGCGCCGCGGAAGTGCTCAAATACAACAATCAGGCGGAGGAAAAGGAAGTGAAGTATTCCAATTCCCTGCTGCAGAGCGTCGCGAAGCTGAAGCTGGAGTTCATCCAGGCTGCGGCGCAGGGATACGGGGAAGATCAGCTGGTGGCGATGGGCTATTACAAGGACGTCGTCGCCGCGGTGCTGGGCTATTACGAGAGCCTGGAGCCCGCCGCCGCCTCCGCCGATTTCAACGCGGAGCGGGATCTGATCATCTACCTCGGCTCCTACTACAACAACGTGTCCTTTTACCTCAGCCAGCGCGCCGCGCAGACCTGACGGAGAATTTAAGATAAAAAGAGGGAATTTCCCTCTTTTTTCTTTTTTCGTTTGACAATATTGCGTCTTTTAAGCTAAAATAAAGATATGACTGATAAAAAATATACGCGTTCGGTTGTCGTCGGCGGCGTGCGCATGGGCGGGGGAGCGCCCGTTTCCGTGCAGTCCATGACTACGCTTCCCCCCTCCGACGTCGACGGCACGGTCGCGGAAATTCTGGCGCTCGAGCGGGCGGGATGCGACGTCGTGCGCGTCGCCGTCCCTGCAGAGCGGGATGCAGATGCGATCGCCGCCGTCAGGCAGGCGGTCCATATTCCCGTGGTGGCGGATATCCACTTTGACGCGCGCCTCGCCGTGCGCGCGGCGGAGCACGGAGCGGATAAAATCCGCGTCAATCCGGGCAATCTGGGCGGGGAAAACAAGGTAAAACTGGTGGCGGACGCCGTCAGGGCGCATCATATTCCCGTCCGCGTGGGCGCGAATACCGGCAGCATCGCGCGGGCGTTTTACGAGCGCTACGGCGGCAGGACGGCGGAGGCGCTGGCGGAGAGCGCGCTCGCGGAAGCGCGGGCCTTTGAAAAATGCGGCGTCTCGGATATCGTGCTCTCGGTCAAGGCGTCCGACGTGCCGCTGACCGTCGCCGCTTACCGCTACCTGAGCGCGCGCTGCGACTATCCCCTTCACCTCGGCGTGACCGAAGCGGGCCGCAGGTTCGGCGGGATCGTCAAGAGCGCCGCCGCGATCGGCGCGCTTTTGCTGGACGGCATCGGGGACACCCTGCGCGTCTCGCTCTCGGGGGAGACCACGGAGGAAGTCGCGGCCGGGAGGGAGATTCTCCGCGCGGTCGGGCTGGAGCGGGACTACGTGGAAGTCGTCGCATGTCCCACGTGCGGCCGGTGCCGCTGGAATGCCGCGGCGTTCGCCGAAAAGGTGGAAGCGCGCGTGAAAGGAATCAGAAAACGCCTGAAAATCGCCGTGATGGGCTGCGCGGTCAACGGCGTGGGAGAGGGAAAGGACGCCGATCTCGGCGTCGCCGGAAGCGGAGAGGACTGCGTTCTGTTCCGCAAGGGGGAAGTGATCTGGAAGGGCCCTCCCGAAGAACTGGAAGAAAGATTTACCGAGGAGTTGATGTCGTGCTTAAGATAGGAGCGGGAAAGCGCTTTCTGGAAGAATTGAGAAAACTGGACGAGCGCCTGAGAAAAATCAAGATCAATACCGTCGTCGTGGACAGGGAAACGAAGGACCTCAAGTTCAATTTCATCTGCGACAAGGCGGTGGATAAGCCGCTCGAGGAAAAGATGTTCAACTATCTTTTGGCAGAACTGCCGGCGAGTTTCCGCTCGGTGAGCTTTTCGGTCAGAAAGATCGTCAGCGACAAAGAGCTCATAGAGCGCAGGATCGTCAGATTCGCGCGCGAGAATTACCCGTCCGTTTGTTCCGGGCTGAAGGAGAGCGACGTGAGCGTGGATATCATCGGCGAAAACGTGCGGTATATGCTGTCTCTGTCCCCGTCGGCGGCGGATTATTTTAAGGCGAACGGCGCGTTCGAGCGCATCAACGCCGATCTCGACCGGAATTTCTGCGACAATTTTTCGGGCCTCTGCACGGTGCGGGAGTGCGCGGAGGACGACGCGCTCCCCGAAGACAGCGTCATGCGCCTGGGCGACGTCGAGCGCGTGGAGCACCGCGCGATCCGGGTGACGGACGTCATCCCCATCGACGACGCCGAGCAGCCCGCCGACACGGCGGTCTATATCGAGGACGCCACGAGCGAGGGCGAAGTCACCCTCTGCGGCAGAATCGTCGGCATCCGCGAAAAGTTCACGCAGAAGGGAAAGCCCTTTTATATCTTCGATCTGGACGATACGACCGGGCGGATCGGCGGCCTCTACTTTACGCGCGCCGCCACGCTCGCGAAGATCCAGCAGCTGAAGGAAGGAGACGCCGTCATCACGGAGGGCTTTATCGACCGCTACAACGGGAACCTCAGCTATAAGATCAGAAAGATCAACCGCTGCACTTTTCCGGAGCACTTTGAAAAGGTGCAGAAGAGCGGGCGCTCCGCGGCTTCGGAATACGTCAGAGTGTTCCCGCAGCCGGTGGAAGAGGTGAAGGAGACCGATCTGTTCAGCGTTCCCGCGGCGCTTCCCGCCGCGCTCACCGAAAACGAATTCGTCGTCTTCGACCTCGAAACGACGGGCACGGACTACACGGTGGACAAGATCACCGAGATCGGCGCGGTGCGCATCAGGGGCGGCGTGATCACGGAGTCGTTCACCACCCTCGTCAATCCGGAGCGCCTGATCACCGAAAAGATCACTCAGCTCACGGGGATCGACAACGACATGGTGAAGGACGCCCCCACCTTTGAGCAGGTGGCGGGAGACTTTTTCAAGTTCACGCGGGGCGCGGTGCTCGTCGCCCATAACGCGGATTTCGACACGAAGTTCATCAAATTTTACAGCAAACCGCTGGAATACTTCTATACCAACAAGGTCGTGGATACCGTTCAGCTGGCGCGGGAGGTGCTGCCGAACCTCGTCAATCACAAGCTCAACACGGTCTGCGAGCACTTTCACATCGAATTCCGCCATCACCGCGCGTTTTCAGACGCGCTCGCCACGGCGGAAATGTTCATGGAACTGGTAAAAATGAAAAAAACGCTGTAAAACGCTTGCTTTGACGCGGAAAGTATGGTATAATACAACCGCTTTCATAAGATGTTTTGTCGAATGAGAACGGTGCCCCGTTCTCATTTCTTTTTGAAGGGAGGTATTCGCATGCGCGTCATGGATCCGGAGAAGATCGTCGATTTTCTGCGCCCCATCGGGGATTCTCTCGGCGTCGATGTAGTGGAGGCGGAGTTCAGACAGGGGCAGAACCCCAGCCTGACCGTCTATATCGACCGGGCGGGAGGGATCGATCTCGACGCCTGCGAGGCGTTTCACAACGCGATCGACGCGCCGCTGGACGAGCTGGATCCCACTTACGGCGCCCCCTACACGCTGAACGTCTCCAGCCTGGGGCTGGACCGCCCCTTCCGCAAGGCGGCGGATTTCGAGAAGAACATCGGGGAGGAAGTGGAGGTAAAGCTGTATGCTTCCGTGCGGGGCAAAAAATATTGGGAGGGAATTCTCCTTTCTTACGACGGCGAGGCGATCCGCCTGCGCGCCGGAAAGGAAACCTTCACGCTGGAATTAAAGCAGATCGCCAAGATCAACAAGGCGATTCATTTTGAATAAACATACGAGAATCAACACAAACAGGAAAGGAGAAGACATGATCAACAAGGATTTCTTTCTGGCGCTCGAAGATCTGGAGCGGGAAAAGGGCATCTCTCAGCAGGCGTTTTTGGACGCGCTGGAAAACGCGCTCGTATTCGCCTATAAAAAGCACACGGGGGAGGAGAGCGGCATCGAGGTGAAGACGGATGTGGAAAAGAAGACCATCCGCATCTTCTCCGTGCGCGAAGTCGTGGAAGAGGTGACCGACCCCGAACGCCAGCTTTCCGTCGAAGAGGCGCAGGACATCAAGCCCGGGCTGAAGGCAGGCGACGTTCTGCGCGAGGAGATCGTCCCCAAGGATTTCGGCCGCATCGCCGCGCAGACGGCGAAACAGGTCGTCATGCAGAAGCTCAGGGAGATCGAGCGCGCGAACACGGTGAACGAGTACGAGGACAAGGAGGGCGAACTTCTGACCTCCGTCATCCGCAGGATCGAGGACAAGACCGTCTACGTGGAGATCGGGACGGGGCAGATCGAGGGCGTGCTGATGCCGCAGGATCAGGTCCCCGGGGAAAAATACGAGCTGAACCAGAAGCTGAAAGTATACGTCAAGCGCGTCAAGAACGCGGGCAGGAGCGCGCAGATCGTCGTCTCCCGCTCGGCGACCGGGCTCGTCAAGCGCCTTTTCGAAAACGAGGTGCCGGAGATCAAACAGGGCGTCGTGACCGTCAAGGCAATCGCCCGCGAACCGGGGCACCGCTCCAAGATCGCGATTTACAGCGAGGATCCCGCGGTGGACGCGATCGGCGCCTGCGTGGGCAATAAGGGCGCGCGCGTCAACGCCGTCGTGCAGGAGCTCGGCGGAGAGAAGATCGACATCATTCCCTGGAGCCCCGATCCCCTGGAATTCATCGCCAAGGCGCTTTCCCCCGCGAAGGTGCTGAAAGTGACCGCGAAGGAGGGGGAGAACTCCGCGCTCGCCATCGTGCCGGACGATAAACTCTCGCTGGCGATCGGCAGAGACGGGCAGAACGCCCGCCTGGCGGTCAAACTCACCGGCTGGAAGATCGACGTCAAGAGCGAATCCTCCATGCTCACCGCGGGGGAAGAGTGAGATCGTATGGCGGAAAAGAAGATTCCCCTGCGGATGTGCGTTGCCTGCCGCGAGATGAAAGACAAGCGCACGCTGATCCGCGCGGTCAGGAATGCGGAAGGGGAGATTTTTCTGGATAAAACGGGGAAAAAAGCGGGGCGCGGCGCTTACGTGTGCAACGACGCGGCGTGCGTCGCAAAATTGAAGAAATACAGACTGTTGAACAAAGCGTTCGGCGCGGACGTGCCCCCGGAGGTGTACGATCGCATCGAGGAGGAGTTTTTTGGAGAAGAGAAGTAAGATCGAGAGCTACGTCGGGTTCGCCATGCGGGCGGGCAAATGCCGCTGCGGGATGAATTCCGTCGCTTCTCTGAAAGGGGCGCACGTCCTTTTGCTGTGCGCCACCGCGAGCGGAAACACCGCCAAAGAGGCTGCAAAACTCGCGGGCAAATTCCGCTGTAAGCTCGTGCTCTGCAAGGGCGCGGCGCTGGAAACGCTCACGCACCGCGAGGGCTGTAAGGTGGCTGCGGTCACGGACCGCTCGCTCGCCCGCGCGATTTTGGAACATTTAGACGAACAATTTACGGAGTATCAAGCAGGGGAGGCTGTCACGAATGGCTGAAAAGAAGGAAGTCCAATTTGAAAATATCAAGAATCTCGGCGCTCTTTTAAAGGAGAACGGCATGGCCGCGCTCCTGGAAAAGCTGAAGTCGTCCGAGGAGTCGCTTGCCGCGGTCAGAAAGTCGCTCGCCGAAAAGGCAAAAGCGCTGACCGAAGCGCGCCTCGAGCGGGAAAAAGAGGAACGGGAAGCGGAGGCGCGCGCCGCTGAGGCTGCGGAAGCCGCGGCAAAAGCGGAGGCCGCCGCGCCCGAATCCGTTCCGGAACCCGCACCGGAGCCCCCCGTGCAGCCCGCCCCGGCGGAGGAACCCGCCTCCGCGGCGCCCGTGAAACATGAAGAGCCTGCCGCGCAGGAGCTGCCCGCCGAAGAACCCGCGCGGGAACAGCCTGCTCCCGCGCAGCAGAGCGAGACCGGGAGAGAACCCGCCCGCGACGGCGCCCGGGAAAATCACCGGGATGCGGGCGCGCGCGGACGCGAGG
>UQTB01000048.1 GCA_900543915.1 uncultured Eubacteriales bacterium | reverse complement strand
TTTCGCTGTGCACAGCGAAAAGGGAGCGCTCCCTTTTCGCTGTGCACAGCGAAAAGAGCGATTCTAAGAGAAAAACAGAGCGGCATTGCCGGCGGCAGGCATCCGCGTGTCCGGCGTCTGAAAAGAGCGAAGAATCTGATCATTCATCGCTCTTTTATGCTATAAAAACCGCTCTCTCGCCGAAGGCGGTTGATTTCAGGCAAAAACACCCGTTACCTGATCAGCTCTTCCGCCATGCGGTCGGTGATGCCGTACGCGGCGGAGAGGGAGAGCAGCAGGTTGACGCGGAATTCCCGCCCGAGCGCGCCGTTTTGTTTTGCGAGCGCGGCGAGCCGCCCGTTCGGATCCCGGTAGTCGAAATAGAGGGCGATCCCGCGGTTCATGCGGGCGTCGTCGCACGCCGCCTGCACGTGGTTTACGAGCACCTTATCGTACAGCGGCGCGAACCGTGCGGGGGAAATTTCCGCCCGGTCCAAAATTTTTCCGTTCGTTTCGTCTACGATAAAGAGCGTCGCCTTGCCCGCGTATCCCAGATCGGAAAGGTGCTTTGATACGGCCAGCAGGTTCATCTGGCAGAAGGCGTCCTCTCCGAACCAGAGGCTGACCCGTCCGTCCGGCCTAAGCTGCCCGAGCGCGCCGAAATAAGCGTTCAGCTTATCCCGGTACGTTTTTTCGGCCACGCCGAGCGCCTGCGCGCGCTTTGCGCAGAACGCGGGGGAAAAGAGGGGCTCATCGTTTATCTCCCGCCACATGCACGCTTCGTTAAAGGGAACTGCGTCTATCCCGTGTGCGGTTCTGACCAGCTCGGCGAGGGCTTCCCCGCCTGCAATGCTGCATTCGTTCATGCGTTCTCCTTACGGCGGCACGGATCCGCCGATTTCAGCCGTTCCTCCCGTTTTTTCCGCCCGTGCGGCTCATTTGATCAGCAGGGAGAGAATGGTCTTTTGAATGTAAATGAGGTTTCCCGCCTGCTCGCTTATGACGGCCTGCGGCGTCTCCAGAAATTCGTCCGAGGCCTCGAGCGTGCGGTCGATGGGAAGGGGATGCACGTATATGGCGTCCGGATTGGCGAACATCATCAGGTGTTCGTCCGCGCGGAGGGGATAAAAGAGCTTTTTCTCCTCCTCGCCGACCGGATGATCGCCGAAAATCCGGGTCGTCACCACGTCCGCGTTTTTCAGCGCGGTGCGCATGTCGTATTCCACGTCGAGGTCGTCGTACTGCGAGGCGCGGGCGACGGTATCCTCGTCCGGCTCCATGCCCTCGGGGCAGAGGAGCGAGACGGAAAAGCCCGCTTTCGCATAGGCGTTGACGGCGGCGGGATTCAGGTTCTTTCCGTTCCCGACGACGGTCAGTTTCAGGTTTTCGAGTTTTCCCTTCTTCTCCCAAACGGTGAAGAGGGCGGCGAGCACTTCGCTCGGGTTGTCCGAACTCTCCATGCAGTTGACGACGGGCAGCGGGGAATAGCGGGAGAGCTCGTTCCTGAGCTCCGCCGTCTCCGCCTTGGTCACCAGGCAGTGAACGCCGTACTGCGCGAGCAGGGCGGAAACGTCCCGGTACGTCATGCCCATCATAAAGTCCCTGTCCTTGGGCGAGAGATACAGCGTGTGCCCGCCCAGCTGCGTGACGGTGAGCTCGAAGGGAATCCGCAGGCGGGAATTCGAGCTGTCCAAAATGATGGCAACGACTTTATCCTTCAGGGGATAGACGCGCTCCTTCATGCGGTCCCGCTGTTTGATCTGGCGCGCGAGATGGAGTATTTCAAAAATATCCTCCGGGGTGAGATTGTCCAGCGAGAGAAGTTTATCCGTCGAGAGTTTCAGTTTCGGGGTATAGCGGTTGATGTCCATAGTGCCCTCCTCGTTCTTTTCCAATTATACCAAAGCGGGCGGAAAAAAGCAAGGTTTCTCTCCGAAAACCCCGAAATTGTGCAAATTCGATAAAAACGCACGCGATATTTGTTGAAACTGCCAGTTGTAAAAAAAGCAAAAATATTGTAAAATATTAAGGTAAAAACATTCTGGAGGAATTTGTACCGAAATGGCAAGTCTGAAGCTGAAGAACATCTATAAAGTTTATCCGTCCGGCGTCACCGCCGTAACGGATTTCAATCTGGATATCGAAGATAAGGAATTTATCGTCTTCGTCGGGCCGTCCGGCTGCGGTAAATCCACCACCCTCCGCATGATCGCGGGGCTGGAAGAAATTACGGACGGCGAACTCTACATCGACGGCCGCCTGGTCAACAACGTCGCGCCGAAAGACAGGGATATCGCGATGGTGTTCCAGAACTACGCGCTGTATCCGCACATGACCGTTTACGACAACATGGCGTTCGGTCTGAAACTGAGAAAGATGCCCAAAGAGCAGATCGACGTCCGCGTCAAGGAAGCCGCGCGCATTCTGGGTATCGAGATGTACCTTTCGAGAAAGCCGAAGGCGCTTTCGGGCGGTCAGAAGCAGCGCGTCGCGCTCGGCCGCGCAATCGTCCGCGAACCCAAGGTATTCCTCCTCGACGAGCCGCTCTCCAACCTCGACGCGAAACTGAGAGCGCAGATGAGAACGGAGATCACCAAGCTCCACAACCGTCTTGCCACCACGTTTATCTACGTTACCCACGACCAGACCGAGGCGATGACCATGGGTACGCGCATCGTCGTCATGAAGGACGGCTTCATGCAGCAGGTAGACGCGCCGCAGAACCTCTACGATTACCCGATCAACCAGTTCGTCGCGGGCTTCATCGGAACCCCGCAGATGAACTTCTTCTCCGCGAAGCTCACGGGCAAGAAGAACGAAGTTTACGTCGAGTTCGGCATGGAGAAGCTCCGCCTCCCCAAAGAGAAGGTCGATCTCATTTACGATCTGGACGAATATCTCAATACCGATAAGGAAGTCGTGTTCGGCGTCCGTCCGGAAGATCTGCACGACGACGAGAGGCTGGTGAAGGAATATCCCAACGCGGCGATCACCGTCGACGTCGACGTGGTGGAAATGCTGGGATCGGAAACCCTCCTTTACTGCAAGCTGCTGGCGGAAGAAGAGGAGGAGACGACGACCATTCAGAGCATCGTCGACGATACCTCCAACCTGATCGCGCGCGTGGATTCCCGCTCCAAGACCGAGAAAGGCCAGCGCGTCAAGCTGGTGGTCGACATCGAGCATGCGCACCTCTTCGACAAGGAGACGGAAATGAGCATCGTCGCGAGAGACGCGGAAGCGAAGAAAGCGTATCTTGCGCAGAAAGCGGCCGCGGCGGAAGAAGCGGCTGCGCCCGCCGAGGAAGCTCCCAAGGCAGAAGAAGCGCCCGCCGAAAAAAAATAATTGATTCACAACCGAAAAAGTCAAGCCAAAGGGCTTGACTTTTTTTACTGCCCGCGGTACTATTTTTGCACGAGGAATCATTATGTGGGACGTTTTGCTGGACGGACTGATCGACAGCCTGAAGATTTTTCCGTTTTTATTTTTAATCTATGTCTTGATGGAGCTCCTGGAACGGCTGGATACGAAGGGGCGGCTGAAGCGCGCGCTTTCCGGAAAGTTCGCCCCCGCGGTGGGCGCGGCGGCGGGCGTGATCCCGCAGTGCGGCTTTTCCGTGATGTGCGCCAAGCTGTACGACAACGGGCTGATCCGCGCGGGGACGCTGCTCGCCGTCTTTCTCTCCACTTCGGACGAAGGGCTGACCGTGCTCGTCACCTCCGGCGCGCCGTGGGATAAGATCTTATGGTCGGTGGGCATCAAGCTGGTCTATGCGATCGCCGTCGGCGTAATCGTCAACCTTCTCTTCCGCACTTCCCCGGAGGGCGCGTTGCAAGAGGGGCACTGCTGGGACTGCGGGGAAGAAGAGAAGGGCTCCGCCTGGCATATCTATCTGTGGCATCCGCTCCTGCATGCGCTGCAGGTGTTTTTGTACGTGCTCGCCGTCAATCTCCTGTTCGGCGCTCTGCTCTACTGGGTGGGCGAGGAGAACATCGGCGCGTTTTTATCCGCCAGGCTGTGGCTGCAGCCCTTTGTCTGCGGGCTCGTGGGGCTGATTCCCAACTGCTCCTCTTCGGTCATTCTGGCGCAAATGTATGTTTTGGGCGGAATTTCCTTCGCGGGGATGGTGGCAGGGCTGTCCGCCAACGCCGGAATCGGGCTCGCGGTGCTCTTCAAGAACCGCGCGCAATGGAAGCGGAACGTCTTTCTGCTGCTCGCCTTGTACGGGCTGTCCGTTCTGCTGGGAGAAATTCTGCTGTTTTTCCCCTTATAGCGGATTTTTCGGGGATTTGCGCCCAAAGGGATTGAAATATTTTTCCAAATGGGATATAATGAATAGAAAAAGAAAGACAAAGGAAATGTGATGGATTCCGAACTGAACTTGTTACTGAACGCGATCAAACAGCGGACGGGGATCGACATCGTGGTGTTCGGCGAGAGCCGCAAGTTTATCGCCGCGACCGCGCCGGGCATGGAGGCGGTTCTGCCCTCCGACCCCGACTTCGAGGGGATCTTCCGCGACGACCGCACCCGCCGCACCTATTTCCGCCTGAAATACAAAAACGCGCGCCTCATCGGGGCGATCGCGGGGACGGGGGAAGTGGAGAGCAATTACGCGTATCTCATTCAGAATCTCGTGGAAAACGCCGCGCACCGCGAACTGCAGCTTTCTCAGCAGGACTATCTGAAGTGCATCCTGACGGGAGAGTGCAACCGCGCGCAGATTCAGCGCTACCAGCGCAAATTCGCCGTGCCCGAGTCGCCCTGTTTCGTCCTCATCGTGGGGGCCAGGGGAAACCGGCGGGAGGAGCTGATGAATTTCCTCTCCAATTACCGGGCAAATACCTCGGATACGCCCGTCGCCCTGGAAGAGGGGTACTGCGCCTTTCTGAAATTCGAGGACGCCGCGGCTGCCGCCGAATTCCAGTCCAGCATGGATTACGCCAACATTTTGCTGCAGTCCATTCAGGAGGAGACCGGAATCAAGGCGAAGATCGGCGTGGGATGTACGGTGAAAAGCCTCGCGGACGTCTCCTCCTCCTTTCAGCAGGCGCAGACGGCGGTCCGCATCTGTTCGGGGGACGGGGAGGGCGAGGTTCACTCTTATAAGGAATATCTGCTCATCAAGATGCTGGAGGATATCCCCAAGTTCAAGCTGAACGAATATCTGGAAATCCTGCTGGACAGCGACGCGAAGGACATCTTCGCCGATCAGGATATGATCAACACCGCGGAGGAGTTCCTGGAAAACTCGCTCAACGTCAGCGAAACCTCGCGCAAGCTGTATCTGCACCGCAACACCCTGATGTACCGGCTGGATAAAATCGAACGCGCGACGGGGCTGAATATCCGCAAATTTTCGGACGCGGTCACCTTTCGCCTGATCACCATTCTGTATAAAATTCTCAAATAATCTATGAATAAACAAAAAATCGGAAAAATCGCCGCCGTCGCGGCGCTGTCCGTGTGCCTGATGGGGCTGGCGTTCTTCGGCGGCTATATCACGCGCACTTATACGAATCCCTACCGCTCCCTGGAGTGGGTCATCGAGCTGATCGGCAAAAATTACGTCGTTTACGATGAAGAGACGGGGGAATTAAAGGAATTCACCGCGGAGGACTTCACGGACGCGATCGTGGCGCAGCTGCTGGATCAGTATTCCGCCTACTATACGGCGGAGGAGTACACGGACGTCGTCGATTCCAATCTCGGAAACAAGTACGGCGTGGGGCTGTATTTTTACGCGGCTTCGGAGGACCCCGTGATCGCGCAGGTCGCGGGCAACTCTCCTGCGGAGCGGGCGGGAATCGTCGCGGGCGGGCAGGTCACCTCCCTCGTCTATGACGGAAAAACGTATGAGATCGGCTCCTACGACGATTTTTCGGCGGCGCTCGCCGACGTGCCCTATGCGGCGGACGGAAGCGCTCGCTTTCAGATCTCCGTCCGCTATCCGGGCGAAGAGACGGATATTTTTTACGAATTGCAGCGCGAGGCTTACGTCGAGGGGGAGGTCTGGTATCGGGACAGCGGCTCGTCCTGCTCCTTTCTCTCGGAAGAAGCGGGAAAGGATCCCGTGCTGACAGAGACGGAGCAGCCCCTGGAAGGGCTGGACGACAAGACCGCTTACGTAAAGCTCGGCTCGTTTATGGGGCAGGCGTACGCGCAGTTTTCCGCCGTCATGAATCACATGAAAGAACGGGGAAGGACGGAGCTGATTCTCGATCTGCGCGGCAACGGCGGCGGCTCGATGAACATTCTCGCAGGCATCGCGAGCTATCTGATCGCGTCGGGAGACGCGGAGCGGCTGAACGTCGCGCGCGCCGAGTACAAGAACGGCTCGTATCAGGACTTTTTATCCGAAACCGTCTGCAAGGATCGCTACGTGCCTGGTAAA
>UQTB01000047.1 GCA_900543915.1 uncultured Eubacteriales bacterium | reverse complement strand
ACGTGTATAAGTACACCTTCAAGGGCAATATGGTGGCTGTCGTTTCCAACGGCACCGCCGTGCTGGGCTTGGGCGATATCGGCCCGGAAGCGGGTATGCCCGTCATGGAGGGGAAAGCGGTGCTCTTCAAGACCTTCGGCGACGTGGACGCCATTCCGCTCTGCGTCCGCAGCAAAAACGTGGACGATATCGTCAACACGGTAAAACTGCTCGCCGGCAGCTTCGGCGGCGTGAATCTGGAGGATATTTCCGCGCCCCGCTGCTTTGAGATCGAGCGCCGCCTGAAAGAGGATCCCGAGGTGGATATCCCCATTTTCCACGACGATCAGCACGGCACCGCGGTGGTCACGATCGCCGCCTGCATCAATGCGCTCAAGCTCGTCAAAAAAGACTGGAAAGACGTCGTCGTCGCCTTCAGCGGCGCGGGCGCGGCGGGCGTGGCGATCGCCAAACTCTTCCTTTCGCTGGGCGTGAAAGACGTCATTATGTGCGACAGAAAGGGCATCATCTGCGAAGGCAACGAGGGAATGACGCCCGCCAAGCAGGAGATCGCCGCGTTTTCCAACAAGGGGAAGAAAAAGGGCACGCTCGCGGACGCGGTGAACGGCGCGGATATCTTCGTCGGCGTCAGCTCTCCGGGCGTTCTGACGCAGGATATGATAAAGACGATGAACCCGGGCGCGATCGTCATGCCCATGGCGAATCCCGTGCCCGAGATCATGCCCGATCTCGCGAAGGAAGCGGGCGCGGCGGTCGTGGGGACGGGGCGCAGCGACTTCCCCAACCAGATCAACAACGTGCTCGCGTTCCCGGGGATTTTCCGCGGCGCGCTGGACGTGCGCGCGACGGACATCAACGAGGAGATGAAGATCGCCGCCGCATACGCGATTGCCTCCCTTGTCTCGGACGAAGAGCTGACGGCGGATTACATCCTGCCGTACGCTTTCGATAAGCGCGTCGGTCCCACGGTCGCGAAGGCAGTGGCGGAGGCCGCCGTCAAGACGGGCGTCAACCGCATCTGATCAGAGTAAAAAACCGCCGGAGCCCGGCGGAATCATGAAAAAGAGGCACAGCCAAAGGCTGCGCCTCTTTTTTTCAACCTGCCGCCGCCGAAAAAGAGCTCTGTGTCTTCATCGAAACCGGCAGATTAAATCAGGGTTCGCCGCAGAGGAGCGGCCGTTCAGTCCGCGCAGGGGGGAATATCGCTGTCCTGCCCGCGGGGTTCGGCAGGGGTATCTGCGCCGCGCCCTTTCTGAAAACGCGCGGCGAGCTTGTCCGCGAGCGTCTGCACGCCTAGAATCAGGAAGAAAAACACGGCGGCGACGAGCGCCATGATCGGCACGTTTGCCGCGAAGGGCAGTTTGAGCCCCAGGACGTTTTTGCGGAGATAGAAGAAGTTAACGCCGTCGTCCACCCCGCCGAACGCGAGGTTCGCCGCGATCGCTATGACGCCGGCGGCGAGCAGGAACAGGAGGGGATATTTTATGGTTTTCAGCTGCATTTTCGCCGCGCCGGACGCATAGAGAAATACCCCGAAAAACAGGATAACGGTGTGCTGCAGCATGCTCTCCAATACGCGGAAAGACAAAGGCGGGTAGCGGTCGATGATGCCCGTCGGATAAAAGAAGAAGAGAAACCCGCCCATGATGCAGATGGGCGCGACCGCTTCGTACAGCCAGCGTTTTTTCAATATAACGGCCGCGGGAATGATATAGCAGAGCATGCTGCACAGCTGAAAGGGCAGAATCTCGTTCGGCATCATGAGGTAGGCGACCTTGTCGAGCATGTCTTTCCCGCGCCCGTCGGCATACGCCCATACTCTCCAGAGCTGTAAAAACGCATAGTTGAACACGACGAGGCAGGCGCAGACGATCAGAACGACGCGTTTTGCCTTATCGGAGCGCTTTCTCAAAAGGAGGCTCGCGGCGACTGCAATTACGATCGCCGCGGCAAAATAGGAGATGTGCGCGGCCGAAAACAGAGGATAATCGGTAAAATTTTTGACGTATTCAAAGAACATTTCTCTCCCTCGCGGAGCGGATGTATTTTGCCCCTGGGGGCGCTCCGTCTTCCGCTCGTCGGCAAAACAGCCGAGAGTTATTATATACCCAATCGCCGCGGATGTCAAGGAGCGCGTGCATATATACGCGTGAAAGGAAGATAAATTAAAAAAAACGTAAAATTGCAGTTTTCTCCGCCCGGCCGTCGGAGGGCCGGGCAGCGCGGAGAGAACGGGCGCTCCGATTTTTGCCCTTCGACTTGAATTTCGCGCTGAAAACCGCGCGGGCTGGTAGCATAAAGGGGACTGCTCTGCATATATAAAAGTATAGGAAAGTATCAAGCGCGCCCGCCGCCTTGCCGGTTTTACCAAAGAAGCGCGGAATGCGTGAAGCACTTTCGTAAAGAAAAGGAGGAGAAATATGTCATTTTTTTGTAATTTTCAATCGGACAGATGTCCGGGGCAGATTACGGGCAATCCGCTGAACGGCCTGTGCGAAAAGGTGTGCATTCAGGTAAAAAAGGTGTTCGACGCGTGCATGCAGCAACAGCAGCTGACGGGCGTTGTTCTGAATCTCACAAACTTCACGCCGGCCAATCCTACATATCCGCTCACGTTTATCAGCGCGAGAAGCACTACCGCCCGGGGGACGATCTCCAATCTGCTGATCGATCCCATCGCGGATAAGCCCAACAGCGCGCGCGTGCGTGCGGATGTCACCATACCCGTCACCGTGGCTTATACGGACGCAAACGGCGTGGAAGGCGTCGCCACCTCGTCGTTTACCGTCACGAAGGATGTCATACTCTGCGTCCCCGCGCCGTCCGTGATGCCGTACGAAGTGGAAGCCGTGGTCTCCATGGTCTCCGCGGAAGGGACTTATACGGGCGCGGGACAGTTTACCATCAACGGCTGTTCCACGGTGATTCTGAAAATCGTCATGGAAGTGGAGCTTCTGGTTCCGTCCTACGGTTACTGCGCCATTCCGCCCTGCCAGAATTACTCGCAGGAAGTCTGCGCGGGATTTTTCGAGCTGCCGATTTATCCGCAGTAGTTGTTCGATTTTCGGGGGATCGCATTCGCGGTCCCTTTTTTTAGTTGCTTCTTCGGGCGGATTGTGCTAAAATAAGAAAAAACCACGGGGGAGAACCTTGAGAATTTTTGCCATCAGCGATCTGCATATATCCCGCACTTCGGATAAGCCGATGGAAGTGTTCGGCGGAAATTGGGTAGGGTACCTCGATAAGATCAAGGCGGACTGGACAAAAAAGGCAGCGGAGGGCGACGTCGTCCTCATCCCCGGCGACATCAGCTGGGCGATGGACCTGAAAGAGGCGCTCTTCGATATGGAGGAATTTTCCGCTCTGCCGGGGGAAAAGATCCTTGTGCGCGGCAATCACGACTATTGGTGGAAGAGCATTTCGCGCATCCGCGAAAGCCTGCCGCCGCACGTCTATGCGCTTCAGAACGATGCCGTCAGATTGGGAAATGTCGTTTTCTGCGGCTCGCGGGGGTGGAGCGTTCCCGGCACGCCCGGCTTTTCGGAGACGGACGAAAAACTGTACAGACGAGAGGCGGAGCGCTTCCGCCTCTCTCTTCTTGCCGCAGAGCGGATGAGAAGGGAGGGGGACAGGCTGGTGGTTCTCATCCATTATCCGCCCTTTAACGTAAAGCGGGAAAATTCGCTTTTTACAGACTTATTTGAACGCGCGGGGGCGGATGCGGTCATCTACGGGCATCTGCACGGCAGGGACGTGCGCGCGGACAGGCTGGTCATAAAAAACGGCGTGGCGTATTACCTCACTTCCTGCGATTTAACAGACAATCAACTGACGGAGGTCAAACTATGAAGGAAGAGGGTATCGTGCCCGAGAAAGAGAGCGAGGAGGCGTTTCCGGAGCCGGAAACGCCGAAAAACACTGCGAAAGACGCAGTGAAAACGTATTTCAGAACATTGCCCAAACGGTACTTTATCACCGCTTTTTCGGGCATGGCGCAGGGGCTGTTCGTCACGCTGATCGCGGGGACGATCCTCGGGCAGATCGCCGGCTGGATCGGCGAAAACTACGTGGGGAATACGCTTCTGGCGTTTGCGAATATCGCGAAGGCGCTGATGGGCGCCGGGATCGGCGTGGGGATCGCGCATGCCCTGGGCAAAAACCGGATGCTGATCTTTTTTGCCGCCGTCGCCGGGCTGATCGGCGCCTGGTCCGACCAGCTGATCGCGGGCGGCGGCGGACTGCCGCTCATCGCCTCGAAGTTCGGCGGCGGGGCGCCCGGCAATCCCATCGGATCGTACGTCGTCACGCTGCTGGTCATCGAGCTGGCTTCCCTGTATGCGGGCAGGACCAAGCTGGATATTCTCCTGGTGCCGCTGGGCGGCATGCTGCTGGCTTTTCTGGGAATCTATGTTTCCTTTCCCTTTATCTGGCTGATCAACCAGCTGGGGGCATTGATCGCAGCCGCCACCAGCATCACGCCCTTCGTCATGGGAATCGTGATCTCGGTCGTCATGGGCATCCTGCTCACGATGCCGACTTCCAGCGCGGCGATCTGGGTGGCAGTGGCTTCTCCCATTCTTTCCGGGGGGACGGCGGGAACGGCGGAGGTGAACGCCATGCTGCTTGCCGGCGGCGCGGCGGCGGTCGGATGTGCCTGCCACATGGTGGGCTTCGCCGTCACGTCCTTCCGGGAAAACGGCGTGGGCGGGCTCATTTCGCAGGGGATCGGCACGAGCATGCTGCAGATTCCCAATATCATGAAGCGCCCCGCCATCATGGTGCCCGAGATCGTCTCCAGCGCGGTCTGCGGTCCGCTTTCCACGTGCGTGTTCGGGCTGTACTGCGACGCCACGGGCGGCGGCATGGGCACGAGCGGGCTGGTCGGCGTATTCAGCACCGTCTCGGCTTCGGCGGGCGTTCTGGACGGCTGGGTGCTGGGGCTGGGGATCGCGCTCCTGTTTTTCCTCCTGCCGGCGGGCATCAGCCTCGCGGTCAGCGAACTGATGCGCAAGAAAGGCTGGCTGCGTTTCGGCGATATGAAGATCTGACTTACTTTTCTTTCGCGGAAAGAAAAGTAAGCAAAAGAAAGCCGGGCAGGAGAAAGTTCGTGCGGTGTACCGACAAAAACGGGATACCGTGCCGGTACAGTCGGGCAGACACTCTTTCGGAGAAAGAAAAGTAAGCAAAAGAAAGCCGGGCAGGAGTAAGTTCGTATGATAACACCGGCGGAGAGAGACACCGTGCCGGGACAGTCGGACAGACACTCTTTCGCAGAAAAAGGATTACTCGGAAGAGCCGCGTAAGAAACGACGCGGCTTTTTGTATGTCGGCCGTAAAGACGGCAGGATTGCGGCTTTTTCGGACAGAAAACCGTATTGACGGCGGCGGACTGCCGTAGTATAATATTTTCAGGGCGCAGATAAAGGAGAGCCGGTCCGATATGGGTAGTATTGTCGGCAATCGACATGTCGGGACACGGGATTGGCAAACGAGAGGGAGGATAATATGAGGAATAAAACGGCGCTGATTACGGGCGCATCGGTGGGCATCGGCCGTGCAGTAGCTTTGAAAATGGCGCAGGAAAGCGTCAGATTGGTATTGCTCGACATGAACGAAAAAACGTTGAGCGCTTTACGGGATGAGTTAAAGGCATATCCGTGTGAAGCGCTGTGTTCGGTGTGCGATGTATCGGACGGAAAGGCTGTGGAAGGCGCCGTCATGTCAGCTTTGGAGCGGTTCGGACGAATAGACATTCTCGTCAACAATGCAGCACTTTGGAGGAATTTTGAATCGTTTTTGCAGACAAGCGAAGAAAAGTGGCGCACGTTTTGGAATGTCAATGTAATGGGTGTGGTGCATTGCACGAAAGCGGTTTTGCCGCAAATGCTCGGAAACGGTTACGGACGAATTATCAATGTAGCATCCGTGGCCGGGGTATACGGCAATGCCGATATGGCGGCGTATTCCGCTACGAAAGGTGCGGTAATTGCAATGACGCAGTCCTTGGCAAAGGAAGTTATCGGAAAAGGCGTGGTGGTGAACTGCGTGTCCCCCGGTACAGTCAGTGATTCGGGCGACCCCGACGTGAATCGCTCTACGCCGACGGAGCTCTGTTATGCCGGTCGTACGGGGACGGATGCGGAAAATGCGGAATTGATCTGTTTTCTGGCAAGCGAAAAGGCGGGCTATATTGTCGGGCAGAATATTCAGATAGACGGTTGCAGAAAAAGACTATAAGGAGAGAACGCATGGAAACGGACTTTTTGCAGAATACAAAGCGTTTAATGCGACAAAAAGCGGCCGACAGGGAATTCGATTCCTACGCGGTTTATGTGAAAACAGGGGCGGACGAGAGCACGTTCTGCTCGGACAACGTGAACGAGGACACCTATTTCGATATAGCAAGTTTAGGAAAAGTCCTCGTAACGACGCCCTTGGTTTTACAGACGATAGGGAGAGGCTTGCTGCGTCTGGACAGCCGGTTGGACGACTGTTTCACAAACGTGCCGGCCGACAAAAAGGACATAACGGTCAAACAACTGCTGACGCATACGTCGGGCATCGTGCGCCATGTGCCGCCTCCGGAAATTGCAGCAAAGGGCCGTGAAGCGATTGCGGAAAATGTTCTGTCGCATGCCCTGGCTTTTGCGCCGGGCAGTGATTACCTGTATTCCTGCTGCGGTATGGTTTTGCTCGGATTTATTCTCGAAAAAATTTACAACGAAACGCTGGAGGGCCTGTTCGAAAAATATCTCAAAAGGCCTTTGGGGTATACCAGGAGCAAGTTCAATATCGAACTTGACGAGCCGAATGCCGCAATCTGTTACCGTTCGGCGGACGTGGACGGATTGGCGCATCCCTGGGACGACGAAATCGTCAGGGTCATGCAGACGTCAGCAGGTTTGGGCGGACAGTTTTTTACCTTGGCGGATATCAGAAAATTTACGGAAGCCGTATTGCGTAAGGACGAACGATTGTACCCCGAAGCGCTGTTTGCCATAGCGGAGCGGCAGTACGCGCCCGATTGCGCGAGCGAATCCAGGGGGCTCGGGTGGCTGTACGTGGATGAGAAGTATTCGCAGACGGGTAAACTTTTTCCGGACGGCAGTTTCGGGCATTGCGGACATACGGGACAAAGTATCTTTTTTAATCGGGAAAAGAACATGTGTGTGGTGATTCTGACCAACGCTACCCGTTTTCTGAGCATGCGTTCGGGGTTCAAAGGATATGATTACGGCGAAATCATGAAAATGCGCGAAGAGATTCATAACGAAATATATCGCGATTTGCGCGAGCGGGAACTGCTGCGGTAAAGGGAAAGAGACGCCGCGCGGCCGCGTACGCATGCGCGGAGGACGGGCTTTGTCCGGTTTTTGCCGGACAAGCGCAGCATGCCGGAAAAGCGGGGGGGGACAGGGCAACAGCCGGGAGCATCGACGCTCCCGGC
>UQTB01000046.1 GCA_900543915.1 uncultured Eubacteriales bacterium | reverse complement strand
TTTTCATTACGGTATGTTGCCGTGTAGCGGAGGGTCAGCACGTCGCGCCCTTCCCTGTACGCCTGAAAAACCCTTGACAACCGGGCGGATATATGTTAATATAAATCAAAAAGATAAGGAGAATTTGTTTCTGGTGGACGGCGACGGCTCTATAGCCTCACCCATAGAAGACAAGCGGCGGAACCGCTGAGACAGGATAAAAGGCGTAGCCATTCGACGATGGCTATGTCTTTTTGTCGTTTTAAATGAAATTATGATTACGGCGATTATTTTACAGGTAATACTGATCTTTCTGAACGCGGTTTTCGCCAGCGCGGAAATCGCGGTCATTTCGACCAACGAAAACAAGCTCGAAAAATTGGCGGAGGCGGGCGATAAGCGCGCCGGACGGCTGATCAAGCTGACCTCCCGCCCGGCGAAGTTTCTCTCCACCATCCAGGTGGCAATCACGCTCGCGGGCCTGCTCGGGAGCGCTTTCGCCGCGGATAACTTCGCGGCGCCCCTTACGGATGCGCTCATCGCCGCGGGGATCGGCATCCCGCGGGGAACGCTCAACACCATCTGCGTCATCGTCATTACGCTGATTCTCTCTTACTTCAGCATCGTATTCGGCGAACTGATCCCCAAGCGGATCGCCATGCGCCGCGCGGAAAAGATGGCGCTCGGGCTTTCCGGGCTTCTCAAATTTGTCTCCGTGTTTTTTGCTCCCCTCGTATGGCTGCTGACCGTCTCCACAAACGGCGTGCTCCGCCTGTTCGGGATCCGGCCGGACGAAGAAGAGTCCCCCGCCACCGAGGAAGAGATCATGCTCATGGTCGAATCGAGCAGCGAACACGGCGCGATCAACGCGAAGGAAAACGAGCTGATCCAGAACGTATTTGAATTCAACGACACCTCGGTCGGCGAAGTCTGCACGCACCGCAAGGACACCGCCATATTATTCACGACGGATTCCGAAGAGGAATGGAGAAATACCCTCAACGAGAATTATCATACCTACTACCCTGTGTGCGGCAAGGACGCGGACGACGTGATCGGCATTCTGAATACGAAGATTTACTTTCGTCTGGAAGATCAGTCGCGGGAAAACGTTTTGGAACGCGCGGTGGAGCCCGCCGTATTCGCGGCGGAAAGCATGCCGGCGGATAAGCTGTTTTACCGCATGAAGTCCACGCGGGAGTATTTTGCGGTCGTCGTCGACGAATACGGCGGCATGAGCGGCATCGTGACCATACACGATCTGATCGAGCTGCTGGTGGGAGATCTGACCGACAAGGGCGAAGTTTCCGAATACGAAATTCTCCCGCTCTCCGATCGGGAATGGAAAATGACCGGCAGAACGCCGCTGGACGAAGTGGAAAAGGCGCTCAAAATCAAATTTCCCGAAGAGGCGAAGGAAGAAAACGAGACGCTGGGCGGTTATGCCTGTTCTCTGCTCGGCGCCGTCCCGGACGACGGCACGACGGCGGAAATCACCACCGACCTGTTCAAAATCTCCGTCATGTCCGTCAAGGATCACTGCATCGAAGAAATGGTCGTTACTATGCCGCCGGAAGGGACAAAGGACTGACGTTTTCCCTGCAAACGGGTGAAAAAAGTCCGCGCATCCCCTCGCCGCTCTCCCGACGCAAGCAGAAAAATCCCATCCAAACAGGCGGATGGGATTTTGTTATAACTCCCGCAAACGGACAGCGAGGCTGTTTGGCGACAGGAGATGGACGATAAGAGAAGCAGAATGAATCAAACAGAAAGAATCTGTTTCATTGAAAACATGCGGCTCGATTAGGCAAAAATGTTCGGATTCCCTTTCCGATATCTTTCAAGATGATTTGAGATCGGAATTTGCGTCAGTGGGACTCCGATCTTGAGAAAACAATAACGGTTCCGACGGAGCAGCATAAGCGGGCAGGCAAAGGACTATCTTTGCAGCGGCTTCGCAATGAACGGCCTTTTGACGGCACGGAACACAATAACATAATTATAATATTATAATTTATTTTATTGATTATTTATATAGATCTTCCGATCCGCCGATAAGCCATGACAGCGGCCGGCTGATCGCAGAGCAAATTCGCTCTTTATGCGTCGGATTCCGGATCGGTATATTTTTCGATGGTCAAACCGGCTTCCGAAAAGAGCTGCAGGGAGAACGCATCCGGATAGCCGTGGCGGTAGACGACGCGGCGGATCCCCGCGTTGATGATCATGCGCGCGCAGATCACGCAGGGCTGATGGGTGCAGTAAAGCGTTCCCCCGTCTACGCTGACGCCCAGCTTTGCCGCCTGGATGATGGCATTCTGCTCGGCATGGACCGCGTAGCAGATTTCCTGACACGTGCCGGAGGGAATATTCTGTTCCCGCCGCAGGCAGGACCTGCGTTCCGCACAGGTGGAAACGCCTGCGGGCGCGCCGTTGTATCCCGTCGTCATAATGCGCTTATCCTTGACGATCACCGCGCCGATGTGGCGGTTTTCCTGATAGCAGCTGGACCAGCCCGCCACCGTCTCCGCAAGCTCCATGAACCGTTTATCCCATTTATCCATGATACGCCCTCTCTTTTGTTTTTCTTATCATACCATACCCCGCGATTTTTTGCAAACAATTTAAATTTTTATTTGACAAAATTTTCAAACATTTTTCCCTCAAATCGATTGACAATTTTATTTTATTGACTATAATAATATTTAGCACTTAAAAGATAAGAGTGCTAACACTATAACGAATCAATTGCAAGGAGGCAAACGAAGTTATGAATATCAGACCTTTGTTCGACAAGGTTGTGGTGGAAGCCTGCGAAGCGCAGGAAACCACGAAATCGGGATTTATTCTCCCCTCTTCCGCGCAGGAAAAGCAGCAGACTGCGAAAGTGGTCGCCGTGGGGCCGGGGGGCGTGATCGACGGAAAAGAAGTCGTGATGCAGGTCAAAGTAGGCGAAACCGTCCTCTACTCCAAGTACGCGGGAAGCGAATTCAAAGTAGACGGCAAAGAATTTACCATTATCCGTCAGAGCGATATTCTGGCGGTAGTCGAATAAGGAGGTAACAGTATTATGGCAAAACAGTTGAAATACGGCGAGGATGCGAGAAAAGCCCTGGAGACGGGCGTCAACGTCCTTGCGGACACGGTTAAGATCACGCTCGGGCCCAAGGGAAGAAACGTCGTTCTGGAGAAGAAATACGGCGCTCCCCTCATTACCAACGACGGCGTCACCATCGCGAAGGAAATCGAGCTCGAAGATCCGTTTGAGAACATGGGCGCACAGCTCGTGAAGGAGGTCTCCACGAAGACGAACGACGTGGCGGGCGACGGCACCACGACGGCGGTCGTGCTCGCACAGGCGATGATCCGCGAGGGACTCAAAAACGTCGCCGCGGGGGCGAATCCCATCATCGTGAAGAACGGCATCAAGAAGGCTGTGGACGTCGCAGTTGAAGAACTGAAAAAGAATTCCAAGCCCGTCGAGAACAAGAACGCGATCGCGCAGGTCGCCTCTATCTCCGCCGGAGACGAAACGGTGGGCGCGCTGGTTTCGGACGCGATGGAAAAAGTGGGCAAAGACGGCGTAATCACCATCGAGGAGAGCAAGACCATGAAGACCGAGCTCACCACGGTGGAAGGCATGCAGTTTGACCGCGGATACGCTTCCGCCTATATGGTGACGGATACGGACAAGATGCAGGCTGTTCTGGATTCCCCCGTCATTCTCATCACCGATAAGAAGATCTCTTCCATTCAGGAAATTCTCCCCGTCATCGAGCCGATCGCGCAGCAGGGCATGCGCCTTCTCATCATCGCGGAAGACGTGGAGGGAGACGCGCTCGCGGCGCTCGTCGTCAATAAGTTAAAGGGCGTGTTCAACTGCGTGGCGGTCAAGGCACCCGGCTTCGGCGACCGCAGAAAGGCAATGCTCGAGGACATCGCGATCCTGACCGGAGGCACGGTGATCTCCTCCGACATGGGCTACGAATTCAAGGACTTCACGATGGATATGCTCGGCAGAGCGGGCACCGTCAAAGTGGATAAAGACAATACGACCATCATCAACGGCGCAGGCGATCCCAAGGCGATCGAAGCGAGAAAGCAGTCCATTAAGGCGCAGATCGCGGAGACCACGTCCGATTACGACAAGGAAAAACTGCAGGAGCGCCTGGCGAAGCTCGCGGGCGGCGTAGCCGTCATCAACGTCGGCGCGGCGACCGAAGTAGAGATGAAGGAAAAGAAACTCCGCATCGAGGACGCGCTGAACGCGACCAGAGCGGCGGTACAGGAAGGAATCGTCCCCGGCGGCGGCATCGCGCTGATCGCGGCGATCCCCGCAATCAAGAACCTCGTGGAGACGCTGGACGGCGACGAAAAGACGGGCGCGAATATCATTCTCCGCGCAATCGAGGAGCCGCTCAGACAGATCGCGAAGAACGCGGGACTGGACGGCGCTGTCATCCTCAACGAAGTTCTGAAAGCAAACGACAAGAACTTCGGCTTCAACGCGCTGACCAACGAATACACCGACATGGTGGCGAGCGGCATCATCGACCCGACGAAGGTTACCCGCTCTGCGCTTGAAAACGCGGCTTCCGTCGCCTCGGTCTTCCTCACGACCGAGAGCATCGTGGCGGATATTCCCAAACCCGAGGCGCCCCAGATGCCGCAGGGCGGAATGGGCGGCATGTATTGATTGAACGGCATTGCAAAGCCCCGCACGATGTGCGGGGCTTTTTTCTGTCGTCAAGGGCGATACCGACGAGTGCAGAATCTGATTAAAACTTCATCTCACCCCCATTCTTAAAACCGGGGACACACTTCCGGAAAAAGACAGGCGCAATGAATTTGCCACAAGTTTTATAGCATGCCGAAAAGTGACGGGTGTTTCCGTTACATAAAGTCTTTTCGGGCTGTTATGACGAAGCGCCATGAAAAAACTCCCGCGGATGCGGGAGTTTTTTCAGGCGCCGCAAACATGCCCGCGCGCTCTGCAAAGGCGTTGCAAAGCGAAAAACGAGCCGCGTTTACGGCGTTTCACATCCGTTCTGCCTGACAGAATCAAACAGATTATTCTCATAATTTTTCAGAGATTTACGTTTGGTATCGAGGCAAAGCCGCGCTCCAGCGCCTCTTCCGTAAACGATTCGTCGGAAAGGGCGCCGTCGTTATATGCCGCATAGGCGCTGAGGTCGAAATATCCCGTTCCGGTGAGGCCGAAGAGGATTCTTTTCTTTTTCCCGCTTTCCCTGCAGGCAGCGGCCTCATCCATGGCGACCTTGATCGCATGCGCGGATTCGGGCGCGGGCAGAATCCCCTCGCACCGCGCGAAGGCGACCGCCGCGTCGAAAACCGCCTTCTGCCCGACGGCGCGCGCTTCCAGCATGCCGTCGTGATACAGCTGCGAAAGGATGGGGCTCATGCCGTGATACCGCAGCCCGCCTGCGTGACCGGGCGCAGGCATGAATTCACAGCCGAGCGTATACATCTTCGCCAGAGGCGTCGTGCGGGCGCTGTCGCAGAAATCGTACGCGAATTTTCCGCGCGTCAGCGACGGGCAGCTCGCGGGCTCCACGCCGATAAAATGCGTATCGTTTTTCCCCTTCAGCTTGTCCCCCATAAAGGGAGCGATCAGCCCGCCGAAGTTGGAGCCCCCGCCCATGCAGCCGATGACGAGATCCGGCGTAATGCCGTAGCGGTCGAGCGCGGTTTTCGTCTCCAGCCCGATGACGGACTGATGAAGCACGACGTGATCGAGCACGCTCCCCAGAACGTATCGGCAGCGATCGGCAGAGAGCGCTTTTTCCACTGCCTCCGAGATCGCGCAGCCGAGCGAACCGCCCGTATCTGGAAACTTTTCGAGGATTTTCCTGCCCGCGGCCGTGGTAACCGACGGCGACGCGACGACGTTTGCGCCGTATGTGCGCATCACCTCCCTGCGGTACGGCTTCTGTTCGTACGAGACCTTCACCATGAACACATCCAGCTTCAGCCCGTAAAACGCCGCCGCCATCGCGAGCGCGGTGCCCCACTGCCCCGCGCCCGTCTCCGTGGTAATGGAAACGAGCCCCTGCCGTTTGGCGTAATAAGCCTGCGCCGCGGCGGAATTCAGCTTGTGCGAGCCGGACGTGTTGTTTCCCTCGAATTTATAGTAGATCTCCGCGGGCGTATCCAGCATACGCTCCAGAAAGTAGGCGCGCACCAGGGGCGACGGACGGAACATTCTGTAAAATTCCGCGATTCCGGCGGGGATCTCGATGCGCTCGTCCCGATCGTTCAGCTCCTGATCCACGCATTCTTCGCAGAACACCTTGCAGAGTTCCTCCCGCGTGCAGGGCTGCAGCGTCTTCGGATTCAGGAAGGGCGCGTGCTTCGCCTTCATGACCGCCTTGAGATTGTACCAGGTTCTCGGCATCTCTTCTTCATTCAAATAGGTCTTGTAAGGGATTGTCTGTGCCATGTTTTCTGCCTCCTGTTTAAAAATTAACACGGACCGATCTTCTCCTTGGGACGAAAAATCGATCCGTGTTGCCACCCAAATTCACGGCAAAAGCCGCCTTCATTACCGGGGCACCAGCATGCCCCCGCCGTTAACGCCGGCATGCGTCGGGGACTACTCGTTATCTTTCGCCCCCGCCCTCGGCAGCCCATTCACACGCACGCGGCGATCCCGTTCCACCACCCCGGGACTCTCTTGACGCTGCCGAACGCGCTACTCTTCTGCCTCAACGGTTTAATAAATTTTTATTCATTTTATCAGTTAAAGATTCATTTGTCAAGCATTTTTTCTCTGTTTTTCAAATATTCAAGCGCAAATTTATATCCGTCAAACCCATAGCCGCAGTATTTTTTTTCAGCAATCAGGGAAATGTAGCTGAATTGCCGGAAGGATTCCCGCGCGCCGATATCCGAGAGATGCACCTCTGCGACGGGCAGTGCGACGGCTTTTAACGCGTCCAGAATCGCCACGCTGGTATGCGTATAGCCGCCGGCGTTGATGACGATGCCGTCATACCGCCCGTATGCGCGCTGTATGGCTGTCACGATCTCCCCCTCTCCGTTGTATTGCTCGACGGAGACGGACACGCCGAGCGCGGCCGCGCATTCCCCGATGAACGACACGAGGTCGGCATACGTCCGTTCGCCGTAAACTGCGGGCTCGCGGATCCCGAGCATATTGAGATTCGGCCCGTTAATCACCAAAATATTCATTGAGTTTCTCCTCGATTTTCCGGAGCGTCCGCGCGAACGTCCCTCCGTTATTGACCGCAAAATCCGCCGCGGCGGCGTATTTTTTTCTGCGCGTGCGGTAGAGATTTTCCACGCCCTGTTTCCCGGAAAGCGGGCGGTTTTTTACCGCCAGCATGCACAGCGGCCGCTTGACCCAGATCAGAACGCCGTTCTGCCTGAGCGCCTCCACGTTCTGCTGCCGCAGAACCGCACCGCCGCCGGTGGAGATCACCCGCCCGT
>UQTB01000045.1 GCA_900543915.1 uncultured Eubacteriales bacterium | reverse complement strand
TCGTCCATTGCGTTCGGGCTTCCGGAACCTGCGGTGGACGGAAACGTCCTCAGGGTCATCAGCCGCATAACGGAGGATTTCACCAACATCGACCTGCCCGAATGCAGGAAAAACATGACCAGCCGGCTTCGCGCCGTCTATCCGCCGGATGCGGGCGCATTTACCGAGAGCCTGATGGAGCTCGGCGCGATCGTCTGCGTGCCGAACGGCGCGCCCCTCTGCGACGAATGTCCCATGCAGGCAGTCTGCCTTGCCCGCCGCAGCCGCTCGTACGGGTTGCTTCCCGTCAGAAAGGAGAAAGCCGCGCGCAGGCGGGAGGATATGACGGTTTTCTTTCTGGAATCGGACGGGAAAATCGCCCTGATCAAGCGGCGGGAAAAAGACGTGCTGAAGGGCATGTGGCAGTTTCCCAACGTCCCCGGGCTGCTCGGCGAAGCCGCCGCGCGTGCGCGCCTGGCGGAAATGGGCGTTACCGTGCGGGGCGGAATGCAGAAGCGCGCACATCTTCACGTGTTCACGCATAAGGAATGGAACATGACCTGTTATTACGCCGCCTGCGACCGGCTCCCGGAGGTGTGCGCCGCGTTTACGGCGGAGGAAATCGAGGAGCGGGTGAGCCTTCCCTCGGCGTTCAAGTGGTGCCTTTCCGAGCGCCCGTAATCTGAAAACAGAGCGAAAACAGCGCGATGAGCGCTGTTTTTTATTTTAAATAAAATCCGTATGCGGAAGCGGGCGCGGCCTGCGGGCGCCGTCGGCGCGCAGGTCGGATTGCGCGGTGGAAAACAAAACGCGCCCGGAAAATGGAAAAATTTGTAAAAATGTGAAAAATTTGTTGACAGACGGGGGGGGGGGGTAATATATAATAGAACACACTTATCGGCGGTATTTTATAGTATCATCGCGCCGGGTATAGCAAATCTGAGTGAAAAAGGGCGCGCCGCTGTGGATAAACGGCGGATCGGGACAAAAAGACGGCTCAAAAGGCGCAGGCGCGCGCGTTGCCGCGCCTGCCGGGCTGAACCGCCGTCCGGAAGGCTGCGGCGGGGCGTTCCTGTTCCGGGGCCTTTAAAGCGTTAAGAATTGTTAAGATTGCGCCGATCGGGTGCATAATGGTGGAAAATAAGGGATTTTTTTAATAAAATAAGAATATTCTTTCACAAAATATTCTTTCAGGAAATCATTTTGCTGCGGGCACAGCTCGGTTCGCGCTGCCGCCGCGGGAGGATCATGGGACAGAACAGCGAAAATCAAACCCCGAACAGCGCTTCGGGCAAAACGGAAAGAGGGGGCGTGCGGGGCGCAGTGAAAACGGCGCTTTTGATCGCGCTGTGCGCGCTGCTCCTGCCCTTGCTCGCCGTCAATCTCACGCTCATTATCAAGGGGAGCGTCAATCCCGGCGTTCCGCCGGATATTTTCGGGATTGCCCCGCTCGCGGTCACGGCGGATTCGATGAAGGGCGCGCGCGACGACAGTTTCTCCGCGGGCGCACTGCTCTTTGTCCGCCTGCTGGACGAAGAAGAAAAACAGGCGCTGACCGCGGGCGACGTCGTGACCTTCCGTTCCGGAGAGGTGTTCGTCACCCTGCGCATCGCGGAAGTGGTGCGGGACGGGGCGGGAAAGACGACTGCTTTTCGTGTGATCGGGGACAACGACGCCGCGCAGGAGAACGCCTCCCCGCTCGACGTATCGGCAGATAACGTGATGGGCGTTTACGCGGGGAGCGTGCCCGGGCTGGGCGGCTTTTCGCTCTTTTTGCAGACGCCCGTCGGCGTTCTCGTGTTCGTAGGCATCCCCGCGGTCGCGTATGTGCTGTGCGATATCGCGCGTATCACGGTCCGCAGCAGAAGAGGCCGCGCGGCGGAGGACGATGCGATCAGGGAAAAGGACGAGGAGATCGCCCGCCTGCGCGCGTTGGTGGACGCGCGCGACGCCCTTTCCCCGGAAGAAGAGGGAGAATAAATGCAGAGGTGCGTAAATACAGCCTGTGCCACACGCGGGCTGATTTGCAGATATTAAAGTTTCAAGGAGTAAGAAAATGACAGAAAACAAGACGGAAAAGAGGAGAGTGGTTACCAGGCTGTGCATCGCTTTGGTCGTCCTTACCCTGCTCAGCTGCTGTTTCCTCGGCAGCACGTTCGCGAAGTACGTCACGGGCGGCAGCGGAAACGCTACGGTCGGCATTGCCAAGTGGGACGTCGCCGTGACGCCTGCGGGCAGCGGAAACGTAGAATTCGGCAAACTGTCCCCCTCTGTGACGGAGAGCACGCATTCGACCGGCTATATCGTCGTTGCGGAAATCACCAACAGCGGAGACGTCGATGCGGAGGTGACGATCGCAAAAAACGATCTTCCCACGGCGCAATTAGCGGACGGTGCAGAATCTGACGTCGGGTATAATACTTATTACAGCGACGACCAGGTGAAGGCGATGTTTGCCATCAAATTCGTCGCGGACGATTCCGGTACGGCGCTCGCCGATACCGTTACGGTAGCGGCAGGCGGTTCGCAGAAGATCTACGCGCAGGTCACCTGGACGACGGTCTCGGACCTGCAGGATACCTGGTACGGCGAATGGATGGAGAGCGTCAGCTGGACAATCAGCTACACCGCGACGCAGTCTACGCAGATTCCCGCGTAACTTTCATTTCAATTATTGGATGAACGGCGGACTTGCCGCGCCGCAGGTGTGGCGGCGGCGCGGCGGGAACCGCGTCTGATAAGGGGAGCGAAATAGAGCCGGCGGGCGCGCAAAATCTTTGCTGCCGGCACAAGCCTTGACGAAAGGGGGAACGGAAGAAAAAAGAGCTGCACGATGACTATGAATGAGAATATCCACGCGGATCCGCCCGATATCGGGCGCGATTCCGATCAGAATGACATAAAAAATGCTGTAAAAAACGCGAAACTTCCCGGGTTCGGCGCCGCGGTGGACCGCGCCGGCGTCAGCCGGGGGAAGGTGCGCGGCCGCGTCTGGTACGATGCGGAGGGGAAGCGCAGGGGGAAATTTGTCCGGGAAGAGGGATATGTTTTTCTCTCGGACGGGGAGCACAACGTCGGATATGTGGACAAGAACCGGAACGTCTTTTCCATGGACGGCGCATATCTCGCCACGATCCGCGGCTGCGGGATCTGGCTGATGGCCGTTCTGACCGTGCTCGCGCTGATCACCGGGTTCACGGGGATCATCAGCGCCTGCTGCCTCGCGCGCTCGTCCGCCGATTACGTGCCCGTGATCTTTATCACGGACGAAGAGCACAACAGCTGGGAGCTGTTTGAAAATCTCCCCGTCTTTCAGAACGAGCGGTTCGGAGACCGCGCGATCGTCCCCGGAATGCGTGGGACGTATCGCTTTCTCTTTGAAAACAGAAATCCGAACGCTTTGACGTACGCGGTCTCGTTCGGCGAAGAGAACGAGCACGGCATTCGTCTGCGCTATCGGCTGAAGCGGGACGGCGCTTACGTGTCGGGCGCGGAGGGATACGTCGGCATCGATTCGCTCTCCGTAAGCGAGCTTACGATTCAGCCCGACTCTTCCGCGTTTTTTGAATTGGAGTGGTTTTGGGAGGACGACGACCCGGTGGATACCGAAGCGGGCGAAAACGCCGCAGTCTACCGGCTGACCATCAGGCTGAGCGCCGCAATCCTCGGAGAGGGCGGCGCGGATTGAGGAGTTTTACGAAAAAAATATGAAAAGGATACTCGGAGCGATCTTGAAAACCGGGCGCATCCTGCTGGCTGTCGCGGCGGGGCTGCTGCTCGTATACAACCTGTATATGCTGGCGGCGCGCGCTTTCTTCGGCGAGGAGATGCCGATGTTTTTCGGCGTCGCCTCGGCGGCGGTCGTTTCGGGCAGCATGGAGCCGGAGATCAACGTGGGGGACGTGGTGATCATCCGCGCGCAGGACAGCTACGGCGTGGGGGACGTAATCTCCTTTTCCAACGGAGACGGCACCTACACCACGCACCGCGTGCGTTCCGTGCGGGAAGACGGCTACGAGACCCGCGGAGACGCGAACAACGTCTCCGAAGAGGTGAACAAAAGCGCGGTGGTTGGCAAGGTCGTGCTGGTGATCCCCGGGCTGGGCGCAGCCGCGGCGTTTTTGCAGACGCCCGCGGGCATGTTCGCGGTCTGCGGCGGGGCGGTCGCCGTGTGGTTTTTGGCGGGGCTGATCTCCCCGCGGAAGGAAAAGAGGAGGAAAGATGGAACGCAGCGGGATGCGGAGACAGAAAATTGAATATCCGTATCTGCGCTATCTCTCCGTACTGCTCGCCGTTGCGCTGCTGCTGACGGGCGTCACGTTCGCGGGGTACCGATGGGAATGGAACGGCCTGCGCAGCGTCGGGATCGGCGGCTTTGACTGCTCGTACGAGATCGAGAGCGTCAATTCCTCGGTATTTACGGACAGGGATTACTGGGTGGAATACGCCGGGCAGTGGACGGATCTGGGCGCCAACGACGGGCGGACCGTGCGCTTTACGCTGGAAAACAACGGGGGAACGGCCGTGCAGAGCACGTTCCGCATGTACGGGCCGGAAGAATTCTGGAGCAACCTCGCCCTGCAGCTGGTGCGGGAATATCCGTCCGGCAGCGACGCCGTACTGACGCCGCAGATCGTGCTCGCCGACCTCATCTATGAGGGAGAGAAGGAGGAGAGCGGCTATCGGATGAAGTATGGAGCTTACCGCGCATGGGGCGGGACGGGTTCCTTTTTTACGGGGGATTCCGTCGATTACGGCGCGCTGGGGGAGGGAGAAGCTGCTCTCTCCGTGACGGGCGGCGTGGACGAAACCGGCGGCGCGCTCTCCGCGAAATGGGCGGGCGGGAGCGTCTCGATCGAAAAATCCTTCCGCACGGAGCGCTATGCGGTGGGATTCGAGCGGGAGACGCCTGCGGGGAATACCGCTTCCGTGCTCTATCTGGATCTCGAGAAGGAAAACGTCCCCTATTACGCCGTCAGCCTCTCTCTGCCCGCCATGCTGCTGCAGCCGGGCGAACGGGCGACGTACGTGCTCTATCTGACCTGGACGAACGCCGTGGAGCTGAAGGGCGTCGGAAAGGCATGGCCGGGGCTCCCCGCCGCGGGAGAATCCTTCAACGATTCCGCCTGCGTCGGATACCATTACTCCGCCCTCGCGGAGATATGCGACGCGTCCGGCGCGCCGCAGGGAGAAACGACCTATGTGCGCGTCAATCGGGCGTTCGGCGGGGAAACCGCTTACGAGCATCTGGCGCGGCTGAAAGAGGAGGACTCCTCGTTCGCGCACCCCATCGCGATTGCGGATGCGGACAGGATGATCGGAAAGTGCGCGAACGCAGACAATCCCGTCTATATGCTGCTCAGCGGGCTGGACGCCGATCCCTCGCAGGGCTACGAGATCGGCTTTTCCATCGAAAAGAGCTACACCACGCGCTTCAACGTGCTCTTTGAGCAGGCGGACGCGCGCCCGGAGGTATCCGCATGAGAGAAAAGACGCGTAAACTCCTGCTCGCCGCCGTGATGGCAGCGCTCACCGTATCTCTTACGGCGGCGTCCCTTACCTACGCGTTCACGTTCGCAAAATATACGAAGGAAAAGAGCGCGGGCGGCGTGTACGGGAGCGAGATCGAATACGTGGGCGCGCAGGTATACGGGGTGAAGTCCGCAGAGGAGCTGAGCGCCGCGATCGACAACGGCTATTCTTATATCGAAATCGACGAGGACGCCAAAGATCCGTTCGACATATCGGATACCGTAGCGGACATCACCGCCGATCTGGTGCTCGATCTCAACGGAAAGACCATCCGCAGGAACAGCCGGAATCCCGTGTTCAACGTGCTGGAAGGCGTATCCGTCATGATCGTCGACGGCAGCGAAACCCTTTCGGGGGGAATCCGAAACCCCGTCGGTTCGCTCTTTCTGGTGGACGGCGGCACGCTTACGGTGGCGGCGGGCACGTTTGAGAGCGGACCGCGCCGGGAGAGCGCTTCCGTTCCGGGGGAAACGGCAGCGGCAACGCTGTATTGCCGGGACAACTATTCTGCCCTTGCGGCAAACCCGTCCGCGCGTGCGCAAACGGCGGGATACGCAGCGGTGGGCGTAACCTCCATGCCAGTGCTCACGGAAGACTTCTACTATGAGACTGCGTGGGGAGACGGCAGTTATATCGCGGCGGATACCTATCTGATTTATTCGGAAGAAGAGGATGCGGGAAATTTCAACGTCCTGTGCGACGCGGCTTCCTGTGATTTTTACTACACCTATCCGCTGGCGGAAGGCCGCATGGCGGTCGTTTACGGATATAACGACGTGCTGCGCGCCGCCGACCCCCTTGACGCCGCGCAGCCGGACGCGGGATTGATCGAGGGCGTTTCCTGGCCCTATGCGGTCATCAACATGGAAGAAGGAAACGCGCACGCGCGCGCCGGCGAATTCCATACCTGCTTCGGCAAGGAGTATACGTACGGGATCTATTCGCGCGGGGGCGTCCTGTCCGTCGGCGTGGAAAACAGCGCGGACAACGGCATAATCAACTTTTTTGCAGAGGGAAGCGGCACCTGCATTTACGGCGTGGGCGGCAAGCTGACCGTGGACTGCGGCACGTTCGTCTCGCAGGACGGCGATACCGTACATGTCGCCGGGAACGGGGAAGACGAGCTGATCGCAGTCAATCGGGGCGTGTTTGAAAAGACGCTCCTGTCGGATGCGGGGCGGGGAACGGCCGTCATCCGCGGCGACGGCGGAAAGATCGCGCTGAATCGCGCAGAGATTCATTTAAAAGGGGCGTTCTGCGCGGGCGTGCTGTCCCGCGGCGGGACGATCGCGCTCGGCGGCGGCACGGAGATCCGCGTTTCCGGCGCGGAGGGCAACCTGCTTTCCTCCACGGCGGTCAGTTCGGAGGGCGGCGGGCTCATAGAGCTGAGCGGAACCGTCACGATCCGCTCGGATTCTCTCGGCGTCACGGCGCGGGGAGACATCGAAGTGAAGTCCGATGCCGAGATCTTTGTCGGCACGGCGGATGAGAAACTACGCGCCACGGGAATTTACGTCAACAACGGCTCGATGACGGTGGAGGCGGGCGCCTCGGTCTCCGTATACAGCCAGATCGACAGTGCCTGGAAGTGGGTGGACGCAGACGGTAGCCCGCAGGAAACTTTCAATCAATATAACGGCGTATACGTGCAGGGCGGCTCGCTCGCATGTTACGGGGAACTGAACGTGGATCATACGGGCGTGGAGAGCGACGTGCAGTCGGGCTCTGCGGACAGAATGTACCGCGATTACATCGTGAAGAGTTACGCGGTCCGCGTGGAAAACGCGGGGGAGAACGCGGTTGTCGAGATCGACGGCGGCGCGATCCGGAACGCCGTGGGCGGCGGCCTGTTCGTGAGCGGCGGCAGCGTCGTGCTGGGAACGGCAAACGGCGGGCCGACGATCCGCACGAGCGGCGTCGCAGAGGAAGGAGTCAGCGAAACGGTATTTTCTTCCAATCTGCATCACGGCAACTGGCAGTACGCCTTTCCGAAAAAGGGCGGCCCTGCGGTGAAGATCGACGGAGGCTCGCTCTCCGTTTACGGAGGCAGCTACGAAGCGGGCCAGGGCGACGGCATTGCCGTGTTCGGCGGCGAACGCGTGCAGATTTTCGGCGGCACGTTCGTCGGGCGGGACAGCTATTGGATTGACGGGAGCGGCACGTACTATGGCGGCGGCAACGTGACGCCTCGTTCGGGGCCGGCCGCCTCCTATGCGTTCAAGGCGTACGGCGGAACAACGGAAATTTACGGCGGTATCTTCGGCACCGTTGCGGCGGGCGAAGTGGGAAGCGGCGCATACGTCACCGGCGATTCGGAGGAAG
>UQTB01000044.1 GCA_900543915.1 uncultured Eubacteriales bacterium | reverse complement strand
TCAGTCACATAATCAATCAGAACCTGCCTTTTGGCGGTGTCGGTCAGTCGGGGATGGGGAACTATCACGGCGAATTTGGTTTTCTTGCTTTTACCCATTTGCGAAGTGTCCTCAGACGTTCTACCCGTATAAAACTCAGACTGGCGTTTCCGCCTTTCAGCGACAAAAAATTAAAGGCGATAAAAAAATATATGAAATAAATTGAAAGCGGTCTGTCCCTCGGCGCCGAATGGGCGAAAAGGCAGGCCGCAATTGAACAGAACGTCCGGCACGATACGTGCCGGGCGTTTGTTTTCCGAAAACTGTGCATCCTCCGTTGAAACAACATGCCGAAGCGTAAAAACCGCAGGTGACTCCTTCAAAGCTACCTCATGGCACACGGACAAATCCGCTTAGTGCTGCTATATCCCTATCCTGACACGGTTCACGGCAGTCCGTTGCATAAGACCTTGCTATCAACATCCCTTGCGCTGCGCAGCCTCCCACGGCACAGACCGCGGGGGACATTCAGCCTTGCTGAAGCGAATTGCAAGTACAGGGCATCGCTAACTCCCCGCCTAGCACAGCTCCTATATCATACCCTAAAAAATAAAATTTTGCAAGTTATTTTCGGGAACTGTCGTAAAAAACTCTTTTTTACTTTACAAAAATGCGAAAATCGTGTAAAATATCCCTGTAAATGCGACGATGAAGGACAAGTCCCGTCCTGTTCCGGCTCCATAGAGAGTTCCCCCGCAGGCTGAAAGGGGAACGGGCGGCTTTTCGGGATATCACCTTTTAGGCACGGCGGCGAACGGAGTAACCGGCTGCGGGCGTTTCCCGTTACAGAAACGAGAGGGCGCGCCTTTTTCGGCGCGAACAAGAGTGGTACCGCGGTCTTTCGTCTCTTAGGCGAAGGGCCTTTTTATTCGGAAGGAGTATTATGTACAGAAAAGTCGACACAACGCTGAATTTTCTGGACCGCGAGAAGGAGGTTCTGGCGTTCTGGAAGGAAAACAAGATCTTTGAAAAGAGCGTGAAGAAAAACGAGGGCAACCCCTCCTTCACCTTTTACGACGGACCGCCCACGGCGAACGGCAAGCCGCACATCGGGCATATTCTCACGCGCGCAATCAAGGATACGATTCCCCGCTATCAGAACATGAAGGGGAAGTACGTTCTCCGCAAAGCGGGCTGGGATACGCACGGCCTGCCCGTCGAGCTCGAAGTGGAAAAATCCCTCGGCATCGACGGCAAGCAGGAGATCGAAAAGTACGGGATCGAGCCCTTTATCAAAAAGTGCAAGGAGAGCGTATTCAAGTATGTGGACGAGTGGCAGAGGATGTCCGACCGGGTAGGCTACTGGGTGGATATGGAGCATCCTTACGTCACGTATCACGACGATTATATCGAGTCCGTATGGTGGGCGATCCGGCAGATCGCGGACAAAGGGCTGCTGTATAAGGGGTACAAGATCGTGCCGTACTGCCCCCGCTGCGGGACCGCGCTTTCTTCACACGAGGTGGCGCAGGGCTACAAGGACGTCAGGGAAAAGTCCGTTTTCGTGAAATTTAAAGCCAAGGGGCGGGAAAATACCTATTTCCTCGCATGGACGACCACGCCCTGGACGCTCCCTTCAAACGTCTCTCTGGCGATGAACCCCAGGGAAAACTACGCCGAGATCGAAGCGGAGGACGGCGCGCGCTATATTCTTGCGGAGGCGCTCGTTCCCGCTCTGTTCGAGCATTACAGCACCGTCTCCGTCAAAAAGGGAAAAGAATACGAGTATGCGGAATACGAGCCGCTCTTTCCCTTTGCCGCCGGAAAATACCGGGAAAAGGGCTGGTACGTCGTGAATGCGGACTACGTCACGCTGACGGACGGGACGGGCATCGTGCACAATGCGCCCGCGTTCGGCGAGGACGACGCGCAGGTGGGAAAAGCCTATGGACTGCCGTTCGTCAAATTTGTGGACGACCGCGGCCGCATGACGGAGGAGACGGGCGCCTACGCCGGCCTCTTTGTCAAGGAGGCGGACGGGGCGATCATCAGGGATCTGACCGAGCAGGGCAAGCTCTTCAAAGTGATGGAGTTTACGCACAGCTATCCCTTCTGCTGGCGGTGCGATACGCCGCTCATCTACTATGCGCGCGCTTCCTGGTTCATCAAAATGACGGCGGTAAAGGAGCAGCTCCTCGCCTCCAACGAGTCCGTCAACTGGATTCCCGATTCCATCAAGCACGGCAGAATGGGAAACTTTCTGGAAAACGTGATCGACTGGGGTCTTTCCCGCGAGCGGTACTGGGGGACGCCCCTTCCCGTCTGGGTATGCGACAAGTGCGGGAGGATGCACGTGATGGGCAGCAAGGCGGAGCTGAAGGAAAAATGCGGCGTGGAAGGGGATATCGAACTCCATCGCCCGTACATCGACGACCTGACCTTCTCCTGCGAATGCGGCGGCACGTACCGCCGCGAGAAAGAGGTGATCGACTGCTGGTTCGACTCCGGCTCCATGCCCTTCGCGCAGTACCACTATCCGTTTGAAAACAAAGAGCTGTTCGAGCGGCATTTCCCCGCGGATTTCATCTCGGAAGCGGTGGATCAGACGCGCGGCTGGTTCTATACGCTGCTCGCCATCTCCACGCTGCTGTTCGGGCGTTCTCCCTTTGAAAACTGTATCGTGCTGGGGCACGTCAACGACAAGAACGGCGTCAAGATGAGCAAGCACAAGGGGAACGTGGTGGATCCCTGGAGCATTCTGGATAAACAGGGCGCGGACGCGGTGCGGTGGTATTTTTACACCGGATCGGCGCCGTGGCTGCCCTCCCGCTTCTACGACGATGCAGTCAGCGAGGCGCAGCGCAAGTATATGGGGACGTTCTGGAACACGTATGCGTTCTTCGTCCTCTACGCCGAGATCGACGGATACGATCCCGCCCGCTATCGGCTGGAAGACTGCAAATTATCGCTGATGGACAGATGGATCCTCTCCCGCCTGAACTCGCTGATCAAGACGGTGGACGAGGGGCTCTCGGTCTATAATATCCTGGATTCCGCGCGCGCTTTGCAGGCGTTTGTGGACGACCTCTCCAACTGGTACGTCCGCCGCGGCAGGGAGCGCTACTGGGGAAAGGAGATGACGGAGGACAAAGCCGCGGCGTATACCACGCTTTGGCACGTCCTGGTCACGCTCGCCAAGCTCACCGCGCCCTTCACGCCGTTTATGGCGGAATCCGTCTACCAAAACCTGGTTCCGGCCTTCTTTAAAGACGCGCCCGAATCGGTGCACCTCTGCGATTTTCCGTCTGCCGATGCGAAAATGATCGACGCGGAGCTGGAGCGGGGCATGCAGGAAGTGCTTGAGATCGTCGTTTTGGGCAGGGCGGCGCGCAGCCGTTCCAACCTGAAAAACCGCCAGCCGCTCTCCAAGCTGTACGTCTGCGCGGACCGCGCGGTCAAATTGACGGGCGGACTGCTGGAGATCGCGCGCGACGAGCTGAACGTCAAGGAGTTTGAATATCTCCGCGACGCCACGCGTTTCGTCTCCTATCAGATCAAACCGCAGCTGAAGACGCTGGGGCCGAAATACGGCGCGAAGCTGAACGCGATCCGCAGCTATCTCGCAAACTGCGACGCGAACGCGGTCGTGGCGGAGGTGAAGGCGGGCGGCGTTCACCGCGTGAACCTGGAAGGGACAGACGTGGAATTTTCGCTGGACGATCTTCTGATATCCTCTTCCAGCGCGGAGGGATTTGTCGCGGAGAGCGACAACGGCATCACCGTGGTGCTGGATACCAACCTGACGCCCGCGCTCATCATGGAAGGCGTGGAGCGCGAACTGATTTCAAAGATTCAGACGATGCGCAAGGAAGCCGGTTTCGAGGTGACCGACCGCATCGAGGTGTATTATACCGCCGAGGGCAACGCCGCAAAGGCGCTCGCGGCGGGCGGCGGCATCGCCAAAGTCGTTTTGGCCGATCGCATCGCCGAGGGAACCGCGGAGGGCTTTACCCGCGAGCAGGACGTCAACGGCGAACGCTGCACACTCACCGTGGTGAAGAAAGCATGAAGACGGCGGACGGCTGGCGGGATTACCGCGTTATCGCGACGGGAGACGGGTATAAGCTGGAAGACTGGAAGGGTGTCCTTCTGCTTCGCCCCGATCCGCAGGTCATCTGGCCGAGCGGAAGAGATCTGGACGGCTTTCCCGGACTCAATGCGAAATACGTGCGGAGCGAGACTGGCGGCGGGAGATGGAACGTTCTGAAGAAAATGCCCGAGGAATGGACGGTCTCCTACCGCGACCTGAAATTTCTCGTCAGGCCGATGGGCTTCAAGCACACGGGGCTCTTTCCCGAGCAGGCGGTGAACTGGGATAAAATGCGCGCGCTGATCGAGGGCGCGGGGCGGGAAATCTCCGTCCTGAACCTCTTTGCCTATACCGGCGGCGCGACGGTCGCCTGCGCGGCGGCGGGCGCAAGCGTCTGCCACGTGGACGCCGCCAGGAACATGGTGGAGCGCGCGGGGGAAAACATGCGGCTTTCGGGACTTGAAGATCGGCCCGTGCGCTATATCGTGGACGACTGCAAGAAGTTCGTCCGGAGGGAGATCCGCCGGGGCAGAAAGTACGACGCCGTCGTCATGGATCCTCCCAGCTACGGCAGAGGGCCGAACGGGGAAATGTGGAAGCTGGAAAACGAGCTCTTTCCCCTCGTGACGCTGTGCGCGGAAGTCCTGTCCGATCAGCCGGTCTTTTTTCTCATCAACAGTTATACCACGGGACTGCAGCCGCAGGTTCTCAAAAACATCCTCGCGCTCGCGCTGAAAGGCCGGGACGGCCGGGCGGAAGCGTATGAAGTGGGGCTGCCCACGGAGGAGGGCATCGTCCTCCCGTGCGGCTGCTCGGGGCTTTGGACGAAGGAGTAATATGGAAGACTTGATTATTTTACATGAAGATAACCATGTGATCGTGGTGTTAAAGCCGCAGAATGTCCCTACCTGTGAGGATGCGAGCGGCGACGAAGACCTCCTTACCATGGTAAAGGCGTACATCAAAAAGACGTACGACAAGCCGGGCAACGCCTATGTGGGGCTGGTGCACCGGCTGGACCGCCCGACGGGCGGCGTCATGGTGTTTGCGAAGAGCTCCAAGGCGGCGGCGCGCCTTTCCGAACAGATGAAGACGGGGGACTTTGAAAAGCGCTATTATACCGTCCTCGCGGGGATCCCGCGGGAAGAGAAGGCGACGCTCGTTCACTACATGAAGAAGAATGCGGTCAACAATATGGTCTACGTCTGCGCGCCCACCACAGAGGGCGCAAAGCGCGCCGAACTGGACTATGCCGTACTTGAAAAGAACGGGGATATCTCCCTGGCGGAGGTGCGCCTCCATACCGGCAGGAGCCATCAGATCCGCGTGCAGATGAACGCGATCGGCACGCCCGTATACGGCGATATGCGTTACGGCGGGGAGAAGGCGAAAAAAGGCTTTCTCGCGCTTTGGGCGCATTATCTCGCCTTCACGCATCCCGTCACCAAGGAGCGGCTGGTATTCGACGTGCAGCCGCCCAAAGACCTCTTTCCCTGGACGGAATTCGATCTCGACGCGCTGATGCGCATCGTCAAGCCGCGCGCTTAAAGCAGGGCGGAAAGTTTATAGAGCCCCAGCAGCGCCAGTATCAGGGGAGACAAAAAATCCGCTTTTTTAAAAAAGGAGAGCGCGTTTGTGTCCGAAAGAGAGATCCCGAGATAGATCATTGCGGCGTGCAGGAGCGCGATGAGCGCGGGCACGACCACCCCCGTATATCCCATCAGGGCGAGGGAAAAATTGGCGCACGCGCCGTCCAGCCCGACGGCGAGCCCGACTACCACGCTTTGGCGGAAGGGATCGTGCGCCGTGTTTTTTCCTTCCCTGCGGGGCATGAGGTTGAAAATCGCCACGCCGATCAGGACAAGCCCGCCGAGCGCGGCGACGTCTTCGTTCAGAATGCCGGACAGCGCCGTTCCGAGCGCGTCCGTGATGAGGCACATAAGAAATACGGTGAGGGCGATGCCCAGGACGACGGGCAGTTTTCTGCGTGCGTTCAGCCCGAGCGAGAATCCGCACACGAAAGAGTCGATGCTGACGGCGAGCGCGGTGGAAAAGAGAAAGAGTAAATCCATTGTTTTATCCCGAAACGTATTGGAAAGCGCGGCGGTGCCGCGCCTCCCTCTCAATATCCTATGCAAAATACTTTTCCGCCGTGAAAAACCCCGCATAGAGGCTTGACAAACGTATGAAATTTTAGTAAAATAATAAAGATTATGAGAAATTATCGTTTTTGTGGAGATTTTTTCGCAAAAGCGGGATTTTTTTTCTGAAAAAGATCCCGGCGCGTCCGGGAAATCACAGCAGGAGAATAGCATGAAACTCACTCGAACCTTTAAAATTTTCTGTTTGGTTCTCGCGTTCGCGGTCTGTTCCGCGGGGGCGGCGCTTTCGTTCGGGGGCGCGCCCGCGGCGTTCGCCGCCGATCAGACGACGACCAACTTCTTTTCGTTCCAGGAGAGCGAGGGGACGGAGACGTCGAGCGCCGTTCTGACCGGCTCCGCGTTGAGACTGGACGTACACGACGGCACGGAGGCTTCTTTTATCCGCGAACTCGTGATGGATGATTTTTCCATGACGTTCACGGCGGGTTCTTTCCGTTCGCTGTCCTTTGTCTTTTCCTCCGATTCCCCCCTGTTGACCAGCGATGAAAAGGTGGAAAACGTCTTAAAGCTCACGGCGGACGGAGGCAAGCTCTATGCTGCCGTCAATCCCGTGGAAGACGAGAAGGGGACGGAGATCGGGACCTTTGCGGCGGATTCGACGGAAATCAATATCAAAATTTCCGATCTCGCCGTCAGCGTCAATGAAAAACCGGTCGGCGATTTTGACGCCGTGCGGAAATACGACCGCCGCCTCGCGGATCTTTCGGTCACCGTGGAAGCGGATGCGGATCTCTCCGTCACGGTCAGCGAGATCAACACGCAGACGTTTGCAATGGACGACGAGGGGAATTATACGAACGTCGTTAAACAGACCGTCCTTTTAAGAGATGACTTTTTCAACGAAGTAGACGGCGAAAACATCAAGATTTTCGGTTATAAAAACCGTATTTCCTATACGTTTTACAGCGTTCTGCCTACTTCTGCTTACAATACCTCCACATCCGATCTGTCGGTCAGGCCGGCGGAAGGGCAGGAGGATAAAATGGAATACATCGCGGAGACGTCCTCCCGCTATCTCGTATTCAACGAGGTCGGTTCGTATTCCTTCGACGTGATCATGGAAGGGGACGAGGGAGAAGATCCCGTCGTTTACGGCACCTATTCCGTAACGGTGATCAAGGACAGCGAAAAGCCCGCTTATCAGACGGATAACGCTGAGGCGATCGAAAAATTCCGCCAGGATCTCGAGGACGCGGTTTGGGAAGACAAGGAAGCGGGCGAGTATATTCAGCTCGGATCCTCCGAATATCTCTCCCTTCCGTCCATGGAAGATTTCGTGAACGGCAACGGCTGCAGCTACGGTGCGCTGAGCTATACCATCGAGTGGAAGTCGGACAAGACCACCGGCACCTCCACCACCTGGAGAATCCCCATCGCCAGCGCGGGAGACTATTCTTTCTACGTCAAGTTCTATAAGTCCTACAACGAGAAACTCACGATGGAGGACGAGGACTTTGAAGAGGGCGGTATCTACGAGGAGATGGTGTTCCGTTTCAACATTCAGGACAACCATAAGCCCGTCGATATCTCCGCGCCCAGCACGCAGGAAACCGCCTATGTCGGCGTTTCCTATACGGCGAGGAGCTTCACCTTCACGGGCGTCGATTATTCCACTTCGTACAAACTGTTCTACAGCCGCAACAACATCGGAACGGATGCGGACGGCTGGACGGAGATCAAGGCTTCCGGCGATCTCGACGAGGACGACGAGAACTACGAAACCATGGCCGAGATCAACTACAACGGCTCACTGAACTTTACGCCGCACGCGCTCGGCTATTATAAGATCGAGGTGACGGCGGTAAAGGATCTGGACGGTTTGACCTCCACTTCCTCCACGCTCATCGAGGTGAAAGAGCGCAACAAGACGGTCACGCCTCCCAGCGACTGGCTGGAAAATAACGTTTGGACGGTTGTATTCCTCTCCATCGGAACGCTCTGCCTGATCGGCATCATCGTACTGCTGTGCGTGAAGCCCAAGGAAGAGCCCGCGGCGGAGACCAAGAACAAGAAGAAATAACAAACCATCGAAAGCTCTCCGAAAAGGAGAGCTTTTTAATTGAAAAAAGAAATCATCTGAAAAAAGATTGCAGCTTAACCTCATGTGTTGGGGGTGACGAAGAAACGGGGAAAATTTTCTCCGTTTTTTTGTAAGAAGTAAGAAGTAAGAAGTAAGAAGTAAGAAGTAAGAAGTAAGAAGTAAGA
>UQTB01000043.1 GCA_900543915.1 uncultured Eubacteriales bacterium | reverse complement strand
TATTCGCTGGGTATAGAGAAGGCGCAGCTTGTCCGGGTCACTGCCCACTAGGGGACGGCCCATGTGGTCCTCCCCCAAAATGTCCGCCAGGTCCCGGTCCCGGAAAAAGACAAGGCCGGTGGCGGAGAGAGCGGCCATGAAATACGTCCGTCTCAAACTGACCGAACTGCCGCGGATCATGTATTCCCATTCCTGCATTCTGAAGAACATGGATCCCAGCCACCGCAATAACCCCTATTTTGAACTGACGCTCTTCGAGGAGGGAAAATACCGGCTGGATATGCCCGGCTTTTCCTATCTGGGCGGCGGAGAAGAATACATTTTTTCCCCGGCGGATGTGCCCTACAGCATCCGCAATCTGGGGGAACGTGTGCGGCAGAGCTGCGTGGCTTTTTTCTTCGGCGGCGAGGCGCAGATCGTGGAAGAGAGCGAAGTCGTGTTCGAAAAATACAACAACGTCGTGCTGGTGCGCAACGAGAGCATCTATGTGCCGATCGCCGGGAAATTCCGATTGAACGATCATTCCGCGGTGCTTCTGCGCAGAATCATCGAGGAGAACCGCCAGGGACTCCGCTATACAAACGTGAAATGCGCGGGCTTGATCGTGGAACTGCTCATCTCGCTCGCTTCCGCCGCGGCGGAAAAACTGGTGGCGGAGCGCGGGGGAGAAAGCGTGCCCAGCAACCGCTATTACTGCGACCGCATCGACGCCTACCTGCGGGATCACTATGCGGAGGACGTCAACATGAACGCGGTCGCCGAGTTTGTCGGCCTGCATCCCAATTATGTCAGCGCCATCTATAAAAAAGAGACGGGAGTGACCGTCATAAACGCGCTGCGCAGCATCCGGATGGAGCGCGCCAAGCGCCTCCTGCTCATGCGGCGGTATCAGATCAAGGAGATCGCCCGCATGGTGGGCTATGAAGACGAAAATTATTTTTCGGGCGTCTTCCGGAAAACGGAGGGCGTTTCGCCCAGCGAATACGTCAGCTCTCTGCTGAAAAAGGAATGAATCATGACAAAAAAGGGGATCTCCGTTCTGCTCTATACCGCGCTGCCTGCCGCCGTGCTTCTGATCGGGCTTTTCGGAAAAGACCGCTGGTATATCGTCGCGACCTCGGTGCTCGCCGTCGTCTATATGCTTCTTTTAAACGACGGAATCCGCGCGGCGTATCTTCTCTGCGCGCTGTTCGGGCTGTCTTACGGGGCGGTGAGCTTTGCGACGCAGCTGTATGCGGGCGCGGTATTCCACGTATTCGTGCTGGCGCCCAGCGGGATCTACCGCTTTCTGAAGGGCGGGAAGGGAGATGAGAGCGCTGTCCGTTCGCTGACGCCCAAACTTTGGTGCGCGGCGATATCCGCCACGGCGGCGCTGGCGGTCGCGCTGTTTTTTCTGCTGCGCGCGGTCGGCGGCAGTCAGCCGCTTCTCGATGCGCTCACCATCGCCATCAGCGTGGCGACGGCGGTCCTGCTGGGGGGCAATTTTCGGGAAATGTGGTGGTTCAACCTGGCGTCTTCTCTGTTGTATGTGGCGATGTGGTCGGTGGAATTCGCGCTCCGCGGGACCGGGCTGGCGATGATCGCTTTGCAGAGCATCGTCTCGGCGATCAATATCAGGGGGATCGTCTTGTGGAGAAAACGGGCGCCGAAAGAATGAAAGTCCGTAAAATCGCTGCCGGCGGGAAAAAATCCGCTTGAAATACGCCGAAATCTGAGAATGCGCTTGACTTTTGACCCTTTTTTTTGGTTATATTATAAGTATAACATGATAAAACGGGGATCAAAATATGGCGATCAAAAGAATCCGGGAATCGGAAGAAATGTACTTGGAAACGATTTTGCTGCTCCGCGGAAAGAAAGCGGAGGTTCACTCCATCGACGTGGCGGAGGAGCTCGGCTATGTGAAGTCCAGCGTGTCGCGCGGGGTCAACCTGCTGAAAGCGCGGGGCTATATCGAGATCGCGCCTTCCGGTGCCATTACCTTTACAAAAGCCGGCAAAGAGAAAGCGGAGGGGATTTACGAGCGGCACAGAGTGCTCACGCAGGCGATGCTGAAACTGGGAGCGGACCGCGAGACGGCGGAAAACGACGCCTGCCGCATCGAACACGTCATTTCGGATCGTTTGTTTGCGTTATTCAAAGAATTTATCGGCGAATAAGCCTTTACAAAAAAGGGGAACTGCGAAAGAGCGCAGTTTCTTTTTTTAAAATATTTTTTATTGGTATCAAAAAGAGTTGACAAGAATAATATAACACTGTTATAATAACATCGTTATCATATAAGGAAGGAAGTATGCGGAAGAAAGACGAACTCGCCGTCGATATCATTTTGGAATGCGCCAAAGAGGAATTTATGGAAAAGGGTTTTGAGGGTGCGTCCATGCGCGCGATCGCAGAGCGCGCGGGGTATACGACGGGGATGCTGTACGGCAGATTTGCGGACAAAAGTCAGCTGTTCCGCGAATTGGTCTCCGCCGCCGCGGATCGCCTGTTCGGGTACTTCTCGGGGGCGGAGGACGCGTTTGCGGCGTTTCCCGCCGATCGGCAATATCGGGAAATGCACTCGTACGTGGGCGAAAAAGTGGACGTGATGATGGATATCATTTACGACAACTTCGACGCCTTTAAGCTCATCGTCTGCAAGAGCGCGGGGAGCGGATACGAGTACTATATTGATCAGATGATCGAAATTGAAACGAAAAACACCATGCGCTTTATCCGCGCGCTGAACGAGGCGGGCATTCCCATCAATGAAGTCCGCGCGGATTTAAGCCACATGCTTTCAAGCGCGATGTTCAACGGCATCTTTGAAGTCGTCGCGCACGACCTGCCGCGGGAAGAGGCGAAGCATTACGTCGTTCAGGTGGAGGAATTTTTCAACGCCGGCTGGGATAAACTGCTGGGGCTCTGACGCGCCGTACGCCCGGTGACGGGCAATTTTTTCCTCTATGAGTTCGCAATTGCGAACTATGTTTCCGGGAGGTATTATGATGAAAAGAGCAAGAGGAGGTTGCTTGTATGCAAAAACGAAATAATCTGAAAGAGCTTCTGCGCTTTGCGGGGCGGCACCGGTTTCTGACCTATTCGTCCTGGGCGCTGTCGGTGCTCAGCGCCGCACTTGCGCTCGTGCCGTTCGTCTGCATCTTCTTTATCATCCGCGAGGCGATAGAGGTCGCTCCGAATTTCTCGGAAGCGAAAAATATCGTGTTCAACGGGTGGATGGCGGTCGCGTTTTCGCTTGCGTCCATCGCGGTTTACGTGGGCGCGCTGATGTGTTCGCATCTCTCTGCGTTCCGGATTGCCGGCAATATGCGCAAGGCGGCGTTAAAGCATATCTCGGAACTGCCGCTCGGCTTTATCGGCGAGGCGGGGAGCGGAAAAATCCGCCGCATCATAAATGATTCCAGCGCCGCGACGGAGACGTATCTCGCGCACCAGCTGCCGGATATGGCGGGGGCGATCGCCACGCCCGTCGGCATGATCGTCATGCTGTTTCTGTTCGACTGGCGGTTTGGGCTGATCTGTCTGATTCCGGTGATGCTCGGGTTCGCTGCGATGTTCAGGATGACGGGGCCGAAAATGGCTGCGGATATGAAGCAATACAACGACGCGCTCGAAGATATGAACAATCAGGCGGTGGAATACGTGCGGGGCATTCCTGTGGTCAAGACGTTCGGACAGACGGTGCGTTCGTTCAAACGCTTTCAGGGCTCGATCGACAATTATTACGATTATTGCGTCGCATACTGCAAGAAATGCCGCGCGCCGATGATTTTCTATACGATGTTCGTCAACAGTGCGTTCGCCTTTCTCATCGCGCTCGCGCTCATTCTCGCCGGCGGGCAGGCCGTCGCGGAGAGCACGCTGCTGAATTTCATCTTCTACGTCATCTTTACGCCCGTTCTGACCACGGCGCTCACAAAGGTGATGTATATGAGCGAAAACGGCATGGTGGTCGCGGATGCGTTGGAGCGCGTTCACTCCGTTCTCGACTTAAAGCCGCTGCCGGAGCCGCTGTCTCCCGCGTCGCCGCGCGATAACGCAATTTCGTTTGAAAACGTGTTTTTTCGCTATGAAAACGCCGTTTCGGACGCGCTGAGCGGCGTGACGTTTCGCGTTGCCCCCGGTCAGAAGGTCGCGTTTGTCGGCCCCTCGGGCGGGGGAAAGACGACGGTGGCGGGGCTGCTTTCCCGTTTCTGGGACGTCAGGAGCGGCGCGGTCCGAGTGGGCGGCGTCGACGTGCGGTCGATTCCGAAAGAGGAACTCATGGAAAACATCGCGTACGTATTTCAGGACAGCAAACTCTTGAAAACCTCCGTGTTTGAAAACGTGCGGCTGTCCCGTCCGGACGCGAGCGAAGCGGATGTGCTGGAAGCCCTCCGCCGGGCGCAGTGCGAGGACATCGTGGCAAAGCTGCCGGAGGGCATTCACACGGTCATCGGGGCGAAGGGCGTTTATCTGTCGGGCGGCGAGCAGCAGCGGATCGCAATCGCGCGGGTGATGCTGAAAGACGCGCCCATCGTCGTGCTGGACGAAGCGACCGCGTTCGCGGATCCCGAAAACGAAGTGCTCGTGCAAAAGGCGTTCGCGGAATTGGGGCGGGATAAGACGGTCGTCATGATCGCGCACCGCCTCACTGCCGTGAAGAACGCGGATATGATCTTCGTGCTCAAAGAGGGAAGAATCGAGGAGAGCGGCCCGCACGATGCGCTGCTCGAACATAAAAAACTGTATGCAAAAATGTGGAAGGACTATCTGACCTCCGTCAGCTGGAAGGTGACGGAGGCCCGTCGTCCCGCCGGGCAGAAAGGAGGCAACGCATGATCGAACGTATTATGAAAAAGTTTGCGCTTTCGCGGGAGGGCGCGCAGGGATTTGTCCGCGCGGTGATCGCCTGCGTCGCGGAGGGGGTCGCGCTCATGGTACCCGTCACGCTCCTCTATTATCTCGTCGGCGACCTGATGAACGGAGCGGTGCCGACCGCGCACGTTTTCCTGTACGGATTCGGGATCGCGGCGGCGCTGGCGCTCATCGCGCTCGCGTCGTTGTGGAAGTACAATGCCACGTATTTCACTACCTACCGTGAATCGGGCGTCAAGCGGATCAGGCTTGCAGAAAAGCTGCGCAAGCTGCCCCTGTCTTTTTTCGGAAAGAAGGATCTCGCCGACCTCACGAACACCATCATGGGGGATGTGCAGGTGACGGAGCAGATGATGTCCCATTACGTTCCGCAGTTTTACGGTTCGGTCATTTCCGCCTGCCTGGTAGCCGTCGGGATGTTCGTCTTCGACTGGAGAATGGCGCTCGCCGCGCTCTGGATGTTTCCGGTCTCGCTGGTCATCGTGGCTTTTTCCAAAAAGGCGCAGAACTGCTTTACGCGCAGACAGAACGAGGCGACCGTCGCCGTTCTGGACGGCATTCAGGAAGACCTCGAGACGGTGCGCGACTTAAAGAGCAACAACGCGGAGAAGAAATACCTGGAGGGGTTGAACCGGAAGATCGACAGAATGGAGGTCAGGCAGATCAAGAGCGAGCTCGGCGCGGCGATGTTCGTCGTCCCCGCGCAGATGATCTTAAAGCTGGGCATCGCCTCCGTCGCGCTCGCGGGGAGCGTTCTTCTCATGAAAAACGCCTTGGATCTGCTCACTTTCTTTCTATTCCTGCTCGTAGTGTCCCGCGTGTATGAGCCGCTCTCGGGCGCCATGCAGAATCTCGCGGCGATGAACAGCCTGCAGATCAACATCGACAGGATGAATGAGATCGAGGGATATGCGGAGCAGTCGGGCGAAAAAAGATTCGCGCCCGCGGGCTACGACATCTGCTTTGAAGACGTCGGCTTCGCATACGATGCGGGAGAGACCGTTCTGGACGGCGTGTCGTTCACCGCAAAGCAGGGGGAAGTCACCGCCCTGATCGGCGAAAGCGGCGGCGGGAAATCCACCGCGGCAAAACTCGCGGCGCGCTTTTGGGATGCCGACCGGGGAAAGATCACCGTGGGCGGCGTGGATGTGAAGGCGGTCGATCCGGAAGAGCTGCTGAAAGCGTACGCCATCGTCTTTCAGGACGTGACGCTGTTCAACAATACGGTAAAGGAAAACATTCGCATCGGCAGGCAGGGCGCCTCCGACGAAGAGGTCTTACAGGCGGCGCGTGCGGCGCAGTGCGACGGATTCGTTGATAAGCTGCCGAACGGGTACGACACCGTGATCGGAGAGAACGGCTCGATGCTGTCCGGCGGCGAGCGGCAGCGCATCTCCATCGCGCGCGCGATTCTGAAAGACGCGCCCATCGTGATCATGGACGAGGCGACCGCTTCGCTGGATGCGGAAAACGAAACGGAGGTGCAGTCGGCGCTGTCCGCGCTCGTCAGAGAGAAAACGGTTCTGATCATCGCGCATCGCATGCGGACGGTGGAGGGGGCCGAAAAGATCGTCGTCTTACAGGGCGGAAGCGTCGCGGAGCAGGGCACGCCCGCAGAACTGAAGGAAAGAGGGGGCATTTATGCGAAGATGCTCGCTTTGCAGAGCGGGGAACATTGAAAAAAACGGGCGGAGAGATCCGCCCGTTTTTGTCGGCGCGGCGGATCTGCGGGAGAAAAATTCCCAAAACCTGCGGTTAAATGATTTGACATTCTTCCCGTCTCCTGCTATAATACCAACGGACGGAAAGAGGCGTTCTGCGGGCAGGGGAAAACCGAAACGTCCGACTTTCATTTCAATGCGCGTCGCCGCGCGTTTCTTTTTTCGGATGTAGTTCGCATAGGAGAACGACGGAAAAAGATTTTTTTTGAATATCGGTTCGCATAAGAGAACGGCAGAGCGGAAAGGAAAGAGCATGAAGCAGGAAAAGGAAATCGAAACGGTATCGCTGATGATCGGGCTGTACTGCCAAAAAAAGCACGGCACCAAAAAGGGAGAGCTGTGTCCCGAATGCCGGCAGCTTTTAGAGTACGTAAAGTTCCGGCGTATGAAGTGCCCGTGGGGTGACAAAAAGCCCTTCTGCGCGAACTGCAGCATTCATTGTTATAAACCGGATATGCGCGAAAAAATCGCGCGGGTAATGCGCTTTTCGGGCCCTAAGATGGTTTTCTACCATCCGGTGATCGCATTCAGTCATCTCGCGGAGACGAAGCGGCAGAAGAGAAAACTGAAAAAAGCAGAGGAAAAAAAGGCGTAAGAATATGCTGGACAAAGAATTATTCAAATTGATCGGCGGCAACCGGAAGTATGTCGCGTACACCGTACTCCTGATGGTGCTCGGTATGTTAGCAAACATCGGCATAACGGCGAGCGTGTGCTGGGCGGTTGCGCTCCTCATCGGGGATGCGTCGCCCGCAGCCTTTCTCTATCCCGCGCTCACGGCGGCGGCCGCCGTCGCCGTCCGCTACGCCGCTTCCCGCTGCACGGGAAACCTGAAAGACCTTTTGGGGCGAAAGGTGAAAAGGGAGCTGCGCGAGCGCACCTACGATAAAATTCTGAAGCTCGGCGTGCGTAGTACGGACGGGATGAGCATGGCGGGACTCACGCAGGTTTCCATGGAGGGGATCGAGCAGCTCGACCTGTACTATTCGGCGTATCTGCCGCAGTTCTTCTTCTCCCTGATCGCGCCGCTGCTCCTGTTCGCCGTCTGCGTTTGGATTGACTGGCGCACGTCTCTGGTGCTCCTGGCATGCGTGCCGCTGATCCCCGTCTCCATCGTAGCGGTTTCAAAGTACGCGAAAAAGATCTTTGCAAAGTATTGGGGAAAGTACACCTCGATGGGGGATGCCTTTCTGGACAGCGTGCAGGGGCTGAAGGAACTCAAAATTTTCCGCGCGGATGCCGCGCGCCACGTCAGAATGAACGCGAGCGCGGAGGAATTCCGCAAGATTACCATGAAGGTGCTCGTCATGCAGCTCGCCAGCACGACCATCATGGATCTGGTCGCGTTCGGCGGCGCGGGCGCCGGGGTCGCGCTCTCCGTCGTCGGGCTGATGAATCATACGCTGGCCCCCGCGGAAGCGCTCTTTCTCATCCTCGTCGCGGTGGAGTTTTTCCTTCCGCTGCGATCCCTCGGATCGGCGTTTCACGTCGCCATGAACGGCGCGAGCGCGGGGAAAAAGATCATCTCCCTGCTGAATGAGGAGGAACCCGTCTGGGGAGAAAAGGCGATCGCCGGAAGGGAAATGGAGCTGAAAGACGTCACCTTTTCATACGACGGACGGCGCGACGTTTTAAAGGGCGTGAATATGTTTTTTCCCGCAAAGGGAATGACTGCGATCGTCGGCGAAAGCGGCTGCGGGAAGTCCACCGTCGTCAATCTCCTGATTGGCGCGCGGCGGCCGGGGAGCGGCTCCGTCACGGTGGGAGGGGAGCGCATCGAGCGCATTTCGCGGGAATCCTTCTACGCGCACGTCGCCTCCGTCTCCTACAATACTTATCTTTTCAACGACACGGTGCGCGCCAATTTCGAGCTTGCAAAGCGCGGCGTCGCGGAGGAAGCGATTTGGGCGGCATTGAAAAAAGTCAACCTCGCGTCCTTTGTCGAGGAAAACGGGGGGCTGGACAAGGTGATCACGGAGGACGCGAACAACGTCTCAGGCGGGCAGAAACAGCGGCTCGCCCTGGCAGTCAATCTCGTCGCGGACAAAGATATTTATCTCTTCGACGAGGCGACGAGCAACATCGACATCGAGAGCGAGGCGGTCATCATGGAGAACATCAGGGAGATGAGCCGCGACAAGTCGGTCGTCGTCATTTCACACCGGCTTGCGAACGTCGTCCCCGCAGATAATATTTATTTTATGGAGGACGGAGCAGTCAGGGAACAGGGCTCCCACGCCGCGCTCATGGCGGCGGGCGGCGGTTACGCCGCGCTCTTCACGGCGCAGAAACGGCTGGAAGAGGGATATAAGGAGCTTGTCGGAACGCCCGCGGAGGTGAGAGCATGAAGAAGCGCGGACTTCGCAGGAGCGGCG
>UQTB01000042.1 GCA_900543915.1 uncultured Eubacteriales bacterium | reverse complement strand
AGGCTAAAGCGAACATTGAGGAGTCGGCTGTTGCCAGCAAGCAGAAATCGACGCGGAAATCGACGGAAAAACGGAAAAATATCTCGTCATGTTCAAGAACGAGACGCATAACCACCCCACGGAAATCGAGCCGTTCGGCGGCGCTGCAACCTGCATTGGCGGCGCCATCCGCGATCCGCTTTCGGGCAGATCGTACGTCTATGCGGCGATGCGCGTCACGGGCGCGGGAGACCCCTTAAAGCCGGTTTCCGAGACCCTGGAAGGCAAGCTGCCCCAGAGAAAAATCGTCACGACCGCCGCGGCGGGATACAGTTCCTACGGCAATCAGATCGGGCTGGCGACGGGCATAGTGGACGAAATTTATCACGAGGGCTACGTCGCAAAGCGGATGGAGATCGGCGCGGTGATCGCTGCGGCGCCCGCGAAAAACGTGCGCCGGGAACGCCCCGTTCCGGGCGACGCCGTCATTCTGCTGGGCGGAAGAACGGGGAGAGACGGCTGCGGCGGCGCGACGGGCTCGTCCAAATCGCACACGCTCGCCTCGCTGGAATCCTGCGGGGCGGAAGTGCAGAAGGGCAACGCGCCGGAAGAGAGAAAATTACAGCGCCTGTTCCGCAATCCGGAGGCTTCCGCGATGATCAAGCGCTGCAACGACTTCGGCGCGGGCGGCGTATCCGTCGCGATCGGCGAGCTTGCGGACGGACTCAGAATCGAACTCGACCGCGTCCCCAAGAAATACGAGGGGCTGGACGGAACCGAACTCGCCATTTCGGAGTCGCAGGAGCGCATGGCTGTGGTCGTGGCGAAGGAAGACGCGGCGCGCTTTATCGCGCTCGCTTCCGCGGAGAACCTGGAATCCACCGTCGTCGCGGAGGTGCAGGAAGCCCCCCGCCTCACCATGTACTGGAAGGGAAAGCGCATCGTGGATCTCTCCCGCGCGTTTTTGAACAGCAACGGTGCGGAAAAACACATTACCGCCGCGCTCGCCAAAGCGCTTCCCTATGCAAAAAGCGTTTCGGGCGGCTTTGCGGACAGCCTGCTTGCGCTCTCGCGCGATCTCAACGTCTGCTCCAAGCGCGGCCTGTCCGAGCGCTTTGACTCTACCATCGGCGCGGGCAGCGTGCTGATGCCCTTCGGCGGGAAATATCAGCGGACGCCCGTTCAGGCGATGGTCAACAAGATCTCCGTCGAAAAGGGACATACGCAGGACTGCTCGTTTATGGCGTGGGGCTACAACCCCTTTATTACGGAGAAAAGCCCCTATCACGGGGCGTATCTCGCCGTGATCGAATCCGTTTCCAAGGTGATCGCCGCGGGCGGAACGTATGAAAATCTGTATCTTACATTCCAGGAATACTTTGAAAAACCCCAAAAGGATCCCCGCCGCTGGGGCAAGCCCATGGCGGCGCTGCTCGGCGCGTTCAAGGCGCAGATGAACCTGAAAATCGCCGCCATCGGGGGAAAGGACTCCATGAGCGGCACCTTCGAGCACATCGACGTTCCGCCGACGCTGGTCTCCTTCGCCGTCACGACGGGAAAGACCTCATCCGTCGTCTCGCCCGAATTTAAAAAAGCGGGGCACAGGGTGATCCTCCTGGCGCCGGAGTACGATGAAACGGGGCTTCCCGTCACCGAATCCTTCCTTGCGGTGAGCAGAGAAGTTTCCCGCCTGATCGGGGAAGGGAAGGCGGCGGCGGTCTATACGCCGACGTACGGCGGCATCGCGGAGGCCGTCATGAAGATGGCGTTCGGAAACGGAATCGGCTTTGCGTTCAACAATCGGCTCAGTCTTCAGGATATCTTCGGCTATCGCTACGGCTCCTATCTCGTGGAACTGGCGGAGGAAGACGATGCGGGCGTCGCGGTCGGCGAAACCGTCGCCGAAGAGGCGATCGTCTGCGGGGAGGAACGCGTTTCGCTCGCTTCTCTCGCGGCGGGTTACGAAGGAAAACTGGAACCGATCTTCGCCTGCAATCTTCCCACCCATAAAATGGCGGTCAGAAGGTTTGACTACACCGCCGGTTCCCGCGCCGTCTGCGGCTGCAGGACTGCCGCGCCGCGGGTGCTGATCCCCGTTTTCCCCGGGACCAACTGCGAATACGATACGGCGAAGGCGTTTGCGGATGCGGGCGCGAAGCCGGAAATCTTCGTCGTCAAAAATCTCACGAAAGACGCGGTCGCCGCGTCCGTCCGCGCGTTTGCGGAGCAGATCGGAAAGAGCCAGATCGTCTTTATCCCCGGCGGTTTCTCCGGCGGCGACGAACCGGACGGCTCCGGCAAATTCATCACCGCATTTTTCCGCAACGCCGCGATCAGAGACGCAATCACCGAACTGCTCGAACGGCGGGACGGTCTGATGGGCGGCATCTGCAACGGGTTCCAGGCGCTCATCAAGCTGGGCCTGGTGCCTTACGGAAAGATCGTCGAAACGGACGCAAATTCCCCCACGCTTACCTATAATAACATCGGCAGGCATCAGTCGAAGATCGTTCATCTGCGCGTTGCCTCCAATAAGTCTCCCTGGTTTGCGGAGACGAAACCGGGGGAGATCTACTCCGTTCCCATCTCGCACGGCGAGGGAAAATTCGTCGCGCCCGGCGAGGTGATCGCCGCGCTTGCGGAAAACGGTCAGATCGCCACGCAGTACGTGGATCTCGCGGGGAACCCGACGTATGACGTTCAGTTCAACCCGAACGGTTCGTTTGAAGCCGTCGAGGGCATCACTTCGCCCGACGGCAGAATTTTCGGCAAAATGGGGCACAGCGAGCGCTGGGACAAAGATCTGTATCAGAACGTGCCCGGCAATTACGACATGGGGTTGTTCCGCTCTGCGGTCAAATATTTCAAATAAGGGAGATAACAGATGAAGACGGATATCGAGATCGCGCAGGAAGCGCCCATCCGCAAAATAACGGAAATCGCCGCGGCGGCGGGAATCCCGCAGGATGCGGTGGAACTCTACGGCAATTACAAGGCGAAGATCGACCCGAACCGCCTGCCCGCAGGAAAGGACGGCAAGCTGATTTTGGTGACGGCGATTTCTCCCTCTCCCGCCGGCGAAGGCAAAACTACCACGACCATCGGTCTGGCGGACGGGCTGAAGCGCATCGGCAAAAAGGTGGTCGTCGCGCTGCGCGAGCCCTCTTTGGGCCCGGTGTTCGGCGTCAAGGGCGGCGCCGCGGGCGGGGGATACGCGCAGGTCATTCCGATGGAAGACATCAACCTGCACTTTACGGGTGATTTTCACGCGATCGGCGCCGCGAACAACCTGCTTGCGGCGATGTTGGACAATCATATTTACCAGGGCAACGCGCTCGGGATCGACCCGCGCCGGATCACCTGGCGCCGCTGCGTCGACATGAACGACCGCCAGCTCCGCTTCGTCGTGGACGGATTGGGCGGAAAGGCAAACGGCGTTCCCCGGGAGGACGGATACGACATCACCGTCGCGTCCGAAATCATGGCGGTGCTGTGTCTGGCGGAGTCTCTCTCGGATCTGAAGGCAAGGCTGTCCCGCATCATCGTCGGATATACGTACGATAACCGTCCGGTCACCGCGGGGGACCTGAAGGCGGCGGGCGCCATGACGGCGCTTTTAAAGGATGCGCTGAAACCCAATCTCGTCCAGACGCTGGAGGGAACGCCAGCGTTCGTGCACGGCGGTCCCTTCGCGAACATCGCGCACGGCTGCAACTCCGTCATCGCGACGCGCACCGCCATGCGATTGGGCGATTACGCCGTCACGGAAGCGGGGTTCGGCGCGGATCTCGGCGCGGAGAAGTTTCTGGATATCAAGTGCCGCTGCGCGGGGTTAAAGCCCGCCGCGGTCGTCGTCGTTGCGACCGTACGCGCGCTGAAAATGCACGGCGGTTTGCCGAAATCCGAAATCAACGCCGAAAATCTGCCTGCTTTGGAAAAGGGACTCCCCAACCTTCTGCGCCATGTCTCCAACATGAAGAACGTCTACGGGCTTCCCGTGGTGGTGGCGGTCAACCGCTTCCCGGCGGATACGGATGCGGAGATCGCGCTCGTCATCGAAAAGTGCAAAGAACTCGGCGTGAACGTCCGGCTCTCCACCGTCTGGGCGGAGGGCGGCAAGGGCGGAGAAGAACTGGCGCGGGAAGTCGTGCGCCTGTGCGAGTGCGAAAGCGATTTCCGCTTTGCCTACGACGAAACCGCGCCTGTCAAAGAAAAGATCCGCGCGGTGGTCACAAAAATTTACGGAGGAGAGGACGTCGCCTATACGGCGGAGGCGGAGAAACAAATCGCTTCGCTCACCGAACTGGGATTCGGCGGCATCCCCGTCTGCATGGCGAAAACGCAGTACAGCTTTACGGACGACGCGGCAAAACTGGGCGCGCCCACCGGCTTTACGGTGACCGTCCGTCAGGTCAAGGTCTCTGCGGGTGCCGGCTTCCTGGTCGTGCTGACCGGCAGCATCATGACGATGCCGGGACTGCCGAAGGTTCCCGCCGCAGAAAAAATCGATGTGGATGATAGCGGAAAAATCGTCGGTTTGTTCTGATATTAGATAGAATAAAATGATTAAAAAAGCGAAAAAGTTTATTTTTTCGCTTTTTTTGTATCATTAAAATTTGCGATTTTTCGTAAAAACGCGTATAATAAAGAAAAACACTTTTTGGAGTTTTTATGAAAGACGGTTTTATCAAGGCTGCCGCACTCACGCCGCAGATCCGCGTCGCGGATCCCGCATACAATGCGGAGCAGGTGATTCAAGCGGCAGTCGAAGCGGATCTGGAAGGCGTCCGGCTGATGGTGTTTCCGGAGCTCTGCCTGGTCGGTTATACGGCGGGCGATCTCCTCTATCAGGAGACGCTTCTCTCTGCGGCGCAAAGCGCGTTGAGGCGCGTCGCGGAAGGAACTTCCTCCGTCGGTGCGATCCTGTTCGTCGGCCTTCCGGTTCGGGCAGACGGCCTGATCTACAACTGCGCCGCGGCGCTATGGCGGGGCAGGGTGCTGGGCGTCGTGCCCAAACGGTATCTGCCCAACTACGGTGAATTTTACGAGCGGCGTTACTTTGCTTCCGCTCCCGCGGAAAACGGCGCACTGTCTCTGTTCGGCGTATCCGTTCCCTTCGGCAGCAAGCTCCTCTTCGCAGCGCGCGCCCCGGAAGGGCTGAAAATCGGCGTGGAGCTCTGCGAAGATCTGTGGTCGGCGCAGCCGCCTTCCGTCTTTCACGCCGTCAACGGCGCGACGGTCATCGTCAACCTCTCCGCTTCGGACGAGACGGTCGGAAAAGCGGAATACCGCCGCAATCTGATTTCCGTGCAGTCTGCGAAACTTGCGGCGGGATACGTGTATGCGGATGCCGGCGCAGGGGAATCGACTTCGGACATGGTCTTTGCCGGGCACAACGTCGTCGCAGAAAACGGCAGAATTCTCTCCGAATCCCTTCCGTTTTCAAAAAAAGCCGCCGTGAGCGAGATAGATGTGTCTTTCCTGCTGCACGAGCGCAGCAAATCCGCGAACTTCGGCTACGAAAAAGACGGGGGATATCTGGTCGTTCCCTACGGTGCGGAAGCGGAAGAGACGCAGCTGACGCGCGCTTATGCGCGCTTTCCGTTCGTGCCCGAGCGGGAAAGCGAACTGGGAGAACGCGCGGAGCTTATCTTGACCATGCAGGCGGAAGGGCTGAAACGGCGGCTGGCGCACACCGGTGCGAAGACGCTGGTGATCGGCCTGTCCGGGGGGCTGGATTCCACGCTCGCGCTGCTCGTTGCGGCGCGCGCGGCGGAGGCTTCCGGCCGCCCCATGAGCGATATCGTCGGCGTGACGATGCCGTGTTTCGGGACGACCGACCGCACGTTTAACAATACGGTCGCCCTGGCGAAAGCGATGAAGATCACTTTCAAAAAGATCGATATTACAAAATCCGTGCTGCGGCATTTCAGGGAGATCGGCCAGGATCCGGCGGTGACAGACGTAACCTATGAAAACGCGCAGGCGCGCGAACGTACGCAGGTACTGATGGATATCGCCAACATGACGGGCGGGCTCGTCGTGGGGACGGGGGATCTTTCCGAGCTGGCGCTCGGTTGGGCGACCTATAACGGAGATCACATGTCCATGTACGGCGTCAATGCGGGCGTTCCCAAGACGCTCGTCCGCTACCTCGTCCGCTACGAAGCGCTGCGCGGAAAACCGAAACGCAGAAAAATTCTGTTCGATATTCTGGATACCCCCGTCAGCCCGGAGCTCCTTCCCGCGAAGGACGGGGCGATCGTCCAACGGACGGAGGAGATCGTCGGCCCCTATGAACTGCACGACTTTTTCCTCTACTATTTCGTACGGATGGGATTTCCGCCCAAAAAAATCTACCGTGTCGCCGTGTATGCGTTTGCCGGGAAATACGGTCCGGAGGAAATTTACCGCTGGCTGAACTCCTTTTTCCGCCGTTTTTTTACCCAGCAGTTTAAGCGGAACTGCTTGCCGGACGGCGTGAAGGTGGGATCGGTGTCCCTCTCTCCGCGGGGAGACTGGCGCATGCCTTCGGACGCCTCCCGGGAAGCGTGGATGGCTGAACTGGAAGAGATCTGCCCCGAAAGAAAAACGAAATGACAAGATAGCGGGCGTCGTTCCCGCAGACTGCCGCCGCGCGGCAGAAAGGTACAGCGTATGCGTCAGAACAACAAAATAATTTTGCAGGTTTTCAATGTCGTTCTCTGTGTCGCGATCATCGTCTTTACCGCGCTTATGATGAAAAGCTGGAGCGCGTTGGTGCAGGCGGTTTTTCACGCGGTCGCCTCTCTGGGGCTGATCGCGGAAGTGCTCTATCTGATTTTCAGAAAGGAATCCTTTATCAAGCTGACTTGTATTGCGGAAAGCCTCGCTGCGATCATGCTGACTACGTTCATTCTGCTCGGAACCTTCGCGCATCTGAACGATTATCCCACGGATGCGGAGAAGATTGACGCCGTCATCGGGCTCGTGCGTTCTACGGGCAGCTGGGGGATGGTCGTCTATGTCCTGATACAGATCCTGCAGGTCGTCATTCTGCCCCTTCCCGCCATCGTCTGCTATGTGCCGGGCGCGGTCATCTGGTCTCCGCTCGTCGCCACGCTGCTCGCCAGCCTGGGCGTAATCATCGGCTCTCTGATCTGTTACTTTTTGGGAAAGCAATTCGGCAGAAAAGCGCTGATCTGGATCGCCGGAAAAGACGCCACCGAAAAGTACGCCGATTATATCGGCAGCCGCAGCAAGGGGATATTTCTGATCATGCAGATTCTGCCCTTTTTTCCGGACGATATCCTCTGTATCATCGCGGGGCTGACCTCGATGAGTTTTCCCTACTTTTTAGGAGTAATCGTCATCGTACGCCCGTTCATCATCGCCGTATACTGTTTTTTCGGGAGCGGAACGCTGATTCCGTTCAGCGGCTGGGGCATTCCGGTCTGGATCGCGATCATAGCCGTATTTGCCGCGCTGGCGGTACTGTCGTTTCGCTATCAGAAAAGATTTGAAGAATGGCTCTTTTCCAAATTTTCCAAAAAGAAAGGAAAGGAAAAAGAGGAAGAGCGTCATAAAGAGACGGAAAAGGCAGATTGAAAGTATTTCCGCAAAATATCATCCGCCTTTGCAAAAAGAAGGTATTTGAATTGAACGGGGCATGGCAAAAATTGTTTCCCGGCAAAGAGAACGTCTTTTCCTTCTGTCGGTAACGCATTTCAAAGGCAGTATCTATTCTGCCTCAGCCTGACCGTTTGCGTGAAAACATAACATTCAGCAGAAAAAGAACCTAAACCGAACTATCCGGTTTAGGTTCTTTTTGGTGCGGATAAAGGGATTTGAACCCCCACTCTTGCGAAGCAGATCCTAAGTCTGCCGCGTCTGCCAGTTCCGCCATATCCGCAGGCAAACAAATTTTAACATAAACATGTAAAAATAGCAAGCATTGAGCGCGTTTTTATCAGGCGCGGTTTTCTTTTTTTAGGGTGTTTTCTCCGCCGGGCGGGTTATTACAAAAATATTACAAAAAAGTATGTTTTGTGCATGCTTATTGCTGTTTTTCTGTATTCTTTCCGTCATTCAATCTGTGATAAAATGAAAAAAATATGAATTCCGGGGAGGAACATCGGATGAAACAGTTTACCGTTAAGAAAATGATTGCCGCAATTCTGCTCTGCGCAGCGATTTGCATGGTACTTGGCTTCACACCGCCTGCGGCGCATGCAGCGGCGTATGATGCGTCGAAATGGAAAGACGTCACGGATACCCCGATCGCGGCGGATACGCAGGGAATCATCCTTGACAGCAGAACAGATCCGGCGACGTCGGGAGCTTATTACACGGGGAATCTCGCCAATAAATCCTCATATATGTTGAAGAAAGAGATGACGGTCACGGTCAGATTCTCCTTTACAAATCCCGTCAGTTCAAAGCATCTGATTCCGGTTATCACAAACAAACCGATTACAGCGCACCGCACTGATCTGAACGGTTCTTTGATCGGAACGGGTGCGCCGTTGCTGGGGGCCCGGCTTTATTTTCAGAACGAAGGGCAGATAGCAAGCAACAGGATATTAGTCCGTATCAGCGATTATGCCAACTACCGTACGGCCGATTACTTTGACAATGTAGCATTTACAGATAATCTGGATGTACATACCATCTCATGGAGAATTACGGAAAGTGCCGTTACAATGTCCTTTGAGGGAAAAGCGCTCGGAGCTTCGTATGAGTTGAAAAAGGAAAAAACGGACGGAAAAGAAGTCAACTGGAAACTGAGCGATTTTATCGACGAGGCGGGCAATCCGCAGGTGTATTTCGGTTTTATCAACCAGAATTTTGCCGATGTCCGCATTCACGGAATTGATATCGGCGAAGAACTGCCTTATCGTCAGAGCGTGACGATTGAGCCGTCAGATCTCTCTGCAGAGCACAGGGAAGATTTGCTCTATACATTCCGCGCAACCATGTCGGATAACGGCACGGAACAAACGTTCGCGATCGGGTACGGCGCAGACGAACAGCACCGTATCACCGCAGAATTCCGCTGGCAGGAGGGGTGGAAAGACGCCCGCGTAGCGGAAAATACGTTTGAAGGGCGTTATCGGTTTTCGGTAAAAGGCGGCGGAGAAAGCGAGGGAGAAAGCGCTGTTGCGGTCGGAAGTCTGCCGTTTGCCGCTTTTGGTTCGGAAACAGGTCTGGTATTTCACATCCGCGCGGCAGTGACGGAGACGGGCGCTGTGCTGCGCGCTTTTTACGGTGCAGACTGTGTCTGCAATCCCGAAAAAGCCGTCTTTACCCTTGAAATAACAGACGAATCTGCCAGGAAGACAGACGCCTCTCATCTGATCATCAGTGCGTTTACGTCCGAGCTTTCTGTCACGGAGGTTTCTGCCGAAGAAGCGAAAGGGGTGAAATATATCGAAGGAAAGGACGCTTCTTGTACAGAAGCCGGTATCATAGCGCATTATCTCTGCGAAGATTGCCGCAGCGCGTATGAAGATGTCTCCTGTACGAAGGTTCTTTCTTCTGTGGTCATTCCGGCGAAAGGGCACAGAGAAAAGACGACGGCAGGGAAAGAAGCGACGTGTACGGAAGCAGGGCTGACGGAAGGGAAAGAATGCGAGGAATGCGGAGAGGTG
>UQTB01000041.1 GCA_900543915.1 uncultured Eubacteriales bacterium | reverse complement strand
GAGGACGGAGATGACGCCCTTCCCGCCCGCCGCTAAGACGGGGACGATCTGGTCGTCGTTCCCCGAATAGAGATCCAGCCGATCCCCCGCCAGCGCCATCGTGGAGACGATCTTGGAGATATTTCCGTTCGCTTCCTTGATTCCCGCGATATTGCCGTGCCCGGCGAGCGCGGCGTAGGTCTCCGGCTCGATGTTCATGCCCGTGCGCGAGGGCACGTTGTAGAGGATAATCGGCTTTTCGCTCGCGTCCGCAATGGCGGAGAACATCCCGATCAGCCCCTTCTGCGTCGTTTTATTGTAATAGGGCGTCACGACGAGGCAGGCGTCCGCCCCCACCGAGCACGCGTGCTTTGTCAGCTCGATGGCGTACTGCGTGTCGTTGCTGCCCGTCCCCGCGATGACGGGGACTCTTCCGTTTGCCCGCTCCACGACGAAGGCGATCGCGTCGCGGTGTTCGTCGTCCGTAAACGTGGAGGCCTCCCCCGTCGTCCCGCAGACGACGAGCGCGTCGATCCCCGATTCGATCTGCCAGTCGACCAAGAGCCCGAAGCGATGATAATCGATGGTTCCGTCCGCCGTAAACGGCGTGATCAGCGCGGTTGCCGCGCCCTGAAAAACAGTCTGCTTCATAGTTTCTCCTTTTCCCCGAATCTGTCGGATTCAAGGTCATTTTAATATAGGCGGAAAGGTTTTGTCAATCGTTTCGCCATATTAAATATTTATAGAAAGGTTTACGGCAGATAATACCGGCACTCCGCCGGAACAGTAAAAAAAGAGCGGGCACCCCGCTCTTTTTTCTATTACTGCTCCATTTTGAGCCCCATCAGCTCCTGAATGCTGGTGACGCCCTTCAAGACGTACTGCTTGCAGGCATCGAACAGCGGCACCATGCCGTTTTCCTTCGCCAGCTCGCGCAGCTTATCCAGAGAGACCTTGTCCGCGATCGCGTTTTTGAGTTCCTCGTTGAGATACATGATCTCGTGGACCGCGATCCGCCCCTTGTACCCCGTGTGGTTGCAGAACTGGCAGCCCTGCGGGCGGCAGATGGTGACGGGCTCGGTAATGCCCATCATCTCCATCTCGCGGGCGTTCGTCCTGGCGCGCTTTTTGCAGGCAGGGCAAAGCCGCTTGACCAGCCGCTGCGCGATCACGCCGACCACCGCGTCCGCCACGAGATAATCTGTAATGCCCATATCTTCCAGGCGGATCACCGCGCCCGGCGCGTCGTTGGTGTGCAAAGTGGAAAATACCAGGTGCCCGGTGATTGCCGCGCGGATGGCGATCTGCGCGGTCTCTTCGTCGCGGATCTCGCCGATCATGATGATATCCGGGTCCTGCCGCAGAATACTGCGGAGCGCGGTTGCGAAGGTCATGTTCGCCTTGACGTTGACCTGCGTTTGATTGACGCCGTGCAGCGTGTATTCGACGGGATCCTCGACGGTGACGACGTTGACCTTCGGGTGATTGATCTCCTTCAGGAAGGAATACAGCGTCGTCGTCTTGCCGCAGCCGGTGGGGCCGGTCAGCAGCACGATCCCGTGCGGAGTGTTCAGAACCTTGTCGACCACGGCGTTCTCCGCCGCCGTAAAGCCCAGCTCGGAACGCGTGAAATTGAACGTCGTCTTGTCCAGAATACGGATCACGAACTTTTCCCCGTAGACCGTCGGGAGCGTGGAGACGCGGAAGTCGTATTCCTTTCCGTTGATCACCATGTTGATGCGGCCGTCCTGCGGGATGCGCCGCTCCGCGATGTTGATGCCCGCCATGATCTTGATGCGGGCGCAGATTGCGGGATAGCTCTCGATGGGAAACTGCGCGCGGTCCTGCAAATCGCCGTCGATGCGGTAGCGCACCTTGACTTCCTTTTCAAAGGGCTCGATGTGAATATCCGAAGAACGGAAGGGGATCGCCTCCTTGATGATGGAGTCCACCAGCCGCACGGAGGGGTTGTTGATGACGTCGTCCTCCCGCATGACGAGGTTGAGCTGAGAGTTGCTCATCGCCTCCGCGAACACCTCGTTGTCCTTCGCCTGCTGCAGATCGTCCAGCGCCTTGGAGGTGGAGAGCACCGCCACGATAGAGTCGATATAGACGTCGATCTGCGTGGGCGGAACCAGCACAAAATCCAGCTCTCCCGAAAAGGAAGTGGCGATCATCGAACGCGCGTTGAAGTTGAGCGGGCGGCCGATCGCAAGAAGCAGCACCCCCTGCTTGTTGACGGAGACGGGGATGAACTTGTTTTTCTTCATGAACGAGAAGGAAAAACGGTCCATCAGCTCGCGGTCTACCTCGAGCATGTCCATTTCCACGTAGGGAAGCCCGTAAAATTCGCCCAGCGCGGGAAGCGCGGTGGCTTCCGTGCAATATCCCTTGACGAGCATGTAGGTCTCCGCAGGCATATGGAGGCGGGCGCATTCCTTCAGGATTTCGTCCCGCTGGCGGCGCTTGATGACTTTTTTATAGACAAAGTATTGCAGTATTTCGTAATTTAAATTCATAGTCCCTCCTCACTTCCCCAAAGACCGGAACACCGAGACGACGGCGGAAGCCACGTCCGGAATATCCGTGCCCGTTCCGTCCAGCCCCGTCATAATGGAGAGGATGGGCGAATAGACGGCGATAAACATCACCGCGACCACCACGCCCATGATGATGAGCATGATGGGCTGCAGCACCGTAGTCAGGGCGCTCAGCGCCGTTTCCACCTGCGCGTCGAAGAAGGAGCAGGAGCGCAGCAGAACCTCGTCCACCGTGCCCGTCTTCTCCCCGACCGAAACCATCTGGATGAGGATATCCGGGAACAGGCGGTGCGTCTCGAACGCCATCGTCAGGCTCATTCCCTGGCGCACGTCCTCAATCGCGGCGCGGAATTTTTTTTCCACATAGCGGTTCCCCAGCACGACGCAGATGACCTCCATCGCGTCGAGCACGTCCAGCCCGCTGCTCAGGAGAAGCCCGAACCCGCGGGCAAAACGGGCCGTCACGAGGTTTTCGTTCACCTTGCCGATAAAAGGCGTCTTCATGCGCATCATGTCGAAGAAATACTTTCCCTTCTGCGTCATGGACAGCAGCCAGACGATGCCGGCGATCGCCGCGACCGCGATGATGAGCTCCTTCCAGTATTGCAGGAAAAAGTCGCTGATATTATAGATCGCCATCGTAAGCGCAGGCATCTCGATATCCAGATCGTCGAGCGCGTTGCGGAAGGTAGGGATGACGAAGACCATCATCAGCACCACGATGCCGACCAGCATCAGCAACAGCAGGAGCGGATAGATCATGGCGCCCTTGCTCTTGCGCTTGATCGCCGTATCCGTCTCGTAGTAATCCGCAAGGGAGGTCAGCACTTTGTCCAGCGCGCCCGAAACCTCGCCGACGTAGACCATGGAACGGAAGAATTCCGGAAAGACGCGCTTGTGTTTCTTCATCGCTTCGGAGAGCATGACGCCCGTCTTGACGTCCTCGTATACGACCTCGAGAACGCGGCGGAAATACCCCGAAAAAGACTGCGATTTCAGGATGGAGAGCGTGTTCAGGATGGAAACGCCCGAATTGACCATGATGGCGAACTGGCGCGAAAAGGTGGTCAGTTCCCCCGGCTTCAGCCTGCCGGATACCGTAAAAAAGGAATTGACCGTGCCGTCCGATACCGGTTTGGCGGAGATGAGATAGAGATTCTGCTCCGCGAGCTGCCGCGCCAGATGGCTCTCGTTTTCGGCGATGAAGTAACCCGTAAACTTCTTCTTTTGCAGGTTCACCGCCACATATTTGTATTTCTGCAAATTCTATCCTCCCAATAATCCCAAATACCAGTTGATCAGCTGACTGCCGAACAGCAGCGCCGTCAGCATGCCCGCGACGAGAAAGGGTCCGAAAGGATATTCCGTCTCTCTCCCTTCCCGATTTTTCCTGTTGACGATCAAAAGCACCACGCTTCCCAGCACGGAAGCGATCAGCACCGCAAGAAAGAGCTTCTCCCAGCCCAGAAAGAACCCCGCCGCGGCGACGAGCTTGACGTCTCCGCCGCCCAGCCCCTCCCGTTTCAGGATCCAGATGCTCCCGTAGAAGAAGAGCAGGAACACCGCGCCGCCGCCCACTGCGCCGATCAGGCGGCTGAGGGGCGAAACGCCGTCGTCCGTCAGGCAGGCGGCAGCCCCTAGCAGGAGCAGTATGACGTGAAACCGATCGAAGATCAGTTTGTGCTCGAGGTCGATATAGTACACGCAGACAAATACCGAGCAGGCGATCATCGCGACGACGGCAAAGCGCCAGTCCTGCTGCCAGAACATGAACGCGCACAGGATCCACAACAGCGTGTTGATGATCTCTACCGCCGTATAGCGGAAGGAAATGGGCGCGCCGCAGTTCCTGCATTTTCCCTTCAGCATCAGCCAGGAAAGCACGGGAATGTTATCGTACCAGCGCAGCCGGTAATTGCAGGTCGTACAATGGGAAGGCGGATAAGAGAGGTTCATTCCCCGCGGCAGACGATAGATCACCACGTTGAGAAAACTCCCCACACATAAGCCGATGACGCCGCTCATCACATAGGCGACCGTCCGTTCAAACGCTCCCATCCGCACTCCTCTCTCTTCTCATTCACCAGACAAACCGCCGTATACCCAGCGGTTTACCGTGACCGTTTCCGTCTCACTGTTATCGCCGGCGACATTTACCGTAAATAAGACGGTCATCAGCGTTTTGGTTCCCGCCTGATTTTGAACGGTCAGTCTATATTCTCCGCTGTAAACTCTCCTGCCGTTACCGTCATATGTAACCGACGCGGAAGAACCGTCATCCCCTTCCAATCGAACCAGATAGCCGGGAAACTGCGTCTCATCAAATTCAGCTCCCTGTTTCAGCAGCACGCGGCACTCCTGCGCGATGGAATCGAGTTCCAAGCGCTGATCGAAATACTGTTTATTGACCAAAGACAGCCGATTGGCATACAGCGCCAGCGAAAGCAACAGCCCGCACAGCGCAAAGACCACCAGCATCGTGCCGATCGCCAGCGGCAGGGCGTTTCCCCTGCGGCTCCGCCATACGCGCTTCATGATGCAGCCCCCCAAGCGACGGGGAAAGAGCGGGATTCTTCCAGCCCCGCAGAGGAACTGGCCGCCGTTATCTTGACGCTTCCCTCGCTCTCCGATATTTCGACGGTGATATTGTAATCTTTCCGGTCAAATGCAATCGTATAAACGTCGGTGTTCTGATCGCCGGATTCGCCGGAAACAGAATTGCTGTACTTCTTTAATTTTTCCACAAAATCAGCCTTTGACTCCGCGGCTTCCGCCAGCGTGACGATGTCTTCAATCTGATTGACCGCCTGGAAGCGGAGCGACGCTTTGTCCGTGATGCGCGAGGTGGAAAGCGCCACGCTCAGCGCCGAAACGGATATGATGACGATGATCGCCATCGCGACGACGACTTCGACGAGAGAAACTCCTTTTTTCCGATCCATACCCATTAGAAATTCTGATTTTTGTTAAAGTTTTTGAGGAACAGCCCGCCGAAGAGGTCGAGATTCAGCGTGACGTTCGGATTCCCCTCGTGCTGCGGCTCAAAGTAACGGAGCTCGATGCCCGATTCTTCCTGCGATTCGTTGATCCGGTCTATGATATAGCCGAACTCCTCCGGCATATTGACGAGCGCGTATTCGGGCGTCTGATAGTATTCGTCAAATTCCTGAAACTGCTTGTAGAGCAGAATGTATTTGAGAAAAATGCGAAAGTTTTCAACCGCCATCTCTTCCTGCGTCTCCGGCACGGGGCGCTGCATGAATTTGGGCAGGCGCTTCGGCATCTTGCGCGAAAAGATCTTCGGCCGCGGGGGCTCTTTGACCGGAACGGACACGTTTGCCGCCGATTCGCTCTCCAGCGCCGCCGAAGCAGGCGGCGCCTCGTCTTCGACCGCTTCGACGGACGAAGACGGCACGTTCTCCTCTCCGTCAGCCGCCGCGGCTTCCGCCAAGCCGTCGGGCTGTTCCGCGGAAAATTCCTCCGCAAACTCAGGCGGGGCGGGCGGAAGCGCTTCCGCCATATCCGCCACCTCGTCCAGCGAGACGGCATCCGGATCAAACATCTGCGTCATCTGCTTGGCGCGCGCCTTTTCGCGCGCGTTTAAGACGGCGAGCTCGGCTACGTCGTGATGATAGAGGGTCCCCTCGTGCACCACTTTGGTCGCTTCCAGAACGGCGGAATAGCCGAACGGGAAGGTGTGGAACCCAATCGTGCGCCCCTTGTTCACGAATGCAAACAGCGTGGATTTTTCGCGGATATCCACAAAAATAAAGCTGTGCATTCTGTTCTTCGGGCGGAGCGCAAGAACGGCGTCCACCGCGGCGTTCGCCGCGTAAGTGGTCTCCTTTGCAAACAGCTTGCACGCCGCGAGCGACTTATAGAAGGAAGACAGCAGCTCCTTCCGCACCATGGTGAGGCGGTACAGCGTGTACTGCTTGTTCGCCGCGGCAATATATGAGCGGATGGACAGATCCAAATGATTTTTATACTGATTTTCGATCTCCACGTTCAGGGCGTTCTGCATGCGGCTCTTTTTGACGGAAGGCACGGTGATGACGTCGCACGCGACCGCGCTGTCCGGCAGAACCGCATACACGGCCGTGGACTGCGTGGAGGGATACGCCGAAAGATGATCGGAAATCAACCGCTCGAAATTCGCAAAAAATTCGCGGTCCATCGGGCGGGACTGATAGGGTAAGTATTCCACCGTCGCTTCTTTCGTTCCCCCGGCGGGAATGCGCATTACCTTGACGCATTGACTGACGGTGTCCACACCGATGATGACCTTGGGCGCCTTTGCGCCGCCGAAACTGAATCCTGCCATAACCTTTTCTCCTTCTGAAAGCCCTGCTTGCGGGGCAGGCGCCCGTAACCATCGGCGAGCAAACGCCGCCGTATGCTGAGCCGCGCCCTTACGAGCCGGGCACCGTGCGGCGGTTCACCAGAAATTTAAAGCTCTCGATCCCTCCGTAACGGACCGAAAAAAGATAAATATCCGTTTCGTTGTCAAAAAGCTCCACCTCGATCTGACTGACCACGGTCGCCGCGGCGGAAGAAACCTCCGTAAATGCTCCTGTCCCTTCCTCTGTCCCTTTCTCGAACTTCCTGGAAACAACCCTCTGATCTGCCAGACAGAGATAAGCAATCGTAGCTCCCGTCTGATCCTCTGCCGACGGGGCGGATGACTCACCGTCACCGCGCGCGCACGCGTATAAAAAAACGCCGGAGGAGTCCTCGCCGGAAGGGGCCTCAAAGCGGACTTCCCCCCGGTCGTATTCAGCCATCCAGCGCTCGATAAACGTACGCAAAAAGGTCAATTCTTCCAGCTGCGTGGTCATTCTGGAATTTTTCTTTACACGGTCGTTGATGAGCACGCAAAAGGACACGATCATACCGCTGACCAAAGCGGTCAGTGTGAGCGTGATTACCAATTCAACCAAAGTAAAGCCTTTTTTTCGATTTGTCATGAAACTTTGATTCCGCCCTCTTTAGCTTTAGTATGTGCGAAACAGAAAGGATTTTTCGCATATTCCGACGCGGCGCCGAACGCCGATTCCCCGACTGTCAGCGCGCCGCAAATTTTTTTCAAACCAAAATGCGGCGAACATGAGGTTTCGCCTGTTTTTTCTGAAAATCTTTCTTATAAAGCATGGTACAGAAAGATTATTCTGATATTGTAAATTCTATTTTTCGGGGGAAACCCAAACAGGTTTCCCCCTGAAAAATAAATTGGCTGTTGATTATTCCCCTGTTTCTTCCGTGATTGGACCATTAAGACCAATATTTTGGCCTGGATTCGACGTTCCAGATATTTTAGTAACTGATTCGTCTTTTCCAACAGTTTCATTGGTATAGTTACCAGAAGCATCAAATACTACCTGATATTTTCCGTCGTTATAAACGTAACCGGTCACTTTTTCCCCTTCTTTATAAACCGACCAGTATTTACCATCCCATAACTTATCTGCAGTCGTTTCTGTTCCGTTGTAGTAGGTATTTTCGATTCCTTCAATATCCGCTTCATTGTAAATCAGATAATTGGAAATTTCGTTCCGCGCATTTTCCAAAGCCGCAGTACGATTGGCTTTTTCAACAATTCCGCTGAACGTCGGAATCAGGACTGCCGCCAGGATACCGATAACGGCGATGACGATGACCAGTTCTACAATGGTAAACCCTTTTTTGCTCTTCTTCATGTTTGCAAAACTCCTTAAAAAGTAAATTTATAATTCCGCCACGGCGGAGATTACCGAAATAAAAATCCCGCGGGCGTCTTTTTAAGGAATTTTGCCCGAGAGACAGGTCTGCACCCGTCTCTCGGAAACTGACGTCACGTCAGTTATAGCGAATGCAGATGTTATTAGTTACTCCCAGAAGATACTTTTTTGGCGCTATCAGCAATCAAATTTCCATTTTCGTCCACATCAACCTGATAGTTATTATTGGTATAAGTATAAGTAACAGTTTCACCACTGTTTTGCGTCCATTTATCACCATCTACAGTATTTTCGGACTCGTCCGCGATTCCCTCATCAAATTCTCCGTTATTATCCGCTATATAAGCGACAACCGAGTTGCGTGCTTCTTCTTTGATAGCGGCAATATGGGAGTTCTCGACAACGTTTGTGAACGTCGGGATCAGAACGGCGGCCAGGATGCCGATAACGGCGATGACGATGACCAGTTCTACGATGGTAAAGCCTTTCTTGTTCTTCTTCATTGTTACAAATCTCCTTATAACTTGATTTTATAATTTCCGCACGATCAATGCGGCCATTACCCCGAATTCTCTTCGGGCAAATAAAAGGAGATCTGCCCGAGAGATGGACTGCGTCCGTCTCTCGGTGTCGGCATATATGCCGACCGAAACGGATACAGTACCCTGTATGCTTTTGATGATAATTGAGCGATTGTTTTTCTGATTTGAAAGAAAGATAAACCCGACCGAACGAATTTACAGGATATTATTTACCTGAAAAGTGCAAATTTATCCTTCCCCACATTTACTCAATTACGTCATTTATTTTAACACAATCACTTGGTCTTGTCAACAATTAACCATATAAATTGAAAAAGAAACGCGAAAAATGTTCCTGTCCCGAACATCTTTCCCCTGTACCGGACACTGCGGGCGCAATCTTCGCCGCATTATCGGGGCTTCCCCTTGCCGTTCATGAAATTTTCGGGGTGAATCACGTGGTCTTCCTTGATGTCGAGGCGCATCAGTTCGCGGTCGGTCAGATACGCCGCGCGGCAGACCGATCGGTTGCCGTATTTTTTGCGCACCTCGTCCACCGCGCGCTCCGCACGCTCCCGCACGGCCGAGCGCGCGGACAGGAGCCCGAGCTGAAAGTTTCCCGCAGCGAAGTCCGACACGGTAACGCCCAGCCCGCGCAGCGGATAAGGCGGATTCAGCTCCCGCAGCAGTTCCGCCGCCTTTTCGGCGATTTCCCCCGCCGTCAGCACGGGGAGCGGCAGGCGCCCCTGCTTCCCGTAGGAAAACAGGGCGGCATCCGTCGCGTTCACCTTTACGGTATAAGCGCCGCCGACGCCGCTCTCTCTGAGCCGCATGGCGACCGAATCGGAGAGGAGCAGAAGCAATGCGCGCGCCTCCTGAAAATTGCGCAGATCATACGCGTAGGTGATACTGTTTCCGATCGAACGAAAGGGCGCCGCGTCGCGCTCGAACGCGACGGGAGACAAGTCCCTGCCGTTTGCAAAATCATGCAGGTAGGCGCCCCATTTCCCCAGCTTTTTCACCAGGCGCGCCCGATCCGCGTGCGCGAGGTGTCCGATCGTAAATATGTTTAATTCCGCGAGCTTTTCCTCCGTCGCGCGCCCCACATAGAGCAGGTCGCCGACGGGGAGATTCCACACGACGCCCTCGTATTCGCGCGGGGAAAAGACAGTGGTTGCGTCCGGCTTCCGATAGTCGGACGCCAGCTTTGCAAAGATTTTATTGTCCGCCACCCCCACGCTCGCGGTGAGCCCGAATTTCTCCCTGACGCGGGCGCGGATATCGTCCGCAATCGCGCTGCCGACCGAAAATGCGTCCGCCCGGGCGGCGAGCCCGAAGGTGCGGCGAAAGAGAGACAGGCTCTCGGTGACGTCCAGCCAGCATTCGTCTATCCCGAATGATTCCACGCGGTCGGTGTACTCGGCGTAAAGGGCGCGGATCGCGCGCGAAAGC
>UQTB01000040.1 GCA_900543915.1 uncultured Eubacteriales bacterium | reverse complement strand
GCAGTTCTGATTTCCGACGAGTGCAAAGATCATTTCAGCTCACCCTCCACTTCGATCTTCTGAGCCTCCTCTACGCGCAGCGTCAGTTCGTAGCCGCGCACGCGGATCTCGATGGGATCGCCCATCGGCGCGACCTTCTGTAATGTCACGCGGGTGTGCGGGATCAGCCCCATATCCAACAGGCGGCAGCGCAAGGCTCCGTCTCCGCCCACGGCGGTAATGACGGCGGACGTACCGACCTTCAATTGATCAAGTGTCATCTATTTTTCTCTCCCAATGATTTTGATGTGCTTATGGTAACATTCCCGCCGCGGCCTGTCAATACAGCTACGGAGGAGAGACCTTTCGTTATATGAGGTGATTTATATAACGGCATCAACTGGACGCTGATTGCGGATGTAATCTTCGATGACATGCATTGAATGGTGGTCTCAAGCTCTTCGGTGAAGTTGTCGGGATAGGTCACGAGGGTGACGTTCTCCTTGCCGTAGAGCTCCTGGAACGCTTCCGCGCCGCGGCGGTCGTCCTCAGACTGGGAGACGGAACCGGTCACGATACCGATGTGGATGGTCTCCTCCTGCTTGTCGAGAGTGTCGGGAGTGTCGGGGGTGTCGGGCGTGTCAGGGGTCTTCTTGTTGCCGCAGGCCACGAGCGAAAGCACCATGACCAGAGCGAGCAGGATACTCAGGAATCTTTTCATGCGGAACCTCCAATTTCATTTTTACGATGTATTGCCAGGGTGTCTTATTACTATATACAAAAATATTCACCTTGTCAATGACAGAAATTAAACAATATAGCGAAAAGCGGTGCAAAAAGGACTGCGGTACCTGCGGAGACGGGGCCATTCCGCACTCAAATGGAGAACCGAGCTTGAAAAATCCGAATGAGGTACACAGCGTCCACGGCATGAAAGAAAAAATTATCGCATACCCTCTACCAAAATAAAATGGGGAGGATATGCGGATGTTTTTGTATTTTAAGCGGAGAGAGAAGCGCGGGAAGAGGGAGGTGCCGCGGCCGCGATTTCTTGTCCTGCGGCGCAAAACACTGACAGTTGGCGCTGCGCTGCTGGCTGCGGCAGCCATTTTCGGTGCTGTGAATGCGCCCGCTGCCGTGCGGGCGTCAGTTGCGACGCGCCAGCTGCCCATCTACTGCGTGGAACGCGATTAGAAGGTGTGCAGCATTTCCTTTGATGCCGCATGGGGGGGCGGACAACACGCAGAAGATCCTGAATGTACTCGCGGACTACGGCGTCAAGGCGACCTTTTTCGTGGTCGGCAACTGAGCGGACCAGTATCCGGAGCAGGCCAAGGCCATCGTAGACAGCGGCTGCGAGCTGATGAACCATTCCAACGCACACGACCACTACAATTCTCTGACGGCGGAGCAGATCATCAAAGATGTGAATACCTGCAACGATAAGCTCGAGGCGCTCACAGGGGCTCGTCCGACGCTTATTCGCTGCCCCTTCGGCGAGTATGACGACCATGTGATCACCGCCGTGCGCGGCATGGGTATCGAACCCATCCAGTGGGATGTGGACAGTCTGGACTGGAAAAATCTCTCCGCGGCGGAGATCGCCGCGCGGGTGACGTCCGGGGTGAAAAACGGCTCCATCGTGCTCTTCCACAACAACGGGCTGCACACGGCGGAGGCGCTGCCCGCGGTCATCGCCGACCTGAAGGAAAAGGGCTTTACGTTCGTACGCATCGACGATCTGATCTATAAAGACGGCTACTATATCGACGCGGACGGCAGGCAAATCAAACAGTGAAAAACGAAAAAAGGAGAACGATATGAACTCAGCGGAAAAGAACAACAGAGTGTACTTAAACGGGGAGATCGTCAGCGAAGCGGCATTTTCCCACGAGGTGTACGGGGAGGGGTTTTACGAGATGAGCGTGCTCGTCAAGCGCCTGTCCGGGCAGGCGGATATCCTGCCCGTCACCATCTCCGAGCGGCTGATCCAGGACAAACAGCTGGGGATCGGCTCGGAAATCAGCGCGATCGGGCAGTTTCGGAGCTATAACAAGCTGGTGGACGGAAAATCCAAGCTGATGCTCACGGTGTTCGTGCGCGAGCTCCTGGAGGGAGAGACGCAGAAAAACCCGAACAGCATCGTGCTGTCCGGCTATATCTGCAAGCAGCCGGTCTACCGCACCACGCCCTTCAACCGGGAGATTGCGGATCTGCTGGTGGCGGTCAACCGCTCTTACAACAAATCCGACTACATTCCCTGCATCGCGTGGGGGCGGAACGCGCGCTTTGTGAAAAATCTCGCGGTGGGCGAGCGCATCGCCCTTTCCGGCAGGATACAGAGCCGGGAATACCAGAAAAAGTTTTCGGAGACGGACGTGCGCATCCTCACGGCTTACGAGGTATCCATCAGCAAGCTGGCCGCCTATGAAAACGTGGATAACTTCGATCTGGATGAGGAGTTTTCCTTTATCCGCCTGCCGAAGGAGAGCGACTATACGTTCGATCTCCACTCTTCCTGATAATATAAACACGATAAGGGACTGGAAAGACCGCCGCGTTTTCACGGCGGTCTTTTCGCATTTGGGGATACGGAAATTATTTCTATCCGGCAGAATTCCGCCCGCAGGGGTTGACAAACGGAGAACCGTGGAGTAAAATATTAAAAAATACAAAGGAGGAAAGTATGTTTAAAAAGTCAGAAAAGTTTTTCGATATCATCGGCGAGATCCTGGCGGTAGTGCTGGTGCTGGTCTACGTCGTTCTCATTCTCAACGCCAATTTCAGCTTTATTCCCGAGGGCGTGTTTCTCAATATTCTGGAGATTCTGCGCACTTACGGCTCGCTGATTCTGGTGGGCGTCGTGGGGCTGGAGGCGATGTCCAAGCGCAACCTCGTCTTTCAGATCATCTTTATCGCCCTGCTCGCGCTGATCGTGGTCTTCCTGTTCTTCCCGGGAACCTATGAAAACCTCATCAACCTGGTGAAATGATACGGCAGGCGGCTGCGGGCGATCTGGAAACGCTCGCCGATCTCGCGCTTCTGCTGTGGCCGGGGCATGCGAGGGAAGCGCTGTCAGAGGAGCTTTCCGCGCTGCTGACGCGCGAAGACGCGGCGTTTTTTCTGCTGTCGGAGGGCGGCGCGCCCGCCGGGTTTGCGCAGTGCGGACTGCGGCGGGATTACGTGGAGGGAACGCATACGTCTCCCGTCGGCTATCTGGAAGGAATCTTTGTGAAGGCATCCTGCCGCGGCAGAGGATATGCCGCGGAACTGCTCCGCGCGTGCGAAGCCTGGGCGCGGGAAAAGGGCTGCGCGGAATTTGCGAGCGACTGCCCGGCCGAAAACGAGGCGAGCCGCGCGTTTCATGTCAAAAGCGGTTTTTCCGAGGCGAACAGAATCATCTGCTTTACCAAAAAACTCTGATAAAAAACTGCCGTAAAACGGCAGTTTTTTGATTTGGAAAACGCCGCGGGGGACGATTTCGGCGTTCCGCGCGGCGTTTCTCATTTGTGCTTTCATTTCATGCAGTCTGAAAGAAACGGGATTTATTCCCGGTCCTTGCAGACGTCCACCCACCCGATCGCGCGGGCGTACCGTTCCAGCTCCGCGATCGTGAGCTCGATGGCGCTGTTTTCGCTGCCTGCGGCGGGAAAAACGCTTTCAAACCGCCGCAGAGAGAGATCGAGATACACGTCTGTTTCCTCGTTGACGGCAAACGGGCATACGCCTCCGACCTTGTGCCCGACCGCTTGCTCCACCAGCTCAAAGGGGATCATCTTCGCCTTTGCGTGAAACTGCTCCCTGAATTTGGCGTTGGAGATTTTTGCGTCTCCCGCCGCAGCGATCAGAATCGGCCTGTCTCCGACGAAAAACGCCATCGTCTTCGCGATCCGCCCGGGTTCGCAGCCGATCGCAAGCGCGGCCAGGCCGACCGTTTCGGTGGAAGCGCTGAACTCCCGGATCCTGTTTTCCATCCCGAATTGCCTGAAATATTCTTTTACGCGTTCCAGAGACATCGCATATCCTCCGCGCGGGGGTTCCGCAGTCAGAGGCGGTACGGATTCTTTCCGTCCCGCCTTTTTCCTTTTCGTTTGCCGCCGTCAGTCCTTCCGCCGCTTTTTGCGGAGGACAAAGTAGACGGAAGTCGTGCCCACGGACAGCCCTACGAGGATAAAGACGATCGCGTTGCGCAGGGCGTGCTCGGAGCCGGGGAGCGAGGTCCCGTCCGTGAAGGTCTCGCCGTCGTAGATGCCCGAATAGTGTTCGGTGACGAAGCTCTTGGGGAGGAACCCTCTGATCTCCGTTCCGCCGTCCGCATACCCCGCATAGCAGTAATCCCTGCCGTTCAGAGTGATTTCTCCGTACAGTCTGATCTCCGTCTGAACGGGGAGCTTCGCCATGCCGGAGAGCTGATAGGCGGGTTCTACGATCGGGTAATAATAGAAATATGCGCTTGTGATCAGATATGCCTTTGTCCCTTCCGTCTCGGTCGTCTGGCGGCCGACGGGGGAAACGTGCGCCTTTTTCGCGAGATACAGCTGATCTTGGAAGAGCAGGACCTCGAAGCCGTCCGTCTCGGCGACGGAGAGGAACTCGGTCGTTCCGTCCGCGCGGGCAAGGGAAACGTAGGCGAAGAAAGAAGCCTCCGCAGAATAGTTCATTTCATACAGGTTTTTCCCCTCCGTCACCGTGCGCAGCGCGAGCGCGCCGTCCGCGCGGGAGGCTTCGGTCAGCGTCAGCGCGGGCGCGGCGACCGACTGAATACTGTCGTTGCCGAGGGAATCGCAGGCAGTCATATAACCGGCGCCGTCATAGACAAACCAAACGGTCGCGGAATCAAACGCCATGCACATGGCGCGCGCGTCCGCCGCCGGCAGGTCGGTCGTAATCACCGCGGATGCCGTCTCCTCCCGGAAGGAGTAAACGCGGTTGTCCGCGCAGAGGGCGAAGAGGTTTCCGTTTAAGTCCGCGCCGATGGAGATCGCCGCCTCCGGCAGCTGATAGGAACGGGCTGTGGGGGAACCGTCTTCCCCGTATCGGACGACGGTTTCCGTTCCGCTGTCGTAGAGATAGAGGTTGCGGTCGACGTCCGCCGCGATAAGGCTGTTCTCGCCCACTGCGAGCGACGTGATCAGCGAAACGGGGCTGAGGGTCTCCGCGTCGTACGCGATCACGCGGTCGCCGCTGAGAATGTAATACATGCCGTTGGCATAAGCGATGTCATAGAGCGGGGATCGGACGGCTGCGGCAGGCGTCAGCTCGCCCGTTTCCGGGTTGTAAAACGCCGCCTGCACGGCGTCCGCGAGGAGAATCGTCTTTCCGTCCGTCTCGATTTTAACGGGGGAGAAGGTCAGCTTTTCGCCCGGCGCGATACGGCGGTAATCCGTCTGCGCGCCGCCCGCTCCTACGGCGAGAATTTCCCCGTTTCCGTCCAGAATATAGACGGTTCCGCCCGCATAGGCGGCGTCCGCCGCGCCGGAGATCCGGTTCTCGCCCCGCCCGGAGCCCGTGATGGCAAAGCCGGTATAGCGCCAGTTTCCGTCTCCCGCGGGCGCAAACTCCTGCACGGCGTTGATGCCGCTGTCCGCCACGAGGAGATTTTCCCCGCGGAACGCCAGGCTGATGGGGGAGTGAACGGTTCCGATCTTCTGCGTTCCCTCCGCCGTCAGCACGGTATCCGTGATTTTCTGACTGAGATCGAAGGAGAGAACGGAGGTGTTCATGATGTAGTAGACGACGCCGTCCCGCACGTGGAGCGCCTTGATCTCCTCGGAAGTTCTCAGCTGAAGCTCTCCGCCTTCGTTTGCGTCCAGATCCTTCCAGTAGATCAGGTTATCGGCGTTGATGTGATAATAGAGAAAATTCGCATCGGTCACATAGACGGGAATATTGTCCCGCCCCGCTCCGGTGGTAACGGTGCGGACGGGCGTAAAGCCTGCTTCCGTGATCCGGTAGACGCGGATATCCGTATTCGTCGTGACGGCGAGATAGCGGTCGTTCAGCGAAAAATTCCCCGCGGTGATGGGGCTGCCGTTCGTGTCCTCCACCTGCGTAAACGTCCCGTCCGAAAGGGAGAGGCGGTAGAGGACGAGGGAATCCTGCACCAGCACGTCGTTCTGAAAACGCCGCGCCATCTTCACGTTCTTCTGCGGCGCCTCGTAAGCGGTGTACCCGTTCCCGCGGGAGACCCACACCTTGTCGTTTTCGGACAGAATCGTCATACCCTCGTCATAATAGACGTCCATCAGTTCTTCCAGTTCGCAGTATTCTTCATACGTCGCGGGGAGAAAGGGGCGCGCGGCTGCGTTCGTCTCCGTATCCGCATTCGCCGCCGCAAACGGAACGGATGCCGCCGCCGCAATCATCAAAAAAATCAATAAAATTCTCTTCATTCTCCGTGTTTCCTTCCCGTGCCCGCGCGCGTGCGCGTTTTCTTTCGTTTGTGTTCCATTATCTAGTAGTATACCATATTGCGCGCCCGTCCGCAACATTTTTCGGGAAAAACCGACAATTTTTTTATGGAAAAAGCTGGAAATATTTTTTTAATTATGACAGGCGTATGTCTTAAATCAGTTTTATAATAAAATGCGAACAAATGTTCGGAATTTGTTATTTTACTACCTTTTTTCCCCTCCGTCAAGGGGGTAACGACAGAAAATAAAAAGAAAAAAAGAAAACTTCAAAAGGGCGTCAGTTCCCCCTTGCAAAAGAAAAAAACAAAGGTAAAATGAAGTTGCTTTTCCGAACAGAAAAAGGAGTTGGTCGTATGGAAAATTATGAAAAGGCGCTGCTGTATGCGTATCCTGCGCTGGAGGGGGTGATCGACGCGTTCGACGCCGTGTTTTTAAAGCGCGCGCTGGATTCGTACGCTTCCGGGCGCACGGCGCTTTTGGAGGCGGAGCGGCTGATCGAAAAAATCGCCGAGAAAGATCTTTACATCTCTCTCAAGCTGAAGCTGGACCGCATTCTGGAAAAATTCACGCCCTACGAGAGAAAGCATTTTTCGTACAAGTATTTCAAAGACCTGCCCGCGGAGGAGTACGAGAATTTCGACGCGGTCTCGCGGGCGTATTTCCGCCGCCAGCAGAAGCTGCTTCTGAAATTCGCAAAGGCGCTCGAACGCGCGGGGCTGACCGGGGAATGGTTCGACCGAACGTGCATGAAGACGGATCTGTTCCCGGAGCTGCTGCGGCGGATCGCCGCGCGCGAACGGAGCGAATGTCCGTATGACTGTCAGTCGTAATCGCCGTCGTCGAAGTAAACGTCTCTTCTTTTTTTGGCGGCGGGGCGGAAGAGGAAGGCTGCGACGAAGATGCCCGCCAGAACGATGCAGCAGATGATGGCGATTTCCACGCCGCCGATGCCGCCTTTTCCCTCGATGATCTGCGTGTCGTCGTCCGGCGGGTCGGGCGTTTCCGGCTCGAACGAGGGAATGGGATCGGGATGATCGGGGATATGGAAGGAGAACACGTCTTCCGCCTTTAAATACCCGTAATCGTAGAAGAATTCCACGTAATAGACCATTTCGCCCGCGGCGTCGTAGGCGTAGCCGTAATAGCGGAAGAGGGCGTTGTTCTGGTTTTTGTCGTTATAAAAGAGCTTGGTCAGCTTTTCCGTGCAGAGCCGGTCGGCATATAAAAAGGCGTCGCGCTTTAAGGAAACGGCGAGTTCGAGGTAGGGGTTGACGGGGAGCGTACCGTCGAAGTAGAGGGAGTCGGTCAGCACGTATCCCACGATCTTGGTGGTTTCTCCGTCCGCGTCGTGGCATTCGACGAGGGAATACGGTTCGCCCTCGACCAACACCTTCACGTAATAGGAGTAGGGGAGAAAAAAGAGCAGATCGCTCCCCGCGTTGTCCTTATAAAAACCGATATCGGAGTGCAGCGCCCTGCCGTATTTGGTCTCGGCGGCGTGCGCGGGCGAAATTCCGGCGAGCGGCGGCGCGAGAAAAAACAAGGCGATGAGCACGGCGAAAAATTTTTTCATAGAGCCTCCTTGACGTCTTACCATTCTAGCAGAAACGGCGGGCGGGAAAACACGGATATTTTCACAAAAAAGGAGAGAGTTTGTCGAAGTGCGGGAATTGATCGAGAGAATCCGCGCGATCGAGGCGGAAGAGGCGCGCCGCGCCGCGCCGACGCCCCTGTCGCTCTACAACGCGGGGAAGAAAAAACACAGAAAACAGATGCTGTTTCACCGCTGCAGGAAAAAGAACAGGTGGGTTTTCGGCGGCAACCGCAGCGGAAAGACGGAATGCGGCGCGGTGGAGACCGTCTGGCTCGCGCGGGGCGTTCATCCCTACCGGAAAAATAAGCCGGATGTCTTCGGCTGGGTGGTTTCCCTCTCCGCGCAGGTGCAGCGCGACGTGGCGCAGGCGAAAATACTGCACTATCTGGATCCTGGGTGGATCGCGGACATCACCATGATCTCCGGGAGAAAGGACGCGCCCGCCATGGGCGTGATCGACCAGATATACGTCCGGAACGCGTTCGGCGGCATTTCGGTGATCGGGTTCAAATCCTGCGATCAGGGGAGAGAGAAGTTTCAGGGGAGCTCGCTGGATTTCGTGTGGTTTGACGAAGAGCCCCCGAAGGATATTTACGACGAATGCCGCATGCGCCTGATGGACAGGCGCGGGGAACTCTTCGGCACGATGACGCCGCTCAAGGGGCTGACGTTCGTTTACGACGAGATCTATCTGAACCGCGCGAATGCGCCCGAGGTCTGGTGCGAGTTTATGGAGTGGGGAGACAATCCCTTTCTGAGCAGGCGGGAGATCGCGGCGCTCACGGCGTCCCTCCCCGCCGATCAGCTGGAGTCCCGCCGTTACGGCCGTTTCCGCGCGGATGCCGGGCTGGTTTATCCGGAGTTCGACGAAAACGTGCACGTGATCGATCCCTTTCCCGTCCCCGCGGACTGGCAGGCGGCGCTCTCCATCGACCCGGGACTCAACAATCCCCTTTCCTGTCACTGGTACGCCGTGGATTACGACGGCAACGTCTACGCGGTCGCGGAGCATTTCGAGGCGGGGAAAGACATCGCCTATCACGCGGAAAAGATCCGGGAGATCAGCGCCGCGCTGGGCTGGAAGACGGACGGGCGGGGCCGAATCGCCGCGCTCATCGATTCGGCGGCGAATCAGCGCACGCTGGCTTCCGTCAAGTCCGTCACGGAGCTCTTTTACGAAAACGGGATTCTGGCGAATCCGAACGTCAAAAAAGATCTCTTTGCCGGCATCCAGCGCGTCAAGCGCTATCTGAACCCGTCCGGCGGGCCGCGCCTGTATATTTTTCGCAGCTGCGTCAACCTGATCAGGGAATTCAAGAGCTATTGGTGGGGCGACGGAGACGCGCCGAAGAAGGCGGACGATCACGCGCTCGATGAACTGCGCTATTTTCTGATGACGCGCCCCTTCAACGACAAGCCGGAGGAAAAAAGCGAGATCGTCCGGCATAAGGAGCGGCTTTCCCGCGCCGCGGCAAAGGAGAGAAGAAGAGGGATGTGAGACAGGAACTGAAAGACGCGCTCGTGCGGCGGGCGCTTGGGTACGATACGGAGGAGATCGTGGAGGAATACCGGGAGGAAGAAGGGGAGCCGCTGCTGATTAAGCGGAAGGTGACGAAAAAGAGCGTGCCCCCCGATCTCGCCGCCATCCGGCTTCTGCTGGAAGAGCGGGAGGAGACGCCCGTCCCGGAGATGACGGACGAAGAGCTCGCCGCCGAAAAGGCGCGGCTCATGGCACAATTAAAAGAATGGGAGGAAAAGAGTGGAAAAGAGAAAAAAGGCGGATGAGCGCGCCTGGATCGAGCAGATCATCGCCGAGACGGAAGCGGACTTCGCCGCGCGGCAGGAGGAGCGCGCCGCCCTGGAAAAGCAGTGGGAACTCAATATGCAGTTTCTCATCGGCAATCAGTATGCGGAAGTTTCGTCCCGCGGGGAGATCGTGGAGCGGGACGACGCGTTTTTGTGGCAGGAACGGCGGGTGTTCAATCACATCGCGCCGTTGGTGGAATCCCGCGCGGCGAAGTTTTCCCGCGTGCGGCCGAAGCTCGCGGTGACGCCTCTGTCGGACGACGACGATGAGATCACCAACGCCCGTCTCGCGGGGAGAGTGGTGGAGACCGCTTTTGAAAAGGCGGATTTCGACGCGGTCGCCTCCGAAGTGACCCGATGGAGCGAGGTCTGCGGAACGGGTTTTTACAAAATCGTCTGGGACGCAGAGGCAGGGAAAAAGGTGGGCGTCACGGAGGACGGAGACATATTCGAGGGGGACGTGCGGCTGGCGGCCGTTCCGCCCTTCGAGATCTACCCGGACAGCCTCTATGCGGCTCCCGCCGAGGTGCGCAGTCTCATTCAC
>UQTB01000039.1 GCA_900543915.1 uncultured Eubacteriales bacterium | reverse complement strand
CCCGCCTCTTCAAACAGCGCGGGAATGGTTTTCCCCGCGCGCGCCTCCACGAGGGCGTCCGTCTCCACCGGGCAGGCGGAAAGCCGACGGGCGATTGCACTCTTTCCCGCGCCGGGCATGCCGATCAGCACCACGTTGGTCATTTCCCGCCGCAGCGCGCGGTAGGCACCGTCCAGCAGGGCGCGGTCGAGCGAGACACCCCGCCAAAGCGCTTCCGAAAAAAACGCCTGCGCGACGAGCATCCTGAGCCCGCTCGCCGCGGGAACGCCGCGCGCCTCCGCTTCGAGGATCAGACGGGTTTTCAGGGGATTGTAAATCACATCCGCCACGCCTTCCAGCGCGGGAAAATCAAGGGAAATCAGTTTTCCGCCGTTGTCCGGATACATGCCGACCGGCGCGGTGTTGATGACGATCTGCGTCTCCTTCTTCTCCGCATAATTAGCGTAATTGACTTTTCCCTTCCGGGAGACGACGGTGACAGACTTCGCCCCGGCTTCCGCCGCGAGCGCCGCCGCGGTTCTCCCCGTTCCTCCGCTTCCCAGGATCATCACGTGCTTATTGCCGAGCGGGATGCCCTGAAAGGCGAGCATCTCCGCCATGCCGTCGATATCCGTATTGTAGCCCACCGATTTCCCGCCCCGATATACCACCGTATTGACCGAGCCGATCTTTGCGGCGCGGGGATCGACTTCATCGAGATAGCGCATGATCTCCGTCTTATAGGGAATGGTCACGTTAAAGCCGTCAAAGGGGCAGTTCTTCACGAAATCCCCGAGCGAATCGCGCGCGATTTCCCGCAGTTCGTATTCCGCTCCGTAAAACCGATGAATGGGGACGGAAAAGCTGTGCCCCAGTTTTTCTCCGATCAGACAGAACTTCACGCCAGCTCCTTGTAACTGCCGAGAAATACAAACTGATTGGAACCGTCCTCGAGGTCCGCCAAAAGATTCAGCACTTCGCGCTTGCGGACGTCGCCGACGAAATCAAAGTAGAAATTGAACTCGAAATCCGAATCGGCGAGCGGGCGGGATTCCAGTTTGGTGAGGTTGAGCCCCAGCGTCGCAAAGCGGTTCAGGACGTGGTTGAGACTGCCCGGCGTATGAGAGAGATTGACTTCTATGCTGATCTTGTCCGAACCCTCGAATACGGCGGGTTCCCTGCCGATGCAGAGAAAGCGGGTGTGATTGTTCCTGCTGTCCTGGATCTCGCTCTTCAGCACGGATAGCCCGTACAGCGCCGCGCACTCGGGCGAACAGATCGCCGCGGCCGAGAGGGAATCTCCTTCCGCCACCTTTTTCGCCGCGACGGCGGTATTCGAGCACAGTTCCGGCTCCCAGTTCATGGCGCGGAGAAAGCCCTTGCACTGATTGACCGCCTGCTCGTGGGAGTAAACCGTTTTGATTTCCTCCGGCCGGGCGCCCTTTTTTCCGACCAGACAGTGCCGCACGGGGATTTTCGCACTGCGGACAATGTAAAAATTGTGCTTTTTCATCAGGTCGTACACGGCGAGCACGGATCCCGCGGTGGAGTTCTCGATAGGCAGAACGCCGTATTCGCACAACCCCTTTTCCACCGCGTTGAATACGCCCTCAAAATTCTTAAAATAGGTGATCGACGAAATGGGAAAGATCTTTTCCGCGGCGATCCCGCTGTATGCGCCCTCCACGCCCTGACAGGCGACCGAAGCGGAAACGGGAAACGCCCGCTCTTCTTTCAGCGCCTTTTCGAGGGTGCGGACGACCGCGGACGTACGCGGGACAAGCGCGCTCTGATAGGCCCTGCTCGTATCGAACAGCGCCGTAAAGACCTGTTTTGCGTAGATCTTGATCTCTTCCGGCATGTCTGCGGTCACGCGGTTGACGATCTGCTTTTCCCTGCCGGGAACGGCGACGGAAGCGCAGTCCTTCGCCTTTTCCTCGCCGATCTTCCGGCAGACCGCCATGCGGGCGGCGTACAGGGCGGCGATTTTGTCGTCGATCGCGTCGATTTCCCTTCTGTAATCTTCCAATTTACCCATTGTTTCCTCCTAAAATGATATCCCAAAGCGCCAGCGCCACCGCGCTCTCCACCACGGGAACCGCGCGGGGAACGATGCACGCGTCATGCCTGCCCCTGATCTGAACGGTCGTATTTTCCCGCTTTACGAGATCCACCGTCTCCTGCGGGAGAGAAATGGACGGCGTCGGGCGGAAACCGACGCGCAGCGCCACGGGCATGCCGTTGGAAATTCCTCCGTTGATGCCGCCGCTGCGGTTTGTCTCCGTCACGACGGCGCCGCCCCTGATCCGCAGCGGGTCGTTCGCCGCGCTGCCGCGCATCGGACAGAGCGAAAAGCCGCCGCCGAATTCCACGCCCTTGACTGCGGGGATCGCAAAGACGAGCCCGGCGATCGCCCCTTCCAGCCCCTCGCCGTACGGACCGCCCAGCCCCGCGGGAACGCCGAACGCGAGGCATTCCACCACGCCGCCGACCGAGTCGCCCGCCGCGCGCGCAGATTCGATTGCGGCGCGCATTTCCCCGCCGCGGGACAGGGCGGGAAAGAGCTCCTCCCCGGAACGCCTTATCTCTTCGGGCGAAACCGAGGAGTCGCGGTAGCTTTTCCCCTCGACGCCGCCCGCCGCCTGCACGTAGGCGAGCACGGAGATTCCCTGCGCCGCGAGCGCCTGCTTCGCAATGCCGCCCGCGACGCAGAACGGCGCCGTCAGCCTGCCGGAGAACGCGCCGCCCCCCGAAAAATCGAGCGTCCCGTACTTCACATAGGAGACGTAATCCGCGTGAGAGGGGCGCGGCTTGCCGTACAGCTCCGCATAATCGCCGCTCTTGACATTGGTATTCGCGATCTCCGCCACGGCTTCGCCCGACAGTACGCCCTCCGAAAGCCCCTTGAGAAAGACGGGGCGGTCCGGTTCGCCCCGCGGCGTGGAGATCCGGCTGTCCTTCGCGCGGCGCCGCTCGAGAAAGGCCTGCAGCCGCGCCGTATCCAGCTTTAACGCCGGAAAACCGGACAGCTTAACCCCTACGGCGGGCGCGTGCGACTCTCCGTACAATTCCATCGTCAGTGCGTTACCCTTCCATCGTGACATCGGCTTTCCCTCCCAAGGCGATAAAATCTTCAAAGAAACGGGGATAGGACTTCGCCACGGCGGATGCCCCCGCGATCGAAGACCGCCCCTCGGCGTACGCCGCCAGCACGGCGGCGGACATCACCATGCGGTGATCGTTATAACTGATAAAGGCTCCGCCCCGGGGAACGCCCCCGCAGACGGTCAGCACGTTTTCTCCCGCCTCCGCATGAATGCCTGCGCGCGCGAGCATGTCCGCCACGGCGGCGAGCCTGTCGCTCTCTTTGTAGCGCAGGCGGGACACGCCCGTAAAGACGCTTTTTCCCTCCGCAAACGCCGCGACGACCGAAAGGATGGGAACGAGATCGGGGATCTCTCCGACATCCGCGGAAATCCCCCTCAGTTTATTCTGCCGCGCGGAAGCAGACGAAGCGCCGCACTCCGTCTCCGCCCCCATTTCGGCAAGCAAAGAGAGGATCTTTTTATCCCCCTGAACGGAAGCGGGATTCAGCGACTCCACGGTCACGTCTCCGCCGATCGCCCCTGCCGCCAAAAAGAAAGCGGCGTTCGACCAATCCCCTTCGATACGGCAGTCATGCGCAAAAAAACACTGATTACCTCTGACATAATAATTATTATTTTCTTCAGTAATTTCAATATGAAAATCGCGCAAGACATCCAGCGTGATATCGAGATAGCCTCCGGAAACTTTTTCGCCTGAAACGACAATTCTGCTGTCCCCTTTTAAAGTCGGAAGCGCAAGCAGCAGCCCCGTCAGATACTGCGAGCTGATATCGCCGCGTATCGCGTATTCCCCCGGTTCGATGCGGCCGGAAAGCGTTTTTCCGTCCGTCACGGCGCCATGTGTGTTCAGCACGTGGATAAGCGGTTCCGTCGGGCGGGCGAACAGGCGCTCCGTTCCCGAAAATTCCGCCGGGACGCCCATAGCGGCGACATACGGCAGCAAAAAGCGATAAGTAGAGCCGCTCTCCCCGACGGGCAGCAAAGCGCGCGCGGGAGGATTGACGATGGGACTGACACGGGCGACGCCCGCTTCGGACGAAATTTCCGCGCCAAGCGCGCTGAGACAGGCGATCGTGGCGGACACGTCCGCGGAGCGGTAGATGCCGGATACCGTACATTCCCGCTCGGCGCGCGCAGCAGCCAGCAAGACGCGGTGCGCGTAGGATTTGGCGGGGATCGCGGCGACCGTTCCGTTCAGCGCGGACGGAGAGACGGCGGCGCGCATCACAGCAGTTTCTCCCATTCGTCTAAACGCTTCTTGACGAGGACGGGCGCTCCGATCTCCCGCAAAAGGACGAATTCGACCGATTCTCCGTCCGCTTTTTTATCGTGCGCGATCGCCGCGATCAGATCGCGTTTCAGATAGGGCACAGACAGGTCGAAGGAGGAAAGAAGCGATCGGATCTCCTCTCTCCCGCTCTCTAAAATCCCCAGTTTTTCGCTCAGCTCGGCGGCAAAAGACAAGCCCTTTGCCACACAGGCGCCGTGCGATTCCGTAAAGCCGGAGAGCAATTCGACCGCATGGCCGACCGTATGCCCGAGATTCAGAAATTTCCGGCAGCCGCTCTCCCGCTCGTCCGCCTCCACGATGTCGCGCTTATAGGCGATGCACATCGCGTAAAAGGTCTCGTCAAAGCCGTGCGCGGAAAAGTAACGGTAAATCTCCCGGTCGAGCAGCGCATATTTGACAGCCTCGCCTCTCCCGCCGGTCAGTTCGCGCGCCGGGAGCGTGGAAAGGAGATCGGTATCCGCGATCACCGCGGCGGGCTGCCAGAACGCGCCCACCAGGTTTTTCCCGCAGGAAAGGTCGATTCCCGTCTTTCCGCCGACCGAAGAATCCAGCATGGCGAGCAGCGTGGTCGGAACCTGAATCAGGGCAATTCCCCTGAGGTACGTCGCCGCGGCAAAGCCCGCGAGATCCCCCACGACGCCCCCGCCCAGCGCGACCAAAAAATCGCTGCGCGAATAGCGCTCCGCCGCGAGGCGCTCGCAGACAGCCTGATAGACGGGAAAGGATTTGCTTTCCTCCCCCGGCGGAATCACAATGGAATCCACCGAAAACCCCGCCGCTTTCAGCGAGCGCTCCGCCGCGCCGCAATAGAGCGGCGCCACGTTTTCATCCGTCACGATCATGGCGCGCCTGCCCGAAACGCAGCGTTTGGCCACCGTACCCAATGACGGCAATATGCCGGCTCCCAGCCGAATCTCATAGCGGCCGGAGGCGTTTACCGTAATGCTTTTCATGATTTCTCCCTGCTCAGCTTATCCAGCCGTTCCTTTTCCTTTGCCCCGTCCGCGAGAAGCTGGCGCAGCGCTTCTTCGTCGCGGGCGGAAAGCGCGTCCCGATACAGCGAAAGCCGTTCGATCAGCCCGTTCAGTTCTCCTGTCAGAAAGTCCGCATTTTCCGTCATCAGTTCCGTCCACATCGCGGGATTCAGCTTGGCGACGCGCGTCATATCCCGAAAACTGCCCGCCGAATATCCGACGTATCCGCGCGCGGCGGGGCTCTGCACATAGGCGCCGGACAACACGTGCGCGAGCTGAGAAGTCAGCGCGATCATCGCGTCGTGCTTCTCCGCCGTCGTCACCACGACGCGCGAAAGTCCCAGAGACAAAAACAATCCCTTCAGATGGGAGATTTTTTCCAGAGAGACGGAGACGGGAACCAATATCATGCTGGCGCGCTCGAACAGCGAGGGAACCGCATGCTCGATTCCCCAGAACTCCCGCCCCGCCATGGGATGTCCGCCGATGAAAGAGAGCTGCGGGAACTGCTCCGCCAAAGCGCGCATCTCCTCCGTCACTTTGCGCTTTACGCCGCAGAAATCCAGCACCGCCGCCCCCTCCTTCAAAAGGGGCAGCCAGGGCTTTGCCGCCGCAAAAAAACCGCGCGGATAGACGGAGACGATCAGGAGGTCGACCTCCCGCGCGTTCTCTTCGTTCAGCGGCGCGTGCATGGCGTTTACCAAAAGCGCCTTGGAAAGCGATTCTTCCGACCGGTCCGCGCCGTAGACGGTGTATTTCGTGTTTTTTAACAGCAGGCGGCCGAACGATCCCCCCATCAGCCCCATGCCGACGATGCCGACGACCATGTTTACTCCATCACTTTGCCGACCAGCGGAAGCATGACTTTGATTTTGGGGACGATCGCGGCAAACTGCTCCGGGCGGAGGGACTGCGCGCCGTCCGAAAGGGCGTGCGGCGGGTCGTTGTGCACCTCGATCATCAGCCCGTCCGCCCCCGCGCCGATGGACGCGAGCGACATGGGCTCCACTAGGCGGGAGAGCCCCGAAGCATGGCTGGGATCGCAGATGATGGGAAGATGCGTCCGCTCCTTGACGATGGGGACGGCGGACAAATCGAGGGTATTTCTCGTATAGGGCTCAAACGTGCGGATGCCGCGCTCGCAAAGGATGATCTCGTGCAGGCCCTCCGCCATCAGGTATTCCGCGCTCATGAGCCACTCCTCGATGGTGTTCGCGAGCCCGCGCTTTAAGAGGACAGGCTTCCCCATGCGCCCTACTTCCTTTAACAGCTCGAAATTCTGCATGTTGCGCGCGCCGATCTGGACGATATCCACGTCCCCGAACAAATCGATGTGGCGGACGCTCATGATCTCCGTCACGATGGGCATGCCCGTCTCCGCTTTCGCCTTTAAGAGGAGATCCAGCCCCTTGTCTCTGAGCCCCTGAAAGGCGTAGGGAGAGGTTCTCGGCTTGAACGCGCCGCCGCGCAGAAAGTTCGCCCCCGCCGCCTTGCACGCCTGCGCGACCGCGACGATCTGCGCCTCGCTCTCCACCGAACAGGGCCCCGCGATGATCTGGAAGTGCTTTCCGCCGAATTTATGACCTCCCACCTCTACGATGGTGTCTTCCGGATGGAATTTGCGATTGACGTTTTTATAGGGCTCCTGGATGCGCTTGACCGTCTCCACGATATCCAGGGAATGCAGCAGGTCGATATCCACTTTGGAGGTATCGCCGATCAGCCCCAGCACGGTGGAATTGGCGCCCTCGCTGAGATAGATCTCCAAGCCCAGCCCCTTGATCCACGAAATGAGATTGTTGAGTTGTTTTTCGTCGCTGTTTTTCTTTACGATGACAATCATGATACCCTCCTGTCGATTAAAAAAAGAACCGCCTGTATCGGCGGTTCCTTAAAATTACAATGTTATTTACCCCGATTACAGCGCATATCAAAATTGAGCGTTATAAAAATAACCCTCTGCAAAGTAAAAGTAATATGCGTTGTTTGCGGTTAAAATATCGTTCATGTTTCTTACCTTTTTCCCATTATATAGAAAATAAAGAAGATTGTCAACTATATTTACAAAAAATTCGCAATTTTATACATCCAGCCGCACGAGGTCCTCATAGGTTTCGCGGCGGACGGCGAGCCGGTCCCTGCCGCCGGACAGGAGAACGACGGGCGGGCGCGGAATGCGGTTGTAGTTGGACGCCATGGAATAGTTATACGCCCCGGTGACCAGCACCGCAAGATAGTCTCCGCGCTCGGGCGTCTGCAGCATCACATTCTCCTGAATCAGATCTCCGCTCTCGCAGCAGCGGCCGGCGATCGTGCAGAACAGATCCGCTTTCTGCGCGGCCTTGTTCGCGATCAGCGCCGTATAGGGAGACTGATACAGGGCGTAGCGCGGATTATCCGTCATTCCCCCGTCGATGGAAACGTAATTCTTAAACCCGGGGATGCGCTTTACGCTCCCCACCTGATAAAGGGTGAGGCCGGCGTCGGCGACCAGGCTTCTGCCCGGCTCCATCAGAATGACCGGTTTATCGACGTATTGTTCCGCGCAGCGGCGGTCGATATGTTCGGAAATCAGGCGGATATTCCCCTCGTAGTCGATCGCGGGATCCTGATCGGTATAGCGGACGCCGAACCCGCCGCCGAGGTTCAGAATCCTGCAGACGAAGCCGAACCGCTCCCGCACGCGGGCGATAAAGCCGATCATGATATCCGCCGCGTCGCAGAAGGGCTTGACGTCGAAGATCTGCGAACCAATGTGGCAGTGAAACCCTTCCAGTTTCACGTTGGGCAGAGAGAGCGCATAGGAGACGATATTGTCCGCCTGCCCCGTCTCGATGGGCGAGCCGAACTTGGAATCCACCTTGCCCGTGGAGATCGCCTTGTGCGTATGCGGGTCGATGCCCGGGGTGATGCGGAGCAAAACGGGCTGCGCTTTTCCCTTTTCGCGCGCGATGCGGTCGATCGCCGCCAGCTCTCCCGCGTTATCCGCCACAAAATGGCCGACGCCGCTCTCGATCGCGAACAGGATATCGGCATCCGTCTTGTTGTTGCCGTGAAAATACGCTTTTTCGAGCGGAAATCCCGCCTTGAGCGCCGTGTAAAGCTCTCCCGGGGAAACCAGATCGATCCCGATCTTTTCCTCCGCGGCAATCGTGTAAATCCCCTTGAAGCAGAGCGCCTTACTCGCCATCAGCGGGTAAGAGCCCTCCCCGAAATAGCGCTCCATCGCGCTTTTATAGAGCCTGCAGCGGGAGCGGATCCGCTCCTCGTCCAGCAGATAGAGCGGTGTGCCGTATTTCTTCGCCATATCTACGGCGGAAACGCCCGCAAACGTCAGTTCCCCCCGCTCGTTTACCGAAAGATTATCGTGCAGCATCGTTCTCACCTTACAGAAGATCGTTCAGCCGGCGGACGGCCTCTTCGGTCGCTGCGCGGTCTCCGAACGACGTCAGGCGGAAATACCCTTCCCCCGCTTTGCCGAAACCCGCGCCGGGCGTCCCCACCACCTGCGCGTTGGCGAGCAGGTAGTCGAAAAATTCCCACGATCCCATGCCGCCCGGACATCTGAGCCAGATATAGGGTGAGGAAAGCCCCCCCGAATACCAGATTCCCTTTTTCTCCAGAAGCGCGGAGATGATGCGGGCGTTTTCCATATAATAGGAGACCAGCCCGCGGCATTCCTCCTGCCCGGCGGGAGAAAGCGCCGCTTCCGCCGCCCGCTGCACCACGTAGGGAACGCCGTTGAACTTGGTGGCCTGGCGGCGCGCCCACAGCTTATTGAGAGAAACATCCCCTGCTTTCAGGTCGGCGGGGACGACCGTCCACGCGCAGCGCGTACCCGTAAAACCCGCCGTCTTGGAAAGCGAGCAGATTTCGATGACGCACGTCTTCGCCCCCTCGATCTCGTAGACGGAATGGGGATAATCGCCGTGAATATACGCTTCGTATGCGGAATCGAAGATGATCAGAGAACCCGTGCGGTTCGCGTAATCCACCCATATTTTCAGCTGTTCCCTGTTATACACCGCGCCCGTCGGATTGTTGGGCGAGCAGAGATAGACGACGTACGCCTTTTCTTCGGCAGGCGGAAGGGGCAGAAATCCGTTGGATTCGTTCGCTTCCAGAAGTTCGATCGCGTGCCCCGCCATGATATTGCTGTCCATATAGACGGGATAGACGGGATCGGGAATCAGCACGGGGTTGTCGCCGAGAATGTCGACGATGTTGCCCACGTCGCTCTTGGCGCCGTCGCTGACAAAAATTTCGTCGCGGGAGAGCGAGACGCCGAACGCCTCGTAGTGATTTTTCACCGCGTCCCGCACGAAATCGTAGCCGTACTCGGGCGCATAGCCGCGGAAGGTGGACTGTACGCCCATCTCATCCGTCGCCTTCCGCATGGCGGCGATCACGGTCGGCGTGAGCGGGAGCGTCACGTCGCCGATGCCGAGGCGGATGATCTTTTTATCGGGATGCGCCGCCGCGTATTCGCGCACGCGCCTGCCGATCTCCGAAAACAGATAGCTCTCTTTTACGTTCAAAAAATGTTCGTTGATTTTAATCTTCATAATCCAATTCTCCGTCGTATACTTTGGTTGCGGTGCCCGTCATAAACACGCGCAGATCCCGCTTGACTTCGATCGTCAGATCGCCGCCGGTCAGGCGGACGCAGACGGGCGTTTCGTAGTCCGCATAGCCGTTGAGAACCGCGGCGACCGCCGTCGCGCAGGCGCCCGTGCCGCAGGCGTAAGTCTCCCCGCTTCCGCGCTCCCATACGCGCATCTCGATCAGATCGCGGGATACCACGCGGGCGAACTCGGTGTTGACGCGGTCCGGAAAGAGCGGATGGCGCTCGTATCCGGGGCCGATCGCTTCCAGATCCAAAGATCTTATTTCGGGCAGAAACAGGACGGCGTGCGGGTTGCCGACGGAGACGGCCGTCATGCGGACGGCCCCCCCCTCTGCCTGCACTTCCGCGCCGATCATCGGCTTTTCGCTTAAAAC
>UQTB01000038.1 GCA_900543915.1 uncultured Eubacteriales bacterium | reverse complement strand
GAGCGAATGCGCCGCCGCGCTCTATCTCGGCGTCCTGTATCTCTTCAGCGCGCGGGGGGAGCGGAAAGTCGCTTTCGACCGCGCGCGGTTTCCCGCGGACGTCGCCTCGGTGCTGTCGCTCTCCGTCCCCGTCGCGCTCGCGGGGATCCTGCTCCCGCTGTCGCAGACGGCGGACAGCTTTCTCATCGTCAACCTGATGCGCGCGTATACCGACCGCGCCACCGCGCTGTACGGAATCTACACGGGCAGCGTGCTTTCGGTCGTTAACCTGCCCGTGGCGATCTGTTACGGCGTCGCGGTGGCGGCGGTTCCCTACGTTTCGGGCGGGAAGGGGGCGGAATCGGGGAAAAACGCCCGCCTTGCGCTCTCGCTGACGGCGCTGCTGAGCGTGCCTGCGGCGCTCGCCTGCCTGTTCGGGGCGGATTTCGCCATGTCCGTTCTCTTTTCCCGCCTGCCGGATACCGACCGCGCGCTCGCGGCGGGGCTTCTGCGGGCGATGTCTCCCGCGGTCGTGACGCTCTCCCTGCTGCAGACCACCAATTCCGCCCTGGTCGGGGCGGGCAGGGCGCGCGTTCCCGTACTGACGATGGGGATCGGCGTCCTCGTCAAGACCGCGCTGACGCTGGCGTTGCTGCCCCTGCCGGCGTTCGGCATTTACGGTGCGGCAATCGCCGCAAATGCCTGTTATTTGGTTGCGGTAATTTTCAATTTGATGTATACTTTAAAAAAAGAGAAAAAAGCCGCCCTTCCCGAAGCGGAACCGATCCCGGCGGGCCGGAAACTGCCCGGCGGCGCGGAGCCGTAAAGGAAAGCGCGTTACGGAGGAAGTATGAATCGGCTGCCCGAAGCGATCGGGGAATTATTGCAGAAAGAGAACTACACGTACGGCGATCTCGTGGAGATCGTCCGCTATCTGCGTTCGGAAAACGGCTGTCCGTGGGACCGGGCGCAGACGCACGAAACGCTCTCCGTCAATCTGGTGGAAGAGTGCTACGAGCTGGTGGACGCGATCGCCTTAAAGAGCGCGGACAAGATGCGGGAAGAGACGGGGGACGTCCTCCTGCAGGCGGTGTTTCACGCCGTGCTGGGCGAGGAGGCGGGGGAATTTACCAACGGCGAGATGCTGAACGAGATCTGCCGCAAGCTGATTACCCGTCACACGCACGTGTTCGGAAACGACGGCGCGGACGGCGCGGAAGAGGCGCTCGTCAACTGGGATAAGAACAAATACAGGGAAAAGGGGCATAAATCGCCCGCGGAATCGGTGGCGGACGTCCCCAAGCCCTTCCCCGCATTGCTCCGCGCGCAGAAGGTGCAGAAGCGCGCGGGCAAATTCGGCTTCGACTTCGAGTCGAAGGAGCAGGTCTTCGGGAAGATCGCGGAGGAGCTGGACGAGCTGAAAGTCGCCGTCTTAAACGGCGGCGAGGGGGAGACGAAGGAGGAGCTGGGCGATCTTCTCTTTTCGGTCGTCAATCTGGCGCGCTTTCTGGAGGTGAACGCGGAAGAAGCGCTCGCCGCATCCACCGAAAAATTCATCGCGCGCTTTACCTGCATGTGCGAGGAGATCGCCGCGGACGGGAAGGAGTTTTCCGCTCTGTCGCAGGGAGAACTGGACGTATATTACGATGAAGCGAAAAAAAATTGACTTCGGCGGGGGCGTAACGGCGGAGAGCAACGCCTTTCTCGCGCCGCTCGCGGGGTACACCGATTTTGCCTTCCGCGGAATCTGCGCGGAATTCGGCGCGGCGGTCACCTATACCGAGATGGTGAGCTGCAAGGGGCTCATGTACGGGAGCGAAAATACGAAGGCGCTCCTTTTGACGCACCCTTCCGAAAAGGTGAAGGCGGTGCAGATCTTCGGCGAGGACAGGGACGTGATGCGCGCCGCCTGCGAGAGCGAATTTCTCGCGCCCTTCGACCTGATCGACGTCAATATGGGCTGTCCCGTCCCCAAACTTTACAGGAACGGGGAGGGCAGCGCGCTCTTAAACGACTTGAAAAAGGCGGAGGGGATTCTCTCCGCCTGCGTTCGTTCGGGAAAAAACATCACGGTGAAGACGCGGATCGGCCTGCACAGGGGCGGCCCCTACGTCACCGCCGAATTCGCGCGCATGGCGGAGGGCGCGGGCGTGAAGGCGATCACCGTGCACGGCCGCGTGCGGGAAGACTACTATGCGGGAGAGCCCGTCTATGAGGAGATCGCCGCGGCAAAGAACGCGGTGACAGTTCCCGTCATCGCGAACGGCGGCATTTTCACCGCGGAGGACGCCGACCGCATGATGGAAAAGACGGGCGCGGACGGCGTCATGATCGCGCGCGGGGCGCTGGACCGGCCCTGGCTGTTCGCCGAGCTGAACGGCACGCCCGCGGAGGCTGACGTCAGGGCGCTGATGCTGCGCCACCTGGGCGCACTGAGAGAGCAGTTCGGCGATCGGTACGCGGCGGTGAATTTTCGCAAGATGATCCCGCATTATCTCAAGTTTTTTCCGGGCGCCAAGCCGATGAGAATGCGGCTGATGACGGCGGAGAGCACGAAAGAGACGGAAAATCTTCTGGACGAGTTCTTTTCTTCACATTCCCCGGTTCTTTCTAATAGAATATAAAGAAGCGGGGTGTGCGGTGAAAGTTTGCTTTGTGACCGAAAAGAGTCTCAATCGGTATTGGCAGGAGGATTTCGGGCGGGAAGTGCCGGACGTTCTCCTGTTCGGCTTTACCGGGTTGGGGCTCGTCAGCTACAAGCGCGAGCTTTCGGGAGAAACGGAGTATTTCCGCGACGTTGCGGGGCTTTCCCGCGAGATCGGGGGCGTCGTCGTGTCGGGGTGCGACACGGATACGTACGGCGTCTACCGCCATTCGGCCGTTGTAGCGGATAAGGGGCGGATCCTGGGCGTTTCGGACGCCACGTTTTCCATGGACGACAGCGAATTCGTCGCGGGCGGGAACCTGCGCGTTTACGATACCTCGAAGGGGCGGATCGGCGTGCTCGTGGGGGAAGATCTTTTCTACCCCGAGGCGGCGCACACGCTCGCGCTGTGCGACAGCGAGCTGATCGTCTCCGTCTTAAAGTCGCGCGAGCGGATGAGCGAAGTCATGATGCGGGCAGCCGCGTTCGCGGAGGGCGTGCCCGTGGCGCAGGTCGCGCATAAATACGCCGAAATCGCGGATATCCGCGGTGAAATCGCGTTTGCCGGGAGTTTTCCCGTGGCGAGCGCTCAGCTCAAATTACAGAAGGATTATCACCTCGTCGGCTGCCGCCGGCGGGGAAGATACAAGGAGAGATGACTATGTTTCATATCGTTCTGGTCGAACCGGAGATCCCGCAGAATACGGGCAACATCGTGCGCACGTGCGCGGCGACCGGTTCCGTGCTCCATCTCGTCCGCCCGCTGGGCTTCGAGGTGTCGGACAAGTACTTAAAGCGCGCCGGGCTGGACTACTGGCATCTGGCGGATATCCGCTATTACGACTCGTTCGCAGAGCTTGCGGACAAGTTCCCGGAGGGGCGGTTCTGGTTTTTTTCCACCAAGGCAAAGCGCGTGCATTCGGACGTGGCTTACCGCGCGGGGGATTTCCTCGTCTTCGGAAAAGAGAGCAAAGGGCTCCCCGAGGAGCTTTTGCGCGCGCATTACGACGCGTGCGTCCGCATCCCCATGATCGACGAATCGCGGTCGCTGAACCTCTCCAATTCCGTCTGCGTCGCCGTCTACGAGGCGCTCCGGCAGGGCGGATACGAAGGGCTTCGGACAATGGGGGAGATCCCCGCCCGCCGAACGCCGTGAAATTCGTCAAAGTCCCGTAAAATACCGCAGGATTCCCCGTAATTCTGCGGTTATTTTTTTGTACAATGGAGAAAAGGAGGGGCGGAACATGGCGCGTAAAATCGTCGTAACGTCCGGAAAAGGCGGCGTCGGGAAGACTACGCTCACCGCGAACCTGGGGATCGCCCTGGCGCGGACGGGCGCGCGCGTCGTCCTCGCGGACATCGACTTCGGGCTCAACAATCTGGACGTCGTGATGGGCGTGGAAAACAAAGTCGTCTACGATATTTCGGACGTTTTGGACGGGCGCTGCCGCGTGCGTCAGGCGCTCGTGCAGGACGTCTCCCGCAAAAATCTCTACGTTCTCCCTTCCAACAGCCTGAAAGCGTCTTCCAACGTGACGGGGCAGAACGTCAAGTTGATCATGGAGAAATTGAACGCCTCCTTTGACTTTATTCTGCTGGACTGCCCTGCCGGCATCGACGTGGGCTTTCACCGCGCGGTCTCCGTGGCGGACGAGGCGATCGTCGTGACGACGCCCGCGCTCTCCAGCCTGCGGGACGCGGATAAGGTGGTCAGCATCCTGGCGAGTTACCGGCTGGAAAAGGTGGGACTGGTGGTCAACCGCGCCAGAGGGGATCTCGAATTGTCCGGGGAATCCCTTTCCGCGCGGGACGTGGAGGCGATTTTAAAGACGCCGCTCATCGGCGTACTGCCGGAAGAAGACGCGGTGTTTCTCTCCACCGGCTACGGCATTCCCGTCAAGAGCGCTTCCGGGCAGGCGTACAAGCTGCTTGCGCAGAACGTGATGAAGGGGACGAAAAAGCTGTACGACGTCACGCGGAAATACTCGGGATTTTTCGGGAGTATCAGGAGGAGTCTGAAAAGGAGCGTATGAGCAAAAAACAACAGAGCAAAGAGCTGATGCGGCTGAAAACCGTCATCGAATCCGACCGCCTTTCGGTGGGAAGCAACTTCGACGAGCTGATCGTATCCGATCTCGAAGACCTTCTGCGCGATTATTTCGAGCTGAAAGGGCGCCCCGCGCTCTTTATCGCCAAGCAGGGGAGCGGCTACGTCGTGAACGTGCAGGCTCAGGCGATCCGGGTAAAGCCCTTCGGCGTACTGCCCAAAGAATGACTTTTTTCTCTTTTTTTTGTAAAAGCCCCGCGGAGGAGCATTCCTCCGCGGGGCTTTCTGCAAGGCGCCGATCGTTGCTCTTAATTCAGCGGCTGAATGGTGATCACGGTTACGGGATAATCGATTTCGGAAGAAAGGACGGAAATAACCTTCCTGTCCTCCGTAACGGTGAGTTCGTAGACATTCGTTCCCTGCACCTCTTCTCTTTTGTAGAAAACGCCTCCCTTTTCGGTGTACAGATTCGCCGTCTCCGTCACTTTGCCGCAATTTTCAAATTCCATAGAAGAACTGTCGGGAGAAAGTTTTTTAGAGAACAGATCGTAATAATAGACGCCGTCCGAAAGTTCGCCCACGAGAACAGAATGGTCAAACAGATAAAAGTATTTTAATTTATGTTCGGGGATTCCGGGCGCATCCGGCTTCCGGAACATCAGTCCCTTATAGGCCCGGAACAAAAAACGTTCGCTTTCGGGAGAGTTGCGGTAGTAAAATAACCCGTTCTCTGAATAATAATAGAGTTCTTCTCCGTTCAGAAGGTAGAAAGAATTGTCTTTTCTTCTGAAGTTATAGTTTTCCGGATCGTAAAATTCCAGCAGAACGGGCGTCTGCGGGAGCGCTTCCGGCTTACCCGCAGAGCCGACTCTGCAGAGCGTCAAGCCTTCCCGTTCGATATATTTGCTGCCAAAATTCGACTGGCCGTCTCCCGCCTGCACGGTATAGCAATAGCCGTCGTCCCCTTTATAGGGTGCGTTTTTCACATAGTGATACTGCCCCGAAACGGACTCCGTCTGATTGTTTTCCACAAATACGTTGCCGTATCGGTCGTCGACGATTGCCGTCGGCAAAATATTTTTATTGGGTAAGAGATCCGTCAGAATCAAGTCGCCGTCTTTTATGCTCATATGATAATAAGTGGTCAGATCAAGTTCAGAGACGGAGATAACGCTTTCCCCGACGACGGAAAAACAGGCAAAATCGTTCAGGGAATACATTTTCCCCGTCTCTTTGTCGATCGCAAACGCCTTATTGTCATCATCGGAATAATACATAAGGTTGTAGTCAGGGTAAATCTCCGAAAAAGCGGGATTGAGCTCGTTGATCGTGAAGGAGAGAAAGATAAATTTTGCCGTGACGTGGAGCTTGTCGGGAATTCCCTCGATCTCGTCCTGCGTGACTGTCTTCGAACCGTCGCTGTACTCGTCGGTCGTCGTAAACGTAAAAATTACTTTCTCGTATGAGCCGTCCTCGCGGAAGGTAACGAAATAGCTGCGCTCTTCCTTTGAGCCGATCGGCTCCTGATCCATGATCAATCCGATCCGGCTCGCGTTGAGCGTTACGCGCGCGCGGTCGAACATGGAAGAGGCGAATCGGACGGCTTTTCCCGAACAACCGGATAAGCTCAGCAAAACGGCGGAAAGCATTACGGTGACCGCCAGCAATGCGGCCGAAGCGAATTTTTTCATCGGTTTCTCCCTGTCAGATATGTTATCTTCTCGTTCTATTATACAGCAGGAGAACCGCGTTGTCAACCCGTATTTTGCAGGCGGGGGAGAATGGGAAAACGCCTGCAGGGCAGGCGTTTTCGGGTTGTCTTTTGTATTTCTTTCGTTTTTCTCTCGTTAATCCGCTTTCGACATCTTTTCCTTGTACTGAATGAGCGCCTGCGCGAGCTGATCCCCGCAGGACGTATTCTGACGGCAGCGTATGCCGGAGAGCGTCTCGATGACGTAGTCGATGTCCTTTCCGTCCACCAGGCGGGCGACGGCCTGTAAATTCCCCGAGCAGCCCCCGATGAATTTTACATTTTTGATTTTCCTGTCCTCCGTGACGTCAAACAGAATCTGCCGCGAGCAGGTTCCCTTCGTATTGTAAGTATTCAATGGTACTACCTCCTTTAATCAACCAGATTGTCGTAAATCAAAGAATAGACGTTTGCGGCTTTTTCTTCCCATTTTTTATAGATGTTTTTCGCCGTCTGCCGGTTGGGCACGACGAATTTCAGCTCCAGAAGGGGCTGAACGGGCTCGATGATCTTCAGGTAAACGGTATAGGTGCCGTCTTTGTTCATGTAGTAATCCGCCACGCACTCCTGCTTTCTGCGGTATTTGAGACGGTTCTGCTTGATAAAGACGGAGATCTCTTCCCGCGTGGAAGCGGGGATCTTCACGAAAAAGTTGGCAAGACAGACCCGCCCGTCCGGCGTGATGGCGTACATGGGTTCGCCGCTCGCCGAGATATCGCAGATAAAGCCGTGCTCCAAGAGCTGCGCGATCACCGGCTGGCAGTCCATATAGGCGATCCAGTTATTGGAAGAACAGCACATATCCAGAATGGTGTTCTCGGACAGGGGAACTTCCATCTTGTCGAAGACGAACAGAATGATTAATTTGTTTAAAGTGGCGTCCCCTTTGACCTGCATAAATCCGCATCCTTTTCCTTTGTACACTTCATTATATCATAAAATCGGATTTTGTAAAGAAAATTCGCCAAATTTTTATAAAACTTTTCTCAAAAACGATATCCATTCGGGTTATTTATGGTATAATAGAGAAAAATACGCTTCGGAGGAGATATGACCAAACGGGAAGAACTGGACGTATTTGTCGAGCGCGCGGAGGAATTGATCCGCTCCAAATATATTCTGGCGGATATCAAGATCGTGGGGATTCTGAAGGCGATCGCCGCATCCGAATCCCTTTCCGGGATCGTCGAGAGCAGTCTCTTTCACTTCGATTACGAGGAATCGCTCAAAAAGCACTTTGTCTCTTCCTCTTACGGGAGTGAGAACAAGGGCGAATTCATCCCGCCGGACAACACGCGCGAGGCGATCGCGCTCACGTTCCGCATTCTTTTGGATCTGGACGCGAAGAAGATTTCTCTGATGGAGTTTCTGAAGGAGTATTTCTGCGAGAGCGGGGATTACATGGAGGGGTATACGCTCTTCGTCAATCAGATGATCCGCCCGTTCGTGCACGCGATGAAGGTGCTCACGGAGGGAATCATAGAGGGGCGCCTGCGCGAGCCGAAGGACGAGCTGCGCATTTTGCAGGAGCGCGCGGTGGTGGCGCGCAAGCTGGAGGAGAACCGCGTCGTGGACGAGGGGCTTTTAAACCGCGTCCGCGATCTGATCAGGAGCGACCGCAGCCGCCTGATGTCCGCCGCGATTCAGCCGGAAGTGCTTGCAGACATCATGCTGGTGTTCGACGCCTATTCGCAGGCGGTGGACAGCTCGGACAAGGAAAAAATCCGCTATGCGTTCGTCTGCTATCAGTTCGTCTCCCTGGCGTATCCCGCTCTGCGGCTGAAAACCGCCGAAATGAAGGAACTCTTCGTGAAAGGGGGAATCCTCTGATGGAAGAGACCGTACGCAGGCAGTATATTTACCGCGGAAAGATCCTCAATCTGAGAAAGGACGACGTCGTCGCCGACGGCAGGCCGACCACGCGCGAGGTGGTGGAGCACCGGGGCGGCTGCGCGGTGCTCTGCGTTGAGCGGGGCAGCGTGCTGCTGGTAAAGCAGTACCGCTATGCCTACGGCGAGGTGCTGACAGAGCTCCCCGCGGGCAAAGTGGAAGAGGGAGAAGACCCCGCAGTCACGGCGGCGCGCGAGCTGTCCGAGGAGACGGGATACACGGCGGAGCAGATCCGCCTTTTATATGTGATCTATCCCACGCCCGGCTATACCGACGAGAAGCTATATATCTACGGGGCGGAGGGACTGAGCGCGGGTGCGTCTCATCCCGACGAGGGAGAGGAAGTGACCGCTTTCTGGCTGCCCTTCAAAGAGGCGCTCGCGATGGTTCAGCGCGGAGAGATCCGGGACGGAAAGACGGTGATCGCACTGCTTTCCCACGCGCTCGCAATGAGGGAAAAGGACGAGAAAAAATAATACCTTTACAATTAGGAGAAAGAGAAATTTGGTTCGGAAGGATTTGAGAAACGTGGCGATCATCGCGCACGTCGACCACGGCAAGACCACCCTCGTCAACGAGATGTTGAAACAGGGGGGTATTTTCAGGGAAAATCAGCAGGTCGCGGACCGCGTGATGGACAGCAACGACCTGGAGCGGGAGCGCGGCATCACGATTCTGGCGAAGAATACTTCGGTGCACTACAAGGGCGTCAAGATCAACATCGTCGATACGCCGGGACACGCCGATTTCGGCGGGGAAGTGGAGCGCGTGCTGAAGATGGTGAACGGCGTGCTCGTCCTGGTAGACGCCTGCGAGGGGCCCATGCCGCAGACGCGCTTCGTCGTGCAGAAGGCGCTGGAACTCGGGCACAAGCTCATCGTCGTCGTCAACAAGATCGACCGCCCGGACGCCCGCCTCGAGGAGGTGCAGGACGAGATTTTGGGGCTTCTGCTCGACCTCAACGCTTCGGACGAGCAGCTGCTGAGCCCCGTCGTATACTGTTCGGGGCGGCAGGGCACGGCGACGCTCGACTTTCACGAAGAGGGGAAGGATTTAAAGCCCCTGTTCGACACGATCGTGGAGCATTTTGAACCGCAGGAAGTGGATCCCGCGGGCGCCCTGCAGATTCTGGTTTCCTCCATCGACTACAACGAATACGTCGGGCGCATCGGCATCGGGCGGATCGAACGGGGAACCGCGCGCGTCAATCAGGACGTGGCGGTCACCAATTACAACGCGGAGGGCCGCATGAAGAGCGGAAAACTGGTCTCGCTCTATCAGATCGAGGGGCTGGAGCGCAGCCCCGTCGACAGCGCTGCCGCGGGCGACATCGTCTGTTTTTCGGGGCTGGACGGGCTCTCCATCGGGGATACCGTCTGCGATCCCGCCGTGCCGGAGCCCGTCCCCTTCGTGAAGATCTCCGAGCCGACGGTGGAGATGACCTTTTCGGTCAACGACAGCCCGTTCGCCGGAAAGGAGGGAAAGTTCGTCACCACCCGCCATCTGCGGGACAGGCTGTTTCGGGAAATGCTGAAGGACGTCTCCCTCCGCGTGGAGGAAACCGATTCCGCGGATTCCTTCCGCGTCTGCGGGAGAGGGGAAATGCATCTTTCCATTCTCATCGAGACCATGCGCCGCGGCGGGTATGAATTTCAGGTGGGCGCGCCCAGGGTGCTGTATAAGGAGATCGACGGGGTAAAATACGAGCCCGTCGAGCGGCTGGTGGTGGACGTGCCGGAAGACAAGACCGGCTCCGTCTTTTCCAGCATGGGAACGCGCAAGGGGGAACTCTTGCAGATGGAGAACGTCGGCAGCCGGATTCGTCTGGAATTCGCCGTTCCCGCGCGCGGGCTCTTCGGCTATAAGAGCCAGTTTCTGACGGATACGCGCGGCGAAGGGGTGTTCAACACGGTATTTATGGAATATCAGCCCTACAAAGGCGAGATCGAGCGCCGGCTGACGGGTTCCCTCGTCGCCTTCGAGACGGGCGAGGCGGTCACGTACGGCCTCTTCAACGCCCAGGGCAGAGGGCAGCTCTTCATCACGCCGGGAACGCCCGTCTACGAGGGCATGGTGGTGGGCGTTTCGCCCAAGGCGGAAGATATCTCCGTCAACGTATGCAAGCGGAAGCACATGACCAACATGCGCGCCTCCGGCTCGGACGACGCGCTCCGCCTGGAGCCGCCGCGGCTGATGAGCCTGGAGGAATCCATGGAGTTTTTGGGCGACGACGAGCTGCTGGAGGTGACGCCAAAGAGCATCCGCATCCGCAAAAAGACTTTAAACACCGAGCAGCGGCTGAAGAAAAAGGCGAGAGGCCTGGAATAAATCTGAGAGGTAATATTTTATGGGTTGTACACACGATTGCTCCTCCTGCGGCGAAAGCTGCGAGAGCAAGGAAAAGGAAAATTTGATCAAAGCCCCCAATCCGGCTTCCACGGTGCGCAGAGTCATCGCCGTGATGAGCGGAAAGGGCGGCGTGGGAAAATCCCTCGTCACCGCGCTGATGTCCGTCTTAATGCAGCGCAGAGGGCATCAGACCGCCGTCATGGACGCGGACGTCACCGGCCCCTCCGTTCCCCGCATGTTCGGCATCAAGGGCAGGGCGGACGGCACGGAAGCGGGCATTCAGCCCATCGATACCAAGACAGGGATCGAGACGGTTTCCATCAATTATTTTCTGGAAGATACCTCCGAACCGGTCGTCTGGCGCGGCCCCATTCTGGGCGGCGTGGTGACGCAGTTCTGGACGGACGTCGTCTGGACGGACGTGGACTATATGTTCGTGGATATGCCGCCGGGAACGGGAGATATCCCGCTGACCGTCTTGCAGAGCCTGCCCGTCGACGGCATCATCATGGTGACTTCCCCGCAGGAACTGGTCGCCGACGTGGTGGAAAAGGCGGTCAAGATGGCGAAGATGATGAACATCCCCATATTGGGGCTGGTGGAGAACATGAGCTACGTCGAATGTCCCGGCTGCAGGGAGAAGATCTATCTTTACGGCAAGGGCAAGACGGAGGAGACCGCCGCCAGATATGCTCTGCCCGTGCTGGCGCAGATTCCGATCACGCCCGACCTCGCGTCTCTCTGCGACAGGGGGCTGGTGGAGCTCTTTGAGGGGAGCTGGCTGGACGACGCCTGCACTATGATCGAGACCGTGCTCTCCAAATAGAGGAATATCACATCAAAATCTCCGGATTCCGGAGATTTTTCTATAATGGCTTTTTCAGGCGGCATATAAACATTATCGGGCATTTCGGCGCGTTCCGCGCGGGCGTACCCCGCGGCTGTGCGGAGGAATCGGAATCTTTCTTATCGAAAAATGGGAAAAACGGTTGACAGAACTCCTTTTAAATGATATCATATTGATATCAAATATATATAAAAGGAGAAGGTTATGAAGGAAAAAGTTTTAAGCGGGAAAAAACACGGCATGTTGGTCATGCTGATTACCGTCGCTCTGCTCATTGCGTCCGTCGTCGGCATCGTATTCGGCGGCATGATGCTGGAGGAAGGGAAATCGCCCGCCCTCTTTATCGTAAGTCTGGCATATCTCTGCCTCTGCTGGATTCTGATTCCCGGTTTCAAGATTCTGAAACCGCAGGAGGCGCTCGTGCTCACGCTGTTCGGCAAATATATCGGCACACTGAAGGGCGAGGGATTCTATTTCGTCAACCCCTTCTGCCAGGGCGTCAACCCCGCGGCGCGCACCAAGCTGAACCAGAGCGGGGACGTCAATCTCACCGTCTCCGGCAAGCTCTCGGGGGCGGAGGCTTCCGCGCAGGCGGCGGAGCTCGCGAGCCGGAAGATCTCGCTGAAAATCATGACGCTCAACAACAACCGCCAGAAGATCAACGACTGCCTCGGCAATCCCGTCGAGATCGGGATCGCGGTCATGTGGCGGGTGGTGGATACCGCGAAGGCGGTGTTCAACGTGGATAATTACAAGGAATATCTCTCTCTTCAATGCGACAGCGCGCTGAGAAACATCGTGCGCATTTACCCGTACGACGTGGCGCCCAACGTGGATACGACGGGGGACGGCATTGCGGACGAGGGGAGCCTGCGCGGCTCCAGCGAAGTGGTCGCGGAGCGCATCCGCAACGAGATCCAGCAGCGCGTGGAGGATGCGGGCATCGAGGTGATCGAGGCGAGGATTACATACCTCGCGTATGCGCCCGAGATCGCGGCGGTCATGCTGCAGCGCCAGCAGGCTTCCGCCATCATCGACGCGCGCAAGATGATCGTGGACGGCGCGGTCGGAATGGTCGAGATGGCGCTCGAACGGCTGAACGAAAAGAACGTGGTTTCTCTGGACGAGGAGCGCAAGGCCGCGATGGTCTCCAACCTCCTGGTCGTCCTCTGCGGCAACCGCGACGCCCAGCCGGTCGTCAATTCGGGCAGCCTGTACTGATGAACGATTCGCAGAAGAAACAGGTGCCGCTCCGCCTGTCTCCCAAACTGTATGACGCCATCGCCGCGTGGGCGGAAGACGATTTCCGTTCGGTGAACGGGCAGATCGAATATCTTTTGTCCGAATGCGTCCGCCAGCGCAAGAAAAACGGCAAATATGTATCGGAGGAGCTGGACGTTCCTCCCGAACTGGATCTTAAATAGCGCTTCGGGCGCAATCCGAAGAGCCCCGCCGGCAGAAAAAGCCGGCGGGGCTTTTTCGCGCGCAAAAATTTGGCATCGGTCATAACCGTGGCGGCTGCCGCATAGGTTAGAGCGGAGAACTTCGGACAAGCGGTTCCGCGGGAACGCGCGCCCTTCGACAAAATAGACGAAAAGCCTCCAAAAATTCTCAAATTCCGAAAGGAGCATTCTGTTAAAATGAAATTCGTAGTCCTCAGAAAAAAGACGCTGATCATCGCGCTGCTCGTTCTGGCGTTCGCGGTCTTTGTGCCGGTGGGCGCGACGGTGGCTTTTTCCCGGCAGAAAAAACTGCCCATTTACTCGGTCGGAACGGAGGAAAAGAAAGTGGCGATCTCCTTCGACTGCGCCTGGGGGACGGATTACACCGAGACGCTCCTCAATATCATGGAGCGGGAAAAGGTGGTCTCCACCTTCTTCATGGTGGAATTCTGGACGACGAAATACCCCGATCTCGTAAAAAAAATCGCGGGCGGCGGCCATGCGATCGGCACGCATTCGACCACGCACTCGTATATGAGCAAACTGACGGAGGCGCAGATCGAGGAGGAGCTGACGCGCTCTTCCATGGCGATCAAGGCCGTCACGGGAGAGGAAGTGACGCTCTTCCGCCCGCCGTACGGCGATTACGA
>UQTB01000037.1 GCA_900543915.1 uncultured Eubacteriales bacterium | reverse complement strand
CCTTTCCGCCGACGCGTTCCTCCCCATTGCGCGCGATCCACGCCTGCAGGCAGCCGACCGCCGCGCGGATGCCGGGGCGGAGCGATTCCAGCCAGGCGGCGTCGCGCGTGTCCGCAAAAATGCGCCCGGCAAGATAGAGCGCGCCGCCCGTTTCCGCCATATAGTTTACCATATTCTGAATGAAGCCGTCAAGCCGCTGTTTCGCGAAAAAATAGGAAACGCACTTTTTCGCCGTCTCCGCATAGCCGAAGGAAGAGAGCATGGCGACTATGCCGACGCCCTCCGTGGCGATCGGACTGTAGACGCCCAGGCAGGGCGCAACGACCGACCCGCCGCGTTCGCCGAAACAGGAGGAAAGCAGCTGCAGCGCGCCCGCTTTGACCGCCTCGTCGACCGCCCGCTCGGGCAGTTCCCAGTATTTCACATTGCCGAGAATCCCCTTCCAGTCTTCCTCCGCGATCCGGCGGCGCTCCCCGAAGTCTGCAAAAGACCTGCCGGCGAGCGATGCGGAGACCGGCTCGGAAAAGAGAACAATATTGACCGCGCGCGTCTCCCCGGGCGCGAGAAGCCATGCGTTTTCCAGATTTTCCACCGGAGCGCCGCCGCTCGCGGCGGTCATGTAGATTTTATCCTCAAACCAACCGAAGCCCCGTTCTCCATCGTAGCGCTGCGGCAGGCGGTCCGCCTCCGCCATGACGGGCGTATTGACGTGCGGCAGGCGCAGAAAGGCGTATTTGGATACGGGAGAGCGGTTCTGCATCTCCACGCGCATGCGGAGAACGGGTTTGTCCGCCTCCGCAGCCGGGGGAATCTCTTTCAGGACGCGCATCTGCTCCTCCGTCAGCGCGTGCGCCGCGGAGTGATAATCCGCTTCCAGATAGTGCGTGCCCGGATTTTCCGCGGGGCGGACAAAGAGCGCGTCCGCAAAATATGCGGCGCGGTAGCGGATTCCCCCGTCTTCCAGCTCCGCTTCCAGCACGGGCAGAAAGCCCCCGGAAAGCGAACGCTTCAGCCGCGTTTTGCACCCCATGCCCCGCCCCATCAGATAGCGGTAGACGACGCGGTCTGCCGCACCGAACGAGAGCCTGTCCCAGTTGAAGCGAGGGATCACGTAGTCGTACAGCTCCATGTGCTGTTTTTCCTCGATCGGATAGCCGCGGAACCCGACCTCAAAGAGCCGGGCGTTGCCGGGCAGCGCGAGAAAGGTAGGACAGGTGCGCGCGTCCAGCGCCAGCGCCCTTTCAAGCGAAGGCTCGGGTTCCCGCTCCGCCCGTTCCACGCGCGTCAAAAGCCCGCTCGCTTTCTGCGCGGCGGCAACTGCGGCGTAATCGCGCCGGTCGTCTCCGTCCGTCACGGCGATGCCGAGGCGGGAGGAAAAGACCGGCGCGCCGGGAAGGGCATCCTCCGGTTTAAAGGTAAAGCCGCCGCCCTCCTGAAAACGCACTTCGATATAGCTCTGGAAAGCCCCCGTTCCGCCCGCGATCCGAAGAGAAAGCGCGAGCGCTTCCCCGCCCAGCAAAGTCGAAAAAGAGGTGTCTCTGCCCTCTTCTCCGCATCGGAAAAACGTCAGCCGCGCAGCGCGCGGACGGACGGAAAGAATCCTGATGTTTTTCTGTCTCATCGTCACACCTTTATCAGCCGGCCCTCTCCCGCGCCGAGCGAAAGGGACAGCGCCCTTCCGTCTTCAAAGGAAAGCCGCAGATCTGCGCTCTCTTTTTCGCTGAGATTGACCGGCAGAAGATACCGCTCGTTCTCCCGCTCGAAGCACCCGACGAGCGCGGCGCCGCCCGCGACGTCTTTCAGCCCGGCGAACGCGCCCGCCGTATCCTTGCAGCGATACCCGTAGAATTTCACGCCGCAGTGGCGGAGCGAAAGGAGCGTATTTCCGACTTCTTCCAGGTAACGGTTCACCCGCTGCGCGGCGTAATAGCGCGGCGTAAGGGTTCCGTCCGTATCCGCCATGGCGGGGCCGAACCCGGTGGCGGGATCGTGCGTGACCGTGGCGTAGGTAAAGTACAGCAGTCCCTTGGCGCCGTATGCGAGATTGGTGAACGCCTGCCAGGAGACCTGCTCGGGCGTCGGCGTGACGTTTTCGAGAAAGCGGCAGGTCTGAATGAACGACCAGAACTCCAACCCGTGCCGGTTGCAGCAGTCGCGGATTGCCTGCAGGTTATAGAAATAGTCTTCCGTGATCTTGTTTTCCAGAAAGGGGTAGTGATCGAAGCTGATCACCTTGGGCGACGCGCAGCGCACGAAATGCTCGAGGTATTCCTCGTAAGTCAGCCCGTCCCGCTGGGTCTCCCGGTCGGAATAGGTGGGATGCAGGTTGATATAGCCGAACAGATTGGGCGCGACGCGCTGCACTTCCCCGTTGATTGCGCCGCAGATTTTCATCATCAGCGGCGAAGGCTCATCCCATACGAACAGGCCGAAAACGTCTTCCCGGTCGCGGTATTCCGCCAGCCAGTCCTTGATCTTGGTCATATCTTTGACGGAGGCGTACGTCACGCGGTCGTCGTTCACCAGGCTCTTCAGCCCCGCCGCGGCGACGGCATCCAGTTCCGCGGGCGACGGCGTCTTCGTGGGGATGAAATTGATCCCGCACGCCTTGATTTTCTCCAGCCACGCGGGAGAAAACTGCTCTTTATAGTAGGGCACCCATGCCCCGACGGGGAATTTCCCCAGTTTTTTTTCGATAATTTGTTCCAGTTTCATATCAGCCCTTCAGCCCTCCGACCGTCGTATTTTCCATGATAGTCTTTTGAAATATGCCGAACACAGTGAGAATGGGGATGAGAGATATCAGCATCACCGCAAACAAAAGCGGATAATTCGCGCGATACTTCATCTGATCGACCAGTCCCTGCAAACCGACTGCGATCGTAGTTTTGCTGGGCGCGTACATATAGACGGTAAAATAGTCGTTCCACACGCCGATCGCGGAGAGGATCGCCACCGCCACGATGCCGGGCAGCGCCATGGGGAACATGATGCGGAAAAAGATGGTATAGTGCCCCGCGCCGTCCACGGACGCGGCTTCCGCATAGCTCCAGTCCAGGTTCTTGAAGAACCCGTACAGCAGAACGAAACCCGTGCCGAACCCGCCGAACGAACCGATGATGATGCCGAGGTAGGTATCGTATAGCCCCAGATCGTTGTACATTTTGTACATCGCGGACATGGACCCCATGGAGGGAATCATCATCAGAACGAACGCGGCGGAGTAGAAGAACATGCTTCCTCTGAACCTGTACTTGGCGATGATGTAGGAGGTCATCGCCGACATCATGATGCTGATGCCCGTGCAGGCCACCGTCATAAAGATACTGTTGCCGTACATGCCGAGGATATTCACCCCGTTGACGGAAAGCGTAAATGAGTCAACCCAATTGGAAAAAAGCCACTCCTTCGGGAGGCTCCATACGTCCAGAAAGAACTCGTCGTTGGCTTTGAACGAATTGTAGAAACACCAAACGAAGGGAAAGATGAGCGTGAGCGAATAAAGAACAAAAATCGCGAACACAATCCACATCCAGACCTTTTCATGCAGCAGCTTTTTCTCCATATCCAAATCCTTTCTCCATAATTCTTTCCCGGCGGAGTCTCCTCCGCCGGGACGACTGTTTGCCAAATGTTTCCGTCCGCGGGCTGTTTAACCGCGCTTCTTTCTCAGAAGGAACGCCGCCGCGCCCAGCAGCGCGACTGCCGCCGGCGCCAGCACCGCGGAGATCTGCCCGCCGCAGTCGCAGCCGCCTTCGCCGGGATCGGGGGTCGGATCGGGCTTGTTCCCCCCCTGCTCTGTAATGACGATCTCCTGCGCCGCGCTCTCCGCGCTGTCCAGATAGAGGTCGCCGTCACCCAGCGCTTTGACGGTGATCCGATACGTGCCCGCTTCCGTTTCCTCGAACGTAAAGGTGCATACGTGGATGGTCTCGCCCTGTTTTTCGCCGTTGACGTACACTTCATATCCCGCCGCATGCTCCACCTCGTTCCAGGTCACGGTCTTATCGTTCAGCGTAAGAACGGGCGTCTCGAGCTGTACGGGATCGGGCTTTTCTTCGGCGGCGATCTCCTTATAATTTTCATACGCAGAGACCTGTTCGTCCGTCCAGCCGTCGATGTTGGTCATGCGCAGGTTGTCGATGCCGAAATAGCCGGCCTCCGTCGTGGAGATGGAGACGTAGCCCATGTAATTTTCCACCGCAAAGGTCGCGAGCAGCTTATGCTCGGGCGTTTCCGCGGGGTCGTTGTGCACCGCGCCCCAGACCTGCGCCTCGTTGTTGCGGACGACCAGCTTGATGTTTACGGTGTTTTCGTAAAAGTCGATCTTGCCCGGCTGAATATCCGCCGCCTGCTCGGCGTTGGCAAAGCCGGAACCCATGGTGACGATATTGCCCGTCTTGATCTCCTGCACGATATTCAGGTCGTCAAACAATCTGATGAGATAATTTTCCGTCCAGCCGCCCGACGGAGCGGTCTTGCCGAAGCTGATGCCGAGGGGGCTGTATAGCTCCACGCCCCTGCCCTCCGCGGGTTTCGGCTTGTTATAGACGCTCCCGTCCTCTTTGGTGGGGCGGTCTTCCCACGGGTAATTGATCCAGTCGAACTGCAGAATGAAATCCGCATAGGTCTCATGGAAGGCAAAGTGCGTGCCGTCGCTCGTGCCGTCGAACAGGAGAATGCCGTCTTGCAGCACGACATCGTTCCCCGCCGCGCCCAGCGTCGTCGCGGGGTGGCCGTCCTTGATATAATTGTTCTCGTTCAACCAGCCGCTGTCGAAATTGTTTTCCAGATTCTTTCCCGCGCCCTCGACATACACGTAGGTGTCGATTTTAAGCTCCGGCAGGAAGGAGAGCTGCGCGCCCGCCGTGCCGTCCGTCATGAGTCCGATATATCCCTCGAACGCGCAGCCGGTAAACGTCGCTTTCACTTCCCCGCCGACCGAAACGGTCAGCGTGCCGTTCGATCTGACGGCGACGTCCAGGCGGGTAAAGTCCGTGAGGGCGACGCCCAGATCCTGCGCCGTGCCCGCCTTGGATCCTACCTGCACGTTCACCCTGTCGGTGGTCTCGCCGCGTTCAAAATAGAGGAACGAAGTGTTTTCCGCGCCGACCGCCGCGCTGCCGTCTTCCATGCCGAAAAGGACGCCGGCTTTTCCCGCCGCGCCGTCCAGTCGGACGGATATGCTCATACGAACGGCGTCTTCGCTCTTATCGTCCTTTTCGATGGGGAGATAAGTGACCAGACGGTCGCCCGCCGCAGGGCTGTTGAGCGTGAGATACGTATCGTATTTCGTCCCGCCGCCCGAGCAGTAAATGCCGCCCTCCACGGGCGTAGCGGAACCGGAGATTTTGGAAGCGTCCGAAAAATCCAGATCGCACTTGACGGCGCCGTCGCTGTCCTTGACGAGGAAGTTGTCGATCGCGACGGCTCCCCCGGTCGTCTCCGCGTAGAGATGGGCGTAGTGCTCCTTGGCGTTGTCGATGTGCAGCAGCTTTTTGATGAGCGACTGCTCCTGAACTTCCGCCCCGTTCAGCTCGGAGATCTTCGCTTTCCCGAAGAGGAAGTCTCCCCGCGTCGGATCCTCGGCGTTCGGGCGCATGGTGAATACGTAGCGGTACCCCGCCTCCAGCGTGACGTTGGAGACTTCGGAGACCGCGCTTCCGTCCGGCGTGTAGATCGTCCTGTCGAAATCTGCCGCCGTCCAGTCCGTTCCCGCGCCGGGATCCAGCCCCAGCGAGCTCATGAACACATTGCTCTTCGCGCCGTAGTCGACCCCCTCCGTCATGCCGGAGAGGTTCAGCTTCGCCGCGGCGGCATCCGTCTTGATCACGTCGAAATACATGGAAAAGCCCTTGCCCGCTGCGATCGGATCGTACGCCATGATGCGGTTCCCCGGGAAGGGAGCGGCGGCGAACTCAAAGATGCTGCCGTTGTTGGTCACCGCGAAAGCCTCCGCGTTGCCCACCGTTTCCCAGTCCGCGGGATTGATGCGCCCGCTGGACAGAAGCAGCGTTTCCGCGACGGCGGTGCGTTTGGTCGCCGCTCCGGCCTTCTGCGCGGGGTAGCCCGCGAATGCGGAAAGAGCCACGCACGCCGCGAGCGCGGCGGCGAAAATCGCCCTCCCTGTTTTCTTGCCTGTCTTAGTCATCTTGATTCCTCCTTTAATATTCATAAACCGGAAAAACTTTTTCCAGCACTTTTCTGACGACGAGTACGATGGGCGTTCCCACCAGCGCGCAGAGGATTCCCACCGTCGCGCCCATGGTCAGGTTGCCGTCGCTCCTGATCGCGTTGACGATATAGAGCGCGATCGTATACGTCTCCCCGTTCGGGCCGCCGTTCGTGATCAGCTGCGGCTGCATGAACAGCGTGAAGATCACCGTGACGCCCATCATGAGGAGCGTCGAGATCGTAGAGCCCGTCAGCGGCAGCGTGATCGACCGCATTTCGCGGAACATGGTCAGCCCGTCCAGCCGGCCGGACTCCACGATTTCCGAGGGGACGCGGCTCATCGCGCCCGAGAGCAGTACGACGTTGTAGCCGATGCCCGCCCACACGCAGTACAACAGCAGCAGGGGCATTGCCGTCCGCTTATCGCCGAACCACCCGAGATCGGGGATAACGCGCTCCAGACCGATCGCCCTCAGCAAACTGTCTACGACGCCGATAGAGCTGTCGAACATGAACGAGAACAGCATGGTCAGCACCACGACCGAAATGATGGAAGGGATAAAGAACAGCACGCGGAACACGTTTCCCAGCGGCATTTTCTTGTAGAGAAAAAACGCGGCGAAGAACGACAGCGGCAGAATGACAAAATCATTCAGCAAAAAGAAGTAAATTGAATTCCGTATCGCCTTCGGCAGCACCGTATTCGGCGTGACGAACTGGTGAAAAAACTCGCTGTAATTGCGGAACCCCACCCATTTGTACCCGCCGGTCATATTGTCGAACGTCTGAAAGGAGAGCAGGATGGTATCCGCGTTCGTATAGACGAAAAACACGAGAAAGTGCAGAATGGGAATCCCGATAAAGGATGCGATGAACAGCCCGCGCCGGACGGAAGCCTTCCGCTTTTCCCGCCTGACCGCGTTATCCTGCGCGGCAGCGATTTCCGTTTTCATGCCGCCTCCTAATTGCTGGAGGTCAGCCAGGTGGACCATTCTTTATCCGCCTCGGCAAACTCCTGATTGCAGAAGCGGATGCCCGTGGTCTCGCCGCGCACCAGCATGGAGTAGGGATCGCCTCCGTTCAGATATTTCTTCGCATAGCCGCCCATATAGACGTTTTCGCGGCTGAAATCGAAGTACCCGACGGATTCCTCGCGGATTCTCAATACGTCCTTCGCAAAGTCCGTCAGGTTTTCCTCGGACGGCATGTCGTATGCGAAGGGACGGGGGCTTCCGGTGATCTCGGTATATTGCTGCAGCATCTCTTTGCGGCAGGAGAACAGCAAAAATTCCTTTGCGAGTTCTTTCTGCGCCGCTTCCGCGGGAATGATCATGTAGTCGGGCGGCGTAACGTAGTTATACTGCACGGGCGTTCCGTTTTCCGCATAGGCGTTTTCGATGAAGGGAACGGGCATCAGCCCCATTTCAAAGCCCTCGGGCGTGTTGGTCTTCATCTCGCTCTCCATCCAGTTCGCGTTGACGATCATCGCCGCCTGTCCGCGCATGAAGTCCATCTGAGAGGTGGTGTGATCCTTCCCCATGGAGCCGCTCACGGCGTAACCGGTCTCCAGTTTGAAAAACTTGGAGAACTCATCCAGGGCGATGCGCTTGCCCGAAGCGGGCGCCTGCGCCGGATCATAGACTTCGGGCCCGCCGAACGCCCAGAAACTCTTGTAGCTTTCCAGCCCCACCGCCTGCATCCACCAGGTGGAGCCGATGTAGTCGAAGTAGCCGCCGATCTTGCCGGGATACGCGAAGGGCTTGACCGCCCCGCCGGTATCTTCCAGAATCGTGTCGCAGAGGGTCTTCAGCTCCGCCGTCGTCTCCGGAATCTCCCAGCCGTATTGCCGGAACATTCCCTTGTTGTACACGATGCCCGTCACCGTCGCGTTCCAGGGGAACGCGTAATAGTGCGTGCCGTCCTTGGTGGTAAGGCTGCAATATTCCCGGTAGACGTCGTCCATCAGTTCCGCGACCGTTTCTCCCGACGCACCGTCCGGCTTTTGGGTATACAGATCGTCCAGCGGCTCGATCTTCCCCTTATAGGCATAGGTTTCCCAGGCGCTGTTCAGGGGAATGAAGATATCCGCCAGGTTCTTGCCCGTGTCCAGCTTGGTAAAGAGAGAGCTCGCCAGCACGGGATCGCCCTCCAGCTCGATGTAGACGTCCTTGTTTTCGCGGACGAACGCCTTGGACAGCTCGACGATCCATTCCCTGCCGAATCCCGCCTCGGTGAAGCCGATCTTCAGGTGAACGGGCTCCTCCGCGCCCTCTTTCATCGCGTCCTCATGGTAGATGGCGTCTCCGTTGTTGACTACGACGACCCCGTCGAAAGTCTCCCTCGTGTCGCCGCAGCCCGCCGATACCGCCGCGCCCGCGACGAGCATCAGCAGCGCCGTAAATACCGCCGCCAGTTTTTTCATGTTGCTTTCCTCCTTTTAAAGATTCAGGGGTATGATAAACGCGTAATCCCCCGCGTTCAGTTCCAGGTTGACGACGCCGTTGTTTACGGCGACTTCTCTTTTCTCCCCGTTTATGTAGCAGACCGCCTGCGTGCAGTTGTCGAAGGCGACGCGCAGCGCGTTGACCGCAGACGAAGTGGGCGCGTCGTAATTCGCGAACAGGAAGCCGTCTCTGCCGTCCACATCCTGAAAGACGCCCGCGACGAGATCCTGCGTGTTCTTCATGTCCGCGATGCGTTCGTGCTCGTTCACGGTGGTCAGATAGTTGAACGCCGCGTTCTTGCCGGAGGCGTTTTCGCTGCCGACGAAGGTCATCGCGCGCTGCCACTCGAAGTTCAGATAGACGTCGTCAAAGGCGAGAATCTCGTTGTTGACTTCCTTCACCATGTCGTATTTCGCCGTCTTCTTCCCGTCCAGCGTGATGATGGCGGGCGTAAAGCCCTCGTTGCCGCCGTAGCCGGGCGAATAATAGCAGAACCACTGAATCCCCTTCAGCCCGTACGCGAGCGAAGCCGCGACCTGCGCGCGGAAATCCTCCACACAGTCGGGGTCTTTCTTGATGGAATACCCCATGGACTGCAGGAAGGTCCAGACCTCCCCCTTGCTCTCTTCCATGTGTTTCTGCGCGAGCTCCATATTATAGAGGAAGTCATCCACGAACCGGCTGCCTCCGCCCTGCGCGGGCAGGAGCGGATAGTGATCGTAGCAGAGATAGTCGGACGAGACCTTTTCCACGTACGCGGAGAGGTACGTATCGTAGGAATCCGTGCCCAGCTGTTCGGACGTCGCGACGACGGGGAACAGATTGAGATAGTACATCTTGTCGGGGAAAGCCTCTTTATACCTTCTTGCCCCCACGCCGAGCGCATCGTATTCGCGCATCTGCGGTTCGTCCGTGATCATGTTGCCGCAAAACGCAGGGTGATCGGAATACTCCGCCATGATGCGGCGCGCCTGCTGGATCGCCTCTTTGTCGGAGATCATCGTATTCAGCAGTACGGTATTCACGCGTTCGTCCCACACGAGCCGTTTGATCCCCGCCTTTTCCGCCGCGTCCAGAGAGCGGAGAATGTGCGCGGGAGAGGAAATGCCGGTCGGCGAAGACGCAATGGTAAAACCGGCCTCCGCGATCCAGCGGTACTGCTCCTCGAACGCCTCCTGCGTCCAGGCTTCCGTTCCGGTCACGCGGTCGTATTCGTCCAGGATCGAGCGCTGTTCGGGAATGCCCACCCACATGCCGATATTGAACTCCTTTTCGTCCTGCTCCAGATAGTCCGGGAGCGTTTCCTTGGGCGCGGACGGATCGACAACGCCTTCGACCTCGCCCTCCGGCGGATTCGGCGCGCAGCCGTCGCAGGCGGAAAAGCAGCTCACCGAAAGAAGCAACGCGCACAGCAGCGCAACTATTTTTTTCATATCCTTCCTCCTTCTGTCTTGCGTTTCCAAATGCCGGATTGCTTACGATTTTCGAGCGATTCCCCCGAAAAAAGCCAAAAGCGGCATCTTTCTCTTGATTTTACTCTATCACACGCGAAGCGCTGTGTAAATACGAGATTTTTCACAAATAGGAAAATTCTAAGATAAAAAGCCGCCCGCCCTGCCGGACGGCCGATACGGAAAAAGCGGGGAATGCGCCCGTTCCCGTAAAAAAAGCAGGCTTTCGCCCGCTTTTATGAGAAACAGATTCACTGCCGCGCAAATTCCCCGAGCGCCCTGCCGGCCGCCGAGCCGATCTCTTCCATCCCCGCGTTGTTATAATGCCCTGCGGCCAGGGGATTTAAAAAGGCGGCGTCGCGGGATAATTCGGCGCAGACGCGCGTCAGCATCAGAAAATCGGCGTCTTCGTTTGCCGCGCGTTCCTGCGCGAGCATCACGGCGAGATCGCGCGCGGGTTCCGCCGTGAAATATCCCACGCGGATGATTGCGAACCGATCGATGGGGAGATCGCGCAAAAGGGCGTTTTTATACGCCGCAAGCATACTTAGATATGCCGTTTCCCCGGTGCCGGCAAGCGCGTCCGATTCGCCCTGCAGCCAGATATAGAAGACCTTACGGATTTCCTCCCGCTCCGCGGCGGCTCGGAGGCCCGCGCGGATCTTCTCGCAGGCGAACGCGTACCGTTTTCCGGACGGCGCCCAGTCCGCCAGGGTCGTCGCCCCTTTCGCCGCGTGAATCGCAACGACCATCTCTTTGCAGACTTCCCTGTAAGCGCGGCAGAACGCTGGAAGCAGGGATCCGTGCCCTTCGTGCGCGCCCAGCAGCAGATCGCCGAAATCCTCCCCCACGGGATGGGCGAGCGGGACCAGCATCCCCTCCCTGTGCCGGTATTCAAAAGCGCCCGCGACCGGCTCCCCGGGGGGAAGGCTCTCCGTCTGTCCCTGCATGTTGCTCTGACCGCCGAAAATCAATACGTCCATGTTGTTCCTCCTTTTCCGGGGGCTCTCCCCGCGTTCTTATTATAGCCGCGCGGCGCGGCGCGCGCAATATACAATCTTGACAAATATGGACGATTCTGATATAATGTGCCGCGGAGGCAACGCTATGGAAGAAATTTTATTCCGTCTGACCGATCTGCCGGAGATTACGCACGCACATTCCTTTGCGACCGGGCGATACGATCTGCATTTCCCGAAAGGCATCCGCTCCCTGGAGGTGACCTACATCGAGGAGGGCGACGTCGAAAAGACGGAGGGCTCCCGTAAGGTCAAAATCCCCGCGCAAACGTTTATGATCAACGATTTCAGCGGGGATTTCAGCATGAAGAGCGCGGGAAGGCACGCGCATTCGACCGTCGGCATCCGCATGCGGGAAGGCGGCGAAGAGAGAGGCCTCCTCGTACTGCCCGCGCAGTTCCGCCCTTCCGAGGCGGAACTGAAGCTGTTTTACCGCATACTAGCAAAACGGGCGGAAAATCCCGCAGATATAGGCGCGTCGGTTTTGGCGCTGCAGCTTCTGTACGAGATATCGGAGCGCTATCAGAGAGAAAAAGACGAGGGCACGCTTGCCCGGGACTGCCGCTACGTGCGGAAGGCGCGCGAGTACATCGTCTCACACCTTTACGGCGCCGTACGAATCCCCGAAATCGCCGCAGCCCTTTCGATCAGCGAAGGGCATCTTTCCCGCGTGTTCCGCGCGGCGATGCACGTCAGCATCATCGATTACGTCAACCGCATGAAGGTAAACGTCATGGCGGAAATCATGCGAACCCAGCGGATCACCCTTGCAAAAGCGGCCGAGACGATGGGGATCGGCGATCCCTGCTATGCCAGCCGCCTGTTTGCGCGTTACATGGGGATCCCCGCATCGCGCTACCGCAAACAAAACGACAGGATCGTCCGCTGAGCGGGAACGGACGAAAAACGCGGCTCGCCGAAAATAAATCCGCCGATTTGACCGGCGGCTTGCAAGCAAATATCCAATATTAAGTTTAATAACCTATTTAAAATCAATTTAAATCAAAAAACGATACAAAAAAAGGACGGGGTTCCCCCGTCCCTGAATTGTTTTGCGGCCGAGCGAACGGGCAGTTTGATTGCCCGTTCCGTTTTATTCTTCCACCTTCAGCACGCTGTCGATGCTCAGGACTTCTTCCAGTTCCCGGAATTTCTCAAGCACTTTCGCGATATGGGATTCGTGCGTTTCGTGCGTGATGAGCACCAGAACGGCCGCTCCGTCCGCAGAGCCGATCTGTTCGACGAGGTGCATGCCGATATCGTTCTTGCCCATGATGCCGGAAACTTTCGCCAGCACGCCGTTCCGGTCTTTTACGCGCATGCGGATACAGTATTTGCTGGAAAAATCCGCAGTGAATTTTGTATTTTTGTCCGCTTCCCTGGTGTTTTTGAACGAAGAGTAAGATATCTCCGGATGCTTGGCCGCGTATAATACGTCGCTCACGATGGCGCTGCCCGTCGGAAGCGCTCCCGCGCCTCTGCCGTAAAGCATGATATCGCCCACCGAATCGCCGACGATCTTGACGGCGTTGAAGGCATCCGAAACGGACGCAAGCGGATTTCTGTCGCTGACCAGCGTGGGATGCACGCGCACCTCGATGCCCTTCTCCGTTCTCTTCCCGACGCCGAGGAGCTTGAGCGTATAGCCCAGCTTCTTCCCGTAATAGATATCTTCCTTCGTCACACCGGTGATCCCCGTGCGGCTGACGTTTTCCAGGGGGATTTTCGTATTGAAAGCCAGAGAAGACAGGATGGAGAGCTTATACGCCGCGTCGAATCCCTCCACGTCCGCCGTGGGGTCGGATTCGGCGTAACCGAGCGCCTGCGCCTCCGCCAGAACCTCCGGGTAACTTCTCCCGTCCTCCGCCATCCTGGTCAGGATGTAATTGGTCGTGCCGTTGATGATTCCCATGATAGAGGAAATGCGGTTTGCCTGCGTGCCGTCCAGCAGCGTGCGGATGATGGGCACGCCGCCCACGCAGCTCGCCTCAAAATAGAGACCGACGTTCATATTTTTCGCCGCCTCTTCCAGTTCGTACCAGTGTTTGCAGACGAGCTCCTTGTTGGAAGTCACGACGGATTTCCCGCTCCGGAGCGCTTTCAGGACGAAGGTGCGCGCGGGTTCCACCCCGCCGATCACCTCGACGACGATATCGACATTCGGATTGGAGACGACTTCCTCGATGCTCCCGGCGACGTCCTGCGCGGGCACGCCCAGCGCTTCCGCCCGCGCGGGGTTACGCTCCAGAACGCACTCCACGCTGACGTCCAGCCCCTGCGTGTCCCGGTAAAACGCGCGGTTCTCCGTCAAAATCCGATAGGTGCCGCCGCCGACGACGCCCAGCCCCAAGATTGCAACTCCGACTTTTTTCACTGTGAACTTTCCTCCGGTCATTTGTTTAAATTGTATATGATCTTCAAGCCTTCCAAGGTCAAAGTTCTGTCAATATGCGTGATGCACGAAACTTCTTTCGCGATGATTTCCCCCATGCCGCCGGTGGCGACCACGGTGAGCGCGGAGACGCCGAGCTCCTGCTTGATTTTCGCCACGATATTTTCCACCAGCCCGGCAAAGCCGAAGATGATGCCCGCCTGCATAGAAGATTCCGAATTTTTGCCCAGGACGCTTTTCGGAACGGAAAGTTCGATCATGGGAAGCTGCGCCGTGCCCTGCACGAGGCTTTCCAGCGCGGTCTTGATGCCTGGGGCGATGATACAGCCGACCAGTTCTTCCTTTGCGGTGATGACGTCGAACGTCGTAGCCGTCCCGAAATCGATGAGCACCACCGGCCCCCCGTACTTGCGGAACGCCGCGACGCTGTTGACGATGATATCCGCCCCCACTTCCTTCGGGTTCTCCGCGCGGATATTGAGCCCGGTTTTTACGCCCGGGCCGATCATCATGGGCGTTTTTCCGAAGAAATACTCGCACATGTGGACGATCGTATAGTTCAGAGAGGGAATGACGGAGGAAACGATGATTCCCCCGATCTCTTCCGCCCCGATCTTCTTGCTGCTCAGCAGGTTGAGCAGGACGGCGCCGTATTCGTCCGCCGTCTTGGTGACGCGGGACGAGACGCGGAAACTGGCTTTCAGCGTGTCCCCGTCGAAAACGCCGTATTTGATATTCGTATTGCCGATGTCGATTGCCAACAGCATATCATTGCTCCTTATTCACTGCGTCGCTCCAGCGCGCGAATGACCGCCCAGAGCGCGGGAGAAAGTATCATATTCACTGCGAATTCCACAAGGAAATTCACGCCCGCACAGCCGATGACGAGAAAATAAAGGACGGAAGCGCCGCCGGCAAACAGCTCGGCGATCACGTCGCTGATGCAAAGCGCCCCCAGAATAAACAATCCCGTATTGAGAATCGGCGCGGCGGCTGCCGCCGCAAACACCGCCGCATGGCGATTTTTGCGCGCGATCAGGCGATAGATCCACGCCGCCCCCACGCCGGCGGCCGTGCCCTTTCCCAGGCAAATCAGCGCCGTCATAAAGGGACTTGCGTAAAACAGCGGCGTCGTAAAAAGAGGATCCATTCCGACGACGCCGTAGATCAGCGTGATCAGCCCGAATGCGAACCCGAGCACGCCGCCCGCGATCGGCCCCAGCAGGATTCCCCCCAGGACAATGGGGATCAGAACCAGGCTGAAGCTGGTCGTCCCGATGACGATCGAGCCCGCAAAGCACTGAAGCACAATGACCAGCGCCAGTAAAATTGCGAACCAGGTGATGTTGCGCGCGGTGAAAAAGGACTTCTTTTCCCCGCCGCGGTTTTGCTGTGTCTGTTCCATTTTTTGCCTCCAATCAAATTTCCGGATGGAATATCTGTTGTAAAAAAACAAAACCCATTCAGTTGCAAAGTCGGATCCCGATAGGGTATCCGCATTTTCATTCTAACACAAATTTCCCTTTTTTACAACTGTTTCGAGGGCGCTGTAACATTTTCGGAAGAAACGGCTTACAATGAAGTATGAGATACTTCGCCAAATAAATTTTCTACATATCGGCGAAAGTTAAAAGAAAAACCGGAGGTACTACTATGAATGGATTTTGTTTTGACCAGAATAACAGCTGTCTTTGGATCTTGATCATCCTGCTCGTGCTCTGCGTCTGCAAGAGCGGCTGCCTGAACGGGATTTTAAACAGCTGCTATGCGTTGCCGATCGCCCTCGCGCTCATCTGCTGCTTCTGCAAGAACGGCGGCGGCGGGTTCTTCAACATGGGCTGCGGCTGCAAATAAGCATACCGCTACTTAACGGCTTTTAATCTACGTTTCATTGTCC
>UQTB01000036.1 GCA_900543915.1 uncultured Eubacteriales bacterium | reverse complement strand
TTTGAATGATTTCCAACCATTCTGAGGGAACCTTTGGGCGCCTCCGTTACTCTTTAGGAGGCGACCGCCCCAGTCAAACTGCCCACCTGACACTGTCCGTTTCCCAGTTTATGGCAAACCGTTAGAAACCCAGTAACGGAAGGGTGGTATCCCAACGTCGACTCCATGAAAGCCGAAGCCCTCACTTCTCCGTCTCCCACCTATCCTGTGCATCCGTTACCGTGTTTCAATATCAAGCTACAGTAAAGCTCTACGGGGTCTTTCCGTCCAGTCGCGGGTTAATACGCATCTTCACGCATTCTTCAATTTCGCCGGGCCCCCTGTTGAGACAGCGCCCAAATCGTTACGCCATTCGTGCGGGTCGGAACTTACCCGACAAGGAATTTCGCTACCTTAGGACCGTTATAGTTACGGCCGCCGTTCACTGGGGCTTAAGTTCAATGCTTCGATTGCTCTAACATCTCCCCTTAACCTTCCAGCACTGGGCAGGCGTCAGCACCTATACGTCAGCTTTCGCTTTCGCAGATACCTGTGTTTTTGGTAAACAGTCGCTTGGGCCTCTTCACTGCGGCCACATCTCTGTGGCTCCCCTTCTCCCGAAGTTACGGGGTCATTTTGCCGAGTTCCTTAACAAGGGTTCTCCCGTTCGTCTTAGAATTTTCTTCTCGTCTACCTGTGTCGGTTTGCGGTACGGGCACCTTTAACCATTTAGCAGCTTTTCTCGCCAGTGTAGATTCATCAGCTTCGTTACTCTTTTCACTCCCCGTCACGCCAATAGTTCCCAGCAGACGTACTTCACTGTCTGCCACTACCTGCGCTTGGCCGCGCTTTTCCATCCGCGCGGTCTGACTATCTTCCTGTGTCACTGCTTCATTATCGCTATCGGTGGTACTGGATTCTCCACCAGTTGTCCATCATCTACGCCTTTCGGCCTCGACTTAGGTCCCGACTTACCCTGGGCGGACGAACCTTCCCCAGGAATCCTTAGACTTTCGACGGAGAGGTTTCTCGCCTCTCTCTCGCTACTTATGCCGGCATTCTCTCTTGTATACAATCCACTGCTGCTTCCGCTGCAGCTTCTGCTCGTATACATTGCTCCTCTACCGATGCAATTACTTGCATCCCCACGCTTCGGTGTCAGGTTTTAGCCCCGGTAATCTTCGGCGCATCATCACTCGACCAGTGAGCTATTACGCACTCTTTTAATGTGTGGCTGCTTCTAAGCCAACATCCTGGTTGTCTCTGCAATAACACATCCTTTCCCACTTAACCTGTACTTCGGGACCTTAGCTGTGGATCTGGGCTGTTTCCCTTTTGACTACGGCACTTATCTGTCGCAGTCTGACTCCACTATATCAATTATCCGTCATTCGAAGTTTGATAAGGTTCGGTAAGCTGTGAAGCCCCCTAGCCCATTCAGTGCTCTACCTTCGGTAATCTTATAGCAGGCTAGCCCTAAAGCTATTTCGAGGAGAACCAGCTATATCCTGATTCGATTGGAATTTCTCCGCTATCCACAAGTCATCACCGACTATTTCAACAGGCGTGTGTTCGGGCCTCCACAGTGTTTTACCACTGCTTCACCCTGCTCATGGATAGGTCATCAGGTTTCGGGTCTACGACACGCTACTTCCCGCCCATTTCGGACTCGCTTTCGCTTCGGCTCCGCGTCTGTAACGCTTAACCTCGCAACGCATCGTAACTCGCCGGCCCGTTCTACAAAAAGTACGACATCACCCTCTCGGGCTCTGTCTGCTTGTAAGCATACGGTTTCAGGTTCTTTTTCACTCCCCTCCCGGGGTTCTTTTCACCGTTCCCTCACGGTACTTTACTCTATCGGTCACATGGTCGTATTTAGCCTTTGGAGATGGTCCTCCTTTCTTCCGTCAGGATTCCTCGTGTCCCGACGTACTCCGGATTCCCCTCGGCTGAACTCGATTTCGCGTACGGGACTTTTACCCTCTTTCGTCCACCTTTCCAGGTGTGTTCCGCTATCCAGTCTTCGCCTTCCTGGGGTCCTTACCCCGCGCGTATTGCTACCCGCGGTTTGGGCTGCTCCGATTTCGCTCGCCACTACTTTCGGAATCGTTTTTACTTTCTTTTCCTCCGGGTATTGAGATGTTTCAGTTCCCCGGGTTCCCCTCATTGCGCTATGGATTTACGCAATGATACCATGACATTACTCATGGTGAGTTCCCTCATTCGGATATCTGCGGATCGATACTTATTTGCAATTCCCCGCAGCTTTTCGCAGCTTGTCACGTCCTTCTTCGGCGCCATGTACCAAGGCATCCTCCTGTATGCTCTTTGTAGCTTGATCCTTCTTGAATAAATCTTACGATTTATTCCGTCGAATTAAATCTCTTATTCTAGACTATACAAAATGTTTAGTGAATTTCCTACGTTCTTTCTTCGTATTAACTCTTCTAAATATTCTTTCTTTGCCTTTCTGTACTTTTACTAGTTTCTCGTTGATACTTTCCGCGCTTCTTTCCTCTTCCGGCTTTCCGCCTTCCGTTTCCAAATGCGCTCTCTGTATCTCCTTTCAACTCTATGCAGTTGTCAATTTACCGGTCCTCTCCGTCCTTCAGTCGGAGATGCCTACCTCAAACGGTAGCTTACATATAATATCACTTTACATATAAAAATGTCAAGCGATTTCCCTAAATAATTTTAAATTTTTTATCAATTTTTCAAAAGCGTTTCAAAGGCGTTTTTCAGCTTGGAATAGGCCTTTTCCGCCGCCTGCGCGTCTTTCGCCCGGATGGAATAGTAGACCTTCAGCTTCGGCTCCGTTCCGCTCGGGCGGACGCAGAGGAAGCTCCCGTTCTCCAGCTCGTAATAGACGGTGTTGGAAGGAGTGATGTCGATCGCCTCTTCCCTGCCGTCCGCCAGCCGGCGCACGGGAACGGAATAATCCCGCACCGCCGCCACGCCGTAGATATCGAATGAACGGACCTGTTCGCTCTTCAGTTTGTCGACGACGGCGTTCATCTCCTCCATCGCGTTCAGCCCGCCGAACGCGATGCTGGAAGTGCGGTCGAGCGTATAGCCGTACTTTTCATAGAGGCGCATCAGCCGCCCCCAGACGGTCTCGCCCTTGAAGGTATAGTAACAGACCATCTCCGCAAAGAGCATGCTCGCGACGACGGCGTCCTTATCCCGGCAGTGCGTGCCGCAAAGATACCCGCAGCTCTCCTCAAACCCGAAGAGAAACTCCTTTTCGCCCGATTCCTCGCATTCCTTGATCTTTTCTCCGATGAACTTGAAGCCGACCGGCGTCTCCGCCAGCTCCACGCCGTAGTCCTCGCAGATCGCTTTCGCGAGGCCGGTGGAGACAAAGCTCTTGACCACAAGCCCGTGAACGGGCAGGCGGTCCTCCTTTTTCAGCCGGCGCAGAATATAATCCAGCAGGAGCGCGCCGACCTGATTGCCGGACAGCGCGACAAACTCGCCCGCGCCGTCGCGCACGGCGACGCCCAGGCGGTCGCAGTCCGGATCGGTGCCGAACACGACATCCGCCTTGATCTTGTTCGCGCGCCGGATCGCGAGCTCCAGCGTCTCTTTGAATTCGGGATTGGGGACTTCCACCGTGGAAAAAGAGGGATCTTTCCCCGCCTGTTCTTCCACGACCGTCACCTTGATGCCCAGTTTTTTCAGAATGGTCGTCACGGGAACGTATCCGCTTCCGTTGACGGGCGTATATACCAGCCCGATCTTTTTGCCAACCTTCTTCACCGCTGCGCGGGACAGCGTGAGTTTTCCGATCTCCTTGTAATACTTTCTGTCCAGAGAACGCCCGAGCTTGCGGACGGGCGCGGCGTGCACCTGCTCCCGCGCGGCTTCCGGCGCCTTGTCCAGCGCCTGGCCGTCTCTGACGGCGAGAAGATCGATCCCCTCCATATAGCGGACGACCTTTGCAGTGTTTTCGGGAGACATCTGCGCGCCGTCCTCCCCGTACACTTTATAGCCGTTGTACTCCTTGGGATTGTGGCTCGCCGTGATCATGATGCCGGCGACGGCATTCAGCTCGCGCACGGCAAAGGACAGCATGGGAACGGGATGCACGTCCGAAAACAGATATACTTTGATGCCGTTGAAGGAAAGAACGTTCGCCGCGGCGCGCGCAAACACATCCGAGTTGAGGCGCGTATCGTACGAGATGACGACGCCGCGCTCCGCCTGTTTTCTCCCCAGCGACAAAATGTATTCCGCCAGCCCCTGCGTCGCCCTGCGGACGGTGTAGACGTTCATCATGTTGGTTCCCAGCCCCATGATGCCGCGCATGCCCGCAGTGCCGAATTCCAGATCTTTGCCGAAGCGGTACTCTATCTCCTTTTCATCCGTAAGCGCTTTGAGCTCCTCTATCTCCGGCTCGCTCAAATAGATGCTGTTGATCCATCTCTCATATTCCTGTCGATACATAATCCCCTCGCATGAAATTTTATTTCAATCGCAATTTTATTTTAATATAAAAGCGGGCGTTTGTCAAAGATTATTTTCATTTTTGGCTTTTTTGCCCCTTTTTTTCGTCAATTCGAAGCTGAGAGCGATCAGTTTGCGCACGGTTTCCGCATCCGCAAGGCGAAAACGGACGCTGATCCAGAGACGTTTGTTCATGTGATAAGCCGGCAATATGTTCGGGTCGCTCTCTGCGAGCAGTCCGGAAAGCTCCGGCGGACATTTGAGATTGAGCACTTTCTCCCGGACGCCGAACAGCTTTTCGGGGGCTTCGAGCAGGACGGCGAACCACTTTCCGGTATCCGCGTGCCGCAGGACGGCCGTTTCAAAATCCCCTTCAAAGGGCCGGTCGCAGCGCGCGCCCGGAAGCGCCGCGCCGTACGCCAGTATTTCCTCTTCCGTCATAACGCCTCCGTCAGAAAAGCAAGCCGGGCGGGAAGTTCCCGGTAATCCTGCACCGCGAAGCAGGGAAAGCCCGCTTCGAGAACCGGGCGGTCTCCGCCGCCTTCGCCCAGGTCGTCCCCGATAAACAGCACTTCCCGTTTTAAAATGCCGCGCTCCGCCGCGTACTCGCCGAGCGCGCGCGCCTTGTCGAACGCCCGCGGCATGATATCGAAGGAAGAACTCCCCGCGAGCGCCACCGTATATTCGGGGAATGCCTCCCGCACTGCGGGCAGCATGCGCCGCCGCTTGCCGCGGTCGGGATCGAAGCGGAGCTTTTCTTCGATGGGAGCGGCCGTGCCCAGGAGCGGGAACGTCACCATGCCGCTATCGTAAAAGAAGACACCGTCCCCCTTGCAGTCCTGATATCCGAACCGCGCGCGCAGCGCGGCGATCCGCGCCGCGACCGAAGGGCGGTCGGCAGGCAGGCGGATTTCGCGCGCAATGCGGTATCCGTTCCCTTCCCGCAGGGCGACCTGCATCCCGTAATTGCCCAGAATATCCGCGGGAAAATTCCCGATCTGCGCGGAAATACGCGCAAAATCCCCCGCGCTCACGATCACGATCGCATAGTGCGCGGAGAGCTGTTCCAACATGCGGTAATGTTCCGGCTCGATGGGCGTGCGGTGCTGGGTGAGCGTGCCGTCCATATCGAACGCGAGCAGTTTTATCATGCGCTTTTCAAAAGCGCCGCCCGCATACGCGGGCGGCGGCTGTCCTCTCTATGATATGAACCGAAACGGTCGGTTATGCCTGACTGCGATATTTCAATTATAATACGATATATTCTTCCCGGCTCGCGCCCACGGAGACGTATTTGATATAGCACCCCGTCGCCTGCTCGATGTAGCGGATATAGGCGAGCGCTTCCTTGGGGAGATCGGACTTTCTGCGGCAGGCGGAAATATCCTTCTTCCAGCCCTTCATCGTGATCAAAACCGGCTTGCAGCGGTCGAGATCCTGCGCAAAGGGGAATTCCGTGACGACGGTTCCGTCCAGCTCATAGCCCGTGCAGATCTCGATCTCATCCAGGTAGGAGAGCACGTCCAGCTTCGTGAGGGCGATTTCGGTCGCGCCCTGCACGCGGATGCCGTATTTGCTCGCGGGGACGTCGAAGGGCCCCACTCTCCTGGGTCTGCCCGTCGCCGCGCCGTATTCGCCGCCCGCTTTCCGCAATTCCTCCGCCTTTTCCCCGAAGGCCTCCGCCGTAAACGGCCCCTCGCCCACGCAGGTGGAATATGCCTTCATGATGCCGATGACCTTGTCCAGATGGTGGTTGGGGATCCCGGCGCCGATGGGCGCGTACGCGGCGATGGTATTGGAAGAAGACGTAAAGGGATAAATGCCGAAATCGATGTCGCGGAGGGCGCCGAGCTGCGCCTCGAACATCACCTTTTTTCCCTGATCCGCCGCCATGTCCAGATAAACGCCGGTATCGCAGATATAATCTTTCAGGGGTTCGCCGTAGGTCTTCAGATAATCCGCCATCGCCTCAAACGTGACGGGCTCCGCGCCGTAGACGCCCCGGATGGTGAGGTTTTTCCACTCCACGATGTCTTTCAGGCGCTCTTTCAGGAGTTCGGGATGCAGCAGTTCTCCCATGCGGATCGCCTTTTTCAAATATTTATCCGCATAGATGGGCGCAATCCCGCGGCGGGTGGAACCGAACTTTTTATCCCGCAGGCGGTCTTCTTCCAGACAGTCCTGCATGACGTTGTAGGGCATGCAGATCACCGCGGCGTTGCTGATCTTCAGGTTGGCGGGAGAAATCGCCACGCCCGCCGCGCGGAGATTTTCGATCTCTCCGCAGAGGTGTTTGATGTCTACCACCATGCCGTTCCCCATGACGTTGACTACCTCCGGGCGCAGAATGCCGGAGGGAAGCAGATTCAGAATGAACTTTCCCTTGTCGTTGATGACGGTGTGCCCCGCGTTGTTTCCGCCCTGGTAGCGGACGACGATGTCGTAATGCTCGGAAAGCAGATCCACCATCCTGCCCTTTCCTTCGTCTCCCCAGTTGATACCCGCGATTGCTGCTAACATAATTTTCTCCTTATCTTCCCCGAGGGGATTTTTGATTCTCTTTTATTGTATCATATCGCCTCAGAATTTTCAAGGCTTCAGTTATCACGATTGTTTATAGTTTCCGCTTCGGGCGGGAAGCCGATTTTTTCGTACAGCTGCGCGCCGTCCTCCTTCCAGAGCGTGAAAAACGCGTAGACAAACACGGCGACGCCGAGCACCGCGGTGACGACGACGGTGACGACGTCCCACTGCGTCCCCGTCCCCAGCGTTCCGATGAGCAGCCCGCCGGCGTTATAGACGGCGTGCAGGACGATTGCGGGATAGACGCACCCCGCCTTCACCGTCGCAGCCGCGCACATGCCGCCGATCAGAAAGGAATACCCCACCTGCAGCAGAACGCCGCCCACGTTGCCGCTCAGAAGATTGATGAGGTGCATTCCCCCGAAAATCGCGGAGGAAAGCGCGACCGACCAGAAAAGCGCGTGTTTTTTCCCCTTTAACCGGATCATGCACAGGGGCAGGACGATGCCCCGGAATATAAGCTCCTCTAATAGCCCGACGGAAAGGCTCATAAAGAGATAGAGCACGATATCCCCCGCCCCCGCGGTGACGGAAGCGTTCCCCGTCGCCAAGCCGATGATGGGGGCGTTGTTGATTGCCACCAGCAGAAAAGGAAGCGCGTACAGCGCGCCTTTCCCGAAGGGAGACCAGAGATACAGCCGCTCAAAGCCGAAGTCATACGCCAGCTTCACGATGACCGCGGCGAACAGGTAGCGCACCGCCATGGTGCCGGCGAGTTCCTCCGTCAGTCCATAACGCCCGGTAAACAGCCGCATCATGTCTTCCACCGGAAAGAGAAAGATCCCCGCCGCGAGCAGCAGCACGATGAGCATGGTGGAGACGGGAGACTGTTCGGCAGATTTTCTCAGCCCGTTGTATTTCCGCTCTTTCTTCATGTTCTTTTCACAGGGAAAACCCGCCGTCCGCCGCGACGACCTGCCCGGTAACGAAGGGATCTTCCGCCAGATAGACGATCGTGCGCGCGGCGTCCTCCGGCGTGCCGATCCTTCCGAGCGGCGTCTCCGCCGCCAGTGCGGCGCGGTCCGCCGCCCCGAGGTGCGCGTTCATATCCGTGTCGATGACGCCCGGGCAGGCGCAGTTGACCCGCACCCCGGAAGGGCCTGCTTCCTTGGCGAGCGCGCGGGTAAGCCCGATCAGCCACGCCTTGGACGCCGAATACGCCGCCTCGCAGGAAGCGCCCGTAATGCCCCAGACGGAGGAGACGTTGACGATGCTCCCCTCCCTGCGGGAGATCATGCCTGGGAGCACCTCCCGCGCCGCGAGATACGCGCCCTTGCAATTCACCGCGAAAAGGCGGTCGAACGCGTCCTCTTTCAGCTCCTGGAAGAGCCCGAAGGACGAGATCCCCGCGTTGTTGACAAGCACGTCTACCTTCCCCGTCAGGCGGCTTGCCGCGGCGACGAACGCACCGACTGCGGACGCATCCGAAACGTCCGCCCGCGAGACGAGAAAGGGAACGCCCGTTTCCCGCAGAGCGGCGGAAAGAGCGTCCGCCGCCGCGCCGTTCTTTTCATAGCACGCGGCGACCGCATATCCCCTTTCCGCAAACATCAGCGCCGCAGCTCTGCCGATGCCGCGCACGCCGCCCGTGATGACAACCGTCTTCATAGCCATTCGACCTCATAAGTCTGACGCGGGGAAACCCTCCCCGCCGAACGAAAAACAGCCCGCGCAAGCGGACTGCCCTTCCCCTGATTAACCCTTGACGCGCTCCATGTACTCGCCCGTGCGGGTATCGACGCGGATCAGCTCGCCTTCGTTGACGAACATGGGCACCTGAATCTTCGCGCCCGTCTCCAAAACGGCGTCCTTGGTCGCGTTCGTCGCGGTGTTGCCCTTGACGGAGGGATCCGCCTGCGTGACGCGGAGCACCACGAAGTTTTCGCATTCGACGGAGAACGCGACGCCCTTGTAGGACTTGACGATCACCTTGTCGTTTTCCTTGATATACTTGAGCGCATCTTCCACCTGCTCGTAGTTCAAAGGAGTGAGGTTGAACTCGTCGTCCATAAAATAATAGAGCTCGCCGTCCGTATAGGAATACGTCATATTGCGGGTCTCGATGGTGGCTTCCTGCACCTTTTCGGTGGGGTTCCAGGTCTTTTCGAGCACCGCCCCGGTGACGACGTTCTTCATCTTCGTCCTGACGAACGCCGCGCCCTTGCCGGGTTTGACGTGCTGGAAATCCACGATGGTGAAAATCCCGCTCTCGTATTCAAACGTTACGCCCTTTCTGAATTCTCCTGCTGAAATCATTGTCCGTTTCTCCTTTATTTCAAAATCATCAATTTTTTATCGTCCGTAAACAGGCGGCGCACTTTTCCGCCCGCAAGGCAGACCGTATCCTCGATGCGGATGCCGAATTTCCCGTCCAGATACACGCCCGGCTCGATGGAAAACACCATGTTGTCCCGCAAAATATTCTCCCGCTTGGGCGAAAGATAGGGTGCCTCGTGAATGTTCACGCCTACGCCGTGCCCCAGCGAATGGGTAAAATAAGCGGCGAGCCCGCGCCCGGCGAGATAGTCGCGCGCGAATGCGTCCGCCCTCACCCCGGTCATGCCGGGGCGGATATTCCGTTCGGCGGCGAGGGCGGAGCCCAAAACCGCTTCGTATGCGGAGGAAAATTCCTCCGTCGGTTCCCCGTAAAAGACCGTACGGGTCATATCCGAGCAGTATCCGCGGTAAACGCAGCCGATGTCCGTCAGGACGCATTCGTTTTTTCCGAGCTTTCTGTCCCCCGTCTCGTGATGGGGAACGGCGGCGTTTTCGCCGAAGGCGACGATCAGGTCAAAACTGGTTTTGGTCGCGCCCCGCTTTTTCATCTGATATTCGATCTCCGCCGCCAGCTCGCGCTCCGCGATCCCCTCTCTGACGGCGCCGAGCGCCGCATACAGGCTGTCCTGCGTGATCCTGCAGGATGCCTCGATGAGGGAAATCTCCTCCGCCGACTTGACCGCCATGGCGTCTGCCAGTGCGGCGGACGCGTCGAAGAGCGGGAGCCCCAGCGCCTCGACCGAACGGTACAGCGAAACGGAAGTGACGGTTTCATCCAGCCCCAGCCGCGCGATCCGCTGCGCGGCGAGCTCCTCGCCTACGGCGGCGAGCTCGGACGAAAGACGGACCTCCGCTCCCGTGATCCGCGCTTTCGCCGCGGCAAAGTAGCGGGCGTCCGTAAAAAATACGGGGCGGTCGGAGAGCACGAGATATCCGAACGTACTGTGAAAACCGGTAAAATAGAGCCGCTCTGCCTCGTCGGTGACGAGAACGGCGGTACCCTTCTCCAAAGCAAGGTTTTTCATACCGTTTTATTGTAGCAGATTTTTCAGCCGAAGTCAACGGGATACGAGGGTCTCTTCGTAAATCCGCTTCATTTCGGCCGCGTCTTCCGCCTGCGTGCCCGCCGATTCGCTGACGACATAGGGCGTCAGCCCCAGCCTGACGAGCGCCGCGGCGAGCGGCGGGAACTCCGGCCCGTACTGCGTATCCGCGAACGTGAGGTGGCGGATCTCCCCCTTCGCCCCGTACTGGATCTTGGAAAAATGCACGTGAAAGCACTTCATCTTCTCCATGCCCAGCGCGGCGATCAGGCCGTTCAGGAGGGACTCATAGTCCTCCTGCGTCTTCAATATGCCCCCTTCGCGCGCGTTGATATGCCCGAAGTCCACCGTCGGGAGAAAGAAAGGCGCGGTTTTGCAAAACGCCGCGACCTCCTCCGCCGTGCCGATCTGCCCCTTTTTGCCCATCGTCTCGGGGCAGAACAAAAGGTCGTCCAGCCCGGCGTCCGCAATGCGTTCCGCCAGCGCGCGCATGCGGGAGAGGGTGATTTCGACTGCGGCTTCCCGCGTCATCTTGCCCTGGGAAGCGGGGTGAAACACGCACCGTTTCCCGCCCATCAATTTCAGCATGCGGGCGGAATCCAGGATGTAGCCGAAGGACTTTTCGGCGGCTTCTTCCTCGGGATTCGCCAGATTGACGTAATAGGGCGCGTGCACGCTGATCTCCACGCCCGCCGCCGCGAAGGCCTCCCCGATGGAGAGCGCCTTATCCGCAGACAGGCGGACGCCCTGCCCGAAGGAGTATTCAAAGCAGTCCAGCCCCCTGTTTCTGACCCAGAGAGCCGCTTCCTCCGTATTTTTGTACCCCTCTTCGTAAAAGGAAAGGGAATTGCCGCTCGGCCCGAATTTGATCATCTGATCGCCTCCAAATCTCTTTTTAACTGGAGACTGAGCTCCTCTTTGGTATGAAACGCGCAAATTTCGCGCAGGTAACCGTCCAGGCACAGCAGGACGTCTTCCCCGTACAGATTGCCGGAAAAGCCGTCGATGTGCGCCTCGACGAGGGTTTCGTTCAGCCCGAACGTCGGGCGCGCGCCGTAGTTCACGATCGCCCGGTAGGTTTTCCCGTTCAGGGCAATATGCCCGGTGTAGACGGCGCTTTTCAGTTTCGTCTTCTCCGGATCAGCCCTCAGGTTGATGGTGGGAAAACCGAGCGTCCGCCCTACTTTCCGGTCCTCGAATACCCTGCCGAAGACGGGATAGGGGGCGACCAGCAGCCGGTTCGCCGCCGCCACGTCTCCCTTTTTCAGCAATTCCCGCACGGCGGACGTAGAGACGCGTACGCCGTCCGCGGTCACGTCTTCCGCGACTTCGCAGAATCTGCCGCGCGCGGCGGCGTATTCCGCGAGCGAAACGGCCGTTCCCGCGGCGTTCTTTCCGTAACGGTAATCCCCGCCGCACACGTATCCCCTGATCTCGTACCGCTCGTCCAGCTCCCGTAAAAATTCCTCCGGGGAACGGGACAGATAGGCGGGACTCGCCTCTCCGAATACGACCGCGGAAATCCCCATCTCATTCAGGCGGATCAGCCGCTCTTTCAGGGAAAGCACGGTTCCCTCCGTATGCCCGAAGACGGCCGCCGGATCTCCGCGGAAGGTAAAGACGGCGGCTTCGGCGCCGCATTCCGCCGCACGCGCCTGCGCGCGGGCGATGAGTTTTCGGTGCCCCAGGTGCAGGCTGTCGAAAAAGCCGAGCGCCAGCACGACGGGAACGGATAAATACTTCATTCTCTCACGTACGTTCTTAATTTCATCTGCCCCGCCCGCACTTCCGCGATTCCGAGAAAGCCGTCGCCGTACGCGCGGTACAGCCCTTCCCCGCAGGAAGCGGCGAGCGGCACGCCGTTGAGCAGTTTTTCCGCTTCCCGCCCGGACAGCCTCAGCTGCGGAAAGGAGACGGCCTCGTCCGCGGGCGTGAGCGCGGAAAAGACGTCTTTCAGATTCATGAATTCGTCCACCGAAACCGCGTTTTCCCTGCGGAAGCACCCCGCTTCCGTGCGTTCGAGCGCGGACATATAGGCGAACGAACCCGCCGCGCGCCCCAGGTCACGGGCGAGGGAACGGATATACGTACCCCCCTTGCATCGGATGAGAAAGGAGAAAACGCCCCTGCCGGGCTGCCCGGTCAGCCGATAGGAAGTGACCGTGACCTTCTTCGGGGGCAGGGTGAATTCCACGCCCCTGCGCGCCAGGTCGTACCCCCTGCGGCCGCCCACGTTTTTGGCGGAATAGCGGGGCGGCACCTGCTCGATTTCCCCGACGAAGCGGGGCAGCAGGGCCTCCAGCTCCTCCCTTGCCGGCAAATACTCCGACGTCTGCGTGACCGCGCCCGTCTTGTCCAGCGTATCCGTCTCCGCGCCGAAGGTAAATTCGGCGGCGTATTCCTTTTCCTTGTCTAAAAGATACTCGAACAGGCGGTTCGCCTTGCCGATGCCGACGGGCAGCACGCCGGACGCCATGGGATCCAGCGTTCCCATGTGGCCGCACTTTGCCCCCGTCTTTTTTTTGACGAGATGCACGAGGAGCGCGCTGGTCATGCCCGAGGGCTTGTATAAGTTGAAAAAACCGTTCATTCTTCGAGATAGCGGGATACCGCGGAGACCAGCCGGTCCACCGCGTCCTCATAATAGCCGTGTATCATGCAGCCGCTGGCGAGCACGTGCCCGCCGCCGCCGAATACGGAAGCCACCGCGTTGACGTCCGTCTTCCTGGAGCGGAAGCTCACTTTAAACGTCCTGGGCGCGGTCTCCATCATGCAGATCCCCACTTCCACCGTGTCGATGCCCATGACAAAGTCGATAAAGCCCTCCGTCTCATCTTTCCCCGCGCCCGACTCCGCGACGTCCTTCATCATGACGGTCGCGATCGCAAGGTGGTCTTCCAGAAAATAACGGATGCGGGACATCACCGTGCCGAAAAGACGGGCGCGTTCCTTGGACTGCCTGCGGAACATCTGATAGGAGACGGCGTTGAGATCCGCCCCCGCGCCGACCAGCGCCGCCGCCGTTTTCAGCGTGTGCTCGGTGACGTTTTTATGGTTGAAATTGCCCGTATCCGTGGAGATGCCCAGAAGCAGCGCGTTCGCGATCTCCGGCGTCAGCGCAGCGTTCAGGAGCCCGAGCAGCCCGTGAACGTTTTCGCAGTTCGACGCTTCCCCCGCCACATAATTGTACTTCGCATAGCGGGTGTTGGAGATGTGATGATCGACGTTTACGGTGACCCTCTGCCGGCAGAACAGCACCTCGTTGTCCCCCAGCCGCGCGGCGTCCGCGCAGTCCAGCGCGACGTAGACGTCGTACTGCTCCTGCGGCGCGCGCCGAAATTCTTTCATGACGGGGAGAAAGAGAAAGCGGGCGGGAATTTCATCCGTACAGTACAGATCCGCCGTCTTTCCCAGCGAACGGAGCGCCAGGCAGAGCGCCGCGGCGGAGCCGAGCGTGTCCCCGTCCGGGCGGGCGTGCGAGAAGAGCGCGAGGCGGTCCGCCTGTCTCAGGATCCGTGCGATCTCCGCGGGCGCGTTCATTGCTCTTCCTCCGTATGAACGGACTTCAAAAGGCGATTGATGTGATCGCTGTACTCCATGGAGCGGTCCTCCACAAAGTGGAGCTCGGGCACCGTTCTCACGTTGGAGACCTTCGCGAGCTCGAAGCGGATCTGTTTCGCGGAGGCGGCGATGGCGTCGAAGGTCCGCTTTTTCGCCTCCTCGCTGCCCGAATAGACGGAAATATAGACTTTTGCGTGGGCGAGATCCCGCGCCACATCCACGCGGAGGACGGAAAACATCTCCGTAATCAGCGGATTTTTGAGTTTCTTGGTGATGATCTCATAGATATCGCGCTGATATTCGCCGCTCAGCCGTTCCGTTCTCGTTCCCTTCATAATAGCCTCCTTTCCGCCAAAGCGGTGAAAAGCGGACGACGTCCGCTTTCAGTTTCAGTTTTTGACCTCTTCGATGACGTAGCATTCGATGAAGTCGCCGATGTTGATATCGTTGAATTTCTCGATGGAAATACCGCACTCGAAGCCCTGCGCGACTTCCTTGACGTCGTCTTTAAAGCGCTTGAGCTGAAGGACGTTCCCCTCGCAGATCATCACGTCGTCGCGGTAGATGCGGAGCTTGCCGTTCCTGACGATCCTGCCCTCGGTGACGTAACACCCGGCGACCGTGCCGACGCCCGTGATCCGGAACGTGTTGCGGACCTCCGCTTTTCCCATATAGGTCTCTTTATATTTGGGCGCGAGCATGCCCTTGAGGGCGCGCTCCACGTCCTCGATCGCCTCGTAGATGACGCGGTACAGCTTGATATCCACGCCGCTCCGCTCCGCCACCGACTTGGCGTTGGAATCCGGGCGGACGTTGAAGCCGATGATGATGGCGTTTGAAGAATCCGCGAGCATGATATCCGTCTCGTTGATCGCGCCCGCCGCCGCGTGAATCACGTTGACGCGCGCCTCCTCGTTGGAGAGCTTTTCCAGACTCGACCTGACCGCCTCCACGGAGCCCTGCACGTCCGCCTTGACGATGACGTTCAGCCCCTTGACCTGCCCTTCCGCGATCTTGCTGAACACGTCGTCCAGTGTGACCTTGGAAGCCTCCTTCATGCGGTCGAATTTCTCCTTGTTTCTGCGCTCTTCCGCGACCAGCTTGGTGAGTTTTTCCTGCTCCACCGCAAAGAGCGTATCGCCCGCGTTCGGCACGTCGTCCAGCCCCATGATGGAAACCGGCGTGGACGGCCCCGCGGAGGTGATGCGGCGGCCCTTGTCGTCCGTCATCGCGCGCACCTTGCCGATGACCGTTCCCACGACGACGGAGTCGGAGACTTTCAGCGTGCCGCTCTGAATCAGAATGGTCGCGACCGGCCCCCTGGACTGATCCAGCTTCGCCTCGATGACGACGCCCTTCGCCTTGCGGTCGGGATTCGCCCTGAGGTCCTTGAGCTCCGCGATCAGATTGATGGATTCCAGAAGATTCTCAAAGCCCTCGCCCGTCTTGGCGGAGACCGGACATACCATGATATCGCCGCCCCACTCTTCGGGGAGAAGGTCGTGCTCGGTGAGCTGCGTCTTTACGCGCTCGAGATTCGCCTCCGGCTTATCGATCTTGTTCGCCGCGACGATGACAGAGACGCCCGCCGCCTTGGCGTGGCTGATCGCCTCTACCGTCTGCGGCATGATGCCGTCGTCCGCCGCGATGACGATGACGGCGATATCCGTCGCCTGCGCGCCGCGCATGCGCATCGCCGTAAAGGCGGCGTGACCCGGCGTATCCAGGAAGGTGATGGTCTTGCCGCCGACCGTAACCTGGTAGGCGCCGATATGCTGGGTGATGCCGCCCGCTTCGCCCGCGGTGACGTTGGTCTTGCGGATGCGGTCGAGGAGGGATGTTTTGCCGTGGTCGACGTGCCCCATGACCGTGACGACGGGCGGGCGCTTGACCAGCTTGGAGGGATCTTCCTCCTCCTCGCCGAACGCGTCGGCAAGCACGTCTTCCGCGGTCTTTTCCAGCTTCAGCTCCAACGTGATGCCGAGATCGGACGCGATATATTCCGCGGTGTCGAAGTCGATGGAATCGTTGATGGTCTTCATGATGCCCTCTTTAAAGAGCCGCTTTGTGATCTCGATCGCCGAGATGCCCAGCTTTTCGGAGAGGACTTTCAGCGGAATCACCTCCGAAGTGATCACCGCGTGTTCGATCTTGACAAACTGCTCGTTCTGCACCTGCTTCTGCTTTTTCGCGGGGCGCAGCTTGCGGTATCCCGTCTTGTTCTCGTCGAAATCCGCCACCGTCACCTGCTGTTTGACGAGCGCGCGCTTGGAGATGGACTTCTTTTCCTCGAACGCCTTGTCCTTTTTCTTGGGCGCCGGTTTGGCGGGCGCGGGAGCGGCGGGACGCGCCGCCTCGAAGGGCTTTAACGGGCGCGGAGCGCCTCCCTGCGGGCGGGGGCCGTTCGGCCGCGCCTGCGGTCCCTGTCCCGGGCGGACGG
>UQTB01000035.1 GCA_900543915.1 uncultured Eubacteriales bacterium | reverse complement strand
GCGGAACGTTCTCGGTAAGCGACGGGAACAGCGGCGGTCAGATGGGGTTTGCCGTCGGTCCGTATGCAGAGGTGACGTTCGGCACAGAGCAGGGCACGGGCCCCTTCCTGAGCGGAACAGAAGCCGGCCTCACGCTGGAAGCGCATTCGCCCGATGGGGGCGACAGCGCCGGCGCTTCCGCCGTGACGATCCTCGGCGGCACGTTCCAAAGCACTTTGATAAACGATGAAGAGAAACGATCCAACGGTATCTATTACAACAACCCGAACGCGGCGCTCTCGGTATCGGGCGGAAAAATCTTCGGGGCACAGAATGCCGGTCTCTGTCTCGACGCCGCGCCGATGGCGGGAAAAGTGAACATTGCGGGCGGCGAATTGACAGGGCAGGCGGACGGCATTTATTACGATGAAAGCAGAAATGCAGACGGCGGCCTGACGATTTCCGGCGGTACGTTTACGGGAATAACGCGCTCCGGGCTGTATCTGAACGCCCAGCCCCGTAGCGGAAATTATTATCATATTCGATTATCCGGAGGGGAATTTTCCGGTAAGCCTTCAAGACAGGGAGTTTGGGGAAGTTACTATTGGATCAACGGAGCAATAGGTGCTCCTGCCGCTTGGGGCGGAGTGTCAGGGGTAGGGAATCAGACTCGTGTCGGATATTTATTGGAGACAAACTGCTATGCCGTTTGCTATTATGACGGCAATTCGCACAGCGCAGATAACGACAGCAGGTTGAGTCAGTCGACAGCGCGATCGGAAACGGTAATCATACAAAAAGGATAGTCCGCAGGCGACAAAATCGCCGTGGATCAAAAGAAGGAAAAAGAGAGAACCGCTTTGCGGTTCTCTCTTTTGTTTGCAAAAATTCAGCCCTTATTACCTGTTTTTCCGCTGAAAACTTTCCGGGGAAATTGCAGTCGGTTCTCAGCCGCTTTGCGGAGAACCGCTTTCATTCTGTAAAGCGGCCCGGAATTCGGAAGGAGGAATTCCGGTTTTTTTCTTGAACAGGCGGGAGAAATACGATTCGTCGCTGAAATTCAGCCGGTAAGCGATCTCTTTGATGGAAAGCCTGCCGTCCTGCATCAACAGCATTGCGTGCTGTAATTTTTTATCGATAATGTATTGCAGCGGGGGAATCCCTATGACCTTGGAAAAACAGTTTGAAAAATAGACGTCGTTCAGGTTGGCGAGATTGGCGAGCTCCCTGACCGTGATCTGCTCTTCGATGTGGTCCTCTATATATTGAATGATATCGAAAAAACGCAGTATATTTTTGTTTCTGAATTTTTCCTCGACGTCATTGCTTCTGAGAAAGCGGGACAGGATGATCTGCATCATGCCGTTCAGATACAGTTCGGAGGAGATGCCGCTGCCGTTTCCGTTGACGACGGAGATGATTTTTTCAAAGATCTCCGCGTCTTCCTTCTCCGCGGGAATACCGGTACTCTCACCCCCCCGACCGGGAGAAGAGAAGAAAGCAGGGTATTTCCGAGGTCGGTGGTTTCAAAGTGAATGAAGTAATGCTCCAGATATTCGTGATTGATCGCGGTGACGACGGAATTTTTCGGGATATAATACAGATTCCCCGCGGTCAGGTTCAGCGACGCGGATTTCAGTATGATCTGTGCCGTGCCGCTTTTAATATAGTAAAAACGGTGCTGTTTCCAAAAGTTTACGATATCTTTCCAAAAATCCCCGACGGTCGCAAAATTCGCTTCCCTCACGTAAAAACCGATGGAGCGTACGATTTCCGACAGTTTTTCCATAATAAACTCCTTTTCCGTTTTCACAATCAGTATAACACAATTTGAGGCACCGCGCCCCAAAAATTTTTGTTAAAAAAAGAATTATCTGTGATTTGTGCAACTTTTTCTGTAATGTGTATCTTCACTTTCTGCAGATGTGACCTTATAATGAAAAAGATAAAACTGAACGAAAAAGAGGGAGAATGCCCATGAAACGATTTTTAACCCTTTTCCTCTGCGTCGTCACGGCGGCAGCCTGCGCCTTAACTGGCGCATGCAAACCGGACGCGCCGCAGCCGACCGATTATTCGGCTTTTCCGTTTTATACGGAAGATCCCGCATACGCATTCAGCGTGGAAGACGCGCGTTCGTTCGACGGGGCGACCGGGCAGTACGTCTGGTCGGACGCGCTGACCGAACAGCTGAATCCGTTCTGGATGGGGAACGTCGTCTACAACGAGACGGTAATGCTGTTGGACGACGGCGAATCGATCTCCGGGAACCTGCTGTTCACGCCCACCGAGATTTTATCCGTCCGGGATTTTGCCTGGGAGAGGGAATTCAGAGAAGGCGAGGATTTTACGGTAAACGGCAATACGATCACGCTCACCGAACAGTCTTCGATGCCCTATCTTACGAGCGAAAATCTGCACGGGGAAAATCTGCCGGAGGGATATCGGCTCGTGCAGAGCATCGCGAATACGGAAACGGACGTCGTGCAGATGGGCGCGACGATCTATACGGAGGGGAGCCTCATTTACGGGCATCAGGTTTCGGTCAGCTACGTTTACGATTGCGCCGCAGCGGATCTGAGCGCGTTCACGCAGTTTGACGGCAACGCCCTGCCGTCCGCGCGGGCAAAACTCGCGGCGGGCGACGATCTGAAAATCGGGATCATCGGGGACTCGGTCGCGGAAGGCTGCTCTTCCTCCTCAAAATTCAACAGAGAACCGTATCTGCCGAATTTCATCGATATGACCGCGCTGTATCTGAACGCCATGTACCGCGCCGAAGAGAAGGCGGGTACGGTGACCGTGCAAAATTACGCGAAGGGCGGCATGACCTCCGAATGGGGCGCGGCGCAGGCGCAGATCGACAGGATTATCGCAGGCGCGCCCGACGTGCTGTATATTCATTTCGGCATCAACGACAACGGTTCGGATTTTTCAAAGGGCACGTATACGGATAACATAGAATCGCTCGTATTGAAGGTGAAAAATGCGCTTCCGGACTGCGAGATCGTTCTGATCAAGGCATTTACGCCGGAGACGATGACTTATAACGACGAGTTGTTCGCTGGTTACTGGAACGGGCTGGATTCGATCGCGGCGGGAAAAGGAATCTACACGCTGGATCTGTACGCGCAGAGCCTGAAAATGCTGGAAACGAAAAAGTATATGGACGTAACGGGGAACGGCATCAACCACCTCAACGATTATTCGGCCCGTCTGTATACGATGAATCTCCTGGCGTCTCTGATCGACTTTGTCGGTCGCTGATGAAATAACCGAATCAAAAATTCATTGCATTGGAGGAAAAAATGAAAAAAATCCTTGTATTTGTTTTAACTTTGCTGGTTGCTGCCACGGCATTGATCGGCTGCGCGCCGCGGGATCCCGAAACGCCTGAGACGCCGGACGAAGTGAATCTCGACATCGACAAAAATATTACTGCCGAAGTTTCCATACTGATCCCGAGCGGAAATGCCAACGAAAAGACGATGATCGAGGCGCTGATAGAGAGCTTTAACGAGATTTACCCGAACGTGACGTTCAAATATTCTTACGTTGCGGTCAATTCCTATGAAAACACGGTGCGCAACCTGTTCCGCACGGGATCTTTGGACGACATCGTCTGGACGAATTCGCCCGACGTTTATTATCTTGCGGATAAAAATATCGCGACCAATCTGACGCCGTACATCGAAGCGTCCGAAGAAGCGGGCGTGTTCCGGCTGGAAGAGGACTTCTATCAGGAATTTTTCGACGTCGCCGCGGTGGACGGGAAACAGTATGCGATCCCGCGCAGCGCGGACTCCGTCGTCACGTTTGTCAATAAGGATATCCTGAAAAAGGCAGGCGTCGATCTGGACCCCGAAACGACGCTCGTCAAAGACGGCTGGTCCTGGGCGGATTTTATGTCCGTCTGCGCACAGGTCCGCACCTATCTGGACAACAACGGTATGTCCGATTACTACGTATGCGACGCGAACCTGACGGCGTGGCTCTCCACCAGCTATCCCGTTCTCCGCTCCTACGGCGCGGATATGCTGGACGAATCGGGCAAAAGCGCGATCGACAGCCCCGAAACCAGGGAATGCCTGGCAATGATCCGCGAGATGGTGGATAAGCGCTATATCGTGGATACCTCCAAGGAATCCGCCAGCTCGTTTGAAAGCGGCACGTCCACTTTCCTGTTCCAGTCGGCCTCCATTTCGCTGTTTGCGAACCGCCCCGCGCTGAAGGGAAAGATCGACCTCGTTTCCTTCCCGCTGATTCAGGAGAAGAACACGCCGAAAATCGGGTCGGGCATCGCGGGGTATTCCATCAACGTCAACGCGAAAAACAAGGATCTCTGCTGGGCGTTTCTGAGCCACATGCTCTCCTATGACGGGCAGCAGGCGATGGGCGCCAACGGGTTGAACCTCGCCTCCATCCGGCGGGATCTCTCCGATTATAAGACCGCCAACTGGGGCAAGGGATACGAGGACATCAACCTGGGCGCCTACCTCTACGGCAGCGAATATAAGATCGGGCCGGATTATCTCGCCCGCGTCGACGCTTCTTACAAGAGCGACCTCGACCGCGCGCTCAAAACGCTGTTCAACAATGCCTGCAATATGTCCAAAACGGTTGAGGACGCGATCTCTACCTGCGTGAAGGATATCAGAAACGCAATGATTTAATCATGAAACAGGGCAAAAAATTTCGGTGGAAAAATTTTATCAGGGAAAATTATACGGGATGGCTGTTTAATCTCCCTTTGGGAATCGGAATTCTGGTATTTACGCTGATTCCGGTCGTCTGTTCGCTCTTCTATTCCTTCATGTGGAAGTACGACGGAATGACGTTTTCCGCCTGGTCTTTCCAAAACTACACCACGATCTTCACGGCGGACTGGGACGAAGTGTCCCGCTCCTTCCTCAACACCGTGATTTACTCCGTGGTTTCCATTCCGCTCGGGCTGGTCACTTCGTACTTTCTGGCGCTGCTGGTGAACACCAGGCTGAAAGGGGTAAAGGTTTTCCGCATTCTGTACTATCTGCCGGTTACGATTCCGGCGGTGGTGAGCGGGCTCCTCTGGAAGGATATGTTCGGCCAGACCTACGGGATTTTCAACCGGATCCTCGGCATTTTCGGCATTCCGCCGTATCCCTTTTTCGCGGATGCGGATACGTCCATGATCTCCGTGTTTATCATGAATCTCTGGACGGTCGGCAGCGGGATGATCCTGTGGCTGTCCGCGTTCAAGAACATCGACAGGCAGTATTACGAAGCGGTCCAGATCGAGGGCGGGGGAAGGTTTGCCGGGTTCCTGTATATTACGATCCCGATGAGCACGCCGATGATCTTTTACAACGTGATCATGTCTACCATCAATACCCTGCAGTATAACGGGCCCCTCACGTTCGCGCCGAACGGCGGAAGAGGGTGGGACGATTCTCTGTTTATGTTTGCGGTGAAGATCTATCAGGACGCGATCGAAGGCGGCAAGATCGGTTACGGCAGCGCGCTTTCCTGGGTGTTTTTGGTCGTGATCGCGCTGATTACGCTGCTGCTCTTTAAGACGAGCAAGTGGGTCTTTTACGGAGAGGAAGCCTGACATGAAGAGACAAAGGAAAAAAATCAGCCTTGTAAACGTGCTCCTCTACATCATAATGGTGCTGCTTGCGGTCGTGCTGCTCTTCCCGTTTTTCTATATGATCTCGAAGAGCCTGATGACCTCCGAAGAAGTCATCAACCCGGTCCCGCAGTTTTTTCCCGCGGTTCCGCAGTTCGGCAATTACCTGAGCCTGTTCTCGACGAACGAGTATCTGCTGGGCTTCGCTTACACGCTGGCGATCGTCTGCTGCAATATGATCTCGGTTCCGTTTTCCGCGGGGCTCGCGGCCTTCTCCTTTTCAAAGATCAAGTGGAAGGGGCGCGGCCTCATGTTCGCGGTCATGCTGGGGACCATGATGCTTCCCGGCGCGATCACGCAGGTGCCGCTGTATTCGCTCTACTTTTCGTTCGGCTGGATCGATACGCTTTGGCCGTTCATCGTTCCCAACTTTTTCGGCGGCGGCGCGGTGTACATCTTTCTCCTCACGCAGTTTATGCGCGGCATTCCGAAGGATATGGACAACGCGGCGAAGATCGACGGCGCGAGCGCGTTCCGCAGGTTTATCTCCATCAATTTCCCGCTCTGCAAGGCGGTTCTCATTTACGTCATCGTAAACGTATTTCTCGCCTACTGGGGCGATTATTACGGTCCGCTGATGTACATGCACAGCTCGAGCGCGCCGAAGACGTTTGCGCTTGTCCTGTTTGAAAAGGCGATGGATACGGACTCCGCGATGGACATGGCGAACATCCGGATGGCGGGCGGCGTGTTTATGTCCGTCTTCCCGGCGCTCCTCTTTGCGGTGTTTCAGAAACAGCTGATCGACGGCGTCATGATCGGCAGCGTCAAAGGTTGATTTCAGGGGGTATTATGAAAAAGATATTAAACAGACTGCTGGCATTTTCGCTTTCTCTCTTTTTCCTGCTGGGCGGCTGCGGGGGAGACGGCAAAGAACGCGTCCAGGACGAACGGAATCTCGATCCGTACACGTATACGACGCTGAATCTGTCTTCCACCGACCGCGAAGGGCGTACCGTCCGCAGCGCGGACAGGGAAATAGAGGGCAATTACGTCGGATTGTTTTACCACATCTGGCACGGAACGCATACGAACGGATATCCGAAGGTCTACGATATCACGCAGCTTCTCGCGGAAGACGCCGAAGCGTTCTGGGACATCAACAACAAGGACGGCGCCGAGAAGTTCCATTACTGGGGGGAACCCCTTTACGGGTATTACTGCTCGGACGACCCGTGGCTGATCACGCGCCATATCGAGCTGCTGACCATGGCGGGGATCGACTACCTGGTGTACGACACGACCAATACGGTGGTGTATACCCAGGCGATCGAGGCGATTTTCCAGAAGCTCGCATTTTTCAAAGACCAGGGATGGGACGTTCCGAAAGTCGCGTTTTATACCAACAGCAACTCGATGTCCACCATCAAGAGAATCTACGAAACCTGGTATGAACAGGGAAAGTACAAGGATCTCTGGTTCTCGTTCGGCGATAAGCCGCTGATCATCGGCGCGCTGGGGCAGGACGAGGGAAGCGTCATGACGCCCGAAGAAGTCCGGCGCCTGAACGAAGAATATCAGGAATTTTTCGATTTCCGCATTTCCACCTGGCCGTACCTGGATTACGTCAAGGATTACGAGCGCGGCTTTCCGTGGATGGACTGGGAATATCCGCAGTCGTACTTTAACGGGACGATGTCCGTCTCGCTCGCGCAGCATCCGGGTGCGCGGATGAGCGAGTGCGAGCAGAGCAACAACGGCAGGGGCTTCGATTACAGCACCTTCCGCAACGATCCAGCAAAGGCGGAGCTGGGCGCGAATTACGCGGGGCAGTGGCAGACGGTCTTCGACTGGAACGCCGAACATCCGGCCCGCCCCGTCAACAACGTTTTCCTGACCGGCTGGAACGAATGGATCGCGATCAAGAAGAACGACGGGGTGACGTATTTCACCGTGGATACGTTCAACGAAGAGTATTCGCGCGACATCGAGATGATGAACGGCGGTTATGAAGATAACTTTTACCTGCAGACGGTCGACAACGTGCGCGCCTTCAAGTACGAGCCGGCAAAGTCCTACGTGCTCGCGCGGAATACCATCGACCTCGACGACGCGTCGTTTGCCGGCTGGGAAACCGTAACGGCGCGGTTCAAGGACTTCGAGGGCGATACGCTGGAACGCGATTTCAGGGACGCGATCAATAAGGGCCGCTATACGGACGATTCCGGCAGGAACGACATAACGGACGTCGCCGTCACGCACGACGCGAACAACCTCTATATCAAAGTGGATACGGCGGAGGACATCACGGCGCCGGAAGGCGAAAACTGGATGAACGTGCTGCTCAAGACGGATGAAGACCTCGCCGGTTCCTTTGCCGGGTACAAATACATCGTAAACCGTTCGCCGAACGGCAATACGACTTCGGTAGAGCGTTCGCGCGGCGGCTATCAGTGGGAAAAGGTCGCGGACGCCCAGCTGCGCGTCTACGGCAATACGATGCTGCTGTCCGTTCCGCTCAAAGCGCTGGGGCTTTCCGCAGACAACTGCTTTGTACAGCTGAAGGTCGCGGACAACGTGCAGAACCCCGGGGACATCATGGACTATTACGTAACGGGCGACAGCGCGCCGATCGGCAGACTTTCCTATACGTACGGGTATTGACATGAAAAAAATATTATCCATCTTATTGACGGGAATTATGGCTATTACGGGAATGGGATGCGGAGGCGGCGATACGCCTCCCGTATCCGAGCGCGAGACGGACGACCGTGCGCTTTCCCCCGCGCAGTATACGCTGATGAATCTCGCGGGGACGGACGCGCTGGGCAGGAAAATCGAACCCATGGACGGCGAAAAAGAGGGAACGCGTTACAGCGGAATCTTCTATTCTCTGTGGCTGGGGCAGCATCAGTACATGCAGACCGCGATTTACGACATCAACGAGCTGCTCTCCACGGAGGAGGGCGCGGCGGCGCTGAAATCCACGGAGGCGAACAACCCGCTTTCCCCCGTCGGGGAATTTCATTTCTGCGGCGAGCCGCTGTTCGGCTATTACAATATGCGGGATCCTTGGGTGATCATGCGCCACATGGAAATGCTGACGATGGCGGGGATCGACTATCTTGCCGTCGACGCGACGAACGCGAGTTTCTATCCCGAAGTATGCTATACGCTGTTTGAGACGATAACGGCTTTGCAGCGGCAGGGCTTCACGCCGCCCAAGGTCATGTTCTACACGAACAGCAATTCGGGCACGACGGTGAAGAAGATCTACAACGAATTTTACCAGACGGAGAAATACGACCATATCTGGTTTTCGCCCAACGGCAAACCCATGATCGTGGGCATTACCGAAAACAACAACAACGCTTCCGATCAGACCAAATATCCCGGTACGTACGGGGAGTCTTCCAAGGATTTTATCCCGCAGGAGATCCGCTACCGCTTCGATATCGTCGAGTCGCAGTGGCCGAACGGCGATCTGAACAACGACAGCATTCCCTGGATGAGCTGGTCGTATCCGCAGCCGGTGCATGAAAACAGCAAGGCGATATCCGTTTCGGTCGCGCAGCATTCTCCCAGCCGCATTCACTATTCTTACATGGATCCGCAGTCCAGTCGCGGCTATGACTACAAGACGGGCAGGATCGAGGCGGACTGGCAGCGCGGCAAAAACTTTGAAAATCAGTGGCAGACGGTGTTCGACAACGAGGGGCTGGTGGAAAACGTCCTGGTGACCGGCTGGAACGAGTGGATGGCAGTCAAACAGCCGGACGGCAACTTCTGCGACGACTACACGTCCGAATATTCCAGAGATATCGAGCCGGATAACGGCCCGTACGGCGATAATTTCTACCTGCAGCTGATCCGCAATCTGCGCAGTTATAAATATACGCAGGCAAAGCACTATAAGTATCAGAAGATGACGATCGACCTTTCGAGCGAGAGCTCTCTGACGCAGTGGGATCACGTAAAGGCGCATTATCTGGATATTTCCGGCGACGCGATGGCGCGCGACTATGAGAACGCGGTCGGCACCGCGCATAGTTATACGGACAGCTCCAACCGCAACGATATCGCGGAAGTCAAAGTCGTACACGATTCCAAAAACCTCTACTTTTACGTTAAGACGAAGGAAGATGTGACCGCGCATCAGTCCGGCGATACGGGCTGGATGAACATTCTGATCTCCGCGGGGAGCGATTTCAGCGGAAAGAGCGATTTTTGCGGCTACAACTATCTGATCAACAGAACCCCCGGTGCGGACGGCGCGACCTCGGTGGAGCGCTCGAAGGGGGGATACGCCTGGGAGACCGCCGGCAGCGCACAATACAGAGTTTACGGGAACGTGATGCTCTGCGCCGTTCCGCTGAGCGCGCTCGGGCTGACGTCCGACAGCTGCTACATTCAGTTCAAGGTGACGGACAACGTGCAGAACCCCGGTGACATTATGGACTATTACGTATCGGGCGACAGCGCGCCGATCGGGCGGTTGAGCTATGCGTACGGGTACTGAGAAAAGGGGGCGGAGAATGGCGTGTCTCCTCGCCGCGGCGGTCTTTGCAGTCTGCGGCGCGGGGTGCGCGCCGACCGACCCCGGAGAGGAGGAAAAGAGGACCATGACGAACGCTCCGGTATATGACGGCGTTGCCTTTTCGGAACGGTTATGGACCGCGCCCGCGTACGAGACGGACGCGGCGCGGGATCGGTCAGAAGAAATTCGCGCCATCTGGTACACGACTTATTACAAGGGCGAAGAGACCAAGGCGTTCGCATATCTGGGAATCCCCGCGGGCGCTTCCGCGGAAAACCCGGCGCCCGCCGTTCTCCTCCTGCACGGCGGCGCGGGGACCGCATATTACGAATGGGTGGAAATGTGGGTGAATCGCGGCTATGTCGCGCTCGCGCCCGATTTGGAGGGGCATGTTCCGCTGGAATCCGGGCGGATGAGCTCCGCGCCTGCGGAGCTGTATGAGCGCTCGGCATATCCTGCGCCGCAGAACAAAAATTACGGGGACGCGGCGCTTCCGCTCGACGAAACCTGGATGTATTACGCGGCGTCCACCGCGATTTTGGGGAACAGCCTGCTTCACTCGCTCGACATGGTCGATCGGTATAAAATCGGCGTGTGCGGCGTGTCCTGGGGCGGCGTGGTGACTTCCGTCGTCAGCGGCTACGACGACCGTTTCGCCTTTTCCATTCCCATTTACTGTTCGCTGAACGTCGGGGAGGAGAAGGGGATCCTCGGGGACACCTACCGCGCGAATCCCGCGGCGCTCGTCTGGGACGACGACAGGGGGCTTGCCGCGCGGGAAACGCCCATACTCTTTTACATCGCCAATACAGATTCGGTCAGCGCCTGCTCCGCAAGCAGCGTTTCCGAGACGTACGAACACTGCAAAAACGCGCGCATGCTCATCGTCGACGGACTGCTTCACAGCCAGTACCATGCGGCGACGGCGGTCGAGCCGTATTTCTTTGCGGACAGCATCGTAAAAAACGGCGCCGCGTTTTCCGCAATCACCGCTGAACCGGATCAAGACGGAACGTCCGTCGTTTACCGGGGCGACGCGGCGGTCGAGGCGACGCTGTGGTATACGGACGCCGAAATTACCCAAACGACGCCGGAATGGTCTTCCCGCCGCTGTGCGGTCAACGGCACTTCCGTCGCCTATTCCGTCCCGGAGGGGGCGAAGTACTTTTATATCCATATCGACGACGGCGGTCTCGGGATCAGCACGCGCGTCGTAAAGCTGTAAATTCCCGTTTGAATACGGAAATATATTAAAAAAGGAGAAAATGTTGCAATGAAAAAACTGATGGTTGTCTTGCTTTCTCTGGTATGCGCGGTCTGCGCGACGGGCGCGGTGCTCGCCTCCGCCGCCGCATCGGTCACGCTCGTGCCGAAGGAAGTAAACTATTCTCCCGCTTGGGACGCGTACATGGTGGATTTTGCGGGGTCGACGCAGAATCCCAACGAGAATAACGTAACTGCGGATAATCAATACGCGATGGGGAAAATTACCTATGAGCGGAACGGTACCGCCTGTTCTGTCACCAACATCTACACGTTCGGAACCAACTTAGGCGCGTTCATCAATGATGCAAGCGGAGCCAGAATCGGCGCGCCGCAGCAGGGCGACAAGCTGACCGTACTTGCCGGATGCGGCTTCTTGGAAAACGAAGCGACGGACAAAGATTACGTCTTCCTCTACAACGGCTCCCGCTTTGAGCTGCAGGGGACCGTCGAAGAGCAGCTTCCCCCCGAGAGCGAATGCACGGAAATTACAATCAAGAATCTTTACCACAATCCCGCGTGGAACAGTTCGAACGGCGCGGCGATCCAGATCGACTTCAACAATTTCGCGGGGCTTCCTCTGTATGCTACGGCTGCGACCGGAACGGACTACATCAAGTACGTGGATACGTTCGGCAGAGAACAGCCGATCGCCGATTTTATCAGTCTCACTGGCACAAATATGCTGATGAGAATCGGCCAGGATCTCGACCACGTCATCGACAAAGTGCGCATGGGCGATAAGATTACCTTCCAGAAGGGCCTGCGCCTCAACAAGAACGAAATGCTGAAGCAGGACGTCACGTACGTCATCGCGACTCCCTCTTCGGGCGATGCGGTAGCGCAGCCGCTGTTCGTATCCGATCCGACGGAATTCAAACTGATCTACGCCGAGGGCGGTTCACACCCCGCCGGGACAACCTGTCAGCTGGAGTGGACTGTCGGGCCGGAGGGCGCGTATGCGACGCCCGCCTTCGAGAGCCTGGATACCGAGATCGCCACGGTGGACGAGAACGGGCTGATCACGTTCAAAAAGGAGGGCTCCGTCACGATCAGAGCCACCGTATTCGGCACGTTGAAAGAGGAGGCGACGTTCAGCGTCACCGCACCCTCAGAGATCAAAAAGATCGAAGATACCATCTACACCGTCTGGGTGATGAAGGGAGACGATCTCGCCTATCCGACCGACTGGAAGTACGAGATCGTCTATGAAAACGACGCGAAGGGTCCTGTGACCGACCTCATCGTCGGCGAAAACCTCACGGTCGACGAAGCGTCTTTCAAGAAGGACGAAGTCGGCGATTACCAGCTCCCCGCAAAGATTACGGTGAACGGCAAACAGTACGACACGCAGGTAACCGTGAGCGTCTACGAACCGATGGATCTCATCGTAAAGGAGCTGGGGATCGTGGATTGGTTCAGCTACGCTACCTTCATCCAGTATCCGGATTCTTCCCTCAACGACGGCAACCTCACGGACACCAGCAGCTTTGAAAACGTGCTGGACAAACTCGAATACAAGCGCGCGGACGGAACGGTCGTCGAATGGGGGTATTACATGCTCTCCGGCGGAAACTTCTGCATCATGCCGCGCTTCCTGGACAGCGACGTTTCCATTGATAACTTCAACAAAGCGCCCTACTATCAGGAGGGCGATACGATCACGATCAAGGCGGGCATGCAGTTCTACCGCTGGACGGGCGCGCTCGCCCCGACGGAAACAGACCGCAACGCGATCAAGCCGGGCACTGGTATGTGCGTGGTGGAAACCGTCTGCCGGGAGGACATGACCTACCGCTTTGACGGAAACATCTGGGGCTTCTTCAAAGAATACACCGGCCTTTCGGTGGAGAGCGAGACCATCGCGATGTCCTTTGGAGAAAAGAAGGATGCGGGCGCGCAGCGCGTTCCCTCCAACGCCACCTCCGGGACCATCTCCTATCAATCCGCCGATGAAAAAATCGCCAAGGTCAATTCGCGCGGTTCCATCGAAGGCGTAGGCGTCGGCACCACGACGATCACCGTCACGCTGGACGGCGGCGAAGCGGGACCCTTCACCAAGACGATCACCGTCACCGTCAGCGACGCGCTTACCGGCATCGCGCTCACGCCCGGTACGATCGAGATAAAGGCGGGGGAGGATCTGCTCTCCATGCTCACGGCTAAGACCGTCTGGGCGAGCGGAAAGGCGGGCTCTGACGTCGATCTTTCGGGCGCGCAGATCGTCGGCTTCGACCCGGAAAACACGGCGGACGAACAGACGGTCACCGTCAAAGTCACCGTGGACGGGCAGGAGCTTTCGGGTACGGTCATCGTCAGGGTTCAGAAAAGCGGCTGCGGCAGCCGGATCGGAAGCGCGGCGCCGATCGCCCTTGCGGCAGTCGGACTCGCCTGCGCACTGCTTTTGAGAAAGAAGAACCGCGGCGGAAATAACTGAAAATTCACTTCAATCAACGGGCGCGCGGCAGCTTTGGCGTTTGCGCGCCCTCTTTTTGCGGAAATAGTATGAAAAAATTGATTTTATTGACCGATTATCGGCAGAATCCGATCGGTTTAAACACTGCAAACCCATATTTTTCCTGGAAATACCAAACGGATGCCGGGGCTCAGCTCTCTTACCGCGTCGGCGTATCTTCCACGCAAGAGAAGGCGGAGAAACAGGAATACGATCTCTGGGATTCCGGCTCGGTCGCTTCGGCGCGCTGCACCGGGATCCGCTACGAGGGGAAACCGCTCTCCAGCCTGGCGCAATGCTATGTGCGCGTGACGGCGGAATGTGAAAAGGACGCGGCGGAAAGCGATATCGGGACCTTTGAAACGGGGCTTCTCGAACAGTCGGACTGGCAGGGGAAATGGATCTCCGTTCCCGTCAATTTTCAGGGCGGCACGCTCCGCGCGCGCAAGCGCTTTTCCCTTGAAAAAGAGGTGCGCCGCGCCCGCGCATTCGTGTGCGGCCTGGGCTATCACGAACTGTATATCAACGGAACAAAGCAGGGCGACGCCGTGCTGAATCCCGGCGTGACCGCTTACGACAAACGCGTGCTCTACTGCGCATACGATATCGGTTCTGATTTGCAGAAGGGCGACAACGTGATCGGCGTGGAACTGGGATACGGCTGGTACTGCGGGAGAAAGCTGATCGCGCAGGTTTACGTCGAATATACGGACGGAACCGTCTACCGCGATTATACCGCCAACGGATACGGCTGGTGGATGGGCGGCGCGCCCGTCACGGAAAACAGCATATACGGCGGCGAAGTGTACGACGCGCGGATCGAATCCGTTTATCCGCTGAACTGGGCGACGGCGGATTACGAACCGACCTGGGAAAACGGATGGATGTATCCGCTGATCGTGGAAGCGCCCGGCGGCGTGTTGGAGGCGCAGTCCATCGACGAGATACGGGTATGCGGGACATTCCCCGAAATCGCGAGAACCCGCATCTCGGATACCGTTACCGTGATCGACGTAGGGCAGAACCTCGCCGGCTGGGCGCGCATCCGCGTGCGCGGCGAACGCGGCGCGGCAGTCACGCTGCGCTATGCGGAGGGCTTAAAGGAAGACGGAACCGTCAATCAGCTCAATCTGCGCAGCGCGCGCTGTTCGGATACCTACATCCTGAAGGGCGAAGGAACGGAGGAATGGGCACCCCGCTTTACGTATCACGGCTTCCGTTACGTACAGGCGGAAATCAGCGGAAAAGCGGAGCTCGTTTCGCTTACGGCGGAATACGTGCACTCCGACGTGCGCCCCGCGGGAACGTTCGCCTGCTCGGACGAAACGCTGAACCGGCTGCACCGCAACGCGGCGATCACGGAGACGAACAATCTGCATTCGATCATGACGGACTGCCCGCAGAGAGACGAGCGTTTCGGCTGGCTGAACGATCTCGGCTCGAGGCTGTACCAGACCGTCTATAATTGCGGAATGGAGCGCTTTTTCCCGAAATTCGCCGCGGACATCACGGATACGATGGACGATCACGGCGGGATCGCCGATACCGTTCCGTACTTTACCGGCGGCAGGCCGGCGGATCCCGTTTCCATTGCATATCTGCTGATCCCGTTGTTTTCGTACCGCTATTACGGGGATCCTTCCGTCATTCTGCGCGAATACGACGGCATGAAGAAATGGGTGGATTTCCTCCTGTCCCGCAGCGATCATTTTATCATGAATTATTCCTACTACGGCGACTGGGTTCCGCCCGCATGCTTTGAAGACGTGGCGACCGATCGGTTCTACGTTTCTTCCGCATATCTCTTTTGGCACCTTAAACTGTTTGCGCAGATCGCAGCCATCGCGGGAAAAGAGGAAGACGCCGCAACATACGCTTCCCTTGCGGAAAGCAGCCGCAAAGCGTTCAACGAGAAGTATTTTGACGCCAGCGAAAAACGGTACGCGAGCGGCACGCAGGCGGAAAACGCGATCGCGCTTTCCCTCGGGCTGTGTCCGCCCGAATACGCTTCCGCCGTCGCCGCGCATCTTGAGGAGGACGCCGTGCGGCACGGCCACCATTCTACCTGCGGCAACGTCGGTTACAGGCATTTCTTTTACGCGATGTCCGACTACGGCTACACCGACGAGGTACTGCGCATTTTAAAGAACCCCGCGTATCCGGGATGGGGCTACATGCTCGCCAACGGCGCAACCACCGTTTGGGAGAGATGGGAAGCCGAAATGCAGAACGAAATGCACTCCTTCAATCACCCCATGTACGGCAGTTACGACGCCTGGTTTTACCGTTATCTGGCGGGGATCGCCGTGCAGGAAGACGCCGTGGGCTGCGATAAGATTGCGATCGATCCCAGGTATCTGGAAACGCTTTCTTTCGTCAGGGCGACCTTTGAAACGGTACGCGGAACGATCGAATCTGGCTGGGAAAGAACGGACGGAAAAATCGTCTTGACGGTTACGGTCCCGCCCACGGTCAGCGCCGCGATCATGGCGGAAGGCGTCTGCGACGGCAAACCCTTTGCAAAAGGAAGCGTCGTCGGCGCGGGGACGTGGAAAATCATTCTCAATTAAATGGAAATGCAGCAAGACAGACCGTTCCGGTCTGTTTTGTCTTTCAGTGCGGCAGCCGGCACAAATCATTTTTTCAAATTCGCCGTGCGGCGGGCGGAAAGCGTTTTATTTGCCGGAGCAGGAGAAAAGAGAGCGGCGCTTGCTCCGGCATCCTTAAAGTGCAGCGATAAACGGGATTTCCCAACAAACAGCGTTTTTTGGGAGAATCGGCGCAGCAGACAAAAAAGCGAAGAGACAAGGGGAAAAGAGGCTGTCTCTGGCAGGAGTTGTTGATAGAATAGAAAAATTTCTGATTTTGACGTATGGAAGTATCATGCAGAGAGGAGAAAATATTTTGTCCAGTTAAAAGAAAAAGACAGAGAATTATTAGAGATGTAAAAAAACTTCCGAAAAGCAGATCGTCCGCTACGCTCCCGAAAAGTATCGCAGAACTTTTCGGGAAAGAGGAGAAACCGACAGGTAAGCAAAAAAGACAGGTAACTACCTGTCTTTTTGCAATGATGTCGGGTTTCGACGACGGAGCTTACTTACGGACTTGAAAGGAGCGGCAGAGTCGCGACGGAATAGCGATCGCTGCGGAAAAGCCGCCGATCGCGTCACATTATTTCATCTGTCCGGATAAGAGTAAAATAGGGCTCCCGAAAAGTATCGCAGAACTTTTCGGGAAAGAGGAGAAACCGACAGGTAAG
>UQTB01000034.1 GCA_900543915.1 uncultured Eubacteriales bacterium | reverse complement strand
GCCGCCGTCAGCGTAGTGGGGATGAACGCGTGGCGCGTACCGCGGTAATAGAGCATCGCGGTCATCGCCGCGAGATCCATCGCCACGCCGCCGCCCAGCCCGACGATGAGGTCGGACTTGGAAAAGAGCCCGTCCGAAAGCGCCGCGGCGAGCTGCTCCACCGTCTTTAAAGTCTTGGAGTTTTCTCCCTGCGCAAAGGGGAAGACGGAGGCCTCGAACCCCGCCGCCTCGAGCGATGTTTTTACGCGCCCGCCGAACAGCCCGGCGACCGCCTCGTCCGCGACGATCATGACCTTTCCCGGCTTTACGATGCCGCTCAGTTCTTCCCCCACGCGGTCAATGAGGTCGCTGTCCAGGACGACTTCAAACCGCTGGGAGAGATTGCATTTCATTCTTTTCATAATCCCTTTAATACTCCGTTTTTAACCGTGATTTTCGAATACTCAAACCCTTTCAGAACCGCGCTTTCCACAGAAGTGCAGGTCAGGATCGTCTGAATCCCCCCTACCTTAGCCATCAGCTTTCTCCTGCGGGATTTATCCAGCTCGCTCAGCACGTCGTCCAGGATCAGAATGGGATATTCCCCGAAGCGATCCCGGAAGATCTCCGTCTCCGCGAGTTTCAGCGACAGCGCGACCGTGCGCTGCTGCCCCTGCGAACCGTACAGCCTGACGTCTTCTCCGTTCAGAAAGATCTTCATATCGTCCCGATGGGGGCCGACGGTCGTAAAACCCAGGCGGAGGTCTTTCTCCGCCGCCCGGTGCAAATCCTTCAAAAAAGCCTCTCTTATTTCCTCTTCGCCGCCCCGGTATCCGCTCTCCGCGGAGAGTTTCAGCGCCTCCTTGCCGGACGAAATGAAGGCATGCGCCTCTTCCGCCAGCGGAGAGAGCTTTTCCAGAAGCTCGTTCCGCCGCGCTATGATCTTTGCGGCGTAAACGGAAAGCTGCTCGTCCCAGACGGACAGCGTTTCTCTCAGATCGAACCTGCCGCTTTTCAAGAGGTTATTTCTCTGGAAAAGGATCTTATTGTACTTCTGCAGCGCGTAAAAGTACTGCTTTGACATCTGCGACAGCGCTAGGTTCATAAACCGCCGCCGGTCTTCCGGGCTCTCCTGAACGAGCTTCAGCTCGCCGGGGTTGAAAAAAACCGAGTGGATGTTCCCGAACAGCTCTCCGATGCGGGGAACGGGCATCTCGTTGATGAAGATCGCCTTTTTGTCGTTCCGGAAGAGATCGATATGCACTTTGACCGGGCCGTACAGCGACTCCGCCGTCCCCTCCGTATAGCCGCTCTCCTCACCCAGGCGGACGAGCTGCTTTTCGCGCGTCACGCGCGGAGAATAGCCCGTGCAGAGAAAAAAGATCGCCTCTGCGCAATTGGTCTTTCCCTGCGCGTTCGCCCCCGATAAAACGGTTACGCCGTCCGCGAACGATATTTCCGCTTCCGCGTAATTTCTGAAATTTTTTAAGCGCAAGGTCTTAATCCGCATATTCAAAAACGATTCCGATTGACTTTTTTCGCGTTTTGTATTATCATAAATACTGCCGGGACAGCCGCCGGACGCAAAAAGGGAACCCTGCCGCGCGGCGGCAACTGCCCTATTATTGATTATACCATATCAGGGGACACAAAAGCAAGACCCGGAGGGGAATTTATGGAATACTTTGAAATTTTATGGAACAACGCGCTGGGAGAACTGGAAAAAACCGTCTCTTCCATCTCGTACGCGACGTTTATCGAAACCATCACGCCCATCGACATTCAGAACAACAAACTGATTCTGATGACCCCGAGCGAACACTTTGCCAACGCGGTCAACGGCAGGCTGGGCGACAAGGTGCGCGACGCGCTCGCCCGCACGAACAGCGGCATCACCGATTTTTCCCTCTTCATCGGGGACAAAAAGGAAAAATACTTCGAGGAGAAAAACGAGCGGCTCTCCTCCGACCTCCCCTCTTCGCCCATCGACCCCAAGCTGACGTTCGACAGCTTCGTGGTGGGCGACTCCAACCGCTTTATCTGCGCGGCGGCGAAGGCCGTTGCGGAAGCGCCCGGCGAGGCGTATAACCCCCTCTTTATCTACGGCGGCACGGGGCTGGGAAAAACGCACATCTTAATGGCGATCGCGAACTACATCAAGATCCACAACCCGTCCGTCAACGTGGTATACGCGACCTGCGAGCAGTTCACCAATCAGCTGATCGAGTCCATCTCCCGCGGAAAGAACGACGGCGCGGCGTTCCGCAGCAAATACCGGAACGTGGACGTTTTATTGCTGGACGACGTGCAGTTCCTCGCCAAAAAGCCGGGCACGCAGATGGAATTTTTCCACACTTTCAACGAACTGGTGCTGCACAACAAGCAGATCGTGCTCACCTCAGACCGCTCCCCCAAGGAGATCGAGGTGCTGGAAGACCGCCTGCGCACCCGCTTCGAGGGAGGGCTCCTCGCGGACGTGCAGCCCCCCGACATGGAGACCAGGATCGCCATCTTGAAGCGCAAGGCGGAAGAGCGCAAATGTATGATCGACATGGGGGTGCTGACCTACCTCGCGGAAAATTCCGAGGAGGATATCCGCACCCTGATCGGCAAGCTCACGAAGGTGATTTTCGCCTCCAAGCTGCACGAAAAGCCCATCACCGTCGAACTCGCGCGCGAAGCGCTCAAAGAGAGCATCGCCTCTTCGCAGGAGGAAATCGAGGTGGACGACATCATTAAGTGCACCTGCGACTTCTTCCACATCTCCAAGAGCGACCTTCTGGGCAAGAAGAAAAACAAGGAATTCGTCGAGCCGCGGCAGATCTGCATCTATCTCATCACCGACCTCATGAGTCTGCCTCTGATGACCATCGGGCAGAAAATGGGCGGCAGAGACCACACGACGGTCATCTATGCGCGCGACAAGGTCGCGGAGCTCATCAACACCAACCCGCGCGTGGCGACGCAGGTGGACGACCTCAAGAACATGCTGCTGAAAAAATAAACAGGGAGAACGGGCGGGAACGCCCGTTTTGACGCTCTATGAACACCGAAGGAACATTCGAAGCAATCGTCGTCGGCGCGGGGCACGCGGGTGCGGAAGCGGCGCTCGCCCTCGCCCGCCTGGGGCACAAGACCGCCCTTTTGACGCTCAATCTGGACAGCATCGCCTTCATGGCGTGCAACCCCTCCGTCGGCGGAACGGCGAAGGGGCATTTGGTGCGCGAGATCGACGCGCTGGGCGGAGAGATGGGCGTGAACGCGGACAAGGCCTGCCTGCAGATCCGCATGCTGAACCGCGGCAAGGGCGCGGCGGTGCACAGCCTCCGGGGGCAGGAGGACAAATTCCGCTACCACGCGCTGATGAAACAGACGCTGGAGAATACGCCGAACCTGCGCATTCTGCAGGGCGAGGCCACGGCGATTCTGACCGAGAACGGAAAAACGGCGGGCATTTTAACCGCGTACGGCAGCGCGGTCTTCGCGCCCGCCGTCGTGCTGGCGACGGGCGTCTATCTGAACGGCTCCGTCATCGCGGGGGAATGGAAGAAAAGCGCGGGGCCGAACGGCTTTGCCGCGGCGAACGATCTGACGGCGAGCCTTCTGGATCTCGGCTTTTCGGTGCGCCGCTTCAAGACGGGCACGCCCGCCCGCGTGGATGCGCGCACCATCGACTTTTCCAAATGCGAGATTCAGGAGGGAGAGACCGATCTCTACCCTTTCTCCTATCTAACAGAACGCGTCCCGCAAAAGCAGATTCCCTGCTATCTCACCTACACCAACGAGAGAACGCACGAGATCATCCGCGCGAACCTGCACCGCTCCCCGCTCTACGCGGGCGTCATCCGCGGGACGGGGCCGCGCTACTGCCCCTCCATCGAGGATAAAGTCGTGCGCTTTGCGGACAAAGCCCGCCATCAGCTCTTTCTGGAGCCGGAGGGGGAGAACACCAATGAAATTTACGTGCAGGGCATGTCCTCTTCCCTCCCGCACGACGTACAGCGGGAAATGTACCGCACGGTCGCCGGGCTGGAGCACTGCGAGATCATGCGGTACGCGTACGCGATCGAATACGACTGCATCGATTCTCTGGACTTAAAGCCCACGCTGGAATACAAAAAACTGCCGGGGCTCTTCTGCGCGGGACAGATCAACGGGACCTCCGGCTATGAGGAGGCGGCCGCGCAGGGGCTGATCGCGGGCGTCAACGCCGCGATGTATCTCGAGGGCAGGGAGGGCGTCGTCCTGCAGCGCGATCAGGCGTATACGGGCGTGCTGATCGACGACCTCGTCACCAAGGGAACCAATGAGCCCTACCGCATCATGACCTCCCGCGCCGAACACCGGATTCTCTTACGGCAGGACAACGCGGATTTCCGCCTGACCGAGCTGGGACGGCGCATCGGACTGGTGACGGACGAACGGTACGAGCGCTTTCTCCGCCGCCGCGCGCTGCTGGCGCAGGCGGAGGCGGAGAGCCGGGAGATCCTCTCCCCCAAGATCTGCGGCGAATTTCTGAAAGAACGGGGCAGCGAAACGCTCTGCGGCGGCGTATCTTACCGGGATATGATCAAGCGGGGCATCTCCGTCAGGGAAATCGGCGCGGCGTTCGGCGCGTTTCAGGGCTATCCGCCGGACATTTTGGAGACGCTGGAGACGGGCGCGCGCTACGAGGGATATTTACAGAAGGAATACGAGCAGGTAGAACGGGCGAAAAAGCTGGAGGAAAAAATGCTCCCCCCCGACATCGACTATCTCGCCATCGACGGCCTCCGCCTGGAAGCGCGCCAGAAACTGGACAAAGTCCGCCCGGCGAATCTCGGGCAGGCGGGGCGGATCTCTGGTGTCAACCCCGCGGACATCGCTGTGCTGATGGTCTATCTGGCAAAGCGTTAAAAAGAGGGAAAAAACATGAGCGATCAGGTCAGGACATACATTGAGGAAAATCTTCACAGGACGATCAAGCCGGGAAAGAACGGCTTAAAGCCGTTTACCGTGCCGAGCTGGGACGCGTATTTTTCGGATTTTTACTATTGGGATACTTATTTTACCGATCTCGCCCTGCTCGCGTGCGGCGAATTTACGCAGGTTCGGAACAATCTGGACAATATGAAGCTGTTTGTCGAACGGCTGGGATACGTTCCCAACGCCGACTTTCTGCAAAACAGAAGCCAGCCTCCCCTCTTTGCACGCGCGGTCTTCGATTACTATATCGCCCGGAATCGGAATAAGGAGATCGCCGAGCAATACCTCCCCGCCGTCGTAAAGGAACATGAGTTCTGGATGAACCGCAGGCTGCTTCCCAGCGGACTCAACGGCTACGGGCACTGCGCCTCCGCCGAAGAACTCGTTTCCTTCTGCCTCGCCATTTCGGAAAGAGTGGGCGAAAACCCGGATTCCTACCTGGACAAATCGGCGCAGGGCGCGCACTTTCTCGCCATTGCGGAGAGCGGCTGGGACTTCACCCCGCGCTTTGCCGGCGAGGGCAATCGCTATGCGGGCGCGGACTACGCGGCGGTAGACTTGAACGCGATTTTGTATCAAGCGGAAATCATTGTCTCCGCGCTCGCCGCTTCTATCGGCCAAACCGCCTTATCCGGGCGCTATCTCGATTATTCTGTGCAAAGAAAGGCGCTGATGGATGCGTACATGCTGGGCGAACACGGACTGTATTACGACTACAACGAACGGGAAAAGCGCCGGTCGGCGCTCTTCCACGCAGGCATGTTTTTTCCCTTTGCCGCCGGCATTTCCAAAGACGCGTCCGCCGCGGAGACCCTGCTTAAGCGGCTGGACTGCCCGTTCGGCATGGCCGCCTGCGAAAAAAGAGAGGACAAAAAATTCGATCAGTGGGACTATCCCTCCATGTGGGCGCCCCTCGTTTACTTTGCCGTGGAGGCGCTGGCCGCGTGCGGCAGCGGCCGAGCGGCCGTCCCCGCGGGGAAATTTCTCCGCACCGTGCGTTCCGTATTCCGGCAGACCGGCCAGCTTTGGGAAAAATACGACGCGACGACGGGATCCGTCGCCGTCACCGGGGAATATGAAACGCCGCCCATGATGGGCTGGACCGCCGGCGTCTATCTTTCCCTTTTGCGCTCGTATGTTCCGGACGAAGCGTCGCCGGAATGAGGCAGAGCGCATGAATCAAGCCATGATTAAAAGGCAGCCCGCCGCACGGCGGGCTGCCTTTTCCGTATAATCAGATCATTCCTTTTCGTAAATTGCCAGAATTTCGGCGATGTACGCCGTGTGATAATCCTTCTTCGGGTACCACTTCCCGTCCGCAGAGGGATCGTCGAACCGCGCCGGATCGAGATCCGCGTGCGCGAGCTTTCTGCATACGAAGACCGTCTTTGCCTCCGCATAGGCGACCGTTCCGTCCACTGCGAAGGGCGTCAAATGCGCTTCCCCGTCCTTGTCGCAGTCCCTTCCCGATTTTGTGCCGAACAGATTGAGTGCGGGGCGGTAATCCTCTGAAAAGACCGACAGCGTAAAGAGATCGCTTCCGTCCACAAATTCCTTGGTGTAGCGCGTCGGGCGGATATAGACGGTCACGGCGGGTTTTCCCCAGAAAACACCCATATTCCCCCAGCTCGCCGTCATGCCGTTGTGCCGCTGCGGCGTTCCGGCGGCGACGATCAGCCATTCCTTTCCGATCACCGTAAAGGGATTTCCCGTATACGCCTCCGGCGAGACGAGGCGATAGCCCTTCATCGGATGACCTCCAGCCCGCCCATGAAGGGACGGAGCACTTCGGGCACGGTGACCGAACCGTCCTCGTTCTGATACTGTTCGATGAGCGCGGGAAACACGCGGGAAGTGGCAAGCCCGCTGCCGTTCAGCGTATGGACGTAAGCGGGTTTTCCCGTTCTGCTGTCCCGATAGCGCGTGTTGTTTCTGCGCGCCTGATAATCCCCCGCGTTGGAGACGGAAGAGACCTCCTTGTAGATGCCCATGGAGGGGATCCAGATCTCGATATCGTACGTGCGCTTCATGGAAGCGGAGCAGTCCCCCGCCGCCAGCTTGGAGACGCGGTAATGCAGCCCCAGCTTTTCCACCAGAGAAGACGCTTTCTTTACCAGCTCCTCAAACGCCTCCGCCGAGCGCGCGGGGTGGGCGTACTGCACCATCTCCACCTTGTTGAACTGGTGCCCGCGGATCATGCCGCGCTCCTCTGCGCGGTAGGAGCCCGCCTCTTTGCGGTAGCAGGGCGTATAGGCAAACAGCTTCATGGGCAGGCTGGATTCTTCCAAAATCTCGCCCGCATACAGATTGACGAGCGCCGTTTCCGCCGTGGGAAGCATAAAGCGGTTCTTCTCGCGGTCGGCGTCGACGTCCAGCCAATAGACTTCGTCCGAAAATTTCGGGAACTGCCCCGCGCCCAGACCGCAGCCGTAGCCCAGCTGGTGGGGCGGCAGGATAAATTCGTAACCGTCCTTTAAGTGTTCGGAAATAAAGAAATTCAAAAGCGCCCACTCCAGCTGCGCCCCTTTGCCGCGGTACAGCCAGAAGCCGTTGCCGGAGATCTTCACGCCGCGCGGATAATCGATGATCCCCAGCGCCGTGCAGAGATCGACGTGATTTTTCGGTTCAAAGGTAAATTCGGGTTTCTGCCCGACCACCTTCACCACCTCGTTGTTCTCCTTGCCGCCGCCCTTTAAGTCATCGTCCGGCAGGTTGGGAAGCGCTATCAGAAAATCGTAGATCTCCGCCGCCAGGGCGTTCACTTCCCGCTCGTCCTCCGCGATGGCGTCGCCCAGCGCGCGCATCTCCTCAAAGATGGGCTCGACGGGTTTCCCCTCCTTTTTGAGTTTGGGGATCTCTGCGGAAACGCGGTTCCGCTCCGCCTTTGCCTTTTCCAGCTCCGTCTGCTTCGCTCTGCGAAGCGCGTCCTTTTCCAGCACCGCCGAAAAGTCGAACGCATACCCCTTTTTCTCCAATGCCGCGGCGACCTTCGCCGGGTCCTCCTGAATGAGTTTGATATCGATCATACCGTTTACTCCTACTTGCACATAACTGATATACTGACTCTATTATAGTAGTTTGGCGCCGAAAAAGCAAACGATTGGAAAAACGGAAAAAATTTTTCAAAATTTTTTTTCAAATTACGCGCGTTTGCTTGATATATTCTTTCAAAATTGTTAAAATACTTTTAACAAACGAGAGGAATTGCTATGAAGAAATCGAGAATTGAAAAAATCAAGGAGCTGATCGAGAAAAACGGAAAGGTCAGCTACGACGAGCTGGCCGCCCTGATGCCCAATTACTCGGAGATGACCTTGCGCAGAGATCTCTGCGCACTGGAAAACGAGGGGCTCATCATCCGCGTCCGCGGGGGCGCGGTTTCCTTAAACGAACTCTCCAAAAAGACGGAAGAACAGTTTTCCGCGCGGGTGGGGTTCAACATCGGGGAAAAGAAGGAGATCGCGGCGAAGGCGATCGAGCTCATCGACGCGACCAACTCCCTGTTCGTGGACAGCGGCTCCACCACTTTGTACTTCGCGAAGCAGCTCCCCAACATCAACTACTTCATCGTGACCAACGGGCTCAACATCGCGACCGAGCTTTTAAAAAAGAGCATGATGATGGTGACGGTGATCGGCGGGGACGTTTCGCGGAACAATCTGGCGACCGTCGGCAAGGCGAGCCTCGACTGGCTGGACCGCATCAACATCGATACGGCAGTGATGACGACTACCGCATATAATGACAGTACGGGCTTCACCTGCGGCTCCCAGCCGGAGGCGGAAATCAAAGCCGCGGTCATCCGGAAGGCGAAACGCGTCATCATGCTGTTGGACGGCTCCAAAGTGGACCGCACCATGCCCTACACGTTTGCCTATCCGAGAGAGATCGACATCATCGTCGTGGACGCCAACTTCCCCAAAGAGAAGATCGCCGCGTTCAAGGCGGAAGGCGTCGAGGTGGTCTGACGGCAGGAGGAATATGTTTTTTAAAAATATGCGTCTGGACATTGCCGCCGCCAAACAGAACGACCCCGCGGCGCGCAACAAGTTCGAGATCTGGCTGACGTATGCGGGCGTCAAAGCGCTTTCGTGGCACCGCGCCGCGCGCTTTTTTCACCGCATGCACCTGAAATTGCTCGCGCGCATGCTCTCGCAGTTCGCGCGCTGGCTGACCGGGATCGAAATACACCCCGCCGCCAGGATCGAGGGGGGCGTGTTCATCGACCACGGCGCAGGCGTCGTCATCGGCGAGACCGCGGAAGTGGAGACGGGCGTCGTCATCTACCAAGGCGTGACGCTGGGCGGCTCCGGCAAGGAGGAAGGAAAACGCCACCCGACCATAAAGAAAGGCACCGTGATCGGCGCGGGCGCCAAAATTCTGGGCGGCTTCACGGTGGGCGAATACAGCAAGATCGGCGCGGGCGCCGTCGTGCTGAAAGAGGTTCCCCCGCACGCCACCGTGGTGGGCGTGCCCGGCAAGGTCGTGCGCGTTGCGGACGAAAAGCTGCCGTGCGATCTGAAACAGGACCAGTGCGACCCCCTGATGGAGGAAGTATGCAGGCTGCGCGATAAGGTCTTCAAACTGGAAGAGGAGCTCGCGCGCATGAAACAGGACGAAGAGAAACGATGAAAATTTACAATACACTGACCAGACAGAAAGAGGAGTTTATCCCCCTCGACGGAAACAAGGTAAAGATGTACGCCTGCGGGATCACGGTATCCGGCGAGGCGCATATCGGGCACGCGTTTCAGGCGCTCATCTACGACGTGATGCGCAAATACCTCGAAAAGAAGGGCTATTCCGTCACCTATGCCCGCAATTATACGGACGTAGACGACAAGATCATCGCAAAATCCCGCGAAACGGGCATTCCCGCGGACGTTTACGCGGCGGATATGATCCGAAAGATCGACGCCGAAATGCACCGCTTTCAGGTGGACGATCCCACGGTGTGGCTGAAGGCGACGGGAAATATCGAAAATATCGTGGACTTTATTTCCCGGCTGATCGAGAAGGGGCACGCCTACGCCACCGAAAAGGGCGACGTCTATTTTTCGGTGGAATCCTTCCCCGCTTACGGGCAGCTCTCCAACCGCAGCCTGGAGGACGCCATCAGCGGCGTGCGCATCGACAGCGACGAAAACAAGCGGAACGCCCTGGATTTTGCCCTCTGGAAGAGCGCGAAGGAGGACGAGATCTGTTGGGATTCTCCCTGGGGAAAGGGCCGCCCCGGCTGGCACATCGAATGCTCCGCGATGAACCGCGCGGCGTTCGGCGATCAGATCGACCTGCACGGCGGCGGAAGAGACCTCATTTTCCCGCATCACGAAAACGAGATCGCGCAGACGGAGGCCCTCACGGGCAAGCGCTTTGCGAAATACTGGACGCACAACGGGCTCATCAAGGTAAACGGACAGAAAATGAGCAAATCGCTCGGCAATTCGCTGCTCCTGTCCGATCTTTTGGACCGCTATTCGGAGGAATCTCTGAAATTCGCGCTGCTTTCCAACAACTACCGGAACGACGTCAACGTGACGGACGATCTGTTCCCCGCGGCGGAGCGGCATCTCGCGGATTTCTACCGCGTATTTCTGGAGGCGGAGCAGGCGGGGCTTTGTCCGGAGGGAGGAAACGAAGCCATCGACGCGGCGTTCGACGCCGCGATGGACGACGACTTCAACACCGCGCGCGCCCTCTCCGACCTGTTCGGGTATTTTAAGGAAATCCGCGCGAAGATCAAAGCGGGCGACCGTTCCGCGGCGGACGACCTCAATCAGATCCGAAAGACCTACGGGCTTTTAGGCTTGTTCCGCACCGATCCCGCAACGTTTTTAAAAGGCTGCGAAACCCGGCGGCCGAAGGAAGCGATTCCCCCCGAAGTCATCGCCCTCGCCGAAGAGCGGCTCGCCGCGCGCAGGGAGAAAAACTGGGCGAAATCGGACGAACTGAGAGACAAAATCGCCGCAGCCGGCTATACGGTCAAGGACGGCAAGGACGGCTATACATTGGAAAATAAGCAGAGGTAAACCATGAATCGACTGACCAGTGAAGAATTGAGAGAGAAATTTTTGAAATTTTACGAGAGCAAGGGGCACCATATCATCCCCTCCGCCTCTCTGATCCCCGAAAACGACCCGACCGTGCTCTTTACGACGGCGGGAATGCACCCCCTCGTCCCCTATCTTTTGGGACAGAAGCACCCCGAGGGCACCCGCCTGACGGACGTGCAGAAATGCGTGCGCACGGGCGACATCGACGAAGTGGGAGACGATTCCCACCTGACCTTTTTTGAAATGCTGGGGCACTGGAGCCTGGGAGACTACTTCAAGGAGGACGCCATCCGCTGGAGCTTCGAGTTTCTGACGAGCCCGGACTGCCTGGGAATCCCCGTCGAAAAGCTCGCCGTCAGCGTGTTTGCCGGCGACGAAACCGCCCCGCGCGACGAGGAGAGCGCGCGCATCTGGGAGGAATGCGGCATCCCCAGGGATAAAATCTTCTTCCTGCCCCGCAAGAATAACTGGTGGGGTCCCGCCGGGCTCACCGGCCCCTGCGGTCCGGACACCGAGATGTTCATCGACCGCGGCTACGAAAAATGCTCGGAGGACTGCTCCCCCGCCTGCGACTGCGGCAAATACATCGAGATCTGGAACGACGTATTTATGCAGTATTTCAAGAACGCGGAGGGCAAATACGAGCCGCTGAAACAGAAGAACGTGGATACCGGCATGGGGCTGGACCGCACGGTCTGCATCCTGAACGGCGTCAGGAGCGTGTACGACACCGACCTGTTCACCGCGGCCAGGGCGAAGCTGGAAGAACTCACGGGGAAAAGCTACGACGAGTCGCCCGAGATCAGAAAGGCGTTCCGCATCGTGCTCGATCACATCCGCACGGCGACCTTCATGATCGGCGACCCCAAGGGCATCACGCCCTCCAACGTCGACCAGGGCTATGTTTTGAGGAGAATCATCCGCAGGGCCGTCCGCTACGGCCGCCAGCTGGAGCTGGCGGAGGGGAATCTCTCCGTCATCGCCCGGTGCTTCATCGAAAAATACGAACGCATCTACCCCGAGCTTTCCGAAAATGCGGAAAAGATCAAAGAGGAGCTGGACAAAGAGGAGAAGAAGTTTTCCAAAGCGCTCGTCGGCGGATTAAAGGAATTTGAACGCGTCGTACGCAAACTGAGCGGCGACGTCATCGACGGAGCCGCCGCTTTCCGCCTGTACGACACCTTCGGCTTCCCCATCGAAATCACGGAGGAGCTCGCGAAAGAAAAGGCAATCAAGGTGGACAGGCAGGGTTTTGAAGAGGCCTTCAGGGCGCATCAGGCAAAATCGCACACAGGCAGCGAACAGCGCTTCAAGTGCGGGCTCGCGGATACGGAGGCGCTGACCGTCAATCTGCATACGGCGACGCATCTCCTGCACGCGGCGCTCAAAAAAGTGCTTTCCCCCGACGTCAATCAGCGCGGCTCCAACATTACGACCGAGCGGCTGCGCTTCGACTTTAACTTTGACCGCCCGTTGACGCAGGAGGAAATCGCACGGGTGGAAGCGCTCGTCAACGAACAGATCGCGAAGAAAATCCCCGTGGTCCGCGAAGAAATGACGGTGGAAGAGGCCAGGGCCGCCGGCGCGGTCGGGCTGTTCGCCAACAAGTACGGCGACCGCGTCACCGTCTACACCATAGGGGATTTCTCCAAGGAAATCTGCGGCGGTCCCCACGCGGCGAATACGGGCGACCTCGGGAAATTCGTCATCACCAAGGAGCAGAGCTCGTCCGCCGGCGTGCGCCGCATCAAGGCGGAGCTCCGCCCGCAGAGCGAAAGCGCGGACGGAAAGGAAAATTGAAAGAAGAGGAGACAGCAATGAGAACTCTGACGCTGACCAGAAAAAAGAGCTTTGTCGGCTGCGCCTGCGCAGTCATGATCTACCTCTACTGTCCGCAGGAGGAGGCGACCGAATATCTCGGCAATATCCCCTGCAAAAAAGTGGGCGAGCTGAAAAACGGTCAGTCCGCTTCCTATGAGATCGGAGAGGACGCGACCGTCGTCTTCGTGGCGTTCTCCCGTTCGACCCCGCGCAGTTTTTACGTCAGATACAGCGTACCCGCGGGAACGGAAAACGTCGCGCTCATGACAAAGCCAAAGTTCAATCCGCTTGAAGGCAATCCCTTTTCCATCTATCCCGCAGAATAACGGATGAAATTGGTTGTCAAAGCGTTCGGAGAACTCACCGCGCGCGAGCTGCTCGCCCTTTTAAAAGCGCGGACGGCAGTGTTCATCGTCGAACAGAACTGCCCCTATCAGGACATCGACGGGTGGGACGAGTGCGCGCTCCACGTATTTTACGAGGACGGCGGCAATGTACAGGCTTATCTGCGCGTCCTGCCCCCGCATACGGTGTTCGATCTCCCATCGCTCGGGCGGATTCTCACCGTCAGGCGAGGCTGCGGGCTGGGCGCCGCCATCGTGAAAGAGGGGCTGCGCGTCATCGCCGAGCGCTACGGCGATGCGCCCGTCAAAATCAAAGCGCAGTTATACGCCGCGGGATTTTACGAAAAGCTGGGCTTTGTCCCCTGTTCCGCGGAATTTCCGGAAGACGGCATCCCGCACATCGAGATGATTCGGGACCCCGGCGTATCCGATAACACCGAGAAAAAAACGAACGAACTCACATGAAAGAACTCATCCGCATCGTCAAATTCGTCCTGATCTCCGCCTCGGCGGGGATTATTCAGACGGTTTCGTTTACCCTGATGAACGAGGTGGGAAAGTGGGATTACTGGCTTTCCTATCTCATCGCACTGGCGCTGTCCGTCGTGTGGAATTTTACCATCAACCGAAAAGCCACCTTCCGAACGGACGCCAATTACGGCGCAGCCATGCTGAAAGTGCTGGGATATTACTGCGTCTTCACCCCGCTCTCCGTCTGGGGCGGCGCCGCGCTGGAGGGAATCGGCTGGAACGAATACCTCGTGCTCGCAATCTCCATGGTGCTGAACATGGCGACTGAATTTCTCTTTCTGCGTTACGTCGTTTACCGCGGAAAGACGGACAACGCCGTCAAGCAGAAAACGCCTTCGGGCGAAGGGGAATCTTCTGCCGAAGGCGAATTGCCCGATCAGCCCGTTTGACCGAAAAATCAGCAGCTTCCCCTGTATCATGCATGTGCCGCCGCGGCGGCAAAGGAGCCGAATTGCCTTCCGACCATAATTATTTACAGTTCATCCTGGAGCAACTGTCCGATCCGGACGTATCTTACCGCGCCATGATGGGAGAGTTTATCCTCTACTGCCGCGGAAAAATCGCAGGCGGAATTTACGACAACAGACTGCTCGTAAAACCGCTGCCTTCCGCTGCGGCGCTGCTTCCCGCCGCTCCGCGGGTAAAGCCCTATGAAGGCGCGAAAGAAATGCTCCTCGTGGAAGCGGTGGACGACAGCGCCTTTCTTAAAGAGCTGTTTGCAAACATAGCGGACGAAGCGCCGGCAAAAAGGAAAAAAGACCGCTTTGCCGCACCCATCCGAACCGAATAAATCGAAACCCGCCGGCAAAACCGGCGGGTTTTTTCTTTTTCGGGCACAGCCCCGGCCGCGGCGCATCCCCTGCTTCTCTTCAACGGAACTGTTCTGCGCGGGCGCTTCTTCGTTGCGAAAAAGCATTTTTTCGGGAGAAGAATTTTTTGCTGCGCGGCACCGCCTTATCGCAACCGCTAACGTAAAAAATAATAGCTCTGCCTGCGAGGCGCGCGCGATCTTTCTTGTTCTGAAATTGGCTTCAAAAATGAGGGGCTCCCTCCCCTTTTTTGCTTATTCTCCGCTCAGCGCGAAAATTTGCCCGGCGATCTCTTCGGGCGTTCTCCCCTCCGTATCGATCAGGCGGTTTCCGCGCTTGGCAAAAAGCGGGAGATACCGCGGGGCGCGCGCCAAAATTTCCGCCGCGCGGACGCCATCTCTCACGTCCTTCTGCAGGCGGAAGCGCAGCGTCTCTTCCCCGCAGATCAGGGAAAAGGAGAAAACTTTACACGCGGTCAGATCCAACCCCTCCAGTACGGAGCGCTCGACGGCATCCGCGTGCATCACCCAGCAAAACACGATGTTTTCCACTGCAGGGCTTTTCAGAAAATTCCCGAGCAGCGCGCGGATATTCGCGCGCGCCAGCCGCTTGGTCTCCTCGTTGACCACAAACGGGTGCAGATCCCAGCACCAATCGCCGTCCAGAAAAACGCTGCGCTCCAGTTTCATTTTGAGCCGTTTTCCGACTGCGCTCTTTCCCACGCCCGGCGGGCCGCTCAGCAGAATCAGCCGCTTCATCGCTCGATATACTGCGCCCCGCAATAGGGACAAGTCGCTCCCTTTTCCGTGACGGTCAGATTTCCCCCGCAATTCGGGCATTTTCCGACGCGCTCCACCGTGCGCGGCGAAAGCGGCGAGAGGATTTTCCCGTCGAACGAATATCCCGTGAGATAGCGGCGCGCAATCATATCAGAGATGTTTTTCTTCACTTCTTCTTCCTTTCTCCCCAGCGTCTGCGCGATCCGATGCGTTTCATAAAGCCCGTCTTCCACCGCGCCCGCGATCGCCCTGAGCGGGAAATAAGAACCGTACCGCACCCAGACCATGGGCATACCGTAAAATCCCGCCACGGTAAAGACGATGCCGAACGTCATCAGCACATACCTCTGCCCCGTCGCGCCAAAAATGATCATCAAGATGCCCGCGGGCAGCGCGACCGAAAGCAGAATTGCCGCCAGAAGACAGCGGCGCATGGACTTTTTCAGACTCTTTGCTTGTTTCATTGCAATACCTCGCTATTATGATACAACAGAATCCCCAAAAAGAAAAGTAAAAAAGCAAAACGGAAAAAAATTTTTTAAATTTGACGAAGAAACCCCTTGATTTCTTGACAAATTACGGCGAACTTTATATAATAGAAAGGCTATGAAAGCGAATGCGCCGTTAGCTAAGCTGGATATAGCGTCGGTCTACGGAACCGAAGGCCAGAGGTTCGAATCCCCTACGGCGCGCCATAAAACACAATATATTGTAGTTTTTATCGAAAAATGCTTTGCAATATATTGTGTTTTATTTTTTGTCTTCGGGGATTTTCGGGAACGGAACTTCAAAAATAAGCCGCTCTGCCTGCTCTTGCATACATTCAAGTGTAAAGTGCGTATCAACTCTTGCCGGCAGGTATTGCAAGCTGCGCGCCGTCCATATTTTTACAATTTCATCACTGATGCCGCATTCTTTCGCTTGTGTCGTAAATGTATGCCTTAACTCCTTCAGTGTATCCCTTTTCATTGAAAAAATTCCGTCGTATATAATCTGCACAATATTTCCTTTTTTCGCTTTTTACCCTATCCTAATAGGGAAGCAATTTTGGAAACATCGGAAAAGCCGCGAGAACTGCCGCCCGTTTTTGCCTGCTTTTTACAGATCATTTTCTTTGCTTATTGCTGCCATTATTTCCGGAAAAATCAAATCCCCGCCAACCTTGGCGGGGATTTCAATGTTTTTCAGTCAGCTGTAAATGAACGGATTATATCTATTACCACGGATTTCTTCGTATCGGGGACTTTTTCAAAAAGCGATAAAAGCTCGATCTGTTGCGGCGACAGGTTGTCCAAATCAATATCATTATAAAAAGTTGCGAGAGAGATCTGAAACGCTGCGCAAATATCCTCAATAGAATTGCGGGACGGCGTAAAATGGTTCTCGTTGAACCAGCCATACACGGTCGCTTCCGAAATACCAGCTTCGTGCGCAATTTTATACAATGTCCAATTCCTTTCTTTGCAAAGCTGCAAAATTCTCTGATGAATGTCCACGCCAAACAATCTCCTTCCTATGGCTACTTTTATATTTTACACTACGGGCAGCCTTAATATACAACGGCTAATCGCTGTATTTGCTCTTATTTTTTCTAAAAATAAAATCTGCTTTAAAATTCCCCGAAGAAAAAAGAGTATTGCTTACAAATTGCTCTTCTTGCAGAAGCAGTATGACTGAGAGTGCTGTTTCAGCTCGATCTCCCCTCAGCGCTTTGCCCGAAAAAAGGGAAAGGCATCGGAAATTCCCGATGCCTTTTTTCTATTTACGGCCGTAAAGCCTGCGTTTCGTCTGCTTTGCCGACACGGTATAGATGCGCCGCATTAAAACGGGCGGTAATCGTTAAAACCTTCCGGATACTGCCAGCCGCACCGGCTCTCGCAGCCGCAGCGACAGCGGCGGTTGCACCCGCAGCTCCCGCATAAAACCGCAAGACAGCTCACCCAAAAACAGCATGGGGAGGGTTCGCAGCGGGAACGGCACGGGCGATCGCAGCAGAATTCGGAACGGATATATTCGAGGCTGACCGCATTCTGGACGATCAGGGTAGATACTTCGTTGCTGTATACGACTGCGCCGAACGCATCGGTCACGTTGGAAACGTTGGTGATCTCGCGCATAATCACACCACCCTGACGTCGAATTCCACCGTCACGCCGTTGCCGGGCGCCAGGTTGGGCAGCGTGAAGCCCGCCGCAGGATCGTACGCGGGATAGGAGACGCCGTTGATCTTTACGCTGCCCGCGACGAACGTCGTTCCGACGGGGATATCGTCCGTAAAGACGATATTGATCTTATCCAGCGATCCCGTATTCGTCACGATTGAAGTATAATGCAGCAGTTCTCCGGAAATCGCATACGCCTTATCCACGCGCTTGACGACGGTCATACCCGTGGCGACCAGGGCGATCACGATGTCGTTGGTGTTCTCGGAGTAGGAAACGGGCCCGCGGATCGGGTCGTTCACCGTGTAGTTGAACGTGGCGTTGTTGGTGACGGAAACGTCCGTGCGCGGGTTGTTCGCCAAAATCGAATAGGAAATCGTGGCGAGCCCGCCCGCGGGGATATCCAGAAGCGCGAAGCCGGCGTTCGGATCGTAGGACGGCTGGGAAACGCCGTTGACGGCGACGCTGCCCGCAACGTACGTCGCGCCGGTCGTCATGGTATCCTTGAAGTTGAGCGCCGTCAGCGCGGCGGTGGAGAGGTAGGTGATCACGACGGTCTGCCGCGCCGTCTCCCCCTCGCTCAGGAAAGTTTTGTCCGTGCTCTTGACCCGCGAGACCGAATAGGTCAGAACTTCCGTCTGAACGAGGTTGCTCGCCTGTTCGCCGCTGCGGGTGGTATGATCGGGTAATACGTAATCGAACGTTACGTTGGATTGGTTGACAATTATCATTTGTTTTTCTCCTGTTTCATTGATGATGACACTGAATGCAACCGCCGCGCTTTCCCCTGCCGCAAGGTCGGGAAGCGGAAATCCGGCGGCCGGGTCGTACGACGGATAGGAAACGCCGTTCACCGTCACCGAGCCGGGGACAAATGCCGTCCCCGCCGGAACGGGATCGCGGAAAACGAGATTGATCAGCGATCCGTTGCCGCCGTTGGTCACGACGGAAGTGTAGTTGATGTTTTCCCCGGCAGTCGCGAGCGCTTTGTCCGCGCTCTTTGCGACGGCGACGAGTTCTCCGTAAATATAGCAAGTCGCGATATTGGAAGTTTCAATCCCCCGCACCTCGTATCCGGGGAACGGCATGTAGGTGTACTCCGCCTGCGCGACGTTGAAGATGGGATTCTGCGGCGGGATCGCCCGGACGACCACCGTGAACGAGACGACTGCGGTCTCC
>UQTB01000033.1 GCA_900543915.1 uncultured Eubacteriales bacterium | reverse complement strand
TAAAGTGGCACGCGAGCTGGGTTCAGAACGTCGTGAGACAGTTCGGTCCCTATCCATCGTGGGCGTAGGATATTTGAGAGGCTTTGTCCCTAGTACGAGAGGACCGGGATGAACGCACCAATTGTGCACCTGTTGTCGCGCCAGCGGCACGGCAGGGTAGCGAAGTGCGGATGAGATAAACGCTGAAAGCATCTAAGCGTGAAACTCGCCTCAAGATAAGATATCCCATAACGTAAGTTAGTAAGACCCCTCAAAGACGATGAGGTTGATAGGTCGGAGGTGTAAGCGCAGTAATGCGTAAGCTGACCGATACTAATAGGTCGAGGGCTTGATCTCAGCAATGAGAAGAGAGCGAATTAAAACGAAAACTTATGCGGACTATATTGAGCTGAGCCGAAAGAAGTACAGAGACTAGGAAAGAGATTCTATGCAGTTGTCAGGTTGCCGGAAAGAAAAGGCAAACTGAATCGAGAGAGATATATCCGGGAGAAATCCCGTATATATACCATAGCAGTGACGATGGCGATGAGGCTCCACCTGTTCCCATCCCGAACACAGAAGTTAAGCTCATCTGCGCCGAGGGTACTTTGCGGGCGACCGCACGGAAGATTAGGTCGTTGCTGCTTTTCATTAGGACTTGCTGAACAGCAGGTCCTTTTTTCGTGCCGGATGCACGCCTGCTGCCGCAGACAAAAAAGAGCGCAGGCGAATCGCGGCAGCATCAAAGGGGAAAAAAGAGGCATTGTGCCGCCTCCCGCACCTGAAAGACAGCGTTAAGTGTTATGCGCCCGGTTTCCCTCTGATGCAAGGTTCAAAAGGGAAAGCGCGGGGGATTGAGATTCGACCGATCTTTGCGGAGATTCCGTCGGGAATGTAAAGAGAGGAACGCCGAATGCTGCCTCGGCCATTGCGTTTAAAAAAAGCCCCCTTTTTTCCGCGATCGCTGCCGATCCTTTCGTTCAGCGGGAAAAGGGTCGGCAAAGCCGATTATCGAAAATCAGTGTTGGATTGACTTCATTGCGTTTTTTTGAAGCAGATATGTGCGGCGAAACGATGAAACGGTACTTTGGGGATTGCTCTGACGTGTGCTCATGCGTATTAGTTCTTGCCTGATAAACGGATCCTTTTGTTTACCGCCTTTTCATGATCCATGCAATTTGAAAAAATGGGGAACGTCGCCTTCGATTGCGGCTGTAAGGCGGTTTGCAGGAAAAAAGCGCGGCAGCCGCAGGAATCGGCGATGAGACGAGGGGAAATTTTCCCCCTAATTTTTTCAAGGGGGCAAAGAGTCCATAAGCGGCTCGCGTTGTGATCCGTGAAAATCATTCTGCAATAGGAGTGGACATATCAAAGCGCGCCGGCTTGCGTTTTTGCCGCGGAATAGACGGAATGCCGCAAGGATAAGAAAAATTTCCGCGGAGTCTGGTTAAACGGAGGAATGTGTGTTTTGGAAAGGAATCGTTCCGTCTCCCGCCTGTGGAAGAGATAGGGATAAGAGCGGAAACAACGGGAAAGGATTTTTTCCGCAGAGAGTGCGACAACGCCCTGTAAACAGGCGCTGTGAAACCTTTAAAATGTAAGTTAAAAATCTCTCTGCCGGCGCGCCGCTTCTCTTTGCAGGGCGTTTCTGTGACAGATGTTCATACGAAACAATGAAAAAAGCGCGCGGAAACGGAAAACGCGCACCGGTCATCGGTGCGCGTTTTCCGTATATTTTAGGGAGAGAGTATAGGCGTAAACAAGAGTGTTGGTCTCTGTTTACGCCTACATGATACCGCGCGAAGCTTAAATATACCTTGAAAATTATCTGAAAATATAAAAATTTTTTAAAATTTTATTTTTATTTCTTTTTCGATCATGTGAAATTGTAGAATTCATTGTTTATAACTGCATGTTTTATTCATAAATATACAAAATGAGCGGGCTTTTGGAAGGGAGGCCACTTTATAAGGAAATCGCATCATAAAGAGGGGAATGAGCGGCCGATTGCGCAGGCTGTATGAAATCAAAAACAGGCGGCGCGGGTTTGCCGCTCTTCTGCGCTTTTGAAAAGGACAAAACCTGCAGCGAGAGAATAGCTCCGAAATCTTAATAAAAAGAATCGTTTATGAACGCGCGGCATAACAGGCGCGGGTTCCATGGTTTATGGGGGAAGCAGCGGCGCTGCCGTCGGCAATTCCTTTCCCTTGTGCGCGTCAGCCGGCGTGCTTTCGCTGTCCCTTCGGAATGCGTGAAAATTTTTATCGAAAATCCGAAATATATTTTCAAAAACACTATTTACATTTTTGTCTTTCAATGTTATAATAATAAAAACAGGGAAGGCGTTTTTCTCTTCCGCCCGGAAAGCCCGCAGAGCGACGGCGGCAGAGAGGAAACGGCTATCGGCAGTGAAAACAGGTATACCTGTTTTTTTGGCGCGAATGCGCCAAAAAGGCAAAACGCGGCCGAATTCGCTCCATGACTGTTTTTAAAAAAAGGAACTCTTGAAAGTGCAATCTCATCCCTGCGCTTTTTTCAGTTAACTAAATTGTATCAGGAGGTATTATCCATGTTTGGCGGAAGAAAGAAACTGCTTCTCGTTCTGGTTGCCGCGTTCTGTCTGCTGTTTGCGGCGTTCGGTACAGCGGCCTGCAAAGACAATACGACGGAAAACGACAACAAGTACACCGTGACCTTTATGGCGGACGGTGAAGTTTACGATACCGTCGAGGTCAGCAAGAACAGGCTGATCCGGAATAAACCGACGGATCCGGTGTTTGAAGACGGGCGGGTGTTCACCGGTTGGTTCCGCACCGAGGATTTTACGGGCGAATGGAACTTTTCCGTCGATATCGTGACGGAAAATATGACGCTTTACGCGGGCTATCGGACCATATCCGAATACCCGAGCGAACTGGCGATGGCGGCGGAGGCGTGTACCAGCAAGCTGACGTGGACGCAGGCCGCGGCGTCGCCGGCGGAAAATTACACCGTTACGCTTACGGATAAAGCGGGGCAATCCGTCAACCTGACGGGATCCGTCGCCTTTGACGAAGCGTCGTTTGTCGTGACCTTTACGCCCTCTGCGATTCCGCAGGGCGGCTATCGGAGCGTCACGGTGACGGACAGCGCTTACGAAGGGCAGACGGCGTCGGCGGATCAGCTGCTGTTCGGCGGCGCGGGAACGCAGTCCAATCCCTATCTGATCGGCTCTGCGCTCGACTTTACCAAAGTGAACGGCGAAAACGTCTCTTCCGGCACCTATTTTTCAATGGCTGCCAACATTACGCTGGAGACCAGCCGCGCGGCGCAGCGCGGATTTGAATTCAACGGCGTTCTGGACGGCGCCGGCAGGACGATCACCTTTGAAAACGCCAATTCCGCGGCGATTTATAAGATCGGAGAAAAGGGCGTCGTCAAAAACCTCAATATTGCGGGCAAGATCACGAGCACGTCGTTTGACAGCATCGGCACGGTGGCGGATTTCAACGCCGGCAGAGTGGAAAGCGTGAACGTGACTGCCAACGTGGAGAGCACTTCGGGCTCCGTCGGCTCCAACGGCTTTGCCAACGCGCTCAACGAGGCGCTGGAAGACGGCAATGGCGCGCGCGGCATTGCCGGCGGCGTGGTCGGGACCAACGAAGAGACGGGCGTCGTTTACGACTGCAAGATCGTCTCCTCCTCTTCCGCGACGGGCGTCGTCAAGGCGGGGATCGGCGGCGGATGTATCGTCGGCTATAACAAGGGGCTGGTCGAGCTGTGCGTCAGCGAGGGCTGTCTGGGCGCGTATAACTCCGTCGAGAGCGGCGGAAAGTCCCTTTCCAATTACTCTTACGGCGGAGGCGTCGTGGGGATCAATGCGGGCATCGTGACGAAGTGCGCGACGGAGGGCAGCGGAAAGCTGCTGGCGCAGCGCTATGAAGACGCGGGCGCGGTCGTCGCCGGGACGACCAACAGCTATCTGGGCGGCATCGTCGGCTACAATCTGTCGGGCGCGACCGTCTCGCTCTGCTCGTTCTCGGGCATCCGCGTGCACGGAGATGAAAACGTAGGCGGCATCGCGGGCGCGAACGCGGGTACGATCACCGACTGCATGGCGGAAGGTATCTATAAATCCACGCCAAAAATCGTCAGCTACGTGGGCGGCAGAACCAATGTCGGCGGGATCGTCGGTCTGGATGAAAACGGCAGCGTAGACAACTGCGTTGTCACGGTAAACGTATTCTGCTTTACGGAGGGCACCGGTTATGCCGTGGCAAAGACCGCGAACAGCAGCGTATATCTCTCCGCGAACCCGAATGCGAAGAGCCTGGCAGAAAATCCCGCCGCTGTCGCTTTGACGGAACCTCAGGGCGCAAACAATCAAAAGATGGAAATTGCCGCCGGTTCGTACGACGGCAAGACGGAGAACGTGCTCCTCGGGGAATCCTTCCTCGGGACGATCAACGGCAACAACGCTTTCGTCTTTGACGGGACGACGATCAAGCTGAACGTCGCGTACGCGGAGGAGGAGACCATCGAGGTGATTCTCTATAACGGCGGGGAGGAATGGAAGACGGTGACGGTCGCGGAGACGCCTTCCGTCATCTCCGGTCCGTCGAAGAGCGGATATCGCTTTACCGGATGGGCGCTGACCGAAGGCGGCACAATCGCGTTTGCGGCCGGCGTGGGGATTTCCCTTTACGACCTGCTGGACGTGACGGCGGACGGAACCGCAAAGCTGTACGCCTGCTTTGAGCAGCGCGAAGAGACGGGGGCCCTCTATGTCGCCGTGTACGACCGCTATATCGGCGCGGCACAGGGCGACAAGATCAAGGAGGATTACATCTCTTATCTGGGCGTCGCGGCGACCTATGAGATCAACTTTGTCCACTTTGAAGGAGATAAACTCAGTGTGGCAGACTTCGGCGCGCAGGTCAATGCGTATGAAAAGCCCATCGACGTCATCATCGGCAGCGGAACGAATATCGCTACGACGGGCGGCGTATCCATTCTGACGAGAGCCGCGATCGCCGCTCAGTTCGAGACGGCCGAAGCAAATCGGCAGGCCGCGCTCCTGACGGATACGGAGTACGCGCTGGCGTTCTACTCCTATATCACGGGGATTGAAAATCACAGCGCGACGGTGACCGTCGTCGGCAAGACGGCGATCACTACGGAGATCAACACGCTTCTGGGCGTCAGCGCGGAGATTCCCGAGGTGGAAGTGCCGGCGGGGTACGTCCAGACGGGCTGGGCGACCTCCGAAAACGCGGCCGAAGCGGAAATAGAGGGCAATACCATCACTTACGAGAAGGTGGCAAGCCTGCTCGTGGACGGAAAGGTCACGCTGTATCCCGTATTCGCGGCGCAGAGCTATGATCTTGTCGTCGCGATTTATACGACCAAAGATGCAACTTCAACCCCATATATTACAACGGAAGAAGTGGAAGCGGTGAAAAACGGATTTGCAGCATATCTTGCCGCCAACGGAAAAGCTGCTTTAAATGTTCGGTATCTGATCGGTTCGGAGATGAACAACGATGGTTTTAACCAATTTGTGCTCAATGACGGTACGGTTGATGTTGTTATCAGTGGAAATAAAATGGATAACGACACGCATTCCATTGTCCTTGACGACAAATACGGCAAAGCGTCGGTTTTGGAGGGAATGTTTGAAAATACGTCCCGCAAAGTGGGCGTCGTCGCCGGCTGTGCGAATCGGGACAATGCGGTTTTGTTCTATTCTTATATGACGGGAACGCCGGAACCCGACGAGCCGGCATCGACCGTGCTGCGCGTGGGGTATTATTTCCAGAGCTCCAACCCGATTACCGAAGCGGAGCTTGCCGCCGTCAAGGCTGCATTTGAGGCGGCGAACGAGGGAATCACGATCGAATGGGCGGAATATAAATACAGCAAGTCGAGCTTCACAATCAACGACATGATCAAGGATATCAACGCTAAAAACAGCGATGCGGATGAAACGAACAACATCGACTGTCTCGTCAATTTCGGGAAAAATGCCACGACGGCGACCGAAACGGGATCGGAGCAGACCTTGCGTTACGTCAACAACGTGCAGGTGGGAACGCGCTATGTGCTTCAGCTGAACGACAGCGCCGCTGCCGCTGCGTTCTATGCTTTTGCGCAGAATAACGAGACGCTGAAAAACCTCGGCGCCGCGTCATAAGAGCAGTTACGCGCAATCGCGGCGTTCCGCCGCCTTTGCGCGGCAATGATACGGAGAAAATATGGGAAAAGTAAAGAATTTTTTCGTCGCCTTAGGGAAGTGGTTTAATCTGAAAGACCGCCCGAAACGCATTCTGATCATCGCGCTCTGCCTTGTCCTAGCAGGAGGACTGCTCGGCAGTATGGTGCAGACGGATTTCTATCGTTACCGCGTGTATTCCGAGACCATCGAGACGGTCCCCGTTTCCAGCAAAGGCGAGGCTTTGTATGAGGAGACGGGCGTCAAGAGCTGGAGCACGGCGGATATCTATCAGCCGAAGAGCGCTTCCGCGGAGGACCCGGTGCCCCTCGTATTCGTCGTCCCCGGCATTCAGCGGACGAAGGAAACGCAGGCTTCCTTCTGCATCGAACTGGTGCGGCGGGGATACGCGGTCATCTGCATCGACCCGTACGGGCAGGGGGAATCTTCTTCCTCGTACGAGGCGCAGTCCGCCACGCAGGAAGGGTACGGGCTCTTTTCCTGGATGGATTATCTGTTTGAAAATCCGGACGGGAAGTTCGACTGGGTGGATTTTGACCGCGTGGGCGCGTGCGGGCACAGCGCGGGCGGAAACGCCTGCCAGAAGCTCGCCGAGCGCGAGGGGAGGATGGCGGCGGAAAACAAGACCGTTTCCCGCGTGCACGGGGTATACATAACCGGATACATCCGCGGACTGACGTGGAGCAACACCGCTTGCAACGTGGGAATCAGCTATTCGCAGAACGACGAAGGCGCGTTCCAGAATTCCACCGCGCAGAAAAAGGAGGAGATTCTCGCCAAGGATCCCGCCGACCGCACGGAGGAAGAGGAGTGGTGGCTCACCGTCGGCAACGCCGATCTCCGCTACGCGCAGGAGTCCATCGACCTCGTGAACTATCAGCTGAAGCGCGGGGGAAGCGAGCCGATCGACGAAGTGGAAATCGGCTTTCAGTACGGCAACCCCTATCAGTACAACTATGTCATCGTCAACAACGAGACCGCCCTGCACGCGCTGCAGCCCTATGATTCCGCTACCATCGCACATCTCGTCGAGTTTTTTGACTATACGTTCGACAGCGAGAGCGGGCTCTCTTCTTCCAACCAGCTCTGGTGGCTGAAGGAAGCGGGCGGAGCGCTCTCTCTGGTCGGCGGATTCATGTTCATCTGTGCGCTGTTCGTTCTCCTTCTGAGGACGCGCGCTTTTCAGAGCATCGGCAAGGGGATGCCTCCCCGCAACGCCGATCAGAAGGTGAAAGGGAGAATCATTTTCTGGATCTCCTTCGTGGTCTCCGCCGTCATCGCGTGCGTGCTCTACATGGTGTGCGTGCGGCTGAGCGTGGAATGGTTCCCGGAGGCGGCGGGCAGTTCGCAGACCTGGTTTTTCCCGCAGCGATTTACGAACGCGGTCATGCTGTGGGCGGTGTTCAACGGCTTGATCGGCATTGCGATTTTCTTCCTCACCTGGGGGTTAAAGTACGCGATCGATTATTTTGCCGCCAAAAAGAAGGGCGCGGCGGAAGGGGAGACGCTGCCCGTCGCAGACGTACACGCCTCTTACCGCTCCATCCTGAATCCCCTGAAACTCGGCTGGAAGGACGCTTTGAAGACCGTAGGCATGGCCGCGATTCTCATCTGCGCTTTCTTTGCGCTCGACTATCTGATTTACGGCATATTCCATACGGATATGCGCGTCCTGTTTATCTCGGCGCGGGTATCTTTCAGCTGGCGCGCGATCCTCGCGATTGCGATGTATATTCCTTTCTTCTTTCTCTTCTACTTTTCCAATTCGCTGCGCGCAAACTGTTCCATGCGCCCCGCGAACTGGAAGGAGTGGCTGAGCAAGCTCATCGCCGTGCTCTCCAATACCGTGGGGCTGATTGCGATCGTCTTCATCCAGTATATCCCCATGATCGCCTCCGGGCAGATCGGGTATACGGGCACGGTGGGGCCGGAATGGCTGTTTGTCAACCTGCTGTTCAGCATCATTCCCATGATGGCGGCGCTGCCCCTGTTCAACCGGTTCTTCTTCAACCGCACGGGGAGCGTCTGGCTGGGACCGATCGTCACGTGCGTGATCTTCATCGTCATGACGGGCGGCGCAACCACCATCTATTTTGCCCTGTAAGGAGGCACCGATGAAGCGCTTTGCGATCTTTGCGGCGTTCGTCGCCGTGTTCTTTTCGCTTGCTTTTTCCGCCTGCGGCGAGGGAGAAAAGAAAATCAATTACCTCACGGACGAGCAGCTGATTCCTTCCGAAGACGGATCGTTCGTCAAGTGGGAAGGAAGGTACGAGTATAAAGAAAGAGACGGGGAAAATCCCGGGATGGTCTATCTCTATCACACCGCAACCGGGTTTACCGTCGATTTCACGGGGACGGAGCTCTCGGTGGATTTCTTTGCGGACGTCGCGAACGACGGCGCCGCCTCCCGCAAGCCTTATTATCAGGTCGCCGTGGACGGCGAAGTGCTGCCGGCGGCAGATCCCGCGCGCGTTTTCTGCCTGGAAGACGGCAGACAGACCGTGACGCTTGTATCGGGGCTCGACGAGGGGCGCCACACGGTCCGCTGTCTGAAAACGAGCGAACCGTACGACGCGACAACCGCTGTTTACGGCATGGAGACGGACGGGGCTTTTCTCCCGCGCGACGCGGAGGAGGACGGCTCCAATCTCCGCTTCATGTTCGTGTGCGCTTCGGGCGGCTCGGGGCACGGCGCGCTCGCATACGGGCTGAAAAACACGCACCCTGCGCGGACGACGGCAAACAGCAGCAGCCTTCATTCTTTCAACTATCTCACCGCCCGCATGTTCGGCGCGGACGTGCAGTATGTGGCGACGAGCGGCTGGGGCGTATTGTATCCGCGCTCCATTTCCGCCGTCATGGACTATACGGGAATCACCGTTTCCAACTCGGTCGAGGGGGCGAAACAGACCGCGCTCTGGGACTATGACAGCTGGGTGCCGGACGTCATTTTGTTCAATATCGGCGGGAACGACACCGTCTCTTCCGGCTTCGAGCAGGAGCCGTACCAGCAGGAGGCGGTGAAAATGGTGGAAAATCTGCACGCGCATTACCCCGATGCAAAAATGATTTGGACGCACACGGGGAGCAATGCGGGCAAGCTCGCGCTTGCCGCCATGACGGACGCAGGCATCATGGGGGCGGGCTATCTGAAAGAAGTCGTGATCCCCGGCGTGGGGGAGGGCGCAACGGGCGCCGGTACTTACGGCGCGAACAATCACAGCAGCTTAAAGACGCATATCGACGCGGCGGATATCATCGCCGCCAAACTGAGCGAGTTTTGGGGATACCGGGCGGTGCTCTCCAACATCGCGTTTGAAGATTACGAGGCGCAGCTGCAAAAATTCTGAACGGAAAACGGAGTAAACACGGCGGCGGAAAGCGTTGACTTTTTCGCCGCTTTGTCGTATAATACCGAAAACGCACATCATAGGGGCATACGATGAAGATCAACGCGGATATCGACAACAATTCGGTCAGAGCAGACCGGCAGGTCAGCGAAAAATTCAAACTGTTCAATGAAAACGAGAGCGGTTACAAAGTGCTTTTTCTGGGCAATTCCATCACCGTGCACGAGCGCGCGCCGCAGATCGGCTGGGATCACAACTGGGGCATGGCGGCGAGCAGGGAGGCGAACGACTACGTTCATCTTGTGCTCAGAGGGCTGGGCGAGCGTTACGGCGCGCTGAATTACTGCATCGCCAACGTGGGAACCTGGGAGCTGAAGTATTGGGACGGCGAACTCCTGAATTCCTTTTCGGCAGCCAGGGATTTCCGCCCCGATCTCGTGATCGTGCGGCTGGGCGAGAACGTCAACCGGGCGATGTTCGGCGAATACGATTTTGCCGGACATTTCGCGGCGTTTCTCCGCTATTTTCACACGCCCGGCAGCGAACTCGTCGTCACGGGGCTGTTCTGGGAACACGAGGAGACCGAACAAATGATCAGAAGAGAAGCGGAAAAAGAGGGCGGGAAATTCGTCGTGCTCTCCGATCTCGGCTATCGGAATGAGAACAAGGCGCTGGGGCAGTATGCGCATCCCGGCGTGGCGCTCCACCCGAACGACAGGGGCATGCGCGCCATCGCGGAACGCATCCTGGCGGCCGTACGCGCGTGACGTATGCGCATGTATCGGGAAAAAGGCAGCTTTTTCGGTGCGGGAGGAGGGATTCATGTTTCATAAGAGGAAAGCGGGGATCCTGATGCCCGTTTACGCGCTGCCGTCGCCGGGCGGGATCGGTACCTTGGGGCGCGCGGCCTATCAATGGATCGATTTTCTGCGGGACGCCCGCATCGGCGTATGGCAGATGCTCCCCGTCGGGCCGACGGGGTTCGGAAACAGCCCCTATCAGTCCTGCTCCGCGTTTGCGGGGAACGAGTATTTGATCGATCTCGACATGCTCGCCAACGAAGGGCTGTTGAAGGCGGAGGAATACGAGCATCTGGACTTCGGGCGCGATCCGCGGCGGGTGGATTACGGTAAGCTGTACGAAAAGCGGCTTTCCGCGCTGCGCCTGGCGTTCGGGCGATTCCGCCCCGAACGGTATGCGGATTACGAGGCGTTCGCCGCAGACGGAGAAATGCGCGACTACGCGCTGTTCTGCGCGCTGAAAGAGCGTTTTTCCATGCGCTGCTGGGCGGATTGGCCGGAACCTTACCGCGACCGGGACGAAGGGGCGCTCGCGCGCTTTTACGCAGAACATCGGGATGCCGTCGACTTTCGCCTGTTTTTGCAGTTTGTCTTTTTTTCACAGTATCGGCTATTGAAGTTGTACGCAAAGGAAGCGGGCGTCGAATTGTTCGGAGATATGCCTTTGTACGTCTCTTACGACAGCGTGGACGTATGGAAGCGCCGCTCCGCGTTTTTGCTGGAAAAAGACGGAACGCCCTCCGCCGCCGCGGGCGTCCCGCCGGACGCATTCAGCGCGGATGGGCAGCTTTGGGGCAATCCGCTGTTCGACTGGGACGCCATGCGCGCGGACGGTTACGCCTGGTGGAAGGAGCGCATCGCGCGCGCATTCAGGCTGTACGACATTCTGCGCATCGATCATTTCCGCGGGTTTGACCGCTATTACGCCGTCCCGTACGGCGAAAACAGCGCGAAGAGGGGAACGTGGCGGCAGGGCCCCGGCGCTGCGTTTTTTGACGGGTTAAAGGAATCTTCCATCGTCGCGGAGGATCTCGGCATTATCGACGAGGGCGTCCGGCAGCTCCTCGCGGAAATGGGATACCCGGGCATGAAAGTGCTGTCCTTTGCGTTCGACGGAAATCCGGACAATCCTTATCTTCCCTCCCGCTTCGGGGAAAACGCGGCGGTCTATACCGGCACGCACGACAATCCTCCGGTAAAGGCCTGGCTCATGGGGCAGAGCAGAGAGGAGCGGTCCCGTCTGACCGCCATACTGAAGCGGGAGTGCAGGGCGCTGTCTCTGCCGATGCGCGCGGAAACGCCCGATTCGCTCACGGATAAACTGATTGAAGTCGCCTTCGCTTCGCGCGCCGCTCTCGCGGTCATTCCCTATTGCGATCTCCTCAAACTGGGGGAAGAGGGGCGAATCAACGCGCCCTCCACGCTGTCCGACCGCAACTGGAGCTATCGCTGCTTAAAAAGCGACTTTACGGGCGCGCTGCAAAGACGCCTGTCGTCTTTGGCGATGCGCTTCGGGAGAGGATAAGGAAAAGTATTTACTGGATAAGCATTTTGCGCTGTAAGCGAAAAAAGAGGCGGGCGCCCCACAGATCGGGGCGCCCGCCGTTTGCAGAGGTAAAAGTGCGGTCAGAACAGATTTTCCAGGCGGAACCGGAAGGTGTGCGGGATCTGCTCCACCAGTTCGGCGAGCACCTCGATCTTGGCGCGCGCTTCCTCCCAGTTCTGTGATTTGACGTAGCTCACCGTTTCGGAAAGCCACAGGTCGATTTCCTTGATTTCGGTGTGCGGAATGAACACGTGCATGTGTTCCTTGTGCGTGAGCCAGTTTTTCTGCACGGCGAGGGCGTCTTCTTCGGTCGCGGTTTGAGCGGTCACCTTTTCGTCCAGCGTCTCGACGACCGCGGCGAAATCGCCGAATTCTCTGTGGATGTAAGTTTGCTCGAACGCCGCGCCCGCGATCAGAATGGACAGCGTGACGAGGACGGTGACGATGCTCTTTACCATGCCACGCCCTCCTTCAGCGGAAGGGTAAGGGTCTGATAGGACTGTCCCTTCAGCTGCAGATATACTTTTCCGTTGTTGTCCAGCGTCATAACCGATACCTGCCTGACGGAGGCGTTCTGCTCTTTCAGAAACGCGGCGAGCTCCTCTTTCGTGATCCTGGTGAGCTCCAGGTTTTTAGTGTTGATTTTTCCCTCCGATATAAAGAGAAGGGGCAATGCGGGGGGCTTTTCCCGATTCTGCTTGGCCAAAACGGAGAGATTTCCGTTCGCCTCGAAGATGGCGTAATCGGCGTCGTCCAGCGAAAAATAACCGCCGGCGCGCATGGACTCGATCAGATCCTCCACGCCCAGGTTGTTGCGTTTCAGTTCGAGAAAATTCACGCCTTCGCGCGTGATGACGACGCTGGGCTTCCCCGAAACCAGCCGCTTCGCAAAGTCGCCGCTCTGTTCGATGAGCGAGATCAGCTGGTGCAGAAGAAAGAGCACCAGTATGGAAACGATGCCGTAGAGGAGGGGAATGGAGACGTCTGCCATCGGCACGCAGGCGAGATCCGCTATGATCAGCGTGATGACGAATTCAAAGGGCTGCATTTCCCCGATCTGGCGCTTTCCCATAAAGCGCATGACGACGATCAGCGTCAGATAGATGATCAGGGTGCGGAGACTGATGACTAACATACCGGCAGTATGTCAAAATTTGTAAAATTTATGCGCGCCCCGCGAAACGGTTGACTTTTTTCTTTTGTTCCTGTATTCTTATTAACGCAGAGTAGCCGTTGGCGCGTTAAGTGCCGCAAAATGGGATGTCGTTTGCGGACGAAAGGAGCTTTTCCTGCGGTGCCGCGGCGCGTCCGTTGCGTCGCCCGATCGATTCGGGCTTGTTTTCGGGCCTCTACGAATTTTTCGGGAGGTTTTTTTCATGAATGAATTAAACGTTTTGCTGCTGTTTGGCTCTTTGGTCATTTTGGCCGTTCTCTTTGCGTTCTGTCTGATTTTTCCAAAGAAAAAATTGGGTGCGGTGCGCTTTACCGTCCGCCTGTGCTACATCGCGGTCCTTTCCGCGCTGGCGGTGGTGTTTAACGCCCTTACCATACCGCTTTCGGGGAGCAATTTTCTGAGCTTTGTCCCGCTGATCGGGTTTATCGCGGGCGTTTTATGCGGGCCGATCGGCGGGTTTGCCGTCGGTTTTATCGGCGACCTCATCTGCGGGATCTTGTTTCCGCTGGGGGCGTATAACCCCGTGATCGGCATCGCCAGCGGCATGCTGGGCTTTATCCCCGGCTTTCTCTTCGCGTACTGCAAGGGGAATATCTACCTCAAGACGGTAATTTCCTTCGTCTTATGTTTTTTCATCGTGACGGCGGGGCTCAATACGTTCGCCCTGTATCTCATTTACGGGTACGGAAAAAAGACCTTCTGGGCGTATCTCGCCGTTCGGGTCCCCTTCCAGCTGATCGGCGTGGCGGCGAATCTGGCCGTTTCTCTTCTTCTCGTCAGATTTTTGTCCCGATGGTCGGCTGAGCGGATGCACGCTTAGCACGCTTTTTCCGCGACAGTTTCTCCAGGATCCATTTGAGATCCTCCCGCGCGAAGACGAGATAGAAGAGGAACTGAAACGCGACGCACACCCCGCCCACGACGAGGACGGTCAGGAAATTTCCCATGACGTCCAACAGGAGGTTTTTGAGCAGGACCCCCAGGAGCGCTGTGGGCAGCAGGGATAAAAAGGAGACGAGCGTAAATTTTCTGTACTGAAGAGGCAGCTTGCTTTTCCTGTTCAGCAGCCGCATGTTAAAAAGGGCGGTGAGCCCGAACACGAACGTGAACCCGACGAGCAGCGCGTATACCCCGATCGCCGCCGGCAGAAACCAGATGCAGGCGAGCATGATTGCCGCGCTGATCAGGAAATACCGCAGGGTATTGGTCTCAAAGCCCATGGAGTTGAGAATGCTGGTGCTGATGTTGGAAATGCTCATCAGAAACATCAGGTAAGCGGAGTGCCCGAGGTAGATGCCGCCCTCGTAGCTGTTGAAAATGAGAACGCCCAGCTCTTCGCCCAGTACAAAGAACGCCGGGACGAAGAGGGAGGAGACGAACAGGCAGGCTTTCAGCGCTTTTTCGATGTCTGCTTTTAAGGCTTCGTGCTTTTCCCGGTAAAAATTTTCGGATATTTCCGGCACGAGCACCAGAGAAAAGGAGCCGAGAAGCGTCGAGGGGACGAACAGCAGGGGCATCGCCATGCCGAACGCCGCGCCGAATGCGGAGAGCGCTTCCGAATTGGTCATGCCCGCCGCGACCAGGCGCATGGGGAGCAGGATTGCCACGAGGGAATTGATGAGAGAACTCGCCGTGCGCATCGCCGTGATGGGGACGGCGGAGGAAAGGAGGGGCTTTAATTCGCTCTTCGGATTCCGGAAACGCCCGCCCTTGACGAAAAAGACGACGGTCGCCAGCGTAAAGGAAAAGAGATAGGAGACGAGAACCGCCACGCCGGCGCCGTAGGCGCCCTCGAAGATGTCCGTCGCGCCCGAGATCAGGAAGATCCCGACGAGGATCATACAGGCCTCTTCCAGCAGTTCGATGATGGAATAGGAGAGAAAGTCCTTGTTTCCCCAGAATACGCCCCGCAGGACCGCATAGAGAGAGGTGACGATGAGCCCCGGCAGAATGATGCGGAAGATGGGCAGGCAGCGCTCGTCCGTAAACAAAAAGGAAAACGCCGGCGCGCCGAAGAAAAATACGAGAAAGAGGATTACGGACACGACGAGCGTGGCCAGCAGCCCAGCCGTGATGACCTTTCCCTCGCGCGCGCTCTGATTTCTCGCCTTGTATTTGGTCATCAGCCGGGAGACGGTGATAGGCGTCCCCGAGCAGGACACGGTCAGCAGAACCGCGAACACGGAGAGCGCGATCTGATAGAGTCCCACGCCTTCCGACCCGATGGTGCGGGAAAGGAAGATGCGATACAAAAATCCCAAACATTTTTCCGCGGTGGAGAAGACCGTTACGATCGCCACCGTCCGAAAGAACTTTCTGATAAGATCACCTCGCTGTCCGGCGCGTCGATCGCGCCTCTCTAAAAGATATTCGGGTTGTCCGGTTTTTATGAGCGGCATAAATTGCGCCGCCGCGGCATAACGTATGGATATGAACGGTTTTTATTATCGCGTCAGGGAGGGCGAAACGCTCTTCTCGCTCAGCCATCGCTTCCGCGTTCCTCCCGTTCTGCTCGCACGAGAAAACGGGCTGACCGCGGAGCCGGAGGAAGGGGATATCCTCTATCTTCCGCCGCCGCCCGCCCGCACTTACCGCGTCGGCGTGACGGATACGGAAGAGACGCTTTCCGCGCGCTTTCACCGCCCCGCAAAGGAGATTTTCTCTGAAAACGGGATCGAATATCTCTTTCCGTTTCTCGTCCTTTCCGTCTGACGGAGACCCGAAAGAAGGAATTTTCCCCGGAAGCCGGAGCCGTATGGCGCTCCGGCGTTTTTCATTAAAGCCCCGCATGAAATACGCAAGTGCGGGAGAGGGAAAAGAGCAGAGGTGTTTTCATAACGGCAAAGAGGGGGAAAACGCGGACAGTTTTCAGGCGGCAAATGCCGAAAGGCCGTCATACGCGCGGCTTGCGCGCCGCCGATTGCAGGAGAGAAAACGTCCCGAAATAAAACAACCGCCGTTCGCCGGCGGTTGTTTTATTTCGGGACTTTCGCTTACTGCCCTGGTTCTGCCGCGAAAGACCGTGAATAAGATCGGCGGAGTCTGCAGGAAAGCAAAGAACTTGCAATGGGTGCGCAAGGGCAAATCGGTTTATATTTTTCTGTACAGAATGCACAAGCATTTTATTCAAAATGCCGAGATTTCCGAAAAAAAACAAAAAAACTTGAAAAAACCTTGAAACGGCATGAAAGTTGTGTTACAATAAACATGTGTTCAAACATTGCATTTTTCGGCCGGATCGGCGCAGGTTCCGTTCGGCGTTTTATGGTTTGAACGATGTCACATAAGAAATTTTTTTGGAGGTTTTTTTAGTTATGTCTGGTTTTCTGAACAAGGCGTTCAAGCTGGAAGAAAACGGAACGAACGTAAAAACCGAGTTATTCGCAGGCTTGACCACTTTTATGACCATGGTCTATATCCTCATGGTCAACGCGGGAATGTTTGCGGAGCTCGGCGTGGTTTCCTACGGCGCGATTTACATCGCGACGGCGGTTTCCGCAATCGTCGGCACCGTGCTCATCGGCTTGATGTCCGGGCTTCCCCTGGCGCAGGCTTCCGGTATGGGGCTCAACGCGTTTTTCGTGTACACGTGCTGTTTTTCGTTTAAGCTCTCGTATGCGAACGCGCTTGTCCTCGTTTTGCTGGATGGCATTATTTTCGTTCTGCTGACGGTCACCGGCCTCAGAAAGCAGATCTTCAAGGCGATTCCGGATGCCGTCAAAGTGGCGATCCCCGCCGGTATCGGTCTGTTCATCGCGTTTATCGGACTGCAGAACGCCGGCATCGTCGTGGGGGACAGCGCTACGCTCGTCAACCTCGTTTCGCTGAACTTTTTGGGCAGCGCGACCTGGGCCAGCGTAATGCCCATCCTGGTGACCTTCGCCTCCCTCATCGCGATCGCCGTTCTCTCGGTCAAAAACGTGAGGGGCTCCATTCTGTGGGGAATCATCGGCGGCGCGCTTCTCTATTATCTGCTCGGCCTCACCGTTCCCGGCTTCTACGATCCCTCGGCGATCACCCTGATCAAGGACGATGCAGGGGTGATTACCGGCGCGACCAGCAACTATTTCCTCGGCATCAGCCAGGTGGTGGAAGACGGCGTCGTTACCGGGTACGTGGCAAATGCGTTTAACTGGAATCCGTTTACCGCTTTCGCCGATTTCGGCACGCAGGCGGTGGGCAAGGTCTTTACCGAAGGCTTTGATTTCTCGGCGTTCCTCGCGATCGAGGGCAACAATACCGGTTCGCTGATCCTCGTCGTCATCACGTCTGCGATCGCGTTCTGCATGGTCGACATGTTCGATACCATCGGCACGCTGTACGGCGCCTGCGCGCGCGGCAATCTGCTGGACGAAAACGGCGAAGTTCCCAACATGAACAAGGCGATGCTTGCCGACGCGATTGCGACCTGCACGGGCGCGATGCTCGGTACCTCTACGGTTACGACGTTCGTCGAATCTTCCGCCGGCGTCGCCGCGGGCGGCAAGACCGGGCTTACCTCTATCTTCGTCGCGCTGTTCTTCTTTGTGGCGATGTTCCTGAGCCCGATCGCTCAGCTCATTCCCTCTTGCGCGACCGCCGCAGCGCTCGTTTACGTCGGCGTTCTGATGATGAACTGCGTCGTGAAGATCGACTGGCTGGATCCCTCCGTCGCTCTGCCCGCGTTCGTTACGGTCGCCATGATGCCGCTTACCTACAACATCTCTTACGGTATCGGTCTCGGGCTGATCACCTACGTGTTGGTAAAGCTCTTCTCCGGGAAGTGGAAGGAGATCAATCTGGTCACCGTCATCATCGGACTGATGTTTGCGGTCATGTTCTTCCTCACGCACTGATCAACGAAAATACCGAAAGCCCCGCAAATGCGGGGCTTTTGTCGTATCCCGAAAACACCGCCGCGACTGCGCGGCGTTCGGCCGCAAAATAGATGCGTAAATAGGGGAACGGAAAGAGGCGGAGCGGGCAACGTCTGCAATTTTACGCGCACCTGTGCGAAGGAGGGGAGAATCGGGTTTTACCCGAGGAATGATTGCCATCCGCTTTGCGGGGGATTTTTTCTTTTCCGTTGACAGGCGGCGGGGCGTATGGTATAATATCCGCGGGAGGAAAAAAATGAAATTTTATGATTCGAAGATCGTGCAGAAGAGAATGTCCGTCTTTGCTTTGGTTGCCGGATGCGTGTGTTTATTGGTTGCGGCGGTAGGCGGAGGTTTGGTGCTTTTCGGTTCGCCGCGTGTGCGGGTGATCGGCGCGGTCGTCGCCGGGATACACGCGGTGATCGCCGCCGTTTTGTTCGTTGCGTTCGCCCTTTGGCGGCGCATGCTGAAGAAAAATGCCCTTCCGCAGCCCGGAGACGTTCCCCGCGATTTGCAGAATTACGGGTATATTAGACTCCGCCTGCAGGGAGTCTCTTTGCTGATTGCGGGCGTCATCCTGCTGGCTGGCGGACTGATCGCCGCGTTCGTTCTGTCCGGGCGGGGGGATCGCATGCGTGCCCTCCTTTACGGCGGAACGGGCCTGCTCGCGGGATGTGTTTGTCTCGTTACGGGGATTTGCTTCGAGCGGATGACGGGAAGGGAGGCGGACTCCGTTCAGCCGGCGTTCGCAGCGCCCGCCCGGCCGGCGGCCCAGGAAGAGGGGGAATACCGCGTGACGGTGTTTCTGCCCGGCTCTGCCGTGCGGGGCACGCCTTTTTACGTGCGGGTGGAGAGCGAAAACATCTCGGGACGAACGCTTGAGAGCGCCACGTGTTCCACCCTCTATAAGCGGGGCACCGCCATCGAAGTGTATACCGTGACGCCGGCGGGAGAGGCGCTCTATTTGCAGGACGAATTTCTCGCGGTCACGCTGGATTACCGCGTGCAGGAGGTCCTGCCGGGAGAAGTCCTTGCGCATGACTGGAAGTTCGACGGGACGCTCACGGCGGAATCCGCGGAAAAAAACGGGGGAGACGGCATGGCGCCCGCGGGCAAGTGTTTCGTCAGGGACTATGCGGGGCGCATCTATTCCTTTGAACTGACGTGACCGCCGGACGGCGGACGGTAAAACAGCCCCCGCCGCAGATTTGCGGCGGGG
>UQTB01000032.1 GCA_900543915.1 uncultured Eubacteriales bacterium | reverse complement strand
AAGCAAAAGAACTCGTGCAATCGTTGCTTGAAGACGGGGAGTTTCAGGAGCTTTCAATAGACGAAAGAAATGCGGTTATCGAACGGATTTTGAGCGATATAAAGGGCAGAATGATGGAAGACATCGTGTTACTTGAAACAAAGATTGCGAATCCGAAAAAGCAGGTTTTTCAGCTTCAATTCGCCGTCGGCGAATTCGATATGGTTGTTGCGGACAGTGCAAACGCGACTTGCGAAATTTACGAAGTAAAGCACAGCAAGGAGCAGGCGAAAGAGCAATACAGGCATCTGATTGATGAGGAGAAACTGAAAAACACGGAATTCAGATACGGGAAAATCACTAAAAAAGTTGTTATTTATCGCGGAGAAAATACGACTTTGGAAAACGGAATAGAATACAGGAACGTAGAAGATTATTTGAAATCTCTTCTTTGAAATCGCGAAGTGCGTGGTTCGAAAACGGAACGGAAAAAGCGAGAAAACTGAAAAAAGAAAATTCAAAACGGCTGATAAAATCAGCTATTTTGGGCAACGCAGACAAAAACACCACATATTGTGTTGATTTAACGAGATTGACCACAATATGTGGTTTTTTGTTGTTTTAAAACACGCCTTTTCCCGAATTTTTTGGGGGAAAATTTGGGGGAAATAGTTTGTAGGGTGAATTCCTTTCTTTCGATTGAATCATGTTTTCTCTGAGGCTTATTAAATAAAGTAACTTATTGTAAGGAAAGGGCGAAGAATCGCTTGACAAATACAGCGAAATCAAGTATAATCTCAAGGTGTAAAGTAAAAAATCTTTACACCTTTGATTTATGAAAGATTTACGTTACGCGTCTTTAACGCTCTTGTACGGAAAGTTGCTCACCGCCAATCAGCGCGCGCTCGCTTCCGATTATTTTCTCCTGGATCTCTCCATGGGGGAGATTTCCGCCGAGCGCGGTTTGTCCCGTCAAAGCGTCAACGACGGGCTGAAAAAGGCGAAAGAACATCTGGACGCGTTTGAAGAGATTCTCTGTCTTTCCGAACGGATCGGGCGTCTGAGCGCGATTGCCGATCGCATCGAGGGAGGAGAGAGCGGCAAGGCGCTTGCGGAAGAACTGCGGGCGGTATTCGAGGAGTCATAAATGGCGGCTTTTGCGAGTTTAAGCGAAAAACTGAATCATATCTTTTCCAAGATGACCAAGCGCGGCCGGCTGACCGAGCTGGAGATCAAGCAGGCGATGCGCGAGGTCCGCATCGCGCTGTTGGAAGCGGACGTCAACATCAACGTCGTCAAGCAGTTTACTGCCGCGGTCTCCGAAAAGGCGGTGGGGCAGGAAATCTTAAAAAGTCTCTCGCCCACACAGCAGGTGATAAAGATCGTCAACGAGGAACTCATCTCGCTGATGGGGGAGAAAAACGTAAAACTGGAGGTCGCTCCCAAGCCGCCGACGGTCATCATGATGGCAGGGCTGCAGGGCGCAGGCAAGACCACGCTGTGCGGCAAACTGGCGCTGTCGCTCAAAAAACAGGGAAAAAAGCCCCTGCTCGTCGCGTGCGACGTATATCGCCCCGCCGCGATCAATCAGCTGCGCGTCGTCGGGGAAAAAGCGGGCTGCGAGGTATTTGAACAGGGGCAGGGCAATCCTGTCAAAATAGCCGCGGCGGGCGTCAAGCACGCGCGCTCGTACGGCTTCGATACGGTCATCATCGACACGGCAGGCCGCCTGCAGATCGACGAAGCGCTGATGCGGGAGCTGGAGCAGATCAAGAAGGAAGTTTCGCCCACGGAGATATTGCTCACGGTGGACGCGATGACCGGCCAGGTCGCCGTGGAAGTCGCGGATACGTTCAATAAGCGGCTGGAGGTCACGGGGCTCGTCCTTACCAAATTGGACGGAGACACCCGCGGCGGCGCGACGCTTTCCATGCGCGCCGTCACCGGAAAGCCCATTAAATTCTGCTCGGTGGGAGAAAAGCTGAGCGATCTCGAGCCCTTCTATCCCGACCGCATGGCGAGCCGCATTTTGGGCATGGGGGACGTGCTGACGCTCATCGAAAAGGCAGAATCCGCCATCACCGAAGAGCAGGCGAAAAAGATGGAAAAGAAGTTCCGCGAGATGTCCTTTACCTTCGAGGATTACCTCGATCAGATGGAGGCGATGAAGAAGATGGGAGGCCTGGCGGATATTCTCTCGATGATCCCCGGCATGAACCGCGCGAAGATCAACCCCGCCGATCTGGACGAAAGCAAAATGGATGGCATCAAGGCGATCATCTGTTCCATGACCCCGCGCGAGCGGAGAGATCCTTCCATCATCAATTCTTCCCGCAAGATCAGAATCGCAAAGGGCGCGGGAAAAGAGGTGCAGGACGTGAACCGCCTCTTAAAGCAGTTCGAGCAGACCAAGCAGATGATGAAGCAGATGAAGAACAACCGCCGCTTCAAATTCTGACAAATAAAGTAATAATAAAAACAACAATCGGAGGATAAAACAATGGCAGTGAAAATGAGATTAACCAGAATGGGCGACAAAAAGTCTCCCTTCTATCGTATCGTCGTTACGGACAGCAGAAACGCGCGCGACGGGGCGTATATCGACAAGGTCGGTCACTACAATCCGCTTACCGTTCCCGCCGAGATCGTGCTGGACGTGGAAAAGGCGAAGGATTGGATCTCCAAGGGCGTACAGCCGACCGAGACGGTCAAGGCGATCCTCGTTCAGCAGGGCGTCATCGAGAAATCCGCGAAGCTTTCCGCTCCCAAGACCAAGGTCAGAAAAAAGAAGTAAGGAAGTGACGAGATGGTAGAGTTGATCAAATTCGTCGTCAGCCAGTTCGCGGAAAAGCCCGAACTGATCGATTACGACGTCGCCGAAAAGGGCAACGAGGTCACCGTCACGGTGACGCTCGACGAGTCCGATATGGGAAAGGTCATCGGCAGACAGGGCAAAATCGCCAAGGCGCTCCGCACCATCGTGAAGGCTGCGTCCGCGAAGGAAAACAAACGCTATAACGTCGAAATCAAGGAACGCGGGGAATAACATTCCCCCCTTTTCGTATATGGAAAAAAATCTGGTCATCGGTGAAGTAATAAAGCCGCAGGGAATCCTCGGCGAGATCAAAGTAAAGCCCTATACGGATGACGTTTCGCGCTTTCAGTCTTTAAAAGAAGTATACGTATGCGGTGAAACGTACCGCGTTCTCAACGCGCGCATCGCGCAGGACGCGGTGTATCTGTCTCTCTCCGGCGTGCCGGACCGGAACGCCGCCGAGCGGCTGAGGGGAAAGTTTCTGGAAGTGAAGCGGGAAAACGCCGCGCCGCTTGCCGAGGGGCGCTATTACATCGTGGACGTTCTGGGTTCCTCCCTTCTGACCGAGACGGGTGAGAAACTGGGCGTGATCACGGATATCCGCCCGTCGTATGTGGATCTTTACACCGTGACGGGGGAGGACGGCCGCACGGCGGTGTTTCCCCTTTTGAAGGACGCGCTGCTTTCCGTCGATATCGAGAAAAAGGAGGTCGTCGTCTCCGCAAAGCGGTTCGGCGAGATCGCCGTCTATGAGGATTGATATACTGACGCTCTTTCCCGAAATGTTCGCGCCGCTTTCCGAGAGCATCATCGGCAGGGCGGTGAAGAGCGGGAAACTGGAACTGTATGTACACGATATCCGCCCGTACAGCAGGGACAAGCACAAAAAGTGCGACGATTACACGTTCGGCGGCGGCGCCGGCATGATCATGATGCCGCAGCCCATCGCGGACTGCATCGCCGCCGTGGATCCCGCGCACGAGGCGAAGCGGTTTTATCTGTCTCCCAAGGGGCGCACCTTTTCGCAGGCGATGGTGAAGGAGCTCGCTTCCCTGGACCGCCTGCTCCTGCTGTGCGGGCATTACGAGGGCGTCGATCAGCGCGTGCTCGATCTCTTTATGGACGGGGAAATTTCCCTCGGCGACTTCGTTCTCACCGGCGGGGAGATCCCCGCGATGGCGGTGACGGACGCCGTCGCGCGCTACGTGGGCGGCGTCATCAAGGCGGAGTCGCTGGAAAAGGAGAGCTTTTCGGAGGGCCTTCTGGAATACCCGCAGTATACCCGCCCGCAGGAATTTATGGGGCTCGCCGTGCCGGAAGTGCTGGTTTCCGGCAATCACGCCGAAGTGGATAAATGGCGGCGCGAGCAGTCCCTCTCTCTCACGAAAAAGCTCCGCCCCGATCTGCTGCCGGAGGATTTGCGATGAAGATAATACAGTGGTTTCCCGGGCACATGACCAAGGCGCTCCGCATGATGGAGGAGAACCTCCGGCTGGTGGACGGCGTGATCGTGATATTGGATGCCCGCTGCCCGTTTGCCTGCGTCAATCCCAGGCTGGAGCAGCTGTTTGCGGGGCGTCCCGTGCTCTATGTGCTGAACAAGGCGGATCTGGTGGAACAGCGGGATATCGCCCGCAATCTGTCCGCGCTGAAGGCGGAGGGGAAACAGGCGGTCGCCGCCGTCGGCACGGAGAAGCGCTCCGTCCGCGCGGTTTACGACGGGATCTTCTCCATGCTCGCGGAAAAAACCGCGCGCAACCGCGCGAAGGGCGTTTTCAAGCCCATGCGCGTGATGGTCGCGGGCATTCCGAACACGGGGAAATCCACCGTCATCAATTCCCTTTCGGGCGCGAAAAAGGCGGTGACGGGGGATAAAGCGGGCGTGACCAAGGGAAAGCAGTGGATCCGCCTCTTCGATTTGGAGCTGCTGGATACGCCGGGCACCATGCCTCCCTCTTTTGAAAATCAGGAACTGGCAAAGCACCTCGCGTATATCGGATCCGTTAACGACGATATCCTGGATTTCACGGAGCTCGCGCCGGAGCTCTTGGAGGAGCTTTGGCAGCGTTATCCCGCGCTTCTCGCGGAAAAATACGGCATCGGCGAGGAGGAAGATACGCCGCTGAAGAAATATGAAAAGGTCTGCAGGCGCCACGGATTTTTGATGCGCGGCGGCGAATACGACTATGAGCGGTGCGCGAAGGCGGTAGTGGACGATTTCCGCAAGGGGCGCATCGGAAAAATTTGTCTGGAGTAAAATATGAGCGGTTTCGATTATGAAAAACTGGCGTGGGACATGGGCTTCCGCCTGATCGCCGGCGTGGACGAGGTCGGCAGAGGCCCGCTCGCGGGGCCGGTGGTTTGCTGCGCGGTCATCATGCCGCTGGACGAGCCCATCGACGGGGTGGACGACAGCAAAAAGCTGTCCGCCAAAAAACGGGAGCTCCTCGCGGAGGAAATCAAAAAACGAGCGATCGCCTGTTCGATCTTCCGGGTGGAATCGGACGAGATCGACCGCATCAACATTCTGAACGCGGTGAAAAAGTGCATGACCGGCGCGGTGGAGGGACTGTCCGTCAGGCCGGATATCGTGCTGGTGGACGGGCTGGACATCGGCCTTCCCTTCCAGGCGAAATACATCGCCAAGGGGGACGCGCTGAGCTATACCATCGGGTGCGCTTCCATCGTGGCGAAGGTCTATCGGGACAGGCTGATGGAAGAATACGCTGCGGTCTACCCGGCTTACGGGTTCGAGCAGCACAAGGGATACGGCACCAAGCGCCATATCGAAGCGATCAGGGAGGTGGGCCCGTGCGCGATCACGAGACGGACGTTCATCAGAAACTTCTGGGACGGGCGGGAGAACGCCTGACCGAAAAGCGCTACAAAAAGGCGGGGTACGAGATCCTCGCCCGCAACCTGAAAACGCCGTTCGGCGAGGCGGATCTCGTGGCGAAAAAGGGGGACACCGTGGCGTTCGTCGAGGTAAAGACGCGCAGCTCGGAATCCTTCGGCGCCCCGCGGGACGCGGTTACCCGCGCAAAGCAGGCGCGCTACGGCAAGATCGCGCTCTGGTACGCACAGCGCGCGCGGCTGGAAAACTGCTTTATCCGCTTTGACGTGGCGGAAGTGCGGGACGGCGCCGTGAGTATTCTGGAAAATGCGTTTTTCTTGTGAAAACCCCTGTAAAACGCTTGCATTTTGCAGGGTAACTGTGATAAAATAGACAAGACTTCGGGCGGTCCGCTTGCCGACGGCAATGAACGCTTGGTAAAATAGGAGGTATCGGCTATGAATCAAACCATCCGTGCGATCGATCAGGAAGGGTTGAAGGAAAACGTGCCCCAGTTCAATGTCGGTGATACCGTCAAGGTATCGGTCAAAGTCATTGAAGGGACGAGAGAGCGTCTCCAGGCGTTCGAGGGCGTCGTCATTGCGAAGAAAAACGGCGGCATCAGCGAGACGTTTACGGTGAGAAGAATCTCGTTCGGCGTGGGCGTGGAAAAGACCTTCCCCGTGCATTCCCCGAAAATCGCAGATATCCAGGTAGTCAGAAAGGGTAAAGTCAACCGCGCAAAACTGTACTATCTGAGAGGCCTGACGGGCAAAGCAGCCAAGATCAAGGAAGTAAGGTAACTGAAAAAGAGCCGCAAGGCTCTTTTTTTCATGCGTTTTAAATATTTCGACAAAATGCGCTTCCGCCGCGCGGCAAAACTGCCGTCAAATACTTTTCTTTTTGAGCGATTTATATTATAATAAGTGATAATGGCGAAGCTGCCCTATATAATGTTATAGGGCGCCGCCTTCACGAGGGGGAAAAGGATGCTGAGTAAAATTACCGGTTACGGGCTGGACGGGCTGGAGGGCTTTCCCATCCACGTAGAAGTGGATTACGCCAAGGGGCTGCCTTCGTTTGAATTGGTCGGGCTGCCGGATACGGCGGTCAAGGAATCCAAGGAGCGCGTGCGCGCTGCGATCGTGAACAGCGGAAAGCGCTTCGTATCCGCGCGGATCGTGGTCAACCTCGCGCCCGCGGACGTCAAAAAAGAGGGGGCTTCGCTGGATCTGGCGGTCGCGCTCGGCTATCTCGCTGCGTCCGAGCAGGCGGTGTTCCCGCCGCTCGACGATTTTATTTTTCTCGGCGAGCTTTCCCTGGACGGCGGCGTGAGGAAGGTGCAGGGGATCCTGCCCATGCTGATCTCCGCAGTCAAGGCCGGGTACCGGAAATTCGTCATTCCCCAGGGGAATCGGGCGGAAGCCTGCTATATCCGGGAGGCGGAGGTCTACGCCGTCTCTTCGCTTTCCGAAGCGGTGGAATTTCTGACGGGCGTTTCGCCGCTGGCGGCGGTGGAAAAGCGCTCGTTTGCGGACGCGGTGAAGGAGACCGTCTACCAGGCGGATCTCAAGTACGTCAAGGGGCAGGCGGTCGCAAAGCGCGCCCTCGAGGTGGCGGTGAGCGGCGGGCATAACCTGCTGCTCGTGGGGCCGCCGGGAACGGGCAAGACCATGCTCGCAAAGTGCATTCCCACCATCATGCCGGATATGACCTTTGAAGAGGCGCTCGCCTGTACGGAAATTCACTCCGTCATGGGCATGCTGCCCGCGGGCGAAGGGATTTTGACAAAGCGCCCTTTCCGCAGCCCGCACCACACAGCGACGCGCATCGCCCTGACGGGCGGCGGCACGCACATCCGCCCCGGCGAGATCAGCCTGGCGCACAACGGCGTGCTGTTTCTGGACGAGATGCCGGAATATTCCCGCGCTACCCTGGAGAGTCTCCGTCAGCCGCTGGAGGACGGCGTCATCACCATTTCGCGCGCGACGGGCAACGTCACATACCCCGCTAACGTCATGCTGGTGGGAAGCATGAATCCCTGTCCGTGCGGCAATTTCGGCTCGCACGACAAGATCTGCACCTGTACGCCGTCGCAGATTCAGAAGTACCGTTCCCGCATATCGGGCCCCCTTCTCGACCGCGTGGATCTGCAGGTGCAGGTGGACAGCGTCAAGTATTCCGAACTGGCTTCGGAGGAGGAGGGCGAGTGCTCTGCAATCGTCCGCGCCCGCGTCAACCGCGCGAGAGCCATTCAGGCAGAGCGCTTCCGCGAAGATCCCATCATGACCAACAGCGAAATGGGGGAAAAGCAGATCGCGAAATACTGCCCGCTGACAAAAGAGTGCGAGGAAATTTTAAAAGAGGCTTACTCCTCGCTCAACCTTTCCGCCCGCGCGCGGAGCCGCATCATCAAGGTCGCGCGCACGATCGCGGATATTGCGCTTTCCGAGCAGATCCTGCCCGCCCACGTGCTGGAAGCGATCGGCTATCGGAGCGCGGAGCTGGATCTGTGACGGCTGCCGAGCGGTTCGCGCTCTTTCTGGACAGCTTTGCCTCGCTCGATTACCGGAGAAAGCGCGCAATCTTCGCGCTGCTCAACGGGGAAGCAGATCCCTTTGACCGCCTGGCGGGAATGCGCGCCGAACTCTGCGCCTGCGCGGGGGAACGGGAGGCGGGTGCCTTGCTGTCCGCCGCGCGCGGCAGCTATGCGGATGAAATCGCGGAACGCCTGAACGGGCGGGGAATCGTTCCCGTCGCATGCGTTTCGCCCGCCTATCCCGCGCTTCTGAAGGAGACGGGCGCGCCGCCGCTCGTCCTCTATGCGCGGGGCGATCTGTCCCTGCTGTCTTCCCGCTGTTTTGCGGTGGTCGGCAGCAGAAAGAGCCTCCCATCCGCCCGGGCGAAGGCGGCGGAATTTGCGGAAGCCCTGATCCTGCACGGCTTCACCGTCGTGACGGGGATCGCCGAGGGCGCAGACAGCGCCGTTTTGCATGCGGGGCTGTCCTCCGGAAGGGTGATATCCGTCACCGCCGGCGGATTCGACTGCGTATATCCGGCGGCGAACGCATCTCTCTTCCGGCAGGTGTCGGAAAGGGGGCTGGCGCTGTCCGAGCATCCGCCCGCCGTGCGGCCGATGGCGTATCACTTCCCGGTGCGCAACCGCATCATCGCGGGGCTCTCGGAGGGCGTTCTGGTCGTCAGCGGGGACGAAAAGAGCGGTACGGCGTATACCGCAGGGTATGCCGCCGATTACGGGAGGGAGGTGTTCGCGCTTCCCTATCAGCCGGGGATCCCCTCGGGGAGAGGGTGCAACCGCCTCATCAAAAACGGCGCTTATCTTACGGACTGCATAGAGGATATCCTGTCAGTCTATCACATCGAAAAAAAGGAACGGAACGAGCCTGCGCTGAGCGAGCTGGAGCAATCGCTGCTTGCGCTCATCGCGGACGGCGTATCCCATGCCGAGCGCCTCGCGGAGCGGGCGGGGCGGCCCGTTTACGAGATCATGCCCGCGCTCATGCAGCTGGAAATCAAGAAGAAAATCGTACGCGGAGCGGGCAATACATACGCGGCGTCGTAGGGCGCCCGAAGGAGCAATATGGACCTGATCATTGTGGAGTCGCCGCACAAGGCGAAGACCATCGAGAAATTTCTCAAGGGAAAATACAAAGTAGAAGCGAGCAAGGGGCACGTGCGGGATCTCCCCGCAAAGCGGATGGGAATCAATTTTTCCAAGAACTTCGAGCCCTATTACGAAATCACGGAAGAGAAAAAGGCGGATATCAAGCGCCTGGCGGAAAAGGCGGCGAAAGCGGAAAAAGTCTATCTCGCCACCGACCCGGACCGCGAAGGAGAGGCGATTTCCTGGCATCTGGCGGAAGTGCTGAAGCTGGATCCCTCCAGGATGTCCCGCATCGTGTTCAACGAGGTCACCGAGAAAGCGGTCAAAGCCGCGCTCGAAAATCCCCGTTCCATCGACATGAATCTGGTGGACGCGCAGCAGGCGCGCCGCGTGCTCGACCGTTTGGTGGGATACAGCATCTCGCCCTCCGCGAGCCTGCAGCTCTCGGATAATCTCTCCGCCGGGCGGGTTCAGTCGGTCGCGCTGGAGATGGTGGTGGACCGGGAGCGGGAGATCGCCGCATTCGTCCCCAAGGAATACTGGAACGTGACGGCACTCCTCGAAAAGGCGGGCGCCGCGCCCTTCAAGGCGGCGCTGAACGACTTTAAGGGAAAGAAATTCAAGCCGGAGAACAAGGAGCAGGCGGACGCGGTGCTCGCGGCGGTGAAAGACAGGGACTTTACGGTCAAAAATCTCAAAAAGAGCGTCACCAAATCGCACGCGCCCGCGCCGTTCACGACGAGCACGCTCCAGCAGGACGGCTCGAGCAAACTCAACCTTACCGCCCCGCAGGTGATGCAGATCGCGCAGCATCTGTACGAGGGAATCGAGACGGAGAACGGGAGCCTGGCGCTCATCACCTATATGAGAACGGACTCCGTGCGCATCGCGAAGGAGGCGCAGGACGCCGCCTTAAAACTGATCCGGGAGACGTACGGCGAGCAGTACGCGCCCGCCAAGCCCAATTTTTACAAGTCGAAGGCCAACGCGCAGGACGCGCACGAGGCGATCCGCCCCGTCGACGTCAACGTCCGGCCGGAACAGGTGGAAAAGCTGCTGGATAAACAGCATTACCGGCTTTACAAGCTGATTTACGAGCGCTTTGTGGCCTCCCAGATGGCGGAAGCGCAGTACAACAGCGTGTCTTTGGATACCGTCTGCGCGGATTACGGCTTCAAGACGACGGGGAAGAACCTTCTCTTCAAGGGGTATCTCGCGGTTTACGACGACAGCAAAAAGGAAGAGGAAGACGAAGCGGCGGGCGGTTTGCTCCCCGATCTGACGGTGGGCGAGGCGCTAAAGCAGAAGTCCGTAAAAGCGGAGCAGAAGTTCACCAAGCCGCCTACGCGCTACACCGAGGCGACGCTCATTAAGGCGATGGAGGAAAAGGGCATCGGCCGTCCCTCCACGTACGCCACCATCATGAACAAGCTCACCGAGAAGAAGCGCGCCTATGTGAAGAAGGAGGGGAAGTTCCTCGTTCCCAACGAGATCTCCTACCGGCTCATCGATTTTTTGGTCAAATTTTTCCCGGATATCATGAACATCTCCTTTACCGCTACCATGGAGGACAGTCTGGACGACATCGGCGAGGGCGGCAAGGACTGGCATAAGCTGATCGCGGATTTCTATAAGGATTTCTCGGTGGAGCTGGAAAAATCCGAACTGACGGACGTCAAATGCGAAAAGTGCGGCGCGCCCATGCGCTTGAAGAGCGGCAGGTTCGGCAACTATTACGCGTGCAGCAATTACCCCAACTGCGAAAACATCAGGCCGGTCAACGAAAAAGTGGTGATTCCCACGGATATCATCTGCGAAAAGTGCGGCGGCATGATGGTGGAGCGGGAGGGGAAATACGGCAAATTCCTCGCCTGCGGCAATTATCCGAAGTGCAGAAACAGCCGCCCGCTGGACGAAAAGAAATCCACCGTCAAGTGCAAAAAGTGCGGCGAATACATGGTGGAACGGGAGGGACAGTACGGCAAATACCTGCTGTGTCCCGCCTGCAAAGCGACGGAGAGCCTCGCGGAAAAAGTGGGAACCTGTCCGGAGTGCGGCGCGCCCACGCAGAAGATGACGTCCAAGGGCGGCAGGGTGTTTTACGGATGTACCCGCTATCCGGACTGCCGCTTTATGAGCTGGGAGATCCCCACCGGGAAGAAGTGCCCGAAATGCGGGAAATACCTGGTTTCGGTGAAGGGCGAGACCGTCTGCTCTGCCAGAGACTGCGATTACAAAGAGGAATCCAAGGAGAAAGAAGCGGAGTGAAAGCAAAGGTGATCGGCGCGGGGCTCGCCGGTGCGGAAGCGGCGATTTATCTCGCAGACCGCGGCGTGTCCGTGGAGCTGTACGATATCAAGCCGCACGCCCGCACTCCGGCGCATCACAGCCCGCTGTTCGGCGAGCTGGTGTGCAGCAATTCCTTAAAGTCAAACGACGTTTACAACAACGCCTGCGGGCTGTTAAAAGAGGAAATGAGAATCCTGGGCTCGGCGGTCATCGCCGCCGCGGACGAGACCCGCGTTCCCGCCGGCAACGCCCTTGCGGTAAACCGCGAAGCGTTTGCGGAGAAGCTCACCGGGCGCATCCGCCGGCATCCGAATATCTCGTTTTTCCCCGGGGAAGTGACAGCCCTCGACTGCGGCGCGCCGACGATCGTGGCGACGGGACCGCTGACGACGGAGGCGCTCTCCGCGGAGATCGCCCGCCTCACGGGCGGCGCGCTGGGGTTTTACGACGCGTCCGCACCCATCGTCTCGGGGGAATCGGTGGATATGACCCGCGCGTTTGTGGGCGACCGCTACCGGGACGGCGCGGGCGATCACATCAACTGCCCGATGGACAGGGAGGAATACCTCGCGTTTTACCGGGCGCTCGTCTGGGCGCAGCGCGCCGACCTGCACGCGTTTGAGAGGGAAGAAATCTTCGAGGGGTGCATGCCCGTCGAGGTGATGGCGGCGCGCGGAGAGGATACCCTGCGCTTCGGCCCGTTAAAGCCGAAGGGGCTGCGCGATCCCGTCACAAAGAAACCGCACTACGCCTGCCTGCAGCTGCGGAAGGAGGACGCCGCCGGGGAGATGTACAATCTGGTCGGGTTTCAGACCAATCTCACGTTCCCCGAGCAAAAGCGCGTGTTCTCCATGATCCCGGCGCTTAAGAACGCGGAGTTTTACCGGTACGGCGTCATGCACAGGAACACGTACATCGACGCGCCGTCCGCGCTGGAAAACGGCTTTTTGTTAAAGGGGACCGAGGCGTTCTACTTTGCCGGTCAGATCACCGGCGTGGAGGGATACGTGGAGAGCGCGGCCTCGGGGCTTGTCGCCGCCATGAATCTTTACAGAACCGCAAAAGGAAGGGAAAGGATTTCCTTTTCGGACGAGACGGTGCTGGGAGCGCTCGTGAATTACGCTTCCCGCCCGAACGAAAACTATCAGCCCATGAACGCGAACTACGGCATCCTGCAGCCGCTCCCCGCGCATTACCGGGACAAAGCGGAGAAAAAACGGCAGTATGCGCTTCGTTCGCTCGCGGTCATACAACAATTAAAGGAGGAATCGGAATGGAAGAAATGAGAGGTACTACCATCTGCGCGGTCAAGAAAAACGGGCAGACGGCAATCGCGGGGGACGGTCAGGTGACCCTCTCGCAGTCGGTGATTTTCAAAAACAACGCCGTCAAGGTGCGGCGCATCTATAACGACAAGGTGATATTCGGTTTCGCCGGATCGGTGGCGGATGCGTTCAGCCTGTCCGAGCGCTTTGAGGAGATGCTCAATAAATTTTCGGGCAACCTGATGCGCAGCGCGGTGGAACTCGCCGAACAGTGGAGAAAGGGCATGGCGAACAAGCTGGAAGCGATGATGATCACCGCGGACGAGAGCACGCTTCTGATCGTCTCCGGTTCGGGGGAGGTCATCGAGCCGGAGGACGGCGTCTGCGCCATCGGGAGCGGCGGCAACTACGCCCTCGCCGCGGCGCGCGCGCTCGTTCAGGAGACCGATTACACCGCGGAGGAGATCGTAAAAAAGGCGCTTAAAATCGCGAGCGAGATCTGCGTGTTCACCAACGATCACATCACCTGCGAAGTGCTTTAAGGAGAAACATTATGGATTTAACGCCCAAACAAATCGTAAACGAACTGGATAAATACATCGTCGGGCAGGACAAGGCGAAGCGCGCCGTTGCGGTCGCTCTGCGGAACCGCTACCGGAGAAGCTGTCTGCCGCCCGAGGAGATGGAAGAGATCACGCCCAAGAACATCATCATGAAGGGGCCCACCGGCGTCGGAAAGACGGAGATCGCCCGCCGGCTCGCCAAGCTCGTCGGCGCGCCGTTCATCAAGGTGGAGGCGACCAAGTACACCGAGGTCGGCTATGTCGGCAGAGACGTGGAGAGCATGATCCGCGATCTCACCGAATGCAGCGTCCGCCTCGTGAAGGAAGAGCAGTTCAAGCGCGTCAGCGCCAAGGCGAACCGCGTGGCGGACGAGAAGCTGACCGCCATTTTGATGGAGGCGAGAAAGCAGGAGAAGGGCGAGCTGGCGGCGGACGTGTTCAAGGCGCAGATTTTGGAAAATCTGCAGCACGGCAGATACGACAACGAGCTGATCGAAATGGAGATCATCGACGCGCCGAAGCCCATGGAGCTGGTTCCCGGCAGCGGGACGGAGATCAACATCGGCAGCATTTTCGGCGACTTCATGCCCAAGAAAAAGAAGAAGAGAAAGCTCACCGTAAAGGAAGCGCGCGCCATCATCGTGGCGGAGGAGTCCGACCGCCTGATCGACGACGACGCGGTGGTCTCCGAGGCGGTTCGCCGCGCGGAAAACGAGGGCATCATCTTCATCGACGAGATCGATAAGATCGCCAACAAATCCAACAATAACGGGCAGGACGTATCCCGCGAAGGCGTCCAGCGGGATATTCTCCCCATCGTCGAGGGCTCCACGGTCATGACCAAATACGGCCCCGTGAAGACGGATTACATTCTCTTCATCGCGGCGGGCGCGTTCCACGTGTCCAAGGTATCCGACATGATTCCCGAACTGCAGGGGCGCTTCCCCATCATGGTGGAGCTGGAGAGCCTCACGAAGCAGGATTTCATCGACATCCTGACCACGCCGCAGAACGCGATCACCCGCCAGTATGCGACGCTTCTTGCGGTGGATCACATCGATCTGAAGTTTACGGACGAGGCGATCGAGGAAATCGCGTCGTTCGCGGAGTATATGAACCTCACGTCAGAGGACATCGGCGCGCGCCGCCTGCACACCGTCATGGAAAACCTCCTGGAGGATATCTCCTTCAACGCGGGCGGGGACTATCCCACGGCGGAGGTCGTCATCGACAAGCGCTACGTCGCGGACCGGTTGGAAAAGGCGAAGGAAAAAGACTTGAAGAAATACATTTTGTAAGGGGTTTCCTATGAACAATATCCCGAAGGGGACAAAGGACGTTCTCCCGGCGGAGAGCTGGCAGTGGCAATATCTGGAACAGACCGCGCGCGCGGTCACGGAGGCGTATCGCTTCGAGGAGATCCGCACGCCCACGTTCGAGCACACGGAGGTCTTTCTGCGCGGCATCGGCGACACCACCGACGTCGTCAACAAAGAGATGTACACCTTTGAAGACAAGGGCGGGCGCAGCGTCACCCTGAAGCCGGAAGGCACGTCGGGAGTGGCGCGCAGCTTCGTGGAGAATCTGTCCGGCAGCGCGCTGCCCGTCAAGCTGTACTATATCACGCCCTGTTTCCGCTACGAGCGGCCGCAGGCGGGGCGGCTCAGGGAATTCCACCAGTTCGGGGTGGAGTTCTTCGGCTCGCCCGCACCGTCCGCGGACGCGGAGGTCATTCTGCTCGCCCGCGCGTATCTGAACCGCCTGGGCGTGAAGGAGCTGAAGCTGAATCTCAATTCCATCGGCTGTAAAACCTGCCGCAAGGCGTTCAACGAAGCGTTGAAGGCATATTTTGCCCCGTATCTTAACGAGATGTGCGAGAACTGCCGCGAGCGGTTTGAAAAGAATCCGCTGCGCATTCTGGACTGCAAAGACGAGCGCTGTGCGGCGATCGCCGCAGGGGCGCCCGTCATTTTGGATTATCTCTGCGCGGACTGCGCGGAGCACTTCGGGCAGGTAAAAGAGCTCCTCGGCGCGGCGGGCGTCGCTTTTTCGGTCAACCCGCATATCGTGCGCGGGCTGGACTACTATACGCGCACGGTGTTTGAATTTGTCTCCGAGTCCATCGGCGCGCAGGGCACGGTGTGCGGCGGCGGGCGTTACGACGGCCTGATCGAGGAGATGGGCGGCGCGTCCGTCCCCGGCGTCGGGTTCGGCCTGGGGCTGGAGCGTTTGCTCCTGCTGATGCGCCAGACGGGCGTCGCAATCCCCGAAAAGAGGCCCTTTCTCTACGTCGCGCCGCTGGGAGAGGAGGCGCGCGCCGCGGCATTCCGCCTGACGCAGGAACTGCGCGAGGCGGGCGTTTCCGCGGAGACCGACCACATGAACCGCTCGGTGAAAGCGCAGTTCAAATATGCGGACAAGCTGCGCGTCCGCTTCGTCGCCGTGCTGGGGGCAGACGAGCTTTCCCGCGGCGAAATCAAGCTCAGAGACATGGAAAACGGCGGGGAAGAGAACGTCCCCCTGGCGGAGTTTGTTTCGTTATGTTCGAGTCGGGCGAAGTAAAGCGCGCGGAGGGCGGCAGGGCGACGGTCGTCATGCGCCCGGCGGGCGGCTGCGCCGGATGCAACCGCTGCGCGGGGAAAAACGGCAGGGAGCTGATTGCGGACAACGCGATCGGCGCGAAAGCGGGCGATATCGTCTCTGTGGAAATCTCCGAGCGGTCCCGTCTCGCGGCTGCCGTCACGGTATTTCTGATCCCGCTCGCGGCGCTCGCGCTGGGGCTGTTTCTCGGCAGTCTCATCTCCGAGCTGTGGATGTTTTTGCTGGGCGTAATTTTGACGGTTTTGAGTTATACTATCGTTTGGGCGGCGGATAAGCTGTTGAAAAACAGAAAGGGCTTTCTGCCGGTCATCGTAAAAATTGAAAAAATGGAGGAAAAACAATGAGCGAATTATATGAAATCGGCTCCAAAGAGGAGTTTGAATCGCTGGTGGCGGGGGATACGCCCGTCCTCGCGGATTTCTGGGCGACCTGGTGCACGCCCTGCAAGATGCAGTCTCCGATTCTGGCGGATTTTGCCGCCGCGGCGGGGGACAAGGTCAAGGTCGTAAAGGTCAACGTGGACGAGAACGAGGCGCTCGCCGCGCAGTACGGCATTATGTCCATTCCTTCCCTTCTGGTATTCAAGAACGGAGAAGTGGTGGATAAGAAAATCGGGCTGACGCCCAAAGCCGAGCTCTCCGACATGGTCATGAAGCATATCTGACCGGCGGGAAAGGGATTTTTGCGGGAGCGCATATCGATTTTACGGAGGATAACATGAATTTCGACAGGGTAAAGGCGTCCGACCCCGAACTCTATGCGGGGCTGGAGAAGGAACTCGCGCGTCAGCGCGCGAACATCGAGCTGATCGCGAGCGAGAACTTCGTTTCTCCCGCCGTCATGGAGGCGATGGGCAGCCATCTGACCAACAAATATGCGGAGGGATATCCGGCGCACCGCTATTACGGCGGCTGCCAGTATGTGGATATTGCGGAAAATCTCGCGATCGAGCGCGCGAAAAAGCTGTTCGGCGCGGAACACGCCAACGTGCAGCCGCATTCGGGCGCCAACGCCAATTTCGCGGTGTATTATGCCTGTTTAAAGCCGGGCGACACCATCCTCGGCATGAGCCTGGCGCACGGCGGGCATCTCACGCACGGGAGCCCCGTCACCGTCTCGGGCAACTACTACCGCGCCGTCGGATACGGCGTTTCGGAGACGACGCAGACCATCGATTACGACGCGCTCGAACGGCTGGCGGAAGAGGAAAAGCCGAAAATCATCGTATCGGGCGCCTCCGCTTATCCGCGGGTAATCGACTTCGCCCGCATCCGCGCCATCTGCGACAAGGTGGGCGCTTATATGATGGTGGACATCGCGCACATTGCCGGTCTGGTCGCAGCGGGGCTGCATCCCAGTCCCGTGCCGTACGCGGATTTTGTCACGACTACCACGCATAAGACGCTGCGCGGGCCGCGCGGCGGCGTCATACTCTGCAAGGAGCAGTATGCCAAGATGCTGGATAAAGCCGTTTTCCCGGGCACGCAGGGAGGCCCTTTAATGCACGTGATCGCGGCAAAGGCGGTCGCCTTCGGCGAGGCGCTGAAGCCCGAATTTAAAGTCTATCAGGAGAACGTGCTGAAGAACGCGAAGGCGATGAGCGAGACCTTCCTGAAGGAGGGAATCCGCCTCGTATCGGGCGGGACGGACAATCACCTGATGCTGGTCGATCTCCGCGATACGGGCGTCACGGGGAAAGAGCTCGAGCGGATGCTGGACGAGGTGAACATCACCGTCAACAAAAACGCCATTCCCTTCGACCCCCTTTCGCCGTTCACGACGAGTGGCATCCGCGTGGGCACGCCTTCGGTCACGACGCGCGGCTTTACGGAGGAGGACTGCCGCCGCGTGGCGAAACTCATCGTCCGCGTGATCCGGGAAAAGGAGGCGTGCTTCGGCGCCGTCCGCGCCGAGGTGAAGGCGCTGACGGACGCGCACCCGCTGTATCCCGACCTGACCGCTGCATCTGTCTGACGATAAAAAGCGCCTTTCGGGGCGCTTTTTTTTATGAATAAAACAGAAAAGACAAAAAGAGATCATTCCCTTCAATCGCCGCCGGCGGGGTGCATGCCGCCCGGACTGACGGCTGTTCATTGTTGAATTGTGGTCAACTTTATCTGTAAGATTGTGGAATTCTTTCCCCGTACCGGCATAAAGCGCCCGCTTGTCCTCATAAAATAAGGCGAACGTTATCCACAGCGCTCCTGTGGATAACCGCTCCCGTTGTGGATAACTTTTTCGGTAACCGGAGGTTCGGGCAGTGAAACTGAAGTGGAATGCAAAGAAGATCATCGTGGCGCTGGTGCTGTTCATCGTGTTCGTCACCTTTATCGTCTGCGTGGGGGCGCTGGGCGTGAAGCCCATCGGCAGTGCGGACGGCACGCAGATCACCGTCGTCCTGGATGCGGGGCACGGCGGGGTGGACGGCGGCGTCACCGGCGTGAACACGGGCGTCAGGGAGAGCGAGCTGAACCTCGCCGTCGTCAAGAAGCTGGAGTCGCTCTTCCTGAGCGCGGGGATGGACCCCGTGCTGACGCGCGCTTCGGACGCCGGGCTCTACGGCGCGGCGACGAACGGCTTTAAAAAGCGGGATATGCTGGCGCGCAAGAAGGCGATCGAACATGCGGATGCGGATATCGTCATATCCGTGCACATGAACAAATTCGGCAATTCGTCGCGGCGGGGCGCGCAGGTATTTTTCCGCGCGGATTCGGAACAGGGCGTCGCGCTCGCGAACGACATTCAGGATTCCCTCAACGGCATGGAAGAGGCTACCCGCACCTTCGCCCCGCTGAAAGGGGATTATTACATCCTGAACTGCACGGATATCCCCTCCGTCATCGTGGAGTGCGGGTTCCTCTCCAATCCCGAGGACGAAGCGCTCCTGATGACGGACGAATATCAGGAAAAAATCGCCTACGCGGTCTTTAAGGGGGCAATCGACTATCTCTCCGAGATCACCTCCTACGGCTTCCGGAAAAATACGGGTTCAAACGCCTCTGTTTGAGCCCGTATTTATTTGTTATTTTTGCGCGATTATGGTATAATTACTTTGAATAAAATGCTCAGTGCTTCAAGGAGGGGCGGCGGTTGTTTGGTTCGGAAGGTTCTGTGGACGCGCTCCGCGCGAAGACGATGAATTCGGTCGTCCTCGCCTATATCGGCGACGCCGTCTATACGCTCTGCGTGCGGACGAAGCTCGCGCTCGCTTCGGACGATAAGGCCGCGGAGCTGGAGCGCCGCGTCACGGAGATCGTGCGCGCGGAGAGCCAGGCGAAGCTGGTGGCGTCCCTGCTGCCGTTTATGACGGAGGAAGAGCAGGGCGTATACCGCCGCGCGCGCAACGCCAGGAAAACCACGCGCGCAAAACACGCCACGGCGGGAGAATACAGCATGTCCACCGGGTTTGAGGCGGTGATCGGCTACCTCTATCTGACGGGGAACCGGGAGCGGCTGGAAGCGCTGTTACGGGGAGCTTTCCCCGCGGGAGAATTATGAAAATTACGGGAAGAAACGCCGTCTTCGAACTGCTGAAGGCGGGGCGCGAAACGGATAAGGTTCTGGTGGAAAACGGCCTTCGCGACGCGGAGTCCAAAAAACTATTGGGCGCGCTGCGGGAAAGCCGCGTCAAGGTGCAGTTCTGCGACCGCGCCGTCATGGACAAGGAGGCGGGAAACAGCCGCCATCAGGGCTTTATCGCCTTCGTATCCGATTACGAATACTGTGAACTGGACGACATGATCGCCGCGGAAAACGGCTTTATCGTCCTGCTGGACGAGGTGCTGGATCCGCACAATCTGGGCAGCATCATCCGCGTCTGCGAGTGCGCGGGCGTGGACGGGCTGGTCATTACCAAGCACCGCTCCGCCGCGGTGACGGATACCGTCATGCGGATTTCGGAGGGCGGGGCGAATCACCTGAAAATCGCGCGCGTCACCAACCTGAACGACGCGCTGGACGAGCTGAAAGCGCGCGGCTACTGGGTGACGGGCGCGGAACTGGGCGGAGAAAACCTCTATGCCGCCGATCTGACGGGAAATCTCGCGCTGGTCATCGGCGGGGAGGATTCGGGTATCAAACGCCTCACGCGCGCAAAGTGCGACCGCATCGTCCAGATCCCCATGCGCGGGAAGGTAAATTCGCTGAACGCGTCGGTGGCGTGCGGCGTCGTCGTGTTCGAGGCGATGAGGCAGAGATATGGAAGTTGAGGCTTTGACGGACGAGGCACTCTGCGAACGCGCCAGGGGAGGAGACGTCGCCGCGACGGAGCAGCTCATCCATCGGTGCCGCGGGCTGATTCTGCGGGCGTGCCGCCCCTATTTTCTCACGGGCGGCGACTACGAAGATCTGATGCAGGAGGGGATGATCGGGCTCTTCAAGAGCATCCAGTCCTACAACGGAAAAAGCCCCTTTAAGAGCTTTGCCTATCTCTGTATCCGCCGCAATATCTGCTCCGCGATCCGCTGTGCGACGCGGGACAAGAACAAGCCCCTCAACAACAGCGTCTCGCTGGCGGGGGCGTTCGCGGAAGCGGAGGAAGGGGAGACCGCGGTTCTGGGAAACGCCGTCGACCCCGAGACGCTCTACATCAACCGGGAATCCGAGCGCGAACTGAAGGCGCGCATTACGGGCATCCTCTCGCGGATGGAAAATTCCATCCTGCAATATTATCTGGACGGATATTCGTACCGTGAGATCGCGGATAAAATGGGAAAGGAGGAAAAATCCATCGACAACGCTTTGCAGCGGATTCGCAGAAAAATCGAGCGTTCGGTGAAATAAGCACTATGGCATATCTTGCGCTATACAGAAAATATCGCCCGACCGGGTTCGACGGGCTGATCGGGCAGGATCACGTGGTGACGACGCTGGTCAATCAGATCGAGAGCGGCCGTATCGGGCACGCGTATCTCTTCACCGGCACGCGCGGGACGGGCAAAACGTCCGCGGCGAAGATCTTTGCGAAGGCAATCAACTGCCTCTCTCCGAAAAACGGTTCGCCCTGCGGGATGTGCGAGGCATGCCGCGCGCTGGCGGATCCCTCCAATCTCGACGTCATGGAGATCGACGCGGCTTCCAACAACGGCGTGGCGGAGATCCGGGATCTGCGGGAAAAAATCACCTTTCCGCCCGTTTCCTGCCGCTATAAGGTCTATATCGTGGACGAAGTGCACATGCTCTCGTCGTCCGCGTTCAACGCGCTGTTAAAGACGCTGGAAGAGCCTCCCAAGCACGCGGTCTTCATCCTCGCCACCACCGAGGTGCACAAGATGCCCCAGACAATTTTGTCCCGCTGCATGCGCTTCGATTTCAAGCTGGTTCCGACGCCTGTGATCGCAGAGCTTCTGAAAAAGATTTTCCGCGACGTCGGCAAGGACTTCGAGGACGAGGCGGTCACCGCCATCGCCCGCGCGGGAGAGGGCAGCGTGCGCGACGCGCTCTCCATCGCCGACCTCTGCGTTTCCTACAGCAAAGAGAAGCTCACATACCGGGACGTGCTGGAAGTGCTCGGCTCGGCGGATAAAGAGAAATTATACAATTTTACGGACGCCCTCCTCGGCGGGGACGCCGGCGGCGTGCTGAGCGCGGTGAACGAACTCGCTTCCACCGGGAAGAGCATGGGCGTCCTGACCAAGGACGTCACGGGGATTCTGCGCGAGCTGCTCGTGGCCAGAACCTGCAAAAACGCGAACGAAATTCTGGGGCTGCCCGAGGATGTGTTCCGGCGGGTATCCGCTTCCGCGGCGGAAACGGATGCCGAGCGCCTGCTGCGCTGCCTGGATATCTTTGCGCGCGCGGAGAGCGATTTGAAATACGCCGTTCATCCCCGCGTCGTGTTCGAGACGGCGGCGGTGAAGGCGGCGACGCCGGCCTGCGACTACGATATTGAGGCGCTGATGGCGCGGGTCAAA
>UQTB01000031.1 GCA_900543915.1 uncultured Eubacteriales bacterium | reverse complement strand
CGTCCATTGCCAGCGCGTTGTTCATGTTGCGCACCGCCACCTGGTCGGACGAAAGATTTGCCTTTTTGATCAGATTACTGAATGTGGGGATCAACACTGCCGCCAAAATAGCGATGACTGCCACCACGATGACGAGTTCTACGATGGTAAAACCCTTTTTTCTCTTCAACTTCATGATTTCTTCTCCTTTTTATGATTTTTTTGAACGGAAAAGAAAGCGGTTCAATTCAGAAGCCTGCAATATTTCAGATAAATTTTCCCGTATGCGGGCTTATCCTCGGGCACGGCCTCATTGTAGGGAAAAACCGTCGTCCCGCTCTCTGCCCTATCGCCGACGCCCTCCCCCGCGATCACCGCCATTACGATGACGAGGGAAAGCAAAACCACGATGATCTCCGCCAGTCCCAGCAGATTCATCGCGGGTTCCAGAAACAACGCGTCTTCCACCAAAGCGTAGCGCAGAGATCCGTATCCTTTTTCCGTAAATATCAGGCGGGCAAAATCCGCAATGTACCCCGATTCGGGAATCAGCAGCAGGAAAAAGGAAATAACGATAAACAAAACGGCGTGCGCGATCACGGCGACCTGCATCTTTTTCCGCTCCAGCAGCCGCGCCACGATCAAGCCCATCACGCCGTAAATCAGTTCCATAATTCTCCCCTAATCGTCCGTTTGCCGTTACAAACGGCAAACGAAGAAAGGGTATACCCTTTCAAATCACCTGTATTATAGCACAATCACGCGGCGATTACAAGAAAAAACTTGAAAAAACCGCTCTTTCAATCCAAAGTTTTCCTTTTAATGCCGCTTTGTACTCATAATTTATTTTTGTAAAAGAATTTTATTCTTTCCTTTCGATAAAAAAAGCAGGTTTACCCGATAAACCTGCTTTTTATCTGAAGTTTAACTTATTTTACGATCTTGGAAACAACGCCCGAACCGACCGTTCTGCCGCCCTCGCGGATTGCGAAACGGAGACCTTCTTCCATCGCGATCGGCGTGATCAGTTTTACGTCGATTTTGATGTTGTCGCCCGGCATGACCATTTCAACGCCCTCGGGAAGCGTGATCGTTCCCGTAACGTCCGTCGTTCTGAAATAGAACTGGGGACGGTAGTTGTTGAAGAACGGGGTGTGACGGCCGCCTTCTTCCTTGGTCAGAACGTAAACCTGGCCTTCAAACTCGGTGTGAGGATGAACGGAACCCGGCTTCGCGATGACCTGCCCTCTTTCGATGGACTTTCTGTCGATACCTCTCAGGAGCGCGCCGACGTTGTCGCCTGCCTGCGCTTCGTCAAGCAGCTTTCTGAACATTTCCAAACCGGTGATGACGGTGGAAACGGATTTTTCCTGCAGACCGACGATTTCAGCGGGATCGCCGACCTTCGCAACGCCTCTCTCAACTCTGCCCGTAGCAACGGTGCCGCGGCCGGAAATCGTGAAGACGTCTTCGACGGGGAGCAGGAAGGGCTTGGAATCCTCTCTCTGCGGAGTGGGGATATAGCTGTCGATCGCATCCATCAGCTCTCTGATGCACTCGGTGTCGGGAGAAGTCGCGATGACGTCGGGTTCGCTGTTCTGCGCGCATTCAAGCGCTTTCAGCGCGGAGCCCTTGATGATGGGGGTATCGTCTCCGGGGAAGCCGTACTCGTTCAGCAGTTCGCGGACTTCCATTTCGACGAGTTCCAGCAGTTCGGGATCGTCGAGCTGATCGGTCTTGTTCAGGAATACGACGATATAGGGAACGCCGACCTGACGCGCGAGCAGGATGTGCTCTCTGGTCTGGGGCATCGGGCCGTCCGTCGCCGCAACGACGAGGATCGCGCCGTCCATCTGCGCAGCACCCGTGATCATGTTCTTGACGTAGTCCGCGTGTCCCGGGCAGTCAACGTGCGCATAGTGTCTCTTATCCGTCTGATATTCGACGTGCGCGGTGTTGATCGTGATACCGCGGGCCTTCTCTTCCGGAGCCTTGTCGATTTCGTCATATCTCATCTTCTGAGCCTGACCCTTCGCAGCCATAACCATGGTGATCGCCGCAGTCAAGGTCGTCTTACCATGGTCGACGTGACCGATGGTGCCGATGTTGACGTGGGGTTTGCTTCTGTCAAATTTAGCCTTTGCCATTCTTCTTTCCTCCAATTTTTTGTTTGTTTTATTTTTGTTTTAAGAATGCCTTATCAAAAAACATTCTTCCGGCAATTCCCGAAAGAATGCCTTTCTCTTATTTTACAATGATTTCCCTTAATTGTCAATAAAAAACTCGAAATTTTTCGTTAAGCCTTTTTACCGACGATTTTTTCCGCAACGGACTTGGGAACTTCCGCGTAATGCGAGAACTGCATGGAATAATTCCCGCGGCCCTGCGTTCTCGATCTCAGGTCGGTCGCATAGCCGAACATCTCGGAAAGGGGAATGTGCGCGTCGATCACTTTGACGCCGTTTCTGTCTTCCGTGCCCTGAATGACGCCGCGGCGCGCCGTGACGTTGCCCATCAGGTCGCCGAAATACTGCTCGGGCGTGGTGATTTCCACGGACATGATCGGCTCCAGCAAAACGCTCTTTGCCTTTGCCAGACCGTCTTTCAGCGCCATGGAGCCGGCGATCTTGAACGCCATTTCGGACGAGTCGACGTCGTGATAGCTTCCGTCGTAAACGGTAACTTTGAAGTCGACTACCTCGTAGCCGGCGAGGATGCCGTTTTTCGCCGCTTCCTGAATTCCCTTGTTGATCGGCTGGATGAATTCCTTGGGAATGGAGCCGCCCACCGTCTCGTCGACGAATTCATATCCCTTTCCGGGTTCCTGCGGCTCCAAACGGATCTTACAGTGACCGTACTGGCCGTGGCCGCCCGTCTGGCGCTTGAAGAGGCCTTCCGCCTCCACCGCCTGCCGGATGGTCTCCTTGTAGGCGACCTGCGGGCGCCCGACGTTCGCCTCCACGCGGAATTCTCTCAAGAGCCTGTCCACGATGATCTCGAGGTGCAGCTCGCCCATGCCGGCGATAATGGTCTGCCCCGTCTCCGTATCCGTATAGGTCTTGAACGTGGGATCCTCTTCCGCGAGCTTGCCGAGCGCGATGGACATTTTTTCCTGTCCCTGCTTGGTCTTGGGTTCGATGGCGACGCGGATAACCGGTTCGGGGAATTCCATCTGTTCGAGCACGATGGGATGCGCTTCGTCGCAGAGCGTGTCGCCCGTCGTGGTGTCTTTCAATCCCACGATCGCGCAGATGTCGCCCGCGTAGATCTCGTCGCATTCCTCTCTGTGGTTCGCGTGCATGCGCAGCAGTCTGCCGATGCGTTCCTTCTTCCCCTTCGTGGAGTTATACACGTAAGAGCCCGAGCGCAGAACGCCCGAATAGGAGCGGAAGAACGCCAGCTTCCCGACGAAGGGATCCGCCATGATCTTGAATGCGAGGCCGGCAAACGGCGCGTTGTCGTCCGTCTTTCTCTCCTCTTCCTCGCCGCTGTTCGGATTGACTCCTTTGATATGATCGATATCGAGCGGGCTGGGCAGATAATCCACGATCGCGTCGAGGAGGTTCTGCACGCCCTTGTTGCGATAGCTGGAGCCGCACAGAACGGGCGTCACCTTCATGTCGATGGTCGCCTTTCTGAGCCCCTTCTTGATATCCTCGACGGGGAGGTCTCCCTCCTCGAAGAATTTTTCCATCAGATCGTCGTAGGATTCGGCCGCGATTTCCACGACCGCCGCATGGGCGCTCTCCACCGTATCCCTGTACTCGGCGGGAACCTCCGTCACCTCGATCTCCGTTCCGAGATCGTTTTTATAGATCTCTGCCTTTTTTTCGATGACGTCGATCACGCCGACGAACGTATCTTCCTTGCCGATGGGAAGCACGATGGGGAGCGGATTGGTCTTCAGACGGTCGCGCATCATCTCGACGGCGTTTTCAAAGTTCGCTCCGTTGATATCCATTTTGTTGACGTAGGCGATCCTGGGGACTTTATACTTGTCCGCCTGGCGCCACACTGTCTCGCTCTGCGGCTCGACGCCGCCCTTCGCGCAGAAGGTAGCCACCGCGCCGTCCAATACGCGCAGCGAACGCTCGACTTCCACCGTGAAATCGACGTGACCCGGCGTATCGATGATATTGATTCTGTGTCCCTTCCACTGACAGGTAGTCGCAGCGGAGGTGATGGTGATTCCCCTCTCCTGCTCCTGCACCATCCAGTCCATGGTCGCCGCGCCGTCGTGGGTTTCGCCGAGCTTATGCGTCTTTCCCGTATAAAACAGGATACGCTCTGTCGTCGTGGTCTTTCCCGCGTCGATGTGCGCCATGATACCGATGTTTCTGGTAACTTTTAAATCGAATTCTCTGGGCATCGTTTACTCCTTAGAATCTGTAATGCGCAAACGCCTTGTTCGCTTCGGCCATTCTGTGCGTGTCTTCCTTCTTCTTGACCGCCGCGCCGGTGTTGTTGTACGCATCCATCAGTTCGCCCGCAAGCCTTGCGGACATTTCTCTCTCGCTTCTCTTTCTCGCGGCGATGATCAGCCAGCGGATCGCGAGCGTCTGTCTTCTCTCCGCTCTGATCTCGATGGGAACCTGATAGTTCGCGCCGCCGACGCGGCGCGCCTTGACTTCGACCATCGGCATGATGTTGTTGATCGCCTGATTGAAAATATCGATCGCGGGCTGTCCGATTTTGGCGGACATCGCCTCGAACGCGTCGTATACGATCGCCTGAGCGGTTCCTTTCTTGCCGTCCACCATCACCTGATTGACGACCTTCGTGACAACCTTCGAATGATAGATGGGATCGGGCAATACGTCCCTCTTGGGAACGCCTCCTCTTCTTGGCATAGGTAATTCCTCCTTGTAAATTTTCGGGTACCGACACGCAAAAATTTTATCGGTACCAAGGGGCTGACCCTCATGTACAGCTATCGCTTGCCGGAAAACCGGTAGCGAACCTTCTGCCGTCTGACGGCATACTGCCTACAACTGATCGGGCTTATTTTGTCAATAACCGAAATTTGTAGGAATGCGTGAAAAATTGATCTTACTTGCCTTTCTTTGCGCCGTACTTGGATCTCGCCTGCTTGCGCTTTGCGACACCCGCGGTATCCAACGCGCCGCGGACGATGTGGTATCTGACGCCCGGAAGGTCCTTGATTCTGCCGCCGCGGATTAAAACCGAGCTGTGTTCCTGCAGATTGTGGCCTTCGCCGGGGATATATACCGTACCTTCCTGCTTGTTGGTCAAACGCACTCTCGCGATCTTTCTGAGCGCGGAGTTCGGCTTTTTGGGAGAAGTGGTGGTCACGGACAAGCAAACGCCTCTCTTCTGCGGACAATTGTCCAGAATAGGAGACTTGGACTTGTACGTAATCTTCTCTCTGCCCTGTCTGATTAACTGGTTGATGGTTGGCATACGTTTCCTCCTTTTTTAATTTCGGTTATTTCCAAAAAACCGCCAAGCGATTTTCGAGAAAGCTGCTTATCGCGTATTCACGCAATGATTATTGTATCAATTTTCCGCGGATTAGTCAACCGAATTGCAGGGATAATCTCCCTTTTCGGCTTATTTTTCCGCAGAAATCGCGGTGACCTGCGGGGAGAGGTTTTTGTACTCTTTGACGCCCGTGCCCGCGGGGATGAGTTTGCCGATGATGACGTTTTCCTTCAGCCCGATCAGCGGATCGATCTTGTTTTTGATCGCGGCTTCGGTGAGAACGCGCGCGGTCTCCTGGAAGGACGCCGCGGACAGGAAGGATTCCGTCGCGAGCGCGGCCTTCGTGATGCCGAGCAGGGTGCGCTTTCCGGTCGCGGGGCACTTGCCCGCTTCCAGCGCCTGGAGGTTTTCGTCCTCAAAGCGGAAGATATCCAGCTTTTCGCCCGGAAGAATATCCGTGTCGCCCGGGTTTTCCACCTGAACCTTCTTCAGCATCTGGCGGACGATGATCTCGACGTGTTTGTCGTTGATATCGACGCCCTGCGAACGGTAGACGGACTGAATTTCCTTTAAGATATAGTCCTGAACGCCCTTGACGCCCTGGGTCTTTAAGATATCCTGCGGATAGACCGCGCCGTTGGTCAGAATCGTCCCGGGGACAACTTCGTCCCCCGTCTTGACGAGGACGCCGAAGCCGAAGGGAATGAGGTAATCCTTCGCCTCACCGGTCGGCGTATCGACGATGACGTGGAGGAGTTTATCCTTTTCCTCGATGCGAACGATGCCGCCCACTTCGCAGACGATCGCCGAGCGCTTGGGACGGCGCGCCTCGAAGAGCTCTTCGACGCGCGGCAGACCCTGCGTGATGTCGCCCGTGCTCGCGATACCGCCCGTATGGAAGGTACGCATCGTCAGCTGGGTACCCGGCTCTCCGATGGACTGCGCCGCGATGATACCCACCGCTTCGCCCACCTGAACGGGGAGCCCGTTGCTCATATTCTTGCCGTAGCACTTGGCGCAGACGCCGTGCCGCGACTTACAGGTAAAGATACTGCGGATCTCCACTTCCTCGATGCCGGCTTTGACGATGTTCTTCGCCTGTTCCTCGCTGATCATCGTATTGGCGGCGACGAGCACCTCGCCCGTCTCCGGATGAACGACGTCGCCCACGGTAAAGCGGCCGATCAGGCGGTCTTCGAGTTTTTCGATGATCTCGCCCTTTGTCCCCTTGATCGCGGAGACCTTGACGCCCTTCGCCTTCTCGCCGAGTGCGGCGAAGCAGTCGTCTTCCCGGACGATGACGTCCTGCGAAACGTCCACCAGACGGCGGGTCAGGTAGCCGGAGTCCGCCGTCTTCAGCGCGGTATCCGCCAGACCTTTCCGTCCGCCGTGGGAGGAAATGAAGTATTCCAGAACGGTAAGCCCCTCGCGGAAGCAGGACTTGACCGGGATCTCGATGGTCTTACCGTTCGGGTCGGTCATCAGTCCGCGCATGCCCGCGAGCTGTTTGATCTGGTCGATGGAGCCGCGCGCGCCCGAGTTCGCCATCATCCAGATGGGGTTGAACTCGTCCAGCGTGCCCTTCAGGTGCTCCGTAACCTCTTCGGTCGCGTCCTTCCAGATGGAGACGACTTTCTTATAGCGCTCGTCGTCCGTCATGAAGCCGCGCTTGTATTTGCGTTCGACGCCCAGCACTTCCTGCTCCGCTTCGGACAGAATCTGCGCCTTTTCCTTGGGCATGTGCATGTCGAATACGCTGGTCGTGATCGCCCCGATGGTGGAATATTTATAGCCGAGCGCCTTGATCTTGTCCAGCACCTCGGCGGCGCACTGCGAACCGTGCACCTTGAAGCACGCGTCCACGATCTTGGAAAGGTGCTTCTTTCCCACCAGGAAGTCGATCTCGTATTTGAGATAATCCTCGTCTTTTTCCCGTTCGGCGAATCCCAGATCCTGGGGGATCGCCTCGTTGAAGATAATGCGCCCGACCGTCGTTTTGGTTCTGCCGGAGACCGCTCTGCCGTCCGGCGTCGTCACGGTGCGGCGGACGTAGATTTCATCCTGCAGGTTGATGACCTTGGTCTGATACGCCATGATCGCCTCGTCCTCGGAAATATAGAGGCCGGGGGTATAGAGCTCGCCGTCCTCGCATTCCCTGCAGTACTGGTCGTACTTTCCTCCCTCGTGGCGCTTGATGATGGTCAGATAATAGGATCCCATGACCATGTCCTGCGAGGGGGACATCACCGGCTTTCCGTCGGACAGCTTCAGAATATTGTTGGAGGCAAGCATCAGGAATCTCGCTTCCGCCTGCGCCTCGATGGAGAGAGGCACGTGCACCGCCATCTGGTCGCCGTCGAAGTCCGCGTTGAACGCGCCGCAGACCAGCGGGTGGAGCTTGATCGCCCTGCCCTCGATCAGGACGGGTTCAAACGCCTGAATGGATAATCTGTGCAGCGTAGGCGCGCGGTTTAAGAGCACGGGATGGTCCTTGATGACCTCTTCCAGCACGTCCCACACGACGGGTTTCGCCCGCTCGACCGTGCGCTTCGCGTTTTTGATGTTGTGGCATACGCCGGTTTCCACCAGCTTTTTCATGACGAACGGCTTGAACAGCTCGATCGCCATTTCCTTGGGGAGCCCGCACTGATAGAGTTTCAGTTCGGGGCCGACGACGATAACCGAACGGCCGGAATAGTCCACGCGCTTGCCGAGGAGGTTCTGGCGGAACCGCCCCTGCTTGCCGCGGAGCATCCCCGAAAGGGACTTCAGGTCGCGGTTGCCCGCGCCGGAAACCGCCTTGCCGCGGCGGCCGTTGTCGATGAGCGCATCCACCGCTTCCTGCAGCATGCGCTTTTCGTTTCTGATCATGATCTCCGGCGCGTACAGCTCCATGAGCTTTTTCAGCCGGTTGTTGCGGTTGATGACGCGGCGGTAGAGGTCGTTCAGGTCGGAGGCCGCGAATCTGCCGCCGTCCAGCTGAACCATCGGGCGGAGTTCGGGCGGAATGACGGGGAGCACGTCCAGAATCATCCATTCGGGGCGGTTGCCGCTCTTGCGGAACGCCTCGATGATCTCGATGCGCTTGACCGCGCGCAGGCGTTTCTGCCCGCTCACGTTCTCCTCGATCACTTTTTTCAGCTGTTCGCTCTCCTTGTCGAGATCGACCGCCATCAGAAGCTCCTTGATCGCCTCCGCGCCCATGCCGACCTTGAAGGAACCGGCGCCGAACTGCGCCTCCTTTTCCTCCTTTTCCCGGTCGTTGATCACCTGCTTGTAGGTGAGGTCGCTGGTGCCCGGATCGAGCACCACGTGGCAGGCGAAATACAGCACCTGCTCGAGCGCCTTGGGGCTCATATCCAGCATGAGCCCGATGCGGGAGGGAACGCCCTTAAAATACCAGATGTGCGAGACGGGAGCCGCCAGCTCGATGTGCCCCATGCGCTCTCTTCTCACCTTGGAACGGGTGACCTCGACGCCGCACTTGTCGCAGATGACGCCCTTATAGCGGATCCGCTTGTATTTGCCGCAGTGGCACTCCCAGTCCTTGGTCGGCCCGAAGATGCGCTCGCAGAACAGCCCGCCGATTTCCGGCTTCTGCGTTCTGTAATTGATGGTCTCCGGCTTGGTGACCTCGCCGTACGACCACTCTCTGATCTTTTCGGGAGACGCTACTCCGATCTGTATCGAATCAAAATTATTCAGTTCAAACATTCGCTTACCTCCCTCTTATTCGTCGTCGTCATCCAGGATATCGTCCAGATCGTAATCGTCGTCCAGGATGGAATCGTCGGGTACGGTCGTATCGAGATCGTCGTCATCGTCGTCGAAGAGATCCTTGGAGTTGAACTCGAATTCGTCGTCGCCGTCGAAGTCGGGAACGTCCTCGAACACGCTGTCATCCAGCTCGGCGTCGTGCAGGCGGACTTCCTCGAAGTGCTCGCGCTCGCGAACGGGAATATCGTCCACATCCGTCTCCATGAGATCCTTGAGCGCCAGCTCTTCCTTGTTCTCGGTGAGGACCTTCATATCGAGCGCCAGCCCCTGGAGTTCCTTCAGCAATACTTTGAAGGATTCGGGGATGCCGGGCTCGCTGATGGAGTTCCCCTTGACGATGGACTCGTACGTCTTGACGCGCCCCACCATATCGTCCGACTTGACGGTTAGGATTTCCTGCAGGATATGCGCCGCGCCGTAGGCTTCGAGCGCCCAGACTTCCATTTCGCCGAAGCGCTGGCCGCCGAACTGCGCCTTGCCGCCCAGCGGCTGCTGCGTGACGAGCGAATAGGGCCCGGTGCTTCTCGCGTGGATCTTGTCGTCTACCAGGTGGATCAGCTTGATCATGTACATCTGGCCGACGGTGACGCGGTTTTCAAACGGTTCGCCCGTTCTTCCGTCGTAAAGCTGGATCTTGCCGTCCACCTTTCCGTCCGGATTCAGTATATTATTTTCATTTAAGAGCTCTTTGATGTCGCTCTCGGACGCGCCGTCGAACACCGGCGTCGCGATCTTCCAGCCGAGCTGTTTGCAGACGTGCCCCAGGTGCACTTCCAATACCTGCCCGATGTTCATACGGGAGGGAACGCCCAAGGGGTTCAGGACGATCTGCAGCGGCGTGCCGTCCGCGAGGAAGGGCATATCCGATTCGGGGAGAATGCGGGAAATAACGCCTTTGTTTCCGTGGCGGCCCGCCATCTTGTCCCCGATGGAGATCTTTCTCTTCTGCGCGATATAGATGCGCACGAGCTTGTTGACTCCCGGCGGGAGCTCGTCTTTGTTGGCGCGCGTGAAGATCTTGACGTCCACGACGATACCGCCTTCCCCGTGGGGAACGCGCAGGGAGGTATCCCTGACCTCTCTCGCCTTTTCGCCGAAGATTGCGCGGAGCAGGCGCTCTTCGGGCGTCAGCTCGGTCTCCCCCTTCGGAGTTACCTTGCCGACCAGAATGTCGCCGCTGTTGACTTCCGCGCCCACGCGGATGATGCCGTCTTCATCGAGGTCTTTGAGCGCGTCTTCGCCGACGTTCGGGATATCGCGCGTGATCTCCTCTTCGCCGAGCTTGGTGTCGCGCGCTTCCGTCTCGTGCTCCTCGATGTGAATGGACGTGAATACGTCCTCCCGCACCAGTTTTTCGGAGAGGAGAATCGCGTCCTCGTAATTATAGCCCTCCCAGGACATGAACCCGATCAGGATATTTCTGCCCAGCGCGAGTTCGCCGTTGGCGGTCGAAGGACCGTCCGCAATGATCTCGCCCTTCTCGACGCGGTCGCCCGTGGAGATGATTGGGCGCTGATTCAGACAGGTGCCCTGGTTGGAACGCTCGAATTTTTTGAGGAGATAGACGGCTTCGTTGCCGCTGTCCTCTTTGATGACGATTTTATCCGCCGCGACTTCCTTCGCGACGCCCGCTTCCTTCGCGATGACCATGACGCCGGAGTCGTAGGCGATTCTCGCCTCGATGCCCGTCGCGACGATGGCGTTTTCCGGTTTCAGCAGAGGCACCGCCTGCCGCTGCATGTTCGAGCCCATCAGGGCGCGGTTGGTATCGTCGTTTTCAAGGAAGGGGATGAGCGCCGTCGCGACCGAAATCAGCTGTTTGGGCGAAACGTCCATATAGTTGATGAGTTCGCGCGGCTCTTCGGTAATCTGATCCTGCTTGCGGCAGGAAACGCGCTCGTTGACGAGCATGCCGTTTTCGTCCACCGGCTCGTTGGCCTGGGCGACGATGTAGTTATCCTCTTCGTCCGCCGTCAGATAATCCACCTGATCGGTGACGTGTCCGTTTTCCACCTTGCGGTAGGGGGATTCGATAAAGCCGAATTCGTTGACCTTCGCAAACGTCGAGAGGGAGGAAATCAGACCGATGTTCTGTCCTTCCGGCGTCTCGATGGGGCAAAGCCTGCCGTAGTGCGAGTGGTGTACGTCGCGGACCTCGAAGGTCGCTCTGTCCCGGTTCAGTCCGCCGGGTCCGAGCGCGGAGAGCTTTCTCTTATGCGTCAGCTCCGCGATGGGGTTGGTCTGATCCATGAACTGCGACAGCTGAGAGGAGCCGAAGAATTCCTTGATGGCGGAAGAGACCGGGCGCACGTTAATGAGGCCCTGCGGGGAGACCTCCTTGGGATCCTGCGTCGCCATGCGTTCCTTTATCACGCGCTCCAAACGCGCGATGCCGATGCGGAACTGGTTCTGCAAAAGCTCGCCCACGCTTCTGACGCGGCGGTTCCCCAAGTGGTCGATATTGTCGATTCTGCCGATCCCGTAGTTGAGATCGAGATTCATGGACACGGCGGCGACGATATCGTCCACCGTGACGTGTTTGTGGTTCAGCTTGTCGAGCAGCGGCTTGATGGTCTTTTTGACGTCCGCCGTCACCTCGAAGTTCTCCCGTTCGATGAGCTCGTAATAAGTCTTGCAGGCGAGCACGAAGCGGTTGCGGATTTCCCGGCGCTTTTCGTCGTTCTTCTTGTCTTCGGGCTTCTCCTCTCCCTCCGCCGTTTCGGGCTTATCTTCGAGATAGAACAGCTCGTTGATTCTCTTTCTGAATTCCTCGGCGACTTCTTCCACGCCGGCGCGCTTGGTCGCCTCGTAAATCTCTCTGGAGAACACGAGGGTGGGATAATAGACCGCCCTTAAAATGCCGAATTTTCTGGCGTCCAGCCCCGTGTAATCGTTGAAGTCGACGATGTTGTTGGCGATGATCTTGTGCTTCTTCCCCTCTTCCACCGCCACGTAAACCTCGTTGACGCCGGCGAGCTCCATCGCCTTCGCCATCTCCTTGGTGACGACGGCGCCGGCTTCTCCCAGCACTTCGCCGTCGGCGGAGACGACCGCGTCTGCGAGCGTCTGCCCGACGATACGGGCGGAAAGGCGGAGCGTCTTGTTGAATTTATACCTGCCGACTTTCGCGAGATCGTACCTTCTCGGATCGAAAAAGAGGTTGCGCAGGTGCTGTTTGACCGCGTCTTCGGTGGGAATTTCTCCCGGGCGGAGACGGCGGTAAAGCTCGATCATACCGTCGGACTCCGACTTTGCGGTGTCTTTCTGAATGGTATCGAGGATCATGGGATCGTTGTCGAACAATTCCGAAAGAGACGCGTCGCTGCCGAAGCCGAGCGCGCGGAGCAGAACCGTCGCGGTCAGTTTCCGCGTGCGGTCGACGTGCACCCAAAGGACGTTCTGGGCATCCTGCTCGAATTCCAGCCAGGCGCCGCGGGAAGGCATCACCGTCGTGTCGTAAATTTTGCGGCCGGACTTGTCCACCTCGCGCCCGTTGTAAACGCCGGGGCTTCTGACCAGCTGCGAGACGATCACGCGTTCCGCGCCGTTGATGATGAAAGAGCCGTTGTCCGTCATCAGCGGAAGATCCCCCATGAATACTTCCTGATCGATGACTTCGTCCGTCACCTTGTTGACGAGGCGAACCTTGACTCTCAGCGGGAGGGCGAACGTCGCGTCTCTTTCGCGGCATTCCTTTTCGCCGTATTTCGGCGTCCCTTCCAGAGAGTGATCCAGGAAGTACAATTCAAAGTGGTCGGAATAATCCGTGATCGGAGAAAAGTCCTCGAACACCTCGCTGATCCCCTCGCGGATAAAACTGTCGTAGGAGTCCTTCTGGATTTCGACAAGATAGGGAATTTCAATCGCTTCCTTGATCTTGCTGAAAGTCTTTCTCTTGATCTTTCCACATTGAATCTCAGGTAGATTTCGTGTCATTCAAACACACTCCTTAAAATATTTTATAAAAATTTCTTGACAGGTTGACAAATACGGCTAAATGCGGTAAAATAACCTTGATCAAATATTTTTACAGAATTTTACTGATGATTCGACCGATTTTTCAACCGCCGTTTTTCCCTTAAAAACCTGAAAAAGGGGGCAAAAATCGATAATAATACATCATAATACATTATAATATGTTACATCAAAGGGAAAGGAAAGTCAAGCGTTTTTGAAAAATTAACAGAAAATTCTTTTCAAATTGTCTGTTTTTCCCCGTTTTTGCGTGAAAACAAGGAGTTTTTTATGAGAATCGACAAATTTTTAAAGGTAACGAGAATATTAAAACGCCGCACGGTGGCGAACGAAGCCTGCTCCGGCGGGCGGGTCTCCGTCAACGGAAAAGAGGTGAAGCCCGCCTATCAGCTGAAAACGGGAGACGTGGTGGAGCTGCGCTTCGGGAACGGGTCTTTGCGCTTTTGCGTCAAGGAACTGAGAGAGACCGCGCGGAAAGATCAGATCGCGGAAATGTACGAAATTCTGCCGTAGACAAAATTTTGCGGGGCAAACTTCTTTCCCCGCGGCGCAAACGGAAACAAGCCGCTCGGGGAACGGGTCAGCCCTGCAAAGAGCATACACCGGTCAGAACCGGCATCGCCGAGACGCCCCTGAAAAATACGCTTCCGGCGCGCACGGCGACAAATATCGCCCGCAAATCCGCGCCTGCCCCGCATGAACGCACCTTTTTGTCTTTTGTCGCGCCCCGCGGAAGTTTATGCCCGGACAGACAAACAGCCCCCGCGGCGCACTGCGCCGCGGGGGCTCTTCTGTGAAATTGCCTGTTTGCCATACATTCGCTGAACAGTCATTTTCGGATATGAACGGCCGGTTTTAACCGTTTTCCCGCAGCAGAACCGAAGCGCGCGCGCAGATCCCCTCTTCCCTGCCCACAAAGCCCAGCCCTTCCAGCGTCGTCACGGATAAGCCCACATAAGGGATTCCCACCGCGGCGGCGAGATTTTCCGCGATCGCCGGAAGAAAATTCTTCAGCTTCGGCTTTTCCGCCATCAGGACTGCGGAAAGGCTCTCCACACGCCGCCCCTTCCGCGCGACGATTTGCATGACGCGCTCTAACAGCAGCATGGAGGAGATCCCGCGATAAGCGGGATCGGTATCCGGGAACTGCACGCCGATATCCCCTTCTCCGACCGCGGAAAGAAGCGCGTCCATGACGGCGTGCGTCAGCACGTCCGCGTCGCTGTGACCCAGAAGGCCCCTGTCGTGCGGGATCTCCACGCCGCCCAGAACCAGCTTTCTGCCCGCGGCGAACGCGTGGCAGTCAAATCCCTCGCCCACGGCATAGCGGGGCGGAAAATCGGCGGCAAAGGTGAGTTTTCTGTTTTCCGCCCCTCCGGCGCAGAGACGGGGCGGACGGCAGAACGCCGCGTATACGGCGGAATCGTCTGCATATTCCCCCTTTGCCAGGCGATATGCGCGGCGCAGGTCTTCCGTGTAAAAGCCCTGCGGGGTCTGCACGGCAAAGAGGGTTTTTCCGTATGAGAAGGTCATCTCGCCGCCTTCGGCGGCGCAGACGGTATCGGCGGTCGGGAGGGCGGGGATCCCCGAACCGTATTTCTTCACCGACGCGATGCAGTCCCGGATGATGGCTTCGGAGACATACGGGCGGGCGGCATCGTGCACCAGCACGATCTCCCCCGTCGCCGTTTCCAGCGCGCGGCGCACGGACTCCGTGCGCGTCTTTCCGCCGGTCACAACGCGGATGCGGGAGCCGAACAGCGCGCGGACGCGCTCCTCTTCCGCCGGATCCGCGGCGATGATCACCTCGTCCGCAAAGGGAAAGAACGCGCTCGCGGCGCGTTCCAGAACCGTGCGGCCGTCCGGCAGCAGGTGAAAAATTTTATTTTCGGAAAATCCCGCGCGGCGGCCCTTGCCCGCCGCCGGGATCACGACGGAAATCCGCATTATACTTCCTTCTTTTCCACGACTTTCAAGTTCTTTTTCTTTCCGGAGCCGCCGTTTTTGCCCTTGAAAATCTTATCGCGGAAGCGGTAAACGAGGACTGCGGCGACCGCCAGCAGCACGACGGCGACGATGACGACAATCGCCCAGACGGGCAGGGTCTCGCCCTTGACGTTTTCCCACATCTCGTTGATGCGCAGGTTCGTCTCGTCGTCGAAATAGTGCATGACGACGCAGCGGTCGATGATATCCTCCGTGGGATACTGGGCGGAGAACTGCCGCCCGACGGTATCCGTGTAAAGAACGGCGTCTTTGCCGAAGAAATAGGAGAGATCGGCGGCGGTGCAGCCTTCCGTCTCTTCGGTTTCCAGCTCGTAATACTGCGTCAGCCAGTCGAGCACGCCGGTATATTCCACCGTATATTCGCTTCCCGGAATGGGTTCGTCGTTTTTATCGTATTCGCAGTACTCGATCGAGAAGGGCATATCGCCGGCGATCACGCTCGTATAGCCGATGTACTCCATGTTTCTGACCGCGATCTCGGGCAGGGAGAGAAACTCGATGAATTCCTTCGCCAATTCCTTCTCCTGCGCGGACGCGGGAATGCACCAGCCGTCAAACCAGATGTTGCTGCCCTCTTCGGGGACGCTGTAGCTGAGTTCGACGCCGTCCGCTTCCGCCTCGTCCATCGCGTACACCGCGTCGCCGCTCCACGCGAAGTTGACGGAAATCTTGCCGGTCACCATGTCGTTTTTTCCCTCGTCCACCTCAAAGCCGAAGAGATTTTTCTTGAGCGTTTTCAGCCCTTCCTCTACGTTCGCAACCGTCTCTTCATCCGTGCGGTTAAAGATCTCGGTCAGCGCTTCGTTATAGGCTTCCCGGTCAATCCCGCCGGCGGCGTACTGATCTTTCAGTTCTTTTAATTCATCCCGGCAGGCATACGCGATGCCGACGAAATAGCTGTCGCGCACGCTGTCCTTGATGGTGACTTTTTTGCTGTAAGCCTCGTCCCAGATGGAGAGCCAGCTCTTCATATCCTCCTCGATGGAATCCGAAAACGCGGGATTATACGTAAAGCCCATCGTGCCCCACATATATCCTACCGCATAGTCCGCGAGGGATTCCTGCGCGCCGCCGTTCGTCCAGGTGATGGAATCCTCGAAGATCCCGCTGATATAGGGGGAGACATAGCTGGCGTAATTGCCGTCCTCTGCGAGGGAAATCTTCGCGAGCATCCCCTCTTTCGCCATCTTCTCGATCATGTAGTCGGAAGGGCAAACCACGTCGTAAAGATAGCCGTTCGCGATTTTCAGGTCGTTGTAGAGGTTTTCGTTGGTGCCGAAGGTGGAATATTCCACTCTGACCGTCTGCCCCTTCTCAGCCATATATGCTTCGAACTCGTCGCATACGGCTTCGTCGATGTAGTCCTCCCAGTTGCATACCTTCAATACCTGCGTTGCCGCATAAGTGGAACGGACCGGCAGGACGATGTTCGCCGCAAACGCCGCGGCAAAGAGCACTGAACACAGCAATACAAACTTTTTCATTCTTTACTTCTCCTGTTTTTTTCTTGTTCTGAAATTCATCACTATCACCACGATGACGACGATCAGAAAGATGATCGCCGAGAGCGCGCGCAGCGCAGGCAAATCAGATTTCGCCTGATTCTTGACCGCGTTGTACGCGTAGGTGCTGATTGTATCGAATTCGGTCGGCTTCGTGAAAGACGTGATGATGTAATCGTCCAGCGAAAGCGTGACCGCCAGCATAAAGCCGCTCAGAATCCCGGGCAGAATCTCCGGGATCACGACCTTAAAGAGCGCCTGCGCAGGGGTCGCGCCCAGGTCGAGCGCCGCCTCGTACAGGCTGGAATCCATCTGCTTCAGCTTGGGCGTGACGGACAGCACCACGAAGGGCGTGATCAGCGCCATGTGTCCCAAGAGGAGGGAAAAATAAGTCTTATTGAACGACAGCAGGGAAAAGAGGAGCGCCAGCGAAACCGCAATGACGATCTCCGCGTTGATGACGTTCAGGTTGGACACGCCCTTCACCGCCTTGCCGATTTTACCGCGGCTGTAATAGATTCCGATCGCGCCGATCGTCCCCAAAATCGTGGAGAGCGTCGCCGCGACCACCGCGAGCACGACGGTGTTCAGAATCATCGTGCGGACGCGCTCGGTCATAAAGAGATCGGCGTACAGCTTGAAGGAAAAGCCGCTCCACTGCCCGATGATGACGGACGGCGTAAAGCTGTAAACGACCAACAGCAGAATGGGCGCGTAGAGAAAGATCAGCACGAGGGCGAGAAAGCCGTAGGAAAGAATCTTCTTCGTCATAGCGCGCTCCCCCTGATTTTTTCCTCTTTGAAGCCGCCGGTCAGGAGCATGGTGATGAACATGATCAGCAGCATGATCAGCGCGATCGCCGAGCCGAAGTTCCAGTTATGTCCCTCCGTAAACTGGTTTTCAATGAGCTTTCCGATGATCATAACCATTCGCGCCCCGAAGGTATCGGTGACGACGTAGCAGCTCATGACGGGCAGAAACACCATCATCGCCCCGCTGACGATGCCGGGAACGGAGAGGGGCAGCGTCACTTTCAGAAAGACGCGCGCCCGGCTTGCGCCGAGATCCGCCGCCGCCTCCTCCAGGCTCCTGTCCATTTTGATCAGCGTGGAATAGAGGGGCAGAACCATAAAGGGCAGAAAGTCGTACACCATGCCGATGACGGAATTCACGTAGTTGAGAAAGTCCGACCGTCCCAAAAGTCCGACGAGATCCAGAAGCTCTCTCAGCGCCATCGCGCGGAGCACGAAGTTGATCCACATGGGCATGACGAACAGCATGACGAGAATGTAGGACTTGGAAGCCCGCATCCGCGACAGAATGTAGGCGACGGGATAGGCGATCAGGATACAGAGCACCGTGGTGACCAGCGCGATCAGAAGGCTGATCAAAAGGGTGGTAATGGCCGTAGTGTCGCTGAAAAAGCGGATGAAATTTCCGAAGGTAAACGCCCCGGTCCCCTTGTCCGTAAACGCGTAGTAGCAGATGAGCAGGAGGGGAAAGATCACGAACAAAACAAGAAACACCCCGTAGGGAATACAGAGCTGCTTGCGGGAAAAGAGCAGCCGCCGCTTCTTACCGCCGTCTTCCGGCATCCCCAGAGGCGCGCGGGCGATGATTTTCGCTTCTTTCATCTCTTCTCCTCCGCCTTTAATTTCATCCGGATCGCCGCGGCGGGAATGGAGACGGAGACGCGGTCGTTCTCGTTCCACGTATACTCGGTATCCAGAACGTAGTCCTCTTCGTTCTCGTCCGTCCGCACGATGACCTGATAATGGTCGCCCTTATAGATGATGGAGACGATGTTGCCGATCGCCCCGCCGATATCCTGCTCGTCGCTGATATCGATGTCGTTCAATCCCACCTCGACGGTGACGTCCGTATCCGTGAGGTCGATTTTCTCTCCCTCCGCCGTGATGAGGTATCCCTCTTCGTCCAGCGCGGAACCGGGATAGAGCTGCGTGACGTCGCACTCAAATTCGCCGTCCCCGAAGCAGACGGTATTCTTCTTGGTGATGTAGCCGTCGTAGCGGTTGACGGAGAACTCCTTCTTCATGATGTGGATGGAGTCGGGCGCGATGGAGATGCTCGCCGCCTCGCCCGCCTTTTTTTCCACCGTGTCCTGAATGACGACTTCGGTCTTTCCCACGGTAAAAGTCATCTCATAGTGAACGCCCTTGAACACGGACGACGTGATGACGCCGTCCACCATGCCCGTCCCCTTGTCCGTCAGCACGACGTCCTCCGGGCGGACGACCACGTCCACCTTTTCGTTTTTCTCGAAGTCGTCCACGCAGTCGAACACTTTGTTGAGGAACCGCACCTTGCGCGCGCCCGTAATGGTGCCGGAAAAGATGTTGCTCTCCCCGATGAAATCCGCGACGAAGGCGTTCGCGGGCTCGTTGTAAATATCCGTCGGCGTCCCTACCTGCTGGATCATGCCGTCCTTCATGACCACGATCGTGTCGCTCATCGTCAGCGCCTCTTCCTGGTCGTGCGTGACGTAGATAAAGGTGATGCCCAGCTTTCTGTGCATTTCCTTGAGTTCGAGCTGCATCTCCTTTCTCATCTTCAGGTCGAGCGCGCCGAGCGGCTCGTCGAGAAGAAGAATCTGCGGTTCGTTGACGATGGCGCGGGCGATCGCGACGCGCTGCTGCTGCCCGCCCGAAAGGGTGGATACGCTGCGTTTTTCAAACCCCTCGAGGTCGACGATCTTGAGCGCGCGCTCCACCTTCTCCGCGATCTCCCGCTTGGAGAGCTTCTCCACGCGGTCAAAACGCCTGCCGTTCCCGTCTTCATAAGTGACTTTGATGCGCTTTAATTTCAGCCCGAAAGCGACGTTCTCGAACACGTTGAGGTGCGGAAAGAGCGCGTACCGCTGAAATACGGTGTTGATGGGGCGCTTGTGCGGCGGGAGATTGCCGATCTCCTTCCCCGCAAGCAGAATCTCCCCCTCCGTCGGCTTTTCAAACCCCGCGATCATGCGCAGCGTGGTGGTTTTGCCGCAGCCGGAGGGCCCGAGAAAGGTCACAAATTCTCCCTTTCTGATATTCAGGCTGATGTGGTCGACCGCGATCGTGCCGTCGTCCTCGAACTGCCGGACGAGATTTCTGATCTCGATGATGTTTTCGGTGCTCTGTGCTTCCGTCGTTTTCCTTTCCATTGCGCTTTCTCCGTTAAAAGTTAGGGGGGCTGGATACCCAGATAAAGACCGCGGGCTTTGCTTTCTGATTGACGATATAATGGATCTTATCCGTCCGGTAGTAAAAGCTCTGCCCCTTTTTGCATTTATATCGCTTTTTTCCGAGGACGATCACGATCTCCCCGTCCAAAAGATAGCCGAATTCCTCTCCCTCGTGCGGGAAATCCTCTTCCGTCTGACAGCCGGGATTTAAGCGGATGTGCTGGGGCTCCATGCTGTTTTTCTGCGCGTTCGGGACCAGCCAGTTCAGCGTGTAGTCCTCGTTCTTTTTTTCGATGAACTCTTCCTGCGTGAAGACCACCTTTTCCTCCGCCTCGTCGTCCCGGAAAAATTCGGGGAGGGAGGTTCCCAGCGCGGAGAGAATATCCATCAGCGTGCTGATGGAAGGGCTGGTCAACTCGTTTTCCAGCTGCGAAATATACCCTTTCGTCAGCTCGCACCGGTCTGCCAGCTCTTCCTGCGTCAGTTCGCATTGGAGCCTCAGCGCCTTGATTTTTTCCCCGATCTTCATTTCGCGCTCCCTTTTGTTTATAAATACTAAACTTTTTGTTAGAACTTGTTAAACCGACGTTCCGCATCTTTTTCCGAAAAATAAAAGTTTAATATTTGTAAACTTTTGGTTAACAATTTCTAAACAAGCCGATTTGTATTATAGCCGTTTTCCATAGCGTTGTCAACTGTTTGCATCTAAAAATTCAGGGAAAGCAAAAATAAACAGAAACCTGCATGATGCCGGCGGCTTTTTTCCGTCCGGCGCGCTCCGGCGGCTGAATCCGCCAAGTTGTTTATTTCCTGCCCCGCGCCTCTGCCCCGGGTTTTTTGAGACGGCAAAAAAGCGGTTTCAATCGAAACCGCTTTTTCTGCCGTACGGCATTTTTACGCCTTGATCCCGGCGGTAAATTTCTCCGTCAGGTCTTTTTTAAATTGGACAGCCAAATAAGGGTTAAACTCGCCGTCCGCCTTTCCGTCGTCGTTTACCACGTATTTGTCCGCAGGAATCTCCGCCGCAACGGTGTTGTTGCTGAATGTTATATACTCCGCACTGTAGTCGTCCCGTTCAATAAGTGCCGTTTCATGAAGAGTGATGAGTCCCGCTTGCGTGCTTCCCATTCCGGCAAAGTTATTGTCCGATATGTTGATCTCCAGATACTTAATGTCAGTCGCATCAGCTGATACTTTCTGCGTATTGAACTGCATGACGCTACGCTTTTCCCCCGTCACGCCGTAAAATGTATTGCCGACAATGTTGATTGTCCCCTCTTCCGTCTGTCCGTAAACACCGATTGCGATGTTAAAGACGCGCGCGCAATTTATAAAAGTACAGTTTTTGACAGTCAGCGTGCCGCTGTAGGTTCCGCCGCTCCCCATATTGAAAATATAGGTCGTTGCATCGACAAAGGTGCAGCCGTCAAACGTTCTGTTTCTCATATACCCGCCGCCGTCTCCGCAGGCATTATAGAAATAACAGTTTTTATAGGTCACATTGGCCTGCCCAAGCGCTTTACTATTTTCAGCCAGATCGAACACCTTATTTTCCACGACGGCGGGATTTTCCGCCGTGCCCGCAGCGGGAATTTCACTCGGATCCATTTTCTCCATCTCCGTCATGCCTTCGCCCGTCGCTGCGCCCGAGATAAACACGCCGTTTATGACCGTAACGCCGGACAACGTTTCAGAACAAGCGATATAATGCCCCGCCAAGTCGATGGTATACGTTCCTTCTCCGAAGTGCGCCGTAAAATACCCCTGGCCGTCGATATTCACCGTGGCGATATATTTCGTCCCGCCGGTGACCTTGTCTACGGCGTGATTGGACCAAAGAAACCAGAGTTCTTCCACCGCAGCGTTCGCATCGGGATAGACCGCCTGATTCTGCTCGTCGATCAGATACATTTTATTGGTTTCCAGCTGATAGCCGTAGCGATAGCCGGACGAATAGGGAGTATATTTCCCCGTAAACCCGTTTTTGTTCAGCGCGTTGATCGCATCGCCCGCATACGTAAGATCGCTGTCGGCGGATTCCATCGCGAGCACGGTGTTCATATTGCGGATCATGGACTGGTCGTTGGAGAGATTCGCCCGTTTGATCAGATTCGTAAAGGTGGGAATC
>UQTB01000030.1 GCA_900543915.1 uncultured Eubacteriales bacterium | reverse complement strand
TTCCTCTCTTCTTTCCTCTCTTCTTTCCTCTCTTCTTTCCTCTCTTCTTTCCTCTCTTCTTTCCTCTCTTCTTTCCTCTCTTCTTTCCTCTCTTCTTTCCTCTCTTCTTTCCTCTACCCTTTTTCCCCTCCCTTCTCCTCTTTTTTGTATATCAAAAAAAGGGCTTTGCAGCCTTGCAAAGCCCTTTGATTGTAAATCGCTCAATAGAGATTGATGATATTGCCCTCGTGTAAATTCGTATTGTCGTCCAGCAAAATGCGGGCCAGCGGATCGCTCGGGAACCCGGTCGCAACATACAGCATGGTGTTTTCCCGGAACATGCTTCCGCTCGTGTTGTAGTATTTTACGGTATGATAGCCGAAAACGATCAATACGTGCGATCCCTTATAGATGCTTTTAAATAACTGATCGTGCGTATCGGTTTTACCGTAGTCATAGGTGGAGAGCAACGTATACCCGCTGACAAACAAAACCGCGATTTGCTTGTTGTCGATCATATTTTTAATGGAAGTCATATTCGGCGCGCCGCCGGATACAATGGAGGGATACGTTACGTTGTATCCGTTGTCATTGATATATTCTTTCAACCCGTTGCGGAACCCGTTGGCAGTCGTTCCATTGCCCACCGTGTTGGTGCCCATTGTCACATAGAGCTCATTGATTACCTCCTGGATCACGGGCTTTTGGGCATAAAACATATAAATATCTCTAATATACCGCCCCGGTTCAAAATCGGGAATCAGGTTGGTATAGGTGCGGTCGTAATACCCGATCGCCGTCGCGCCCGCGGTGTTGGCGCATGTATTTAAATAGTCAGACGAATTGGCGTATTGCGGCACAGCAGACACAATATAACCATCATCAACTTCTTTGTAACTGAAATAGATATCCTCGGTTTCATTTCCTTGGAACGATGCGCCGTTAAAGCCGTCGTCCGCGTACACTTCCGCACGCGGTTGTATCACCGGAAGAACGACTGCCGCCAGCAAAAGCAAAGACATAACACAACTAAAAACTTTTTTCATCTTTTTTCTCCTGTTAAAAAATCTGCAATATGACGGAAAAAAGACGGAAAAAGTATCAAAAAAAACAAAAGATCCGCTAATTTTGCAGATCTTTTACCAATAAACCAATAAATTCGGTTAAATCTTCGCCAAAACAACTGATATTGAAATAGTAAGTAATATTGTTCTTTTCAAATCCCATCAAATATTGATTTAAACCATCAAAATTTGCTCCCATAAACTTATATTCTATTGTTAAATCTTCATATTCCAGATAGTCCGTAAAATCCGAATAATCGTTTTGTCCTATAAAATTATAGCGCTTATCGAACCACTGCCTTACCGTAACCCAATAATAATCCGATTCGGTCTCCAGCTCGCCGGAATAGACCAACATTAAAAGCGCATTATTTCTGATCAACCGCACCCCTTGCGTGGTAACTTCTGAAAATTCAGAAAGAAGCGGGAAAACTTCCGTCAATGCCGCAATTTCCGCTTCCGTTACTTCTCCGGTTTTTACCTCGGCGTCACTATAAACGTAATTTTCCTCCCGCGGGGGGTAAAACGCAATCGCAAGGATCACGCAGAGCACCGCCAGGCAGACGGCCGCGCCCGAGTAAACCCACTTCATAAACGGGCGCTTCTGCCTGACGGCAGGGCCTGCCGCGGTTGCCGGCACCAACGCCGCGGTTGCCTCTGCGGGAACCGCCTCTGCCGCCCGTTCGGGGACGCCGACGGCAGCGAGTTCTTCCCGGTGTTTTTCCGCCCATGCGTCAAAGCTCTCTATATTTTCCCCGATTTCCCGTTTAAACCTGCGTTCAATTCTGTTCATAATTCATCTCCTTGTTTGTTTCCACGTAATCTTTTAATTTCTGTTTGATCACGCTGTATCTTCTCTTGATGGTCGCATAGGAATAATGCTTCCGCCTGGCAATCTCTTTCAGTTTATAACCCCACAGGCGTTCGGTCACAATCAGCTTTTCTTCTGCGGTGAAAGAATCCATCGCGTCTTCGTAAAACAGCTGACTGTTCAGATCGCTCGCGGCGGCAATTTCTTCCGGAAGCGCCTCCATACAGCGGTTTTCCTTTCGGAAATAGTCCTTCGTTACGTTGTGCACCATGCGGATCAGAAAACCCGCAGGGCTGTTGATCCATTCCGTTCTGCGGTAGCCGGCGAGTTTCAGCATCACCGTGGATGCGATGTCGTAAGCGGCTTCTCTGTTCTTCGTCATGCTCAGCGCGGTATAGACCAACTGCAGATAATACTCGTTATATATTTTTTCCAAAGCGTTGCGATCATTGGGTAACGCATCCAAACAACGATTGAATTCTTTTGCCGTCATGATCCATCTAACCTCAGTAAAATAAAAAGCATTTGAATTATATCACGGCGAAAGAAAAAAGTCAAAAATTAGTCGTCCTTTCTTCTTTTGAATTCGCTTAAAATTTCCTCGTAGGGAAACGCTCCCGCCGCCGCGGCAAGCAGCAGGATATCCGCCGTCACTTCGCTTTTCATCCTCTTCAGCGTGCTGAGCGACAAATGGAGCCGTATCGAGACGGCGACCTCCGTCTTACGCTCGAAAAAATACAGGCGCGTCAATTCCGCTTTCTCATGGCCGCATACGCGGCAGTAATCCTCTGCCGCCGCAAGAACCGCCGTAACTGTGCCGTCCACGTCAATTTGTACTTCCTTTCTCGAACGCACCACCGTAACGCATTGCGCTCCGCAGGTCCGCGCGCGGTCAAGCGCCTTGTATTCCCGTAGTATCTTCGCAATTTTTTTCTTCAGCGCTCCGAGCCCTTCTTTTATCAACTAGACTCTCCGCCCCTTCACAATAGCTCATTCCGAAAACGCGCTGAAATTACCATATTTTGCCATTTTCACAAATTTTTAAAAAGGAGAAGCGCGCAGTTTTGTCAGATGATTCTTTTTTCGCGGCAAAGCGGTTTTTTTCGATACCGCAAACGCATTAAAAAAAATTTCCCGATTTCGGTGCAAATCATTTGACTTGGAGTTAACTCCAAGTTGTATAATGTTTCCGGACAAAGGAGGTATATCGATGAAAAAAATTGTGGTAATTTCTTCTTCCCCCAGAAAAAACGGCAATTCCGAAACGCTCGCCCTCGAACTCGCGCGCGGCGCAGAGGAAGCGGGCGGCGAAGTGACCTTTCTCCGCGTCGCCGATCTGAAGCTGAATTTCTGCACCGGCTGCATGGCGTGCCAGAAATTAAAGCGCTGCGTCCTGAAAGACGGCGCGACGGACGTCATGGAAACCGTACGCGCGGCGGATACCGTCGTATTCGCTTCCCCCGTCTACTATTACGCGGTCTCAGGTCAGCTCAAGACCTTTCTCGACCGCATGAATCCCATCTACACGGCGGGGCATCATTTTACCGAAGTCGCGCTGATCTCCACCGCCGCGGAAGACGACCGCGCCGCAATGGAAGGCAGTATCAAGGACATTCAGGGCTGGGTGGACTGCTTCGACGGCGTGTCCTTTGAAAAAGTGCTCTGCGGCACGGGACTGGAGGGCGCGGGAGACGTCAGAAATCGCCCCGCGTTATTGCAGGAAGCCTATGAAATGGGCAAAAGCCTCGGCGCATGAAGATGAAAGAAGTGAGCGAGCGATATGGCATCTCGCCGGATACGCTGCGCTATTATGAAAAGGCGGGGCTGATCCCAGACATCCCCCGCACGCCGGGCGGCATCCGCGATTACGACGAAAAGGCGTGCGGTTGGGTGGAATTTATCCTCTGTATGCGGACGGCGGGGCTCCCCATCGAGGCGCTTTCCGAATATGTGGCGCTGTGGAGAGAGGGAAACGGCACGGCGGACGCGCGCAAGCAGATCCTGCTCCGCTATCGCGAAAAGCTGGCGGCGCGCATCGCGGAGCTGAACGCCGCCCTCTCCCGCCTGGAATGCAAAATCGACCAATATGAAAAGCTCATCGACATCGAGGAATCTCTCCGGTGAACTGACGGAACCAACCATGGAACAAATCATCAGAAACAAAGTTTTCCCGCATGAGCGGGATCTGTACGCATCCAGAGACGTCCGCCTGATCGACTGCGCGTTCGACGGGCAGGAGGACGGGGAATCCGCGCTCAAGGAATCTGAAAACGTCTCCCTGGAGCGCTGCCGCATGAACCTGCGCTATCCCCTGTGGCACTGCAAAAACTGCGCGCTGAAAGACGTCGTCATGACGGATCGCTGCCGCGCCGCGCTCTGGTACTCCGAGCAAATCAAAATCGAAACATGCCGGCTCGAAGGGATCAAGGCGCTCAGGGAATGCCGCGCCGTACAGATTGAAAACGCGCATATCGTCTCCCCTGAATTCGGCTGGAAGTGCAGCGGCGTCACCGTTGAAAACACCTCTCTGGAGAGCGAATACGCCTTCCTTCTTTCCGAAAACCTGCAGCTTGACCACGTCTCGTTTTCGGGGAAATATTCCTTTCAGTACGTCAAAAACATGACTGCGGAAAACTGCACGTTCGACACCAAAGACGCATTCTGGCACGCCGAGAACGTAACGGTGAAAAATTCGCTCATCCGGGGAGAATATCTCGGCTGGTATTCGGATCGCCTGACGCTGATCGACTGCGTGATCACGGGGACGCAGCCGCTCTGTTACTGCAATCGGCTGAAACTCGTCAACTGCCGTATGGAGAACGCGGACCTCGCCTTTGAATATTCGGACGTCGACGCAGAGATCGACGGAGCAATTCTCTCCGTCAAGAATCCGAAATCGGGCGTCATCGCCGCAGATGCGATCGGCGAGACCATCCTCACCAAAGACAGCGTATGGCCCTGCCGATGCAGCATCGTGCAAAAACATGAATAATCAACCACGTGCAAAGCACGTGGTTTTTATTTTTCGGGCATAGCCCTTGTTCACTGGCATAACGCAAATGCGTTATTTAGTTGGCCTGCCAGCCATGCATTGGTTACTTGCTGCCCGTAAAAGGGGCTTTTCTGCGCTTTCCTTTCTTCTCCTTTGTCTTGCTCCACTTTCTTATTGCTCTTTTTCCTTTTCTATCCTTGCTTTTCCTTCTCTTTTTTGTGCATCGGCAAAGCCTTTTTTTACCACGCCTCTATCGCGTGCTTTTCTTTCACGCGGGGAATCTCCTCCTGATCGATGTCTTCCGCCCAGGCGCCGTTATAACTGTAAAAGCATATGTCTTTCGCCGTTTCGCTGTAAGCGTCGCAGGATAAACCGTTTATTTTAAAGACGCTTTTTTCATTTTTTATGCCGTTACAGATAGACAAATCAGGCTTATCACGCGCGTTTATTTCTATTCTTTCCGTCCCGATGCGTTTTGATTGACAAATCCCCTCTTTTATTATAAAATGATATGACTTGCCGATTCAAAGGCCTGCGGCATATTTTTCTGCGGCAGGACAAAACTAAGGAGAGCAATGATGAAACAAAGAAAAAAATGGCTGACAGCCCTTGTGCTCGCTGCGGTTCTGGCGTTCGCGCTCGCGTGCACGCCCGCGCAGAGCTTTACTGTGACCGTCGTCGGCGGCACCGGCGGCGGCACGTTTGAAAAAGGCGCGCAGTGCACCGTCACCGCGACCGTGGGCGAAAACGAGGAATTCGTCCGCTGGACGGCAGACGGGAAAGAGATTTCCACTGATAATCCCTACACGTTCAACGTCGAAAAGGACGTTGAACTTACCGCGGTTCTGGAACCGCGCATCGAACTCGGCGCTTACGCCATCCGCTGGGTCAACGGCGGTGAAGTTCTGGATCTCGAAGAGAAAACGCTGACGGATGCAGAATTAAAAATTACCGCGATTCAGGGAGAAGGGAGCGAAACGGTCATTTTCTGCACGGTGGACGGCAGAGAATACGACCTCAGTCTGAACGCGGCGGGCGCGCTCGAAATGCGCCGCCCCTCGGCCTCCCCCGACGCCGATCCCGAGAAGACCTTTCTCCCTGCGCCCGACCGATTTGCCGGGGCATGGACGACGGATGAAGAGACGTTTACGCTCTTTATCGCCGATATGGACTCCGAAGGGAACTTCGGCTGGACCCTTCTTTATGAGGACGGCAGCTACGACGAAGATATGCTCTATGCCGCCGTCACCAGGCTTCTCTTCGACGAAAACGGCGCGGGATACGTCGCCTTTGAAGTATCCGTGACCGGCGTCGTATATACGATCAACGAGGCGGGCAACGTCTGGCTGGCCGAGGAATCGCTCGAATATCTCCCCTCGGACGCGCTGTTTCATGGATCGTATGTGGGCGAGAGCGGCAAAAGCATACGCTTCGGCGCCGACGGCGTTCTGTATGCGAACGGAACGGAAGAGACTTACTCCGTTGGTTGCGGCGAACACGGCGCGGGCGTTTATTATGAGCAGAACGGTGCAAAATACACCCTCGTTTACGCGCTGGACGGCATTTACGAATACGGCCCGAACGGCCGCGAAAAACTCTACGCCTATGACAGCGCCTGGATTTCCGGCAGCTGGATGGGCGAGACGGTGATCTCCTTCCCCAATCCGGATACCGTCGTATACGGAGGCGCCGATTATCCCCTGCTCCCCGCGATCGAGAATGACGTAATCGTCTTCCGCTTTTCGACGGACGCCGCAACCTATACGCTCCGCCCCGTGGAGAACAACAGCCTTGCGATCTCCCTCGAAACAAAAGCCGAAAAGGCCTATTTCGTCGCCAAAGAAGCGGCGGATCAGTTTACCGGCGCTTACTCCAATAACAACGAGACGTTGGTGGTAGATGAGACGGGCGCCGTGCAGATCGGAACAGAGCGCATACAAAGCCGATTCACCGTGCTGACCGATTTCGACCGCGGCGAGATCGATCCGCCCAAAGGCATGGAAACGCTGGGCACTATCGCGCTCGCCCTTGAAAACGGCCGTTATCTCGTATGGACGACGGAAGGCGGACTCGCGCTCCTCGAAAAAACCGATTTCGGCACCTACGAAGCACGTGCCGGATACTATACGGAAGAAGCGGCCTCCGCGCTTGCACTTCGTTTCGGCGCGGGGCTTTCCGGCAAAGACGACTGTTTCACGACGGGCGGCACGCATCCGGTCACGCTCTCTGTCGACTACGAAAACAACACCGTCCGTTTCAACGACAATGCGGACGACTTCGCTTTCCTCTGGAATTACACGGTCAACGCGGCAACGGCGGCGGAATTCCCCTCTCTCTCCTTCCTCGCAAATTTCGACGGGACGGAACGGGATTATCTTCTCTATGCCTACTTTGATCAGCCGTACCTCTGCCTGAAGGGCGCTGAAAACGGCAAAGAGACTTTCAGCGCCACGTTCGTCTCCCATGCGGAATTTCAGAAGCTCCTCGGCACTTCCTATACGCTGAAGGGCGAGATCGTCGATGAAAGTATCTCGTTCGGCGCGGACGGCACGCTGACGATTGTCTCCGCAGATTACTCCGCTTCCCCCGAAGCGACGAAGTCCGAGAGCTACTCCTATGCGCTCACGCGCGAAAAGAACGGCACACTGGTCGTCTCTTACCGCGAAGCAGCGGGGATTGCCTTTGAAAAGAACCTCTACTGCGAGGAACCCGGCACGCGGATTTCGGACGGCATGAGCGACTATATCAACCTCGAAAAAACCGCGGTTGCCGACGCGGCGGGCGTCTACTACGATGCGGACGGCGTCTCTGTCTTGGAGTTGCTCGCAAACGGACAGTACCGCTATAATGAATGGGGACTGGAAGAAAGCGATACGCCGGAAAGTTTCGACTCCACAGTAATCGAGGGCGGAAAAATAACTGGCACCCAGGAAATTAAATCAATTTTCGGCTCGTATACAATTACGATAACCTTTGAAAACGGCACCGCTTCCGTCGTCGAGGACGAGTATGACCCAGTACTCTGCTATAAGCGCACGCTGACGCCCAAAAACTTTGTCGGAACGTACACGCTGACGGACGAGGACGGAACAGAGACGGAAATCATCGTCAGCGCCGCAGCGGAATCCGTCAACGCGCCGGCTTCGCTGGAGGTCACGGTGGACGGTTCTGAGGCGGACGGCGTCTCTCTCTCCTTCGACCGGGACGGCAATCAGCAGCTTTCCGTCGAGTACGGCTGGTTTATGCCCACCACCTATACCTTCACCTTGAAAGACGGCACACTGACTATCTCCGCCGACGACGGCGTGGTTTACGTCAGCGGCACGACGGCAGACGCCGCCCCCGACTGGGATTACGCGAAATTCGCTTTCTCCGGCGAACAGAAGATCGTGGACGAGGAATACGGCGACACCTACACGCTGACGTGCGTTTCCAAAGCGGGCGGAAAAATGCCCCTCTTCTACCTTGCCGCGGACGACGGCTCTTCCGAGACGCGCCTCACGCGCTATACGGTCTCGCGCAATGCCGCGGGCGAACTGATCCTTGACATCGCTCCGACGATCGGCATGAGCGTGCGCATCACTGTCGCGGCAGACGGTACGCAGTCATTCGGCTTTACGCCCTACGATTAACCTTCCCGCAAAACAATTTAATCCGGCAGCCCGCATATTCATGCGGGCTGCCGTTTTATATTCCCCTCCATAGCCGCGGGTTCAAAAGAGAGAGATGCCCCATCAAAAAGCAGAAGCGCGCCTACCATAACAGAGCAAAAAGCAAGTCTCAAATGAAAGATTCAAATAACCATCTTAAAAAAATATTGTATGCAGCCCTGAAAAAGGAGAACAGAAAAATCTCTTTGACGGAGATCCAAAAGTGCAGCTTGCGCGCCGCCGCGCCCTTTTAACCGACTGTCCGAAACTTTAAATTCCCCTTTCCGCGTTGTTTTGTCTGCCCGCCTTTTTGCAAGCCCTGACAAATCGGATAACTGAAATTGCCCGATCTGTTGCGGCGCCGAAAGTTCCGGCGATCAATAAGTTCTTTCTCTCAAATACATTTTAAGTATTATTTTTTGATTAAAAATAATCTAATTTCGACAATTTTTACATATTCGCGTGCTTATTGGGTCCAAAGCCCCTTTTTTCTATGTAGAATAAGCGTTATGAAAGCATTTGGACAAAATCTGAAAGAAGCACGGGAGAAGTATCAGTATACGCAGGCAAAGCTCGCGAGCTTGCTGCAAACTTCTCAGCAGTATGTCAGCCGCCTGGAACACGGCAAAACCGTCCCTTCCCTCCAATTCGTCAGGCGCATCATGAAAGTTCTGAACGTATCGTTTGAATTTCTGACGGACGGCATGGCTGATCCCGACTGAGCGCAGCGGCAAAAGAAAAAAACCGACGGGTCTGCCCGCCGGCTTTTGGCATACTCTTTTCGCAGTTGAAACCGCTTCCTGATCGTCAGAGCCGATTGACGACGCCCGAAAACAGCGTGACGCCGTACGGGTCAGAGAGGATAAAGCCGAACGCGCCGTCCACCACAAAGTCGAGAAAGACGTCCTCATAAGGGTCGGGGCCGGGATCACCCGCGCCCGGGAACGTCATCACCGTCACTGCGGCGCCCTCGATTCCACGCTCATTCACCTTCAGTTCCGCCGCGTGCCGTACGCACGAACAATAGGCGCGGTTCTCGGACAGAGAAGACAGATCGCAGGTATCCCGGTCAAACAGCGAGCGGATGCCGAATGCGTCCTGCAGCAGGGATTTCACTTCGCCGTCAAAGGAAGCCTCGAACGCCGGGAAAAGGCAGCGGGTATAGTAGCGGATGCGATTCTCTTCGTCCACCGCGCCCCAGTCGTAAATCGCCGCAGCTTCGGCGAGCGATGCGGCGGTAAATACTTCGTCGACGGAGTCCCCATTCTTCGGCAGGATGAACTGAAGGCGGAAACCGTTATACGTCCGCGCGAAAAACGTCGCGTACCGCTCGTTTTCCGAAACCCGCCCGGCAGCGTAGTTCCCGACCAGCAACTTCTGCGCGCGTGTCGCTCCGTCGCATTCCGTAAATTCATAATTTTCCGCCGTAAAGGAGAGTTTCTTTCCGTATTCTCTCCAGATATCTTTCAAATAAAGCGTATTGATGAGCGCGAACAGCGTATCCGTCTGCAGTGCAAAGTCGCGGTCGATTATTCCGCGCGTCTGCTCTTTGACAAAATCTCTCACGGCGCGGTTCGCCCTCCTGTTGTCGCTCAAAAAGTCAGCCGCATACGAGTAACAGAAAAAATCCTCCGCAAGCGTACGGATACAGTCCCCGTTCACGGCGGTTTCCTCGTTCAGCCAGATGGAGTTGCCGAGCGCAAGCTCCCCCTCCAGATCGCCGGTATTCGTGGTAAATTCCGCCATCAGCGAACGGTAAAAAGCAGAAAAGCCGGCGCGCAGTTCCCCGTATGAGAGCCCGAGCGCGGACAAGATCTCTTCCCGCGTCTCCCCGCCCGCGCAGACCGCCGCGAGGGACATCGCCATAAAGACGGAGACGGGCGCCACCGCCACGTTGCCGTCTGCCGCTTCCCTGATGCGGTAAGCCGCCGCGGCAAACGCGGGAGCAAACGCCTCTGCGCGCTCCGCCGTTTTCCGGTACTCTGCCTCCAGCCGCTCTTCATGGCTGAGCGCTTCCGCCCGCGCGGGCACGCCGAGTTCCCGGCTCTTTCCGCCGCATGCGAACAGATTGCCGCAGACAAGAACTGCCAAAAGCAGGGCGATCGCTTTCTTTCCTCTTTTCATCCTTCTCTCCTCCCGACTTTTACTTTTAAAACGACAGATCGCCGGAATTTGTCCCGGATCGCGAAAAAAAGGCGAAAATAGTTTTTTACCCGTTTAATCCGTTGCGTCTGATGAGATCGCGGTACCAGTAGGCGCTTTCCTTCCACGTTCGTTTCTGCGTTTCGTAATCGACGTGCACCAGCCCGAACCGATAATGATATCCCGCAGTCCATTCCCAGTTGTCCATAAGGCTCCAGGCATAATATCCGCGCAGGTCGATTCCTTCGTCGATCGCGCGCTTCATCCACCGCACGTATCCCTCGATGTAGCGGATGCGGTGCTCGTCTTTACACGTTCCGTCCGCGTCGAGTCCTTCGTCCTCCCGATACGTCCCGTTTTCGGTGACGAACACGGGGAGATCCCCGATGAAATCGCGCTTCAGCATGAGCAGCGCGTCGTAAACCGCCTTCGGATAAAATTCCTGACCGTTTGCCTGAAAGTTGCCTCCCAGCTGTTTGATCTTCTGCGTCGCATCGCCGTCCTTTTCCCCGATCAGGACGCGGGAATAGGTGTTCAGACCGAAAAAGTCGAGCGGCTGCGCGATCGTCTTCCCGTCATCCGCGCCGACCTCGAGGCGGATGCCGTTCTCTTCCAGCCAACGCTTGTAATAGGCGCTGTAATCCCCCTTGAACACCGGATTCAGATAGGATAAATGCGCAAGTTCGTTCTCGCGCTCTGCAATCGCGCATTCCCGTTCGTTGCCGGGGTGGACCGGTTCCCGGTTCCAGATGTCGATCACGATGCCGATTCGGTTATTCTTCTGCTCCGCCCGGAACGCCTTTACGCCCAGGCCGTGCGCCAATAGGAGATTGTGATTGGCCTGGCGCCCGAACCGCTCGCCGCGGATCCCGGGCGCAAACGCCCCCAGCCCGTAACCGACATAGGTCGCAATCGGCTCGTTCAGCGTTGCGAAATAATCCACTTCGTCCCCGAATTCGCGGAAGACAAAGGAGGCGTAATCTGCGAACTTCTTAGCGGTATCGCGGTTCAGCCAGCCGAGCTCCTCCTGCAGCGCATAGGGAAGATCCCAGTGATACAGCGTCACATTGGGCATGATTCCGTACTTTTTCAGTTCGGAAAACACGTTGTGATAGAAGGCGACGCCTTTTTCGTTGACCTTTCCCGTCCCCTCCGGAAACAGGCGCGGCCAGGACAGAGACATGCGGAAAGACTGCACCCCGAGATCGCGCAGAATCTTGCAATCCTCGCGGTAACGGTGGTAAAAATCGTCCGCCGTATCCGGCAGCTGATTGCGGTATATTTTTCCCGGAATCCGCGCGAACACATCCCAGATGCTCAGCCCTCTGCCGTCCTCCAGCGCGGCGCCCTCCGTCTGCCCGGCGCTCGTCGCAACGCCCCAAATAAACCGATCGGGAAATACGATCTTTTTACCGCTCATTTTGCACCCTCCTTTTTCTCTTCCTAAAAAACGCCGTTCGGCGGCCGCGAAGCCGGACGGTTTCCAACTTTCTCTCTTATTGTAACAGAATCATCCTGATTTTTCAACTTTCTCACGCAGGCAGCGGTTCCGTCTCCCCAGGCTGCCAGACAGCCGCTCCCTTTCTTTCCCGTCTCAATAAGACAAAAAAAGCACCGCTTTTGCGGTACTTTTCCCTGCCGTTCGGCGCTGTGGTGGAGACGATCGGGATCGAACCGACTACCTCTTGAATGCCATTCAAGCGCTCTACCAAGTGAGCTACGCCCCCGTTTTTACCGTATTATTGTATCATAAATCGGCGATTACTGCAAGGGATTTGAACGGAATTTTCGCGCGGGAAACGAAAATCTTTTGCGCTTTGCTCCGCCGGAGTCTAAGCGCCGCGCGCCTGCTTTTACCGGATCCCTACCCGTTCCCCGCCGGCTGCAGATATTATCTTTATCATAATTCCCTTAATATGCAACGATTTGACAAATTTTCAGGTAAATATATTGGGAATAAAATACGTAAAGCGTATAAAACGACATAAATTTCCGGATATTGGAAATTTTTGAATTTGCGGCGATGATAGAATAGATAAGGGGAACACGAAAATGAACGGAAAAACAATTCAGATCAAGACGGTGGAAAAGCTGATCATTCAGGAACTTTACAATTCCGAATCATCCGACCACAGGGTGCATACGGCATTCGCGCGCGTGCTCGACCATTTTTCAGACGAAGATTATCTGCACAAGATCGGTCATCAGCGGATTATCACGACCATCTACATCAATCACTTTTACAAATACAAAAAGACGAAAGCGCTCAATCAGGAATTATACATCGACACCAAAACGTTCCTGAATTACAGAAAATCGTACGTAAGGCTCTTTGCAAAATACTATCTCAATCTCGTCGGCGAACCCGAGGACACGCTGCTCCTTCTGCACGCAGAACTCCTCAAAAGAACTGCCAACTCGAAAAAGGAACTCTCTGAATCGAAACGCTGATTTCATACTTTCCGGACAGGGCGGCGAGCCGCCCTGTTTTTTATGCGCCCTGAAAAAATCACTCAAGGTTAATTTCCGGCTTCCGGCGTTTTTTCAGCTGCCGGAGCGGCAATCCCGCACTTTTTTGCTTTGTTTATCTCGGCTCCTTCCATTCATCAAAAAATTTTATTACAGAAATTCCGAACTTATTTTATTTCCAAAACAATTGCAAAATCATAAAATTAGTGTTACAATAAATCTGCGACCTAACTTAATTTTTTTCTACAGAAGTATACTCTCGGTGGAGTGTATCTTTTCGCGTTAAAAAAAATCTTCTGTAGATTTTAAGTTAGTGTCGCAGCTAAGCGGAAAGGACATTTTACAGGTGTCGCTTTCTGCATGGAAGGCGGCATTTTTTTGTAATATAAAGATATATTTCAACGGAGGAAAAAATTATGACACGGAAAAACAAACATATGCTTTTGCTTGGCATTCTCTTGCTGTCTGCGGCGCTTATATTTGGAGCGTGCGACGATGAGAGAAACGAATGCAAGTTATACCATGATTACATCAATACTGTTGTGGACCCCACCTGCATAGCTGCGGGATATACGATACACACCTGCAGTAAGTGCGGGTATGAATACAAGGACAACTACACGGAGCCTCTTGACAGTTTGCATCGGTTTGAAACAGAGACTTGTTCGCAATGCGGGAAAACAATCGGCGAAGTGGCGGTGACCAGCTATGATATGTCTCAAAATTACGACGGGTCGATAACGGGCTACTTAGTGCCGATCAACAACAGGTATTACGATCTGTATATTTTCGGCTCTGGAAATATAAGAGACTACAGTAGCTATGACCCCTTTTTGTCAAAGCCATTGTTTGACGTGGAGGGTATAAAAAATATTTATTTGTCTCCAAGTATTGAGCGTATAGGAAATGAGACATTTGCACATTGTGCTTCGCTCATAAGCATAATAATTCCCGACAGCGTGACAAGTATGGGAAATCGTGTATTTGAAAGTTGTCGCTCCCTTAAAAGCATTGAAATCCCCGACGGCGTGACAAGTATAGGAGACAGTATGTTTGCATCCTGTTATTCGCTTAAAGATATTAAGATCCCCGACTCTGTTACGAGTATTGGTGACGGAGCGTTTAACAACTGCCCCTTGCTCAAAAATGTTAAAATTCCCGACGGCGTGACGAGTATTGGTGACAGCGCATTTTATGGTTGTAGCTCGCTCATGAGCCTAGTAATCCCTGAAAACATTGTAAGCATAGGAGACAGGGCGTTTCAATTTTGCCGCTCGCTCACAAGTATACAAATCCCAAGCGGCGTTTCAAGTGTAGGATGCGAGGCATTTTCTTACTGTAGCTCGCTTAAAGAAATAGAGCTTCCAGGCAGTGTGGCGATTGTAGAAACAGCTTTGTTTTTTGATTGCACTTCCTTAACAAGCGTTAAAATTGGCGCCGGCGTTACGCTCATAAAAGAATCGGCGTTTGGCGGCTGTACTTCTCTCACAGATATCAATATACCCGACAGCGTGACAATTATAGGAGACAGAGCATTTTCCAGTTGCAGCTCGCTCACATGTATACAAATTCCCGACAGCGTGACAATTATAGGAGACAGAGCATTTTCCGGTTGCAGCTCGCTCACATGTATACAAATTCCCGACGGTGTGACGAGTATAGGAGTCAGCACGTTTAATGGTTGCACCTCTCTTACAAGCATACAGATCCCCGATAGTATGACAAGTATAGGTAACATGGCGTTTTTTCATTGCACCTCTCTTAAAAGCATACAGATCCCCGACAGCGTGACGAGTATTGGCGAAAGCGCATTTTCCGGTTGCAGCTCGCTTACAAGTATACAGATATCCGACGGCGTGACGAGTATAGGAAACGGCGTTTTTTCTAGTTGCAGCTTGCTCATGAGCCTAGTGATCCCTGAAAACGTTGAAAGCATAGGAGACAGGGCGTTTTCCGATTGCAGTTTACTTGAAAGTATAATAATCCCACGCAGCATAACAATCATTAAACGCAGCGCATTTTGGGGGTGTAAAAAATTATCTGTATATTACAAAGGCAGCGACCGGGAGTGGGAGCAGATAGCGGACAATAACAACGTTTCTTATCCCGTATACTTTTACAGCGAAGGAGAGCCTGCGCTGAATGCCGACGGCACGGATTACAACGGCAACTACTGGCATTACGACACGGACGGAAAAACGCCCGTTGTCTGGAAAAAAGAAAATTAAAAGGAGAACCGCAACATGAACAAATTACAATTCGATTTGACGGTGGAGAACCAAAGATTTTTTATCGAATACGCGGGCACATATAACGCCGCGTATGAAAAGTGTCACATGACAAAGATATCCTGCCGTGCTTTTGACAGCCTCAAGGCTTTGCGCGGTTTGGAATTTCACTATGAATTGCATCTGGGAGACAGGGGAAATTTTATCAGACTTTGCTGCCATATCAATGAATACGATAAATATAAAAACTGCAAATTCGAAGACGCTTTGAGAGACAGGCTGGAAAAGGACGGAAAGGATTCCCGGCAGATTCTTGCCATGCGGCAAACTCTGGCCGAGGCATTCAAAGAAGAATTTAAGGTAGCAAATACTGAATTTATCGCAAAGGATTTCAACTATCTCGGATTGTCAAAACGGGATATAGCCGCAAAAGACTACGAAGATGCGTTGAAAGAAAGCGTACAATTTGTTAGGGACACCTTTGCGAAAGCGATGAAAATTTTGGAAAGAATTTTAGAAATTGATTTTAACAATTAGTTAATTCTGATTGCTACGGAAATTTCTGACTGCCCGTCATTTGACCGAATGAAAAAACAGACAAAAAACACGGTATAAACCGTGTTTTTTGTTTTCAAAGAATATTTTCTGCAAAACGTTCGGAATCCCTGTCCAATATTCTTTGAAAAATCCTGTCGTCGTTTCCGTCAAGCTTCGACGGATTGGAAAATGAAACCATAAAAATAAATCCGAACCATTCGCCTGTTACAAGCATATAGTTCGGATTATACTCTTTTGGTGCGGATGACAGGAGTTGAACCTGCACGAAGTCGCCCCCACTAGAACCTGAATCTAGCGCGTCTGCCAATTCCGCCACATCCGCATTGTGCGCCCCTTTTCAGAAGCGCTATTTATTTCAGCTTTATGATTTTACCACGAAACGGCGGCCTTTGTCAAGGATTTACACGCCTTTCGGAGAATAGTTCGGAGATTCTTTCGTAATGGAAATATCGTGCGGGTGAGATTCGATGAGTGCCGCGTTCGTAATCTTAACAAACTGCGCCTTGTGGCGGAGTTCGTCGATCGTCGCCATGCCCGTATACCCCATTCCCGAGCGGATTCCGCCCACCATCTGAAAGATGATTTCCGAGAGAGCCCCGCGGTAAGGAACGCGCCCTTCCACGCCTTCCGGAACCAGCTTTTTGGCGTTTTCCTGGAAATAGCGGTCCTTGCTGCCCATCGCCATAGCCGAGAGCGAGCCCATGCCGCGGTATACTTTGAAGCTCCTGCCCTGATAAATCTCGATCTCTCCGGGGCTTTCCAGCGTCCCGGCAAACAGGCTGCCGATCATGACGGCGGAAGCGCCCGCGCCCAAAGCCTTGGTGATATCGCCGCTGTACTTGATGCCGCCGTCCGCTACCACCGTTTTCCCCAGCTGATCCGCGCGCTCCGCGCAGTCCATGATCGCCGTAAGCTGCGGCATGCCGATACCCGCGACCACGCGCGTGGTGCAGATGGAACCGGGGCCGATCCCCACTTTTACGACGTCCGCCCCTGCGCCGATGAGCGCTTCGGTCGCCTCCGCCGTCGCGACGTTGCCCGCCATGACGGGGATATTGGGATACTTCTTCTTGATATTCTCCACCACCTTGGGAATCGCAAAGCTGTGGCCGTGCGCCGTATCCACGGTGATGATATCTACCTTTGCCTTGACCAGCTCGTCCACGCGTTCGTACGTATTGCCAGAGATGCCGACCGCCGCGCCGACGACCAGGCGGCCGTTTTTATCCTTTGCGGAATTGGGATACTGGATGGCTTTTTCGATATCCTTGATGGTGATGAGCCCTTTCAGATATCCGTCCTTATCGACGATCGGGAGTTTTTCGATCCTGTGTTTTCCCAGGATTTTCTGCGCCTCGGCGAGAGAAGTGCCGACCGGCGCGGTGACGAGGTTCTCCTTCGTCATCACATTTTCGATGGGTTGATCGAAGTTGGTTTCAAACCGGAGGTCGCGGTTGGTCAGAATGCCGACCAGCTTTCCGTTTTTCGTGATGGGAACGCCGCTGATCTTGTAGCGCTCCATCAGCGCGAGCGCATCCGATACGAGGTTCTGCGGCTCCAGGAAGAAGGGATCCGTGATGACGCCGTGTTCGCTGCGCTTGACCTTATCCACGTGAAGCGCCTGTTCCTCGATCGACATGTTTTTGTGAATGATACCGATTCCCCCTTCGCGCGCCATGGCGATCGCCAGGCGGCTCTCCGTCACGGTATCCATCGCCGCGCTCATCAGCGGGATGTTGAGGACGAGATCGTCCGTCAGGCGGCTCGAGAGATCCACCTGATACGGCAGCACGTTGCTCGCCTGCGGAATCAGCAGGACGTCGTCGAACGTCAGCCCTTCTTTGATAATCTTACCCATAGAAAAATACTTCCTCCGTAATGTGAATCGATCTGTAAAAAAATTGCCGTGAGGCAATCTGTGTCAGTCCTGCTGCAGCAGCGCGATATCCGCTTCCAGCGCCTTTTGTCCGCTCGGCACCGTGAGAAATTCCAGCCGCGCCAGAATTTCCCCCAAAAACGCGTCGTCCTCCGCCGCGCAGGCAATCAGCGCGCGCACGGGATTGACTTCCCCGTAACCGCTCTTTGCGACTTCATCCGCCGCAACGGTGAGCGCAGTGGTCTTTTCCCCCGTCTGATAAAGCGCTTCCGCATAAGCGGAATAGAGAAAGGTGCGGTATCCTCCCAGATTGGAATAGAGCGGATTTTCCGCTTGATCCGTCTCCTTGCAGAATGCGGAAAAATCCCTGTGCGCCGCCATCTGCGGACAGTATTCGACGAGCGTTTCGTCGTTTCCCGCGAGGTCAGCCAGGTAGATCACGCGCGCCAGTTTATCGATCTCTTTGGATTTGGCGTAATCGAGTTCGGCATACCAGGCAGCGAGCCCGTAGCTTCCCGTCTGCTGACAGAGATCCCCCATCGCACCCGGAGCAAACAGCGTCATGCCGACCACCCCGAGGACAAAAACGCCGAAGATTGCGGCAAGCGTGATTGCCGCTGTTTTGATGATCAAGCGTTTCATAAGCCCTCCGTTTTATTCATTTTATCAAAACAGGGCGAAAAAATCAATTGTTTAGTCATTAGTTTTTATCTTTCGCATAAGTTTATTAACGGAGAATGGAACATGAAAAAACATCTGTTGGTATTTTTGCTCTGCTTTATCTCGCTCTTTTCCTTTGCCTGCGACAAACAGCCCGCACTGTTAAAGAGCGTTTCCGAACTCGTCGAGCGCGTGTGGGAGGCGGAATCGGACGCCTATATCGTAAAGGCCCAGTTCGGCTATTGCGAGACGCCCTATCAGCCGGACGGTGCGGTCGGCAGCGTGGCGTATGGGCTGATCCTCAAGCTGACGCCCAAAGAGACCGTTGAAAACGCCGAATACCGCGCGTCCCTGCAGCTGGGGGAAACGCCCTACGAAGTGACGTTCGCCCTCGACCCCGTGCGGCACAAACTCACCGCCACCGTCCCCGTCGATTCCTGCCCGCCCGATCGGTTTGCCATCGTGATCGCGCGCGCGGAGACCGAAGATCACCTGGAGCTTTCCTGCCCGCTGCCCGAGAACGCCCTCACCAAAGAGCAGGCGCTCGAAGCGCTGGAAACCAACCAGGGGGACCTGCTGGACAGCTACCGCACGAACGGCGCGTTCGGCGCGGAGATCACGCTCCGCGTATTCGTCAACAATGAAAAGCCCTATTGGTACGTCGGCCTGGTACGCGGCGAACACAAAGTTGTCGCGCTCCTGATCGACGGCGTCACGGGAGACGTTCTGGCAATCCGCGAACTGTATTGACCCTTTGAATATCCGAAGCACCGTCCTGCTGACAGGGCGGTGCTTTTTGTCTCGCGAATGCGCCGCGTCGGTTCACGCGCTTACCCTGAACGGGCTTTCAAAGAGCGCGCGCCGATCAGTTGCCGCCGGGCAGAGAACCCGTCAGCGCGCCGATCAGTTGCCGCCGGGCAGAGAACCCGTCAGCGCGCCGATCAGCTCTCCGACGTTCAGGTATTTGTCGCAGAGTCCCTGGAACGGATTGGTTCCGTAGAAGAAACTGCTTCCGATCGCCTCGTCGATCGCGGGAATGCCCGCGGTATGCACGACGCCCAGGATGATCCAGAAAAAGGAGGCGTAAATGCCGACGCTCAGCAGAATGCTGACCACTCTCCCGACGATCTTCATGGCCTTGGACTTCACCTTGATCTTTTTCAGCGGGAGTTTCACGAAGAAAAATACGATCGAAAAGATCAGGCTGAACACCAGCATCAGCACGACGAACAGCCCGATGGAGAGCAGCGTTCCCATCAGTTCGGAACCTTCGCCCGAGCCCTCCACGACGGAAGCGAGCGGGCCGGAGATCAGCGCGCCCGAAATGACGGAAGCCAGCACGCAGGACAATACGACGTTCAAAGCGGTGAACGCGTTGTTGAGTCCGCATTTCTGAAATCCCATAAAGAGGTTGATCAACAAGACGATCAACAGAAGGACGCCGATTACGGCGTCGATAATCCACCCCATAAAATTCCCTCCGAAAAATTTAAATATTACTTGTTGAAATTATCTTTCAGCGACACGATCTCAGACAGCACGACTTTGCCCCCGGCGGACAGACGTTTATAATACCCCGTGCGCAGCAGCTGGAAGGGGCGGTCGTCCCCGTCCGCAAAGAGATAGGGTTCCGCCTTGCCGTGCGAGACGGAGAGGCTCTCCTCGTTCATGCGCTCCGAAAAATCCTGCCCCGGATACGCCTCGTCTTTCAGAAGGTACCCGTAACGGCGGATCTCCGTATCCACCGCGTCCGCGGCGTTCACCCACTGCAGCACGCCCTTCGCCCTGATGCCGCTGGTGTCGTTTCCGCTCCTGGATTCGGGGATATACGAACAGAGGAGCTTTTCCACCGCCCCGTCCGCGCCGCACACCACTTCGTCGCAGTGAATGATATACGCGTTTTTCAGGCGGACGTATCCGTCCTTTTTGAGTCTGAAATACTTGGGCGGAGGATCCAGCGAAAAGTCGGACGCGTCGATATACAGCTCCCGCGAAAAGGAAATTTTGCGCGTCCGCTTCTCCTCCTCGTTCGGGTTTACGTCAAACTCCAGCTCCTCCGTCACCCCCTGCGGATAGTTGGTGATCTCCACCTTCAGCGGAGAAAGCACCGCCATCGCGCGCTCCGCATGCAGGTTGAGGTACTCGCGCACGCAGGCTTCCAGATAGGAGATCTGCACCTCCGAATTGGCTTTTGCCACGCCGATCCGCGCGCAGAAATCCTTGAGCGCCTCCGCCGGGATGCCGCGGTTGCGGATTCCGGCGAGCGTGGGCATGCGGGGATCGTCCCAACCATCCACGGCGCCGTCTTCCACCAGCTTTTTCAGATAGCGCTTGCTCATCACGAGATTGGTCACGTTGAGCCGCGCAAATTCGATCTGGCGGGGCTTCGGGTCGAACCCGAGGGTGATGCCCACCCAGTCGTAAAGCGGGCGGTGATCCTCAAATTCCAGCGTACAGACGGAATGCGTGACGCCCTGCAGATAATCGCACACGGGATGCGCGTAATCGTACATCGGGTAGATGCACCAGGCGTCCCCCGTGCGGTGATGCGTCTGCCGCAGTATGCGGTAGATGACGGGGTCTCTCAGATTGATGTTGGGAGAAGCCATGTCGATCTTCGCGCGGAGGCACTTTTCTCCGTCGCCGAACGCGCCGGCGCGCATCGCGCGGAACAGGGAGAGGTTCTCCTCCCTGCTCCGGTTCCGCCAGGGGCTCTCTTTCCCCGGCTCCGTCAGCGTGCCGCGCGTCGCGGAAATCTCTTCCGCCGCGTAATCGCAGACGTAAGCCTTTCCCATTTCGATGAGCTGTTCGGCATACCGGTAAATTTCCTCGAAAAAGTCGGAAGCGTATACCTCCTTCGCATAGGTAAATCCCAGCCAGGCGATATCCTTCCGGATCGCGTCCACATATTCCGTCTTTTCCTTGGAAGGATTGGTATCGTCGAAGAAGAGATTGCACTTCCCGCCGTATTTTTCGCTGATGCCGAAATTGATGCACATGCTCTTCGCATGCCCGATGTGAAGGTATCCGTTCGGCTCGGGGGGGAAACGCGTCTGCACCGCCGACACTTTGCCCGACGCAAGTTCCTCCTCTACGATCTGTTCGATAAAATTATCCGCCATGATGTTCTCCGTACACGCCGCGCCCCGGCGCTTCGCCTGTCTTTTTATTTTCTCTCTTATTTTATTATTTTATCACACATTTTGCCGTTGCACAAGTAATTGCAGGATATTTTTGCAATTCCCTCCGCGTTTCGTTGACTTTCTTCCCGTTCCTGGGCTATAATATTCCGAGAATAAAAAAATTAGAGGAACACCATGAGAGAACAGAAAGCCACAATGGAAAAACTCGTCAACCTCTGTAAAGGCCGCGGCATTATCTATCCGGGCAGCGAAATTTACGGCGGCATGGGAAATACCTGGGACTACGGCCCGGTCGGCGTGGAGATCAAAAACAACATCAAGCGCGCCTGGTGGAAAAAGTTTGTGCAGGAAAGCGAAAACTCCTTCGGGGTGGACGCAGCCATTCTGATGAACGCGCGCGTGTGGGACGCTTCCGGGCACACGGCGTCCTTTTCCGACCCCAAAATGGACTGTCGGGAGTGCAAGACCCGCCACCGCGCGGATACGCTCATTGAAAGCCATTCCAAGGGGGCGGTCAACCCCGATACCATGACCAACGAGGAGATGGAGCAGTATATCCGGGAGCACAAGGTTTGCTGTCCGAAGTGCGGAAAATCCAACTTCACCCCCATCCGCCAGTTCAACATGATGTTCGAGACTTCCCGCGGGGTGACCGAAGAGGGGCAGAACAAAATCTATCTGCGCCCGGAAACCGCGCAGGGGGAATTTGTCAATTTCCTGAACGTCCAGCGGACCACCCGCGCGCGCGTACCCTTCGGGATCGCGCAGGTGGGAAAGGCCTTCCGCAACGAGATCACCCCCGGCAACTTCATCTTCCGCACCATCGAATTTGAACAGATGGAGCACCAGCTCTTCTGCAAAGAGGGCACCGATCACGAATTTTACGAGCTCTATAAGAAAAAGGCGTGGGATTTCCTTTTGGCGCTGGGATTCGACCCCGCGCACCTGCGCTTTAAAGATCACGATAAGCTGGCGCACTACGCCAAAAGCGCGTGCGATATCCAGTACCTCTTCCCCATCGGCTGGTCCGAGCTGAACGGTATCCACAACCGCACGGATTACGACCTTTCCCGCCATCAGGAGTATTCGGGCAAGAGCATGCTCTACACCGACCCCGTCACGAACGAGAAGTATATTCCGTACGTCGTCGAATACTCCATCGGCGCAGACCGCCTGATGCTCGCCGTCCTCTCCGAGGCGTACGACGAAGAGACGCTGGACAACGGCGAAACCCGCGTGGTGATGCACTTCCATCCCGCGCTCGCGGCGTATAAGTGCGCGGTGCTTCCCCTGCAAAAAAATCTCTCGGAGAAAGCGAAAGAAGTTTATCGGGCGCTCTCCTCCGAGTTCATGTGCACCTACGACGAGGCGGGCTCCATCGGCAAACGCTACCGCCGGCAGGACGAAATCGGAACGCCCTTCTGCGTGACCGTGGATTTCAACACGCTGGAGGACGACACGGTGACCATCCGCGACCGCGACACGATGGCGCAGATCCGCCTCCCCGTTGCGGAGCTGGAAAGCTATCTCCGCGCGGCAGTCAAACTGTAAAGCGCTGAAACGCTGCGGCTGACCGCAGATTCCGGTACGATCGGCCCGGCGGGGAACTCCGCCGGGCCGTTTTTGGGCAAAAACTACCCGCTTTCAACCGCCCATAACAACAGACACGGAAAAGCCGCCACTTTAGTGGCGGCTTTTGTTCACCGGATATTTTAAATATATTTTTCTTTGGCAGGCAGAGCACTGCCGCCTTATCAAATTGCTGATATATTTTTACGCTTCGGACGCCGCAGAATCTGAAATATAAAAAACCGCACCAGAGAATTCACTCCAAGCAGAATCCCAATAGCCATCAACATCACCGTCGTAAAAAAGAGTATAATTAGCATAGGTTTCTGGGACTTCCGAATTTTCAGGGAAAACAATTCTGATCTCTCCGTCGACCTGTTGCACCAGCACGAGTGAGTGATTGCCGTGGTCATAAACCATTGCGTATTCACTGCTCGCACTGTTCATTTTGCCTATGCTGTAACCCATTTCAAGGCAAACGCGGTAAACGGCTTCGGCTTCAGCATTTTGCTCATCGAAGGTTCCAGAGGGTGCCGCCTTGATCTCTTGATAATATTTTTCAATTTTTTCTTCATTTGCCGCGATCACCGTGTTCATATTTCTGGTATTCTGAAGATCCGCGCTTTCATTCGCCTTTTTTATAAGGCTTGAAAAAGTCGGAATCAGAACGGCGGCCAAAATTGCAATGACCGCGATC
>UQTB01000029.1 GCA_900543915.1 uncultured Eubacteriales bacterium | reverse complement strand
CCACGAGGCCGAGTTCGATGACGAATTGATAGAGCACGGAAAGCCCCGTGATGCTCGGCATCAGCAGAACGGCGATGTAGAGCATAAAGAAGAATTCTTTTCCGAAAAACTCCTTTCTCGAAAAGATGTATGCGACGACCGAGCCGCAGAACACCGTGACGACCGCCGAGACCAGCGCGACGAACACGCTGTTCAGAAGATACCCGCTCACGACGCCGAACGCGGTGGAAAAATTGCTCCATGCGATCCCCGCCGTCGGCAGAGAAAAGATCCCCGTATAGATGTCGTACTGGTATTTGAGGGAGTTCAGCACGGTGATGAAGACGGACAGCAGGCTGAACAGCACCGAGAACAGGACGACCGCGTTGACGGCGATCTGCACGCGCGCCTTATCCGCCTGCTTTAATCTGACTTTCTTCATAATCTCCCTCCTATGCGTCCGTATCCGCCGTTTTCAGGCGCAGATTGATGACGGTGGCAATCATGAGCACGGCGAACATCAGAAGCGCCAGCGCGGACGAAACGCCGTAATTGTTGTCGCTCAGGTAATTATACATGATGTAGATGGGAATCTGCGTGCCTGCGGCGCCCTGCGTGGTCATCATGACGCGCGACACATTCTGCACCGACCCGATGAAGGACATCACAAACACGTATTTCATCTGCGGCGAGATAAACGGGATATCCACGTGCACCACCCGTTTCAGAATGCCGCAGCCCTCCAGCTCCGCGACCTCGTAAAAGGAGGGCGGGATATTGATGATCGCCCCGTAAAAGATGAGATACGATCCGACAAACGGAAATCCCATCATCACGAGCGAGAACATGCTCCATCGGTAATCGCCCAAAAAAGCGACGGGGGTGCCGTTGAACGCCTTGATGACGGTGTTGATGACGCCGTAAGCACCGTAAATGCCGTCCTTCCAAATAAGAATCCCCGCGATACCGGGAATCACCCCCGGGATGAACAGGAGTGTCCGGGCGAGCCCGGAGAGGCGCTTGCTCCGCATGAGGCTCAGACAGAGCGCAAACAAAATGGGAGGCACAAGCCCGAAGAATACGTCCGATACCAGAAAGATTGCCATATTGCGCAGGCCTTCCAGCATCGTCGGATTTGCGAAGATGATCCTGAAATTTTCAAAGCCGTTGAAAATCACCGGATATCCGCTGCGGTAATCGAAAAACGCCATGACGAGCGATTTTACCGCCGGGTAGTAGCAGAACATGAACAGCAAGACGATGGAGGGAAGCAGCACGATATAGATAAACTTCTGTCGCCATACCCGCTTTGCCGCCGTTCTGATCCCGGCGTAGGCGTCCTTTCCCCGTCTCAGCTTTGCGAGAACGACCGCGAAAAAGACAGCAGCCGCCGCAAACAGCGCGGCAGTGACGTACAGAAAAACCGCGACAGCCCCCGTCCCCGCAGAGCGCTCCAGTTCCGCGACATTCTGCAAGGTGAACACGTAATCGCTTCCGTCTTTGTAAAGCGTATAGAGAACGCCGTCCCCGTCCACCGCCATGCCGGCCAGGTTGAATTCGTTGCGGAACGAGAACGATACCGACAGATCGGACAGATTGCAGACCGTGACGTCCGGATACAGCCGGTAATTGACGAACAAGCGGTTTTGCGCGCGCTCGTAAGCCAGAAACGACACTTCTTCCGCGAACGTCAGATCGGTCTTGACCAGTTCTCCGACGCCGTGAGACAGCGTATACAGCGCGCGGTCTTTCCCCACGAGATAAAACGTATCGAGGAAATCGTACGTCGCCGCGTTCAGCGTGCGTTCCAGGCGCAGTTCCCGAAATCCGGAATCCATAAACGCGGCGGGATCCTTCGTGAGCGAGGACAGATCGGTTGGCAGAATGAATATCTGTCCCAGGTCGTTGAACAGATAGAGCTTTTCATCGTCCCGGGAGGCGTAAAACGCATACAGGCTGATGGTCGCGGCCTCCATATCCCCTGTATCTTCGTTATAAAGGTACAGTTTTCCGCTTGCTTCCGCCTCGAACGAAGCGCTGTAGCGGTAGAGATACAGATCGGAATAATTGGAAGTCATCGCAATGTAGAAGTGCCCGCCCGCATATGCGGCTTTCACAAAGAGCCCCGGCAGCTTAATCGAGAGAATTTTTTCGCCGTCTCCGTCCGTCAATGTGAGATTCTGCCGCTCGTCCACGGCCAGCAGTCCCCTTTCCGTTTCATACAGATAGAGGATGCGGGTGCCTTCGGCAGACAGCGCGGTTTCGCTCAGCACCGCCCCCGATCCGTCCACGCGGAGCAGTTTTCCGTCCGATGTGCCGCACCAGACGCCGCCTTCTCCCGCACGCTCTATGACCGAAATTTCGGAAGAAAGCGCGGGAACGGTCTTTTGCGGCGCTCCGGCGCTCTGCCGGAGCGCAAACCCAAGGCAGCAGAGGGACAGCAGGGCCGCGGCGGCGATAAGAGACGCGACCGCCTTTTTATTGCTGAAAAATTTCATGGCGCCGACGAAGTTTTAAACGGGATTCCGCTCGGGATGCAGATAACAGTCTGCCTTATATCCCATTTCGGAAAAGTAGCGGCCGTATTCCGCCTCGATGTCGCTCTGCCATTTTTTCTGAAAATCCGAAACCGAATACTGCCCGGCGAATACTTTGCGGATATTCTCCGCGTGCGTCTGCGTGACGGTAGCTCTTCCCTCGATGGTCCAAAGCATGGCGGAGGTGTAGGGATTCATATCGCAAAGCCCCGTGAAGGAAATCTTTTCGGATGAGAAAATCGCGTTCCATTCTGCCGGTATTTCAAAATGCTTTACCGTGCTGACGCCGTCCGGCGTCGCATCCGAATTCAACAGCCCCTCATAATAAGCGGACTGGCCGTAAGGGGACATGAAGAATTTGAGAAAATCCAGGGAGACAGCCGTCTGTTCGTTGCCGAGATCCATGACGGAGAGATATCCTCCGTTCCCGCCGACATCCCGCATAAAGCTTGTTTTTACGTTCTCCCCTTCCATATAGGGATAATCGAACATATCCAGCGTGAACGCCCGGTCTCCCGCCTGTTTCAGGCTGTTTGCGATTTCGAGCGCATTGCCGAAATAATCCAGCAAAATGACGGGCGAGGTTTTATCCGCGCGGTTCGCGACGAAATTCGCGCGCACTCCGTCCAGGGAATCCGTCGCAAAAGTGGGAGACACATAGGGTATCATCTTTGCCAGCTGAGAGATAAATTCCCCGTACTTTTCGCTCTCCGGCCCGACAAAGTCCGGGCTGGTCTTATCCAGAATCGTCCAGTATTTGCGCGCCACGTTGACGAGGTAATTGTCTTCCGCCTCCGGCTGTTCGGCGTTCAGATCGAGCTCAAACGGCTCCATGAGTTCGCTGTAGCAGTAATCGCCCTGCACCGGCTGGATCTTCTGCAGCATATCGCGGAAATACTGATCGCCGTATACGCGGAGCAGCCAGCAGAACTGAGAATACGTTATGGAATCGTTGTCGCCCGCGATCCCCAGCGGATAGGCGTACCCGGCGGCCTGCAGCTTCGCGCAGGCATCCATCAGGTCGTCCCAGGTTTCGGGAACCGCCGCCGCGCCCGACACGTCCGTCAGCCCCGCCGCGGCGAACGCCTCGCGGTTGGCGAACCATGCCGTCAGGAGGGACTCCGAATTCATGATGTAGGTGATTTTACGCCCGGTCGTATCCGTCGTGTAGGCATTCTGTTCCAGGACGGTTTTCCAGATCTGATTGCCCGCATAGGCGTTTCTGGTGCTCAGATCCGCATAGATATCGTAAGCATAGCGATCCACGGTCGCCCCGATATAGTTTCCGTGAAAAATATCCCAATCGGTACCCCCTACGGAAACTTCCTGCCGCAGCAGCTCGCCGTATTCGGACGACGTATGCGCAGTCAGCACCACGCGCACTTTCGGCTGCAGCTTGCTGTATTCCGTCACCACGTTTTCCCAGGCTGCCAGCGTTTCGCCGAACACGAGGTGCACGTCGACCTTGCCCGAATGCTGCACGTCGGGCGCGACCGGCACGTACTTTTCGTCCAGCCCGTAATCCTTAAGGCCGAGATCGCCGCCGTGCGTTCCCTCTGCCGGCTGACAGCCGGACAGCGCGAATACTGTGCCCATTGCCAGCGCGACGAGCGCCGTCAACACTTTTTTCAACTTTCCTTTCATCGGTTATCCTCCTGTTTATTTCTGCGGCAAAGGGGTTTTACGCCTGACCGCGTTCAATCAGCGTCACTTCTGTCAGCCCGAACGGGACGAACGAATAGCTGTCCCGGTAAAGCGGGCTTTTCCCGTCCCGCCACGTCCCCGTCATGGTAAAGCAATTCGGCGCGACGGCGAAGGGCTCTTCTTCGATATAATGATGCGGTCCGTAGAGATTGCGGTTCCCGCTGACGATCTCTGCCTCCACCCGATTGTTCCCCGTAAGATGCAGGCGCGCGCTGCCGTCCATCTTGCAGGGAACGGGCGCGCCGTCCAGCCAGACGCGCGCAGCGGCGAAGCGGCCGGAAAGCCGCAGTTCATAGTCCCCGCGCCTCTGCAGGGGGATTTTCAGCCGGTAACGAAAACGCCCGGCAAAAAAGGGATAGCCGTCCGCGAACGCGTCGCCCGAATTCCCGGGCGCACTCAGCCTGAACGGCCCCTCTGCGGTGCAGACGCCGCCCCGCACTCCGACGGGCGGCGCGGCGGGATACGCGCCGAACGGTCCGTATAAATAGATTTCCTCCAGCTCGGTATCCAGCGCCAGACAATTTTTGAGCGACTCGGTGACCTGCTCGTCAAACAAGACGTAATGCGCGTTTTCCGGCTGACGGTAATCGAGCTCAAACACGATTTCGTTCTTACCGCGCTTTACCAGCGCCGAGAGATCGGCATTCAGAAATTCATCCGAAAGCGGCGTCCCGGCCGTCCAGGAAACGGTCCGGCCGTTCACCGTCACGCGGACGGCGTTCATTTGCTCAAAGAACAGATGGAGCCGCGGAGGGATTTTCTCCGCAGTAAAGGGATATTTGAGAAACAGTTTTCCCCTGTAACGCTCCTTTAATAACTTCTCCTGAATCCACGGGAGCGGAAGCGTTTCTCCGTAAGTCACGCCGTCCGCGGAATACGCCGCACGGTCGAGCGTGAGGTAATTGCCCGTATCGCCGACGCGGACGAAATCGATTTTCTCTTTCTTCCCGCTTCGCTCCGGCGGCAGCGCATCCGTCCGGAAAAAGATCAATGCGGATCCCTTTGCGGGTACCGTCAGGCGATATCCCGCGCCGGCCGGCACCAGCGCTTCCGTCCTCCCCGTCTCCAGATCGAATGCGGCGGGGTTGTCCGCACCGCGCAGAAATAAAACGGTTTCAATTTCCCGTCCGGACGCGTTGGTGAAGAAAGCGAAGCGTTCTCCGCCGCTCACGCGCACGGTCATACGCAGATTTTTTTCAGGCGAAAGGATGCGCACGGGCTCCTCCTCGCACAGCGCGTCAAACGTGGTATTGGACTTCAGGAAGGAGAGGTCCGCTCGTTCTCCGTCCACCGCATAGGGCGGCGCGCCGTCTACGATCAGCTTCCCTCCTTCCGCGAGAAAGGTCCGCAGCAAATCGGCCGTCGTCGAGGCAAGCGTATAGGTCAAAGGGAGAACGGCCGTCCGATAGGAACAGGCGCCGATCACAAGTCTGCCGTCCCGCACGCAAGCATAGCGCCGCATCAGCGTTTCATCTGCAAAATGGTGGGAGATCTGGCGGTCGGACAGCGCGTGCGCCGTTGCGAGCAGTCCGCTGTCCAGCGCGCGGACGCTTTCCGCATCCTGTTCCCGCCGATAGGTCATGTAGGCGCTCTTTATGGGATGAATCACCACCGTTTCACACAGCTCCGCGCTGTCGGACAGAAGATACCCCAGTCTGCCGAAATAGCGGTTGAATGCGCCGAAGCATTCATACCAGGGGGAATGTTCGGAAAAAGCGGGCGGGTGATCCTTTTTTCTCAGTCCCGCAAACGAATACTGATAGAGATGTTCGGTCATCATGTTGACGCCGCCCACATACTGATTTTCCGCCACCCACTTGAATTCCGCGAGAGAGGTATCCCATCCGCTGCAGGCGAACGACTCGGTCAGCACTCTGTTTTTTCCCGTCTGTGCCGCCACGGATCCCGCCTGCTTGACGGTGAGCTCCTCGTCCACCGCGCGGCAAAGGCTGTCCACGCAGGGAATATCCTCATTGTCGTAAAAGGGCATGGCTCCCGCGCAGCACCACATCTGCGTGTACAGGCGGCTTTCCTCGATGGTGTGCCCCGTCAGAAGACAGCCGTGCGCCCTGCACCAGCGGTGAATGCGCGCCGCATAATTTTCGGTATACCGCTCGTTCAGAAGGCTGTAATAGCGGTAACGGAAGAGTTCCGCCCCCGTTCCGTCGTAAAAAAGATAGGGCAGTCCGTCCGCAAGGGACTCGCCGTATTTTTCCGCGTAAAGCGCGTCGAGCACGGGAGAATAGGGCGTAGCGTAGCGGAAATACTGCGGTTCGTCCGTAAAAAATCCTTCAATCTTCCCCCAGCACCGGCGCAAACGCGCGTAATACGCTTCGTGCGTTTCCCGGATGAACGCCTCCACAACGGATTCGTTCAGGATATCCACGTTGGAAGGACTGTTGCGGACGGTAATACAGACGTATTCGTAACCGGGCTCATACCGTTCCGCGCGCACGAAGCGATCGTTTTCCACGCGGTAACGGTAATCGCACGCTCGCGGCTCGCGGCTTTTCTCGCATGTGAGATAACGCGCGAGATAAGCGGGATCGGACAGGAGTTTTCCGCCGACAAATCCGCTCGGCCACCCCTGATCGTCGTACAGCCAGATCTTCATGCCGCGTTTACTGCCCTCTTCCACGCAAAACTCCACCGCGTCCATCCACGCTTCGGACAGGTAAGGGGTCGTCAGCCCGCTCCGCGCGTGAATTATAAAGCCGCCCATGTCCACCTGTTTCATCTTCTCAATCTGTGAAAGCAGCCGCGGTTTTTCCAGCTTTCCGTTCCAGCTCCAGAACGCGAGCGTATAAAATTCGGATTTTCCCGCTTCCATGCGGGCGATCAGATCATTCATTCTTTTCACCGTAAAATAGCTTTACCTCGGATATTCCCGCGCTTTCCAGGGCGGAATAGCGGGAATAAAAATCTTTGAGCGCAAACGCGAGCGTGTTCGCCGTCTCCAGACGGAGCGTCCGGACGCCGTACAGCGCCGCGCTGCAGGGAGAGGAAAGAAACACGCGCTCCTCTTTGCCGTCCCACAGCTTGAGATATTCCCCCGTAAACGCGATCTCGGCGCGCCGCGCGCCTTCGGCAGGGCATTCATAACGCAGCTTTCCGGAAAATTCGGGGCATTCTGCATTGACATCCGCGCAGACGCCCGTTTTCCAGAGCGAAAACGCCGGCCGGTCGTACGCCTTTCGGTATATGCGGAAGCAGGAAACGGTTTCCGCCCGCGTTTTCTCCTCCGATCGGGCGAAGGGAGCGCTCTCGTTCAGGAAAAAGAGAACCGCTTCTTCTCCGTCCAGTTCCAGCGGAATCCGCTCCGCGCAGCCACTCCCCTCCCGTTCGCCGGACGCCCGGCGGCAGACAGCGGATGAGACGCCCGGCGCGACGATCGCGTTTTTACAGGGACGCTTCGCGGTATTGTATGCGAACAGCAGATCCCTCCCCGCCTTTTCGTAACGGTAAAGGCGGATTGCCTCATCCGGAGTTTCCAGCCGGCACTCTTCGGGAAGCCGCGCGCGAAGGAAGGAAAGCAGGCCTTCTTCCCATCGCTGCGGCGCAAGCGGAAAGAGCAACGCGCCGTCCACGCGCGAAAGCGCCTCTTTTACGCGATCGGACCGATATTCCGCATAGGGCAGAACGACTGCGCGGTAAGCAATTTCCCCGATCGAAAAGGATTGGTCCGCCGTCATCCGTCCCTCTGCGATCCGCTCGGAAGGCACAATATCGAAATCAATCTGATTCTGACGCAGAAAGGCGCATACGGGATCGATTTCTCCGTATCCGCAGCCGCTCCACTCCGCTTCCGCGTGGTAGAGGAGCGCGACGCGGATGCGCGCCCTGCCTCCCGACAGAAAACCGCACATTTCCGCAGCATAGCGCATCAGCGCGGAAAAGCCGTCGAATCCCGGATAGCAGCCGCCGGCGTAAAAATGCGGAGGGCAGTCCTCATTCGGGAATCCGGGCGAAAACGCGTGCGGTAAAAATGCGTTGATCCCGCCGGATAACAGCGTGTTGATCATAAAGCGCATGTCGCCTACGCTTTCTCCCCAGCCGAACGCGCCGAATACCTCGCACAGCGCGTTTCCCCTCTTCCCGGGCGAAAGGCGCGCTTCCGAGGAAGTCAGCTTCGGCAGCGTATGGCTGAAAAACGCCGGACGCGAAAATCCGCCTGCGAGCGGCGCGTAATAGGGCTGCGTCTCGTAGCCGCGGCGGAGCTGATGCAGAACGATATCCATCGAGGCGAAGTCCGCACCGCGCATACTCCTGAAGTAATGCCCCGTTCCGCTTCCCAGCCGGGCGTGACACCCCAAGTCCTCGATGACATGCCCCGTGTAGGCCGCTCCGTGTGCATGGCACCATTCGGACAGCGCCTGTGGAAAATTTTTCGCATAGCGCTCGGTCACGGCATCCATATAGCGGCAGCGGATTTCCGCCGTCCTGTCGCCGACGTTCATCCAGAGCGCGAAGAGATCGCGCACGGAGACGCCGCAGTTTTTCAGTTCTTCCTGCAGACCGGCAGAAAAAGGATAGCTCATGCCGGGAAGCCCCAGCGTGCACTGATAGATGTTGACCGACGTGAGAAAGGAATCGTAAACGCCGTTTCCCAGCCGCGGCTCGTCCGAAAAAAAACCGACGAAGGTCTTTCCGAAATACCTGCCGAACCGCCGGTAATGGGGTTCGTACACTTCGTCGACGAGCACCTGTACGGACGCCGGATTCATCGGATCCACGTGATCGGGAATCTCCGTCCCGCCGTATCCTTCGACGAGCAGAAACAGCGAATAATAGCCTTCGGGGATCTCTGCAAACAGAAAATCTCCCCGTACGCCCGCAGAAACGTCCTCTGCGCGGCTGAAATCGTGCCCCTCGTCCGCGCAGGGGACGAGGTATGCGCCGACCAGACGGTCGGCGGGATCCGAACCGCGCTCTCTCAGCAAAAATTTTGCGAGGAGCTTCGGACCGGAAACATCCACGCGTTTCAGAAAAATATGCCGCTGTCTGAGCGCCCGTCTTTTGGCGATCCCCCCGTTTGCATAGCCGGACGGATATCGCTTGTCGTCCAGGAGCCAAACCTGCATTCCCCTTTTTTCCGCCTCCGCGAGCGCAAACCCCATCAGCTCCCACCAGGGATCGCGGCAGAAAGCGGAAAATATGCGGGACTCAACGCAGAAGGCGTTGACGCCGCAGCGCGCGATCGCCTCTATCTCCGCGGCGACTTCCGCGCGGGTAGTGCTGTCGCGCAGCCATAAAAAGGGAAAAATCCGCTCTAATCTCTCCATGTTTTTTCCAATACCGCAAGCGATAAATCGATGTTCTCTCCCCGGAGACCGGCAAAAAAGTTCTCCGCTTCGGGGGATTTTGCATGCGCGAACAGCCACTTGTTCTGTCCGCGGCACAGCAGATCCTCTCCCTCGCCCGAAAGCCCCTGCGGCAAAGGCCCGTTCGTTCCGGCGGGCAGCGCGTTCGCAACGCGGTAGGGCGCGTTGGGCGCGGCGCCGCAGGGCGCGTAATGCAGCGTCGTGGCGAAGAGTTCCACACCGCATTCCCTGGGAACGAAAAACGCCTTGACGCGGTCGGCATCGTAAAAGAGGTCCTCCGCCTCGGACAGCAGGCCGAGCAGCAAAACCGCGTCGTCCGCCATCAGGCAGATCTCGCTCGATTTGTGGTATTCGAGGCAGTTTAAGCGGCTGTTTTTCCCGTTGCAGAAGCCAAGCTGCATGGGCATTCCCCCGAACGCACGCGCTTTCAGCGCGTAAAAGAGCGGCGTATTTTCCAAAGCGGGCGAAGAAGCCTCATAGAAAAAACCGGTCTCCGGCAGCGGCGTTTCCGCGCGGAGCACCCGAAAAAAATCTCCCCAGTCATAGCCTTTCAGCACGCGCCCGTAAGCGCGGAATTCGTTTGAAAATACAGAATACAATTTCATTTTGTCACCTCATCTGTCCGCAAGCACGGTCCGTTCGTAGCGCCTGACTTCATCCAGCCACTCCGCGCCAGCGGGCACGCCGTTCCGTTCGCAGAATTCCGCCCAGATGCCTGCAAACGGTAGGATTTTGCACTCTTCCGTGAGCACGAGCCGCGCCGTATAGTCGCCCGCACGCTCCGCCTGCTTTTCGAAATGCAGGCGATCGGCGGGTTCCAGCAACGCGGCCAACAGCGCCTTCTGGGTATTTCTCATGCCCAGCACGCCGGCGGCAACGCGGTTGACGGAGGCGTCGAAATAATCCGTTCCCAGATTGACGCGGGAGAGAAATCCGCCGCGGACCACTTCGCGCATGATATTTCTCGTACTGTCGTCGAAAGACACCACGTGATCGCTGTCCCAGCGCATGGGGCGCGTCACGTGAAGCAGAATCTCCCCGCAGCCCATCATGACGGCGGAAATCTTCGCCGAGATATCTTCTCCGGGATGAAAGTGCCCCGCATCCAGGCAGAGAGGCAGACCGCGCTTCATCGCGTACGCCATATAAAACTCGTGTGAGCCGACGGTATAGGCTTCCACGCCGATGCCGAACAGCTTGCTCTCCAACGTATCGATGTTGTGTTCGGTATCCCGCCGGCGGGAAAAGATTTCATCCAGCGCCTCCGCCAGCCGGACGCGGGGCGCGTAAGTGTCCGCGGGATAGTCTTTGTAACCGTCCGGAATCCAATAATTCGTAACGCAGCGAATTCCCGTTTCCCTGCCGAACGCCTCCCCGATCAGGCTGGTGCGGATAAAATGCTCCACCCAGAAATCCCGTATCGCCTTATCCGGACTTGACAGCGTGAATCCCGTATTCAGCATCGGATGCCCCGCACAGCTTGGGTTGATATCCAGCCCCAAGCCGCGCTCCTTCGCCCAGTCGATGAACGACCGGAAATGCTCCGCCGAGAGGGTATCCAGATCGACGCCCGCCCCGTCCGAAATCATGTTGGCCTGCAGACTGAGCTTGTGCTTTCCCGGCACAAGGGAAAACACCTCGTCCGCATCCTGCATCAGCTGCGCGGCGTTTTTTGCGGCGCCGGGGTAGCTGCCCGTCGCCATGACGCCGCCTCCCGCGCCCCCTTCCAGCCGTAAAAATCCCTTTACATCGTCCAGCTGCCAGGCATTAAAGGAAATTTTCTTTTCGTTCAGCGCCGTCAGCGCCGCTTCCGTATCGACGCCGTAAGCGGCGTAGCGCTCTCTCGCCTCTTCGTATCCGTTCATAGCGATCCTCCGTTAATCGCTATTATCATATCATTATCACACATTTCCTTCAATAGCATAAGTTACGTTATACAAGCCCAAACTTATCGTCTTTTGGCTCAAAAACCGAATTTATCAGACGATATATTCAAAATTTTATCGTTTTGCGCAATTTTTGTCTACCTGTCAAATATGAAAAAAACAGGCGAAACTTATCGTTTCACTCCATTTCAGCGGAACAGCCCGCGTAAAGCGGACTTCCGGCAAACAAAAAGGCGTGCGGACTGAAATCCGCACGCCCTTTCTGCTCCGGCGACAGGGTTATTCCAAATGATATTTTTTCAGCATATTCCGGGTAAAGGAGAGGAGTTCTTTCGCGGCTTCGTCCAACCGCTCTTCCGTCGGATACTCCATGAGCGGGCGCCAGACCCTGATATCGTAGCCCACTTCGTCTCCCATCATCAGGAAGGGCTCCGATACGATGTTTCTCTCATACCCGATCTCCTTCAGCGCCCCGAATACCTCATCCCAGTCGATATGCCCTCTCCCGGGAATGTTCCGGTTATTTTCTCCCGTATGAAAGTGCCTCAGTCTCTTCCCGGCTTTCCGGATCGCTTCTCCGATGCTGTTCTCCTCGATATTCATGTGGTATGTATCCAGATGGATCCCGATATTCGGGCTGTCCACCATGTCCGCATACCGCAGCGCCTCCTCCGCCGTATTGATCAGCGGCGATTCAAAGCGGTTTACCGCTTCCACGCACACCGTCACACCCTCTTTTTCCGCTGTCTTCATCACCTCTCTCATGGACTCTGCGCTCCGCTCGAAAAGCGCTCTCTTCTCCGCTTCGTCCACAAAGTGATCGGGCAAGCCCCACCCTGCGAACGTGACTCCGGAGAACAGTTCCCCTTCCATCACCGCGATTTTTTCCACGATCCGTTTCAGGTATTCCACTCCCCCTTTTCTCACTTCTTCGTCTCCGCTCGCAACGTCGTACTTTTTATTCAGTCCCAGGCTGTACGACAGCTCGATCCCTCGCTCCTCTGCGTACTTTCTGATCTTGCGGCATTCTCCGTCGCTCATTTCCAGCAGCGGCTGCGCCTGAAATTCCAGGATATCGTACCCGAGGCTCTTTACCTTTTCGATATAGTACCGATGATCCACCGCCCACTTCTTTTCCCAGAAGTTTACAAAGATTCCCAGCTTGTTCATTTCTATTTTCCTCCTTTTTCTCTAAACTTCTTCGATTTCATAGCCCAAATACGTTCCGAACGCCTCTTTCACCGCGCCGCCCCAGTTTCCCTTCGCGATCGCCACGTGGTGCCGGTACCCTTCCGCCGACATGTAATTCAGCAACGCTTCCGCCGTTCCTTCCCGCTTTTCAAACACCACGCCGCACCCGAAAAACGCCTTCTCGATCTCGTCTTCCGTCAGTTTCCCTTCCGTCACGAACGAACAGATCTTCCCGTTTTCCGTCTTCATGCTCCCCAGCGTCGTCTCCGTCGCCGCGATTTTTCCGACGTTCAGCCCTACGCCTTTCTCTGCTCCCAGCGTTTTCCGAAACATCAGGTGCTCTTCGATATGCCCCTTTCCCTTCATCATAGACGCGGGCGCGGGACCGCAGTGAAACAGCACCGCCTTCTTCTTGTCCCCTCCGTAGTTGTTGTTTACGTCGAACAGCATCACCGGCGCGCCCGACGCGCTTGCCAAAGCCCTCATCATCACCGCGTTGTTGATATCCAGCTCGCACGCCGCAGGGATTCCTCTCTCGTTCAGATCGCTCAGCAGCACGCACGGCGCGATCCCGTACTTTTTCTGCAGCTCGTCCCAGCACCGGATCGCGATGCTGTCCAGCCCGTACGCTTCGATCAGCTCGTCCAGCGCGATTCCCAGCCGCGCCAGGTTCTCCAGCTTTTCTTCCCCGTACTTGCCGAAATCAGACACCTCTCTCAGATGCGCCTTCTTTTCCGACAGCCGGCTCTCTTCCGCCTTCTCCATCAGTGCGAATACCTGCGTCAGGTCGATTGTCTCCACGTTGATCCGCTTTCTCTGAAACGCGATTTCGTCCGCCCGCACCGTCTTGAATGCCGTCGTCCGCGCCCCAATCGCTCCCACCGTGAAGTGTTTTAACCCCTTTACCGTCCGGCAGATCCCTCCGAATACCCTCAGATCTTCCCCGAACGCTTCGCTCAGCGGATGCACCGCAAATTCCCTTGTCAGCGTATAACCGATTCCCGCCTGCCGAAACACGTTGCACATCGCGATTTTCCCGCACACTGCGTCCCGCCGGTGCGCAAAGTCCATCTTTCCGATCTCATCCGGATACGCCTGCACCAGAATCGGCACGCCCGCGTCCTTCAACGCGTAATACGCTCCGTTCTCGTCCCCGAAGTTCGGCAGGCACACTATTACGCCGTCGTATTCTCCCCGGCGTTCCTCTAAAAAGGCCGCGTACCGCTTCCCTTCCGCGATCGTCTCCACCGCTCCGTACCGCGTCTCCTCCGCGCCAAGCTCCATCGCCTCAAATCCGGCTTTTTCTACCGCCTGCCTCATCTCTTCCCGGGCGCTCGCGATCACTTCCCCGGGGAAGAATCCTCTGTTCCCATAATATATCGCAATTTTCATATTGCCGCTCCTTTTTATTTTTTTAATCGAAATAATCTCGCAAAAAATTTGCGGTGGGGAAAAATCAGCAGATTATCCCCTTCCAACCGCATATTCGTCTCTATCTGAGACGGATAGACCTGCTCTACCGCCCGCACCCCGTACTTTTGCAGGGGGACGACGGCGTCGCTCAGATTGTCTTTGTTCCAGAAACACAGATACATCTCGTCTCCGCGCGCGATGCCGAACGCGGAATAGGGATCGTCGAAGCGGGCAAGCCCGAGCGGCCAAAACGCATGCCCCTTTAAGATGACCTCCGAAAGAGCCTGATTGACCGAAATTCCCTCCCGAACGAGCGAAAAGCGGCGCTCATCCAGGAGATCCACTCTGCCGCTCTGGTAGACGTGCAACAGGATCGCGTTTACCATATTGAAGACCACTGCTTCGGTATCGTCCTCTGCCACGGGATACGTCCATACGCCGGCCTGTTCGGGCGTCACCGCAGTGACGCAGTTGGCGGCAATGGAGACGTAGCCGGCGTAATGCGTCTGGTCGCTCGTGGACTGCAGGTGATACTTCCGCAGAAGTCCGTACTCCATGCGGCAGCCGCCGCTCGCGCAGTTCTCGAAGATCACATGCGGATGGCGCGTCATTACGCCGGCAATCCAGCGGTTGAACGCGCGCCAATGATTTTCCAGCCCCTCTCCGGGAGAAAAGCCGGATTCCGTGCCCACGCCGCCGTTGACGTTATGATCCATTTTAATGTACCCCGCGCCGTATTCGCCGATGAGGCGGTCCATCACGCCGTCCGCAAACGCTCTGACCGCAGGAACGGAAAAGTCGAGAAGATACCTCCCGTTGTCCCGCACACGCCTGCCGTTTCTCCTGAAAAACCAGCCGTCCGGCAGAGCATTTGCAAACGGGAGCGCCTCGCTCATCACCTCGATCTCCACCCACAGGCCGGGGATCATGCCGCGCCGCCTGATTTCCTCCAGGACGAACGCAAGCCCTCCCCGAAAACGGGTGGGCGCGGCGCGCCATTCACCGGTATCGTCCCACCAGAAACCGTCCGTATACCATCCCGCGTCGATCATATAATACTTGCAGCCGAGCCGCTGCGCGCATTCTATCAGCGGCAGTTCTTTCTCGGTGGAGGGATCGGTATCCAGGCAGTTCATATAGTCGTTGAAGACGGGCGCCAGGCCGAAAGCGCTTTCGTCGTACGTGCGCGAAGCCCTCCGATAGTCGGTCACGCGCGCGAAGAGTTCATCCAGATCGCCGCCGAACGTGACGAACACCTCGGGCGTGCGGTAGTTTTCCCCCGGAGCGAGGGGCTTTTGCCAGAAGCTCTCCTGCAGATTCGCGCCGCCAGCCAAAAGATAAAGCCGGGAATGGACGGTGGAAATTTCCCACTCCCAGGAAAGCGTGCCCTCGATTTCCCAAAAGAGCAGTTCTCCCGTTCCCGCCTGTCCGAAGATCCCCGCAGGGAGATACTCCTTGGTGGACCAGGTTCCCGTATCGGTCAGCGCAATGCGCTTTGCGGAAAAAGGAGCGCAGCAAAACAGTCCCAGATCCTTTACGGGATATCGCTGCCAGCTGCATTCCGCTTTCCAAGTGTTATGCGGAATCCAGACGAATGCGTCTTCCTGCCAGTTCCCTGCCTGCGGGGCGTCGATTCCCACATAGGAAAACGCGGATACGTAATCCAGAATAACGGGAGAATTCCCGCTGTTGACGACGACGGTATAAGCGCGGAATCCCTCCGCGCCCCGGAAAAAGCGGTAGTGCGACTCTGCCGTGATCCGCGAATTCCGGGAGGTAACAATCAGTTCTTCTCCGTCCGCATGCGCCTGAACGCGGTGCCCCGCGTACCGGAGCGAAGGCGTTTCGCTGCTGCGGTAATGCTTGGAAAAGTGATGCTCCCCGTGATTTTCCCCGCTGAGCTGAACTTCTGCGGCGTATCTGCCGAGCGCTTCCTCCTCCCTGCGGGCGGCCGGGTGCGTCCCGGCATACAGCAGACAGGGACAGCCCTCTTCGCTCACTCCGAACTGCAGCGTAACGGCGCCGCAGCGATAGCTGAATTTTTCCATACCGTTATACCGCACTCAGCTGAAATTGCGCCGTAGCGCTTGCGCCCGCATCGGCGATCAGATAACTGACCGCGAGCCTTCCCGTCCAGCCCGCGGGAGCGAGCGACTTCAGACCGACGGTTTTTATGCCCTTGCCGCGCGCGCCGAAGCTCTCCGTATCGGTGGCGGCCGCCGCGGAACCGAACGGAAGAAGCAGATCTTCGTCCAACCCCTCGAACGAAAGATAGACGCTGCGCACATAGCCGGCATCCGTCATAAAATCCAGCTTGACGCCGAGCGCCGCCGCGTCCCCCGGGGCGAATTCCCCGTAAGTATCGTAGGCGATCTTCAAAGAAGAATATTCGTCCATCCCATCCAGAGTGACGCACGCGGCGCTCCTGCCCGAAGCATTGCCGTTCATAGAGACGACGGAACAGAGGCTGTTTTCGTGAATGTCGCTGTAAGGCGTGTTGTCCCCGCGGGAAGGATACCAATAATCTTTCCGCACGATATGTTCGCGCAGAGGATTATCCGTCTCGTGCGCGGCGGGCGTACCGTCCGCGTTGTCAATCTCGATATAATAAGCGGCGTCGGGTTTCAGCTCCAGGTTCGCCGCCAGATCGTTGACGCTGACGTCTTCCGCCCATTCGACCAGACAGGGCGGGTTTGCGGTGGAATACGTGAGGTGCTCGTCGTCCACGAGATAGACGAACACGTCTCCCTTTTCAAAGGGGATCCCCTCGAACGAGACCTTCGCCGAAGCAGTTTTTCCCGTGCCGTTATACACGATGAGCCCCGCTCTGCCGTCGTCAACGGCTGCCATCGCGGACAAGCCGCCGAGCGCGGGCGCTGCGATTCTGCCCACCGGCAGACGGCCGTACATCCAGTTGGCATGATAGGCGGGGTACCGTTGGAGGGAATACAGGTCGATTGCGCTGCAGCCGATCCCGTTCGTCTGCTCGGAAATGAAAGTCGCCCAGTTGACGCGCGTGATGTCGTTGGCGGCGAGGAGTGTCTCCATTGCGTCGAACATGCCGGGAACCACTTTGACGGTGTTCCACGTATCGCGGGAATCCTCGCCCAGCGGGACGTAGATGTTGAATTCGTTGAGGTGCTGCTGCATGGTGGAGAGATCGTAACGCGCGGAATCGTTTTCGGACGTGCCGTTCTGGGAGGCGGTCAGGGCGTTCAGGATCGCGCTGCGGTAAACGGAGAAATTCTCGCCGTCGCCGCTGACGCCCTGGATACCCTCCAGCTTGCAATCTCTGCCGTAGAAATGCCAGGATATGGAATCGGGCAGCACGCCCGCCTCCGCGGTCCGCCGAATGAACCGCTCCCACCGGGTGAGGGACTGCCCGTCTTCTTTTTCGGCGACGATCTTGTGGATCCAGGAGGCGGACATCCCCTGTATAAAGGCATCCGGATCGGCGGCTCGGATCCCCGAAGCGCCCGCGATATAAGTATCGATGTAGTCTTCCCACGTGCCGTCGAAGTAGTTGTTGCCGAAATCGGGTTCGTTCCACAGCTCGTACGCGCCGATGCGGATTTCCCGCTCCTTCATGTAGGCCGCCATGTTGCAGCAGAGTTCCTGCCACTTGTCCGCGAGGGGTTTCGCCTTCCAGCTCCCGTAGGACTGCGCGTAGGTAGGACAGGCGAACAGGACGAGCTGCGGCAGGACCGCGTTATCTTGCATGCCGCGGATCACCTGCATCGCCTGTTCGTATTCCCCGTCGGAAGTCCCGTTCTTTTCGGGCGTGCTGCCGATCCCGTAGCCGATTCCCGTATACCCCATAAACAGGTCCACGCGCAGACTTTCGGCATTCAGGTCGCGCACCGCTCCCAGCTGATTGACGGAAGTCTCGCGCACGTAGCCAGGCATATCGCCGACAAAGCTCCAGGTCGTGGCGAACTGGTCAAATTTTTTGATGTATTGCGTCTTTGTTCCGTCCCGTTCCGAAAAATCGAATGCGACGGAACCGCTTTTGTCATAGGAAAGACAGTTTCCCCCGGATACCGTGCCGCCGCAGCCGCCCGCAAGCACGGCCGTCAATGCGATCGTCAAGATCATAGCAATCAGTTTTTTCATTTTTCCTCCCACGGTTTGATTCTGACCCGGTCATCTTCCTCGACGATCGGGAAAAAGCAGGGCCGTTCGTCTCCCAACGAATTCGGCGCATGCAGGGCGAGAAAGAGCTCGCCCGTGTTGCCGCGGAAGATACAGGCGTGCCCGCCGTCTCCCGCAAACAGAGGTTCCGCGATATGGCGGTACGGCCCGCGGACCGAACCGCTGTCGCTCACAGCCATGCCCACCGCATAGACGGCGTTTTCCGCACAGCTCGACCACAATAAAAGGAGCTTTCCGCTCTTTAAGCGATGGAAAAAGGGCCCGTCCGTGATATAGCCGTCGAAGCGGCCGACATAAGACGTCGCGCGTACCCAGGGCGCCTGCGAAGCGGAAAACAGCGTGACGGGCGCCGCCGCCAGCCCGCTGAGATCCTTTTTCAGCGGGGCGAGCTCGATCGTTCCGTCTTTGATCTGCACCCATTCGCGGCAGAAAGCGGTATAAGGAACGCCGTTTTCCACGAACAGCGTCGCGTCCAGGCAGTCCCATCCCTCCGGCGAAAAGGGTTCGCAGAAGGGCGCGAACGGCCCCATCGGCGAATCGGAAACGAGTATCTGGCTCCGCCTGCCCGCCTTTCCCCAAAAAGCCGCGAACAGGTAATAGCGATCCCCGTAACGGTGTACTTCGGGCGCCCAGAACTGCTCTTCCGACCAAAAATCCTCCGGACGGCGGAAGACCTCGAACGGCCCTTCAAACCGTTCCAGATCACGGCTCCGATAGACGGAAAAGGAACTGCACGCGCCGCCCCAGATGTGGGGATCGGTAGAGCCGTACAGATAATAGACGCCGCCGTCGTTCAGGATAAAGGGATCTCTGATATTGATTTCTTCCCGCAGCATATCGTCACCTCCGCCGCAGATAGAAGACCGCGCCCAAGGCGCTGTCCGGGGCATTGGGACGGATCTTCAGGGTTTCCCCTTCCAGCTCTGCGGCGCCGTCCACAAATGCGTCTTCCATCCGGTACGCCGCGAGCGAAGGCTCCTCGACGGCAAACACGGGCTGACGGTCAAAGGAAAACGCCCAGAGGACCGCTTCCGTTCCGTCCGCGGAAAAGCGGATCAGCCAGCGCGCGCCCTTCAGTCTGCGCAGGCTCGTCACGCCCCGGTTTTCGTTTACCAGCGTGCGCCCGTTTTTCAGAACGGGCCGCAGCCGATCGTAAAAGGCGACCGCGGTGCGGACGGCGCGCATTTTTTCGCCGTCTAAGGCGGAGAGATCGCCCGAAAGGCAGAGCCTGCCGAGCATTCCTTTCGCCAGCGTGAAATATACGCGGGACAGGGAATCCTGCGCTTCGACTACCGCCCAGATCTGCATCTGGCGCGGAAGCATGTACCGATGGAGATCCGCCGCGATCACAGCGCCCTCCAAGCCGAGATGCGCATCCGAAAAGGACGCCATGCTCGCCAGAGAGAGAAATTTCGGTTCCAGGCGGTGACCGCCCGAAGAACAGACTTCGATCACGATGCCGGGGATTTCCCGCCTGATCTCTTCAAAGAAGGAGATCACGCATGCGATCTGCTGACGCAGCCCCTCGCCGTATGATTCCGCTCCGTCGCAGCCGATGCCGATCGGCTCGTTGTAATCCACTTTGACATAGCCGAAGTCGTTTTCTTTCAGGAGCTTTATGACCTTTTCCCGCAGGTAGCCGATCACTTCGGGCTTGCGGAAGTCCAGAAGGCTCCTCTCCCGGTGGCGGATGGGATAGCCGTCCCGCGTGAGCAGCCAGTCGGCGTGCGCGCCGAAGAGCGTGCTGTCCGCCGAAACGCCCTCAAACTCAAACCAAAGGCCGGGGATCATACCGCGCGCGCGGATGTAGGAGGTCAGCTCCCCCATTCCCTCCGGAAAGAGAACCGGGCTGGGGTTCCAGTCGCCGAAGGTGTACCAGGAACGCTCGTCCGGCCGCCACCAGCCGACGTCCACGACGAATTCCCTGACGCCCAGCCGGGCGCATTCGTCGATCACGGGCTTTAAGGTTTCCATGCCCGGATTGCCCCAGCTGTAGCAGTATTCATTATAGATGAGGGGAAGATCCTCCTCCGCCGGCGGAAGGGCGAGGCGCGCCGCGTACAGCTCCTGCAGAGCGGCGCACGCCTCCTCCAACCCGCCTTCCACCGCGGTGAGAAACCCCGAATAGGTGCGGTATTCCTCCCCGGGCGCCAGCTTTTTGCGGAAATGGCCGCTCTCAAAGTCGGCGATCCCTCCCGTCAGGCAGATGCTCGTCTGGTGATGGACGGCGTCGATATGCCAGCTCGCGGGCGCTTCCAGCGAAACCGCCCAGGTACAGCGCATATTCCGATCCTCTACCGCATAAAACGGCATGTGCGTGCGGCAGGGCATGGATCCCACCTGGCCGATCCGCGCCTGTCTGATCCCGTAGCTCGACCAGGAATCTTCCAGCTGCAGCTCCGCCGCCGTAAACGTCTCCGGCTTTCCTTCCGCGCTCCAGTTGGTGCGCAGTCTGTGAAGGTAAATTTCGTCCACGTCGTTTTCCGCCGTGAAGGGCGACAGCGCGTTGATCTGGAAGGAGGCGATCATCTCGACGACGATATCCGCATCTCCCTCGTTTTTCAGCACCTGAAAGCACTCGACGGCGTTGACGCCGCTTTCCTTTACGATGTGATGTTCCAGCTTGGCCCCCTTGCGGTTGTCGAAGTAAGTGACGATCTCCGTCCTGCCGCCTTCCGTCCTCTTTTCCTGCCCGATCAGGGCAAATTCATAGCAGGACGAGGCGTTGTTCATGCAATTCCCCGCAAAAAACTCCTTTTCTCCCCCGTCGCCCAGCAGTGCGATCTGCACCATGGGGTCGTTCTGCACATGCGTAAACCCGTTTCTGCGGATATACTCCATGTCGAATTTATCGTCCGTCACCTTCTCCCGCAGAGAGGCCGGCACGAGCGTGAAGCTCACGATTCCCTCGACGTCCGCATACAGAAGGGAGAGTTGTTCCAGGGTAATAAACGTCTTTTTCACTTTCAGCATATTGAAGCTCCGTCAAGGCAGATATTCGATGGTGATTTCCCAATACGTCTGATCGAAGGTGTAATTTCCGCTGCAGCTGAGGACGAAGTAGATCATCTCGCCCGCCTTCATGTCCGTCTCGCCTCCGATCTCGTGCAGTTCGAGGTCCAGCGCATCGTACACCTGGCTGAAGAGATAATCGTCGTCCGTCTTTGCGACGTAGACCTCGCAGCCGTCCTGCCCGACGCCGTTGGGGTTGACCGGACGGCGCTGCAGTTGTGACGTGAAGGCGATTTTTCCGTCCTTCGGCGCTTTCCATGCGCGGATGACCTGATCCAGCTGCCCCGGATGCACGATGTGCGGCTCGATGAGGCAATTGATGTCGTTCATCCGCCAGGTGCACATGACGTCGTCCCAAATCATCGGCTGCGCTTCCGTCAGCGTGTCGCGCGCGGTGAGATAATACCAGTTCCGATATCCCTGAATCCCAGAATAATCGGCCACCGTGTTATAAACTTTCGGTTCTTCTCCCGTCGTTTTGCCGCCTTCGCAGGCGAAGGCGGTCAGGCAGAGAACCAAAGCGAGCGCGAGAATGAGTCCTTTTTTCATCGTTGCTCCCTCCTTTTCAAAATCATCCATGCCGCCAGCGCGGCGCCCGACAGGAGCAGGCATCCCGTTCTCCCTGCCGCGGCAGTACAGCCCTTCTCCTCCGAAAGCCGGACGGGCGGAACCGCCTCGGTATGATCTACGATTCCCAGAAATTCCGCATAGCTGTTTTTGGGGGAAAGATAGCCGATCAGTTCTTCGGGCAGGGCGATGTCCCCGCCGTCCGATTCCAGCAGATAGGAGAGATTGTAGAAAAACCGCGAGGAATATGCGACTCTGTCTCCTGCTTTGTTTTCCGCATAGAACATGATCACGTCGCCCTTATCCACTTTCAGCGAAAGTTCTACGGCCCGTTCGCCGCGATCCGCGTTTTCGTATTCTTCGCTCCAGACGGTCTCTCCGTTGTGATAGATCTCCGCCAGAATTCCCGCCGTTCCGTCGCTCGAGACCACGCAGGCCTTTCCGCTCACCGTGAGCGTGCCTGCGCGGTCCGCTACGAAAATCCGCATGGTTCCCGTATAAGCGCCCAAACACTGGAAGGAGGACTCGATCGCCGTGTTCCATTCGGGGCCGTTCCAGCGCTCGTAATCGACGTTGCCGAAGCCGCGCGTCATCAGGACGTAATTGTCCCTGGAGCCGTAAGCATAGAACCAGCCGTTCGTCCCCTGTTCGGCAAAATAGCAGTCCGTGCGCAGTGCGGAATCGGTTTCGCCGATCCCGACTCCCACCTCCTCCGCCTCCGAACTGACGGTGAAATCCACATAGACGTTGAAGTCCACGGAGGGTTCCGTTCCCGTCGCGTCCCCGACGGCGGAGACGACGAAGAACACCAGATCGCCGTTGTTCAGCGCTCGGTCCGCGAAGTTGAATTCGGTAAAATTCTTTCTGGAAGAGAGTTCCGCAGAACAGAGCGGTTCGCATGCGCCCCAGCCTTCCGTCCCGTAGGGGCGGAGATATACGCTTACGTTCAGCGCGCCGCCCCCGAGATCGGATGCGACTGCGTTCCCGACGATGCGCGCGCTGCCGCTGCCGACTGCCTTAAAGACCTTCATCACGCTCTGCGTAGTTGAAGGCTGAAACGCGTTTTTGCGGATGGAAAAGGACGAATAGACGTCTTTTCCGGCATACGCCCCGTCCGCAAGCGCATCGAACAGCATGTAGCGGGACTGCGCGTCGCCGTATGCGTAGTACCAGTTTCCCTCTCCCTGGGCGCCGAAAACGGAATCGTACGTCTCCTGTGAAACGTCTCCGCTCACCTTCCAGCCCTCGTTGATATCCACGGGATCGGCGCAGTAGTCGAACAGCGCGGTGATGCAGCTCGTCTTCCACGCCGCCGAAGCCTCGTAGCGGAGAAAGATCTGCTCCCCTGCGGAAACGCGGATTCCCTGCGTGTTCGCGATATCCTTGAAATATCTGATTTCGTCGGGGACGATCTTATCCGACGCAATGCCCCGGAATTCCCCCTCTTTGACGCGGATCAGCGTCCAGGAGGCGTTTTCCCCCTCTGCGCCCAGCCCTCCGTCGCCCACTTCCGCGGCAGAGCTGCGCGCATAGGCTCCGACGACGGACAGCACGCCGTCCGCGGGGACGCGGAACCGAAGCCCGGAAAAGCCGTAACCGCCGGCCGGGTTGGTATAAAATTTATTCGTCCAGACGGCTCCTACGCTGCTCGCGGTATTGGGCATGGTATACCAGCTCCCCGGAGAGTCCCACCCGGCAAATTCCATGGGATGAAGGGTGTAGAGGCCCGCCGGCTGATAGACGTACTGCAGATTGCCCGACTGATCGGTCATCATGGCGTTTTTCAGGATATTCGCGGTGTCCTCCAGGCTGTTTCCGTTGTTGTCGTACGCGAAAGAAAGATGCTCGCCGTCAATTTCGATTCCGCGCGAGGGGACGCCCGCCGCCGGCACGCCGGAAGCGGTTTCCTCCGTGCAGACGAGCGCGGTTTTGAAGATCGCCCCCGCGGGAAGGACGCCGCTCTCCGCGGCTTCCGCTACCAGAAAGACGATATCGCCGATCTCCGCAGACACATTTTCCACTGCGTATCCGTCCGTCAGCCTCACCGACGCGGCGGATTCTCCCAGCACCGTTCTCGGAAGAAGATACTCCGCCTGCGAGAGGTCTCCCCCCTTCGCAAGGACGATGCTGACGGCGACTTCCGTTCCCGTATACGAGGGATCGACGAAGCGTTCCACCGTGCCCGTAACCGAGAGTTTTCCCGATTTTGAAAGCACTTTCGCGCGGACGGCATCGAACTGCGCCGTCGGGATCTGATTGAGCTCCCCGATGAAGATGCGGTTGTTTTCCTCCTGCCCCTGCCACATCGCAAAGCGCTGGCTGTAAGCCATGCGGATGAAATCTCCCTCTGAAAAATCGCCGCTGAAATAGTACCAGTTTTCCTGTCCCTGATAGGTAATTGTCTGTTTCCATGCCTCGGTTTCCGCATAAGCGGCGCCGCGGCTGCCGACCGCAGCCATGCAGAGCGACGCCGCCAGCAGTGCCGCCAGAACGAAAATCAATCTGCCTTTAAACTTTCTTTTCATGAATTTATCTCCCTTTGCGGATATGGAATCTGCGGCGTTTTTTCAGGACAGGCAGGGCTGCCGCCGCGAGAAGCGCCGCGGAAACGGCTGCCGAAGAAGCGCCGAGGGAAGAAGAAC
>UQTB01000028.1 GCA_900543915.1 uncultured Eubacteriales bacterium | reverse complement strand
GCCCAGCCCCAAAACCGCGGTGCCGTCCGTCACCACCGCGACGGTGTTCCAGCGGCGGGTCAGCTCGAACGACTTGTTATAATCCCGCTGTATTTCCAGGCAGGGCTCTGCGACGCCCGGCGTATAAGCCAGAGAAAGGTCCGTTTTGTCCTTGACCTCGACGCGGGAGACCATCTCCACCTTGCCCCGCCATTCGGCGTGTTTCTTCAATGATTCCTTTGCGTAATCCATAGTTCAAATCCTCCGTTTTTTATGCTTCACCCACGAATTCGCGGTAAATGCTTCTGATACAGTTTTCATAATCGCTGTTCGCCACGCCGACGATGATGTTGAGTTCGCTCGAGCCCTGATCGATCATCAGCATGTTGATATTGTCCCGCGCGAGCGCGCCGAACAGCCGCGCCGCCACGCCCGCCTTCCTCGCCATGCCGTGCCCGACGGTGGCGACCAGGGAGATATTTTCGATGACGTGCACGTAATCGGGATTGACGTTTTCCCGGATCTCGGAAACAACGTCCGACAGCACGCCGCCGGACAGTTCGTCCGAAGCGACGACCACGGAGAGCGTATCGATCCCCGTTGGGACGTGTTCTACCCTGACCCCGTAATGCTCCAGCACGGAGAGCACCTTGCGGATAAAGCCGACCTCCGCGTTCATCATGGATTTTTCAATGAAGATGACCGTGAAGTTCTTGCGCCCCGCCACGCCGGTGATCACTTCCTTGCTCTCGTATTTCTCGATGGGGACGATCATCGTGCCCGGATCTTCGGGATCGAACGTGTTTCTCACGTTGATGGGGATCCGTCCCTTCATGACCGGAAAAATGGACTCCGCATGCAGGACGGAAGCGCCCATATACGAGAGCTCCCGGAGTTCTTTATAGGTGACGGTGCGGATGCGCCTGGGGTTCTCGACGATCCGCGGATCGCAGAAGAGAAAGCCGGAAACGTCCGTCCAGTTCTCATAGAGAGAGGCTTCCACGCCGCGCGCGACGATCGCGCCCGAGATGTCGCTCCCCCCGCGGGAAAACGTGACGATCTTCCCCAGCGAGTTTTTCCCGTAGAATCCCGGAATGACCGCGCGCTCCGCCGTGAGAACGGTCTTGATCTTGTCGTTCGTGTATGCCTCGTTCAGCTTGTTCCCGCTGTCAAAGCGGATCAGCTGCGCCGCGTCCGCAAATTCGTATCCCAAGAGCGCGGCAAAGACGATCGCGGAGAGATATTCCCCGCGGGATGCCGCGTAATCGGGCGTATCCGCATTGGCGGCGATGCCCGCTTCCGCCTCGTTCAGATACGCTTCGATGGGAATGTCGAGCGCCAGCTCGCGCACCAGGGAGACAAAACGCTCCCGGACGGGCGCAAAAGACGCGGCGCACGAACCCGTCTCCGCCGCCTCCGCGTGGCAGGCGTAGAGGAGATCTGTGATCTTCTCATCCTCCGCGCTCCGCTTGCCGGGTGCGGAGACCACGATATAGCGGCGGCGGGGATCCGCCTTCACGATCTCGGCGGCCTGCCGCATCGCGGCCGCATCCGCCATGGAAGTGCCGCCGAATTTGCAAACGTATTTTTCTGTCGTCATCTGATTTTCTTTCCTTCGATATAATATCTCTTTTCAAACGCTTCCCCCATGGAAAACGTCTTTTTCGGCAGCGCGCCGTACGCCGCGACAAAGCGGAAAAGTTCGGCCTTATCGAGCGTCCCCAGCAGAATGCCGACGGACGAACCGTCCCGTTCGGCGAGCGAGCGGACGGTATCTTCGCCGTGCACGTAATCCACCGCGCCCCCGTTTTTGCGGATATAATCCTCGATGAACGCGTCCAGCGCCCGTATGGTTTCGGGCAGCGGGACGGCGGCACGCATCTCCGCGCCGCCCGCGATGCGGTAATTTCCCTTTACGGCGGCGCACAGCCCTTCCGTAAAGCGCGCGCGGTTCACTCCCGTCACAAAGCGGTGAATGGGCTCGAAACAGATGCCGTCGTCGTATACGCTGACGATCTCCGCGAGCGCAAAGCGCGCGGGATGCGCCGCGCGTTCTCCCAAAGGCAGCGTCTTTTTTAGCGATTCCCAGTGCGCCTTTGCCGTGGCGAGCGAATGATTGCCGTCTCCCACGGCGAACAAAAAGCCGCTATCCTCTCCGTATTTTTCCCGCATGCGGGCGGGATCCGAAAGGGCTTCAAACGCCGCCGCGACGGGCGCCGTGTCCGTCACGCGCCAGCCGCGCACATGGCCGCCGCCCATGTTGAGTTCAAAGTCGTATACCTTCTCCAGTCCCCCGCGCTCCGCGTAAAGGCGTTCCAGAATCCGCTCGTCCGCATCGTCCGCCAGCAGCATGACGTGGGGAAATTCGACGGGCGCGTTCTTCCGGATCATCAAACGGGGCGGAATGCGGGAAGCGATCGTCCCCTCCGTCGCGCGGATCAGCGGCTTTACGCCCGCCGCGTAGTCGTAGCACTCCAGATCCACGGCGGCGACCAGCCCCAGCCTGCGGGGCCGGCAGGGCGTGGAGCGCTCCAATAAAATAAAGCATTCGTCCAGTTCGCCAAAAACGCCCTCTTCCAGGTAACCCTCCATGAAGGCGCAGATTTCCTCCGCCTTCTCCTCGAGATCGCCCGAAAGATACAGTTCGGGCAGGATCATGCGGAGCGTGGAAGGCGCGGTGCCGACAAACGCGTCCAGCTCCTCCCAGTATTCGGGCTGAGAGGTATATTGATCGCAGGCGACGACCGCCCATTTCTCCCAATCTGCGCCGCGCGGCAGCAGCATGCGCGCGGGCCGGACCGCGCCCATCACAACAAAATCACGATGACCGTAATGACGGCCAGCGCGAACGAGAGAAGTTTCAGCCAGAAGTGATCGAAAACAATTTTGAAAAACCGGTTTTTCACGTTCTTTTTCATCCGTCTTTCTCCTTATATCCTGCCCATATCCTGCCAATAAAAGCGCTTCAGCGTGTTTTTCAGCATCTCGGTATCCGCGTAGCGCTTCATCTTCCCCGCCGAGACGACGGAAATGATCCCCGTCTCCTCCGATACGATCAGCACCGTGACGTCGATCATCTCCGTGATGCCGATGGCGGCGCGGTGACGGGTCCCCAGATCTTTGGGGATATTTTCCGCCTCCGAAATGGGGAGGAAGCAGCCCGCCGCCACGATCTTGGTTCCGCTGACGATCATCGCGCCGTCGTGAAGGGGCGCCTTGGGGATAAAAATCCCCTCGATGAGCTCTGCGGAAATATCCGAATTGAGCCGCGTCCCGCTCTCCAGAATCTGTGCGGGCACGTTTTCGTTGGAGAGCACGATGAGCGCGCCGATGTCGTTTTTGGACATCGCCTGGAGCGCCTTGATAATCTCGTCCGAACAGCGGAGCGCCTCTTCCTCGTTGATCGAGCGGTCCTTTTCCTCCGCGCGGATACTCGTCTTCATGAACACCCTGCGGCGGAGTTCCTGCCCGTAAACCAGGGCGACGAACAGCAGAAAGAGAATGGGGACCAGAATAAACGCGATCCCGTCGATCGAGCCGCCCGCCAAAATCACGGCGAGCGCCGCGGTAAAAAACACAGCCAGAAAAATATTTGCGATCAGCCCCGCGTTGTTGTTTTTCAGAAAGCGGAGTAGATAGTAATAGACGACCGTAAAAATACCCACCACAAGCAGCGCGGCGAGGACAAAGGTCCAATCCGTAAAGCGGGAAAAAATCTCCGAAAAGCGTTCCAAAATTGCGTTCATAACTAACCTTCTACCATAATATGAAAGATACCGGCAAACAGCGCGTCGTCAAACGCGATGCCGCCCGTTTTTGCCGCGTAATCGTAATCCGCGAGCCGGTCGACCGCGCGCTTTAAGGTCTTCCGCTTAAAGCGCGCCGCCTGCTCTCTGCATTTTTTAACGGCGTATTCCTTGATGCCCAGCTTTCCCGCGAGCGCTCCGTCCGATTCCCGGCTGATGGAGACGTGCAGGAGCCGCCTCAGATAATTGTACAGGCTGGCGAGCAGGCGCTGCGGCGTCTCTCCTTTCGCCTGCATCTCGCTCAGGACGGCGAGTGCTCCGGCCACGTCCTTTCGGCCGATCCGCTCCGTCATCTCGTAGATCTGATATTCGGTATCCCTGACCACGAGTGAGCGCACGTCCTGCTCGGTGACCTCTCCCCTGCCGCGCGCGTATTGGACGAGTTTATCCGTTTCGTTCGCGATCTTCGTCATGTCGCGCAGGGAATACTCGCAGATCCGTTCGGCGGTCGCCTGGCTGATGGCGAGCGCGCTGCGCCGCACCGTGCGCATCACCCACTCGGTCAGAACGGCGAGATCCGCTTTTTTACAGTCCACCAAAACCACGTGGGGCTGTTTCCTGAGCGCCGCGCATTCCTTCGCGTTGGAGATCGCCAGGACGGTATCCGGGTACGGATCTTTCAGATAGGCGCCGAAAACGCCTTTGAACACGTCCGCCCGCGGATAAAATTCCCGCACGGCGACTACGCGTTTTTCACTCAGAAAGGGAAAGCTCGCGAGCGCGGAGAGAAAGCCCGGGAGATCGGACAGGGCGGCGTCCCCCTCCCAGACCGCGTAATTCAGCTCGGGCTGAGCGACGAGCTCCCGCAGCAGAGAAAGCCCGCTTTCCCTGAAATACGCGTCCTCCCCCTCGAGGAGATAGACGCATTGGATCCCCTCGTTTTTCAGAGAGGATTTCATTTCGACGAATTTCAAAATGCCACCCCAGTTTTATTCTCTCACATTTTACCATGATTTTTGCGAATTTGCAATCGTTCAGCGCGCCCCGCTCCAAAAAAGATAGAGGTTTCCCTCCGTTTCTCCGTTCGGATAGCCGGAATCCGCGCGGAACGCGAGGACGGAAGCCTCCGGATAAACGGCCTGCCAGCGATCCGCAAGGGAATCCGCTATCACCGCTGCAGGCGGGGTTGCGGGCGGCTCGATGCGGCCGGGACCGCCGACGATCAGTGCGCCGTCCGCCAGCAGCCCCTCTCCCTCCATACAGAAGGACAACGCCAGCCCGTCCACCGAAAAGGGCTCTGCCCGGCGGCTGTGAAATTTCACCGTGCCGACGTATTCCCCGTACGGGCGCTCTTCGCCGTAATAGTCTGCCGAGCGGACGAGAATCACCGCGTTCAGCCTGCTCACCAGATAATGAACGTCCGCCTCCTCTCCCAGTACGACCAGGCTGCAACTCTCCGCCTCCAGACGGAGAAACGCGCGCCGCAGGCGGGAGAGGGAAAATCCCCTGCGGAAGCGGGCAACGACCAGAACGGGCGCTTCGTCGCCCGGCAGTATCGCGGCGGAAAGGGAGGCATCCCCTATCACCGCAGCGCTGCCGCGCGCGGGTTCCAGGTTCGCAAACGCGACGGATACGCCGAACACCGCCGCCAGCGCGCAGCAGAGCACCGCGACGGAGCGCTTTTTTAAGCGGTACATGCCGGCGGTCAACGTCATGGCGAAATACCAGACGATCCCGCCAAAGCCCAGCGCGAAACCTCCGGCGATAAAGTAATCCAGATCGAAAAACAGGATACATTGCTTGATCGCAAACACGCCCCACTTCGGCAAAAACAGCGCGGCGGCGGGAATCTGAAAGAGTCCGCCGAGCACGGTCAGAAGGAGCAGCGCGACGAACAGCACTGAAACGACCGGGATCAGCAGCAGATTAAAGAAGATCGCCGCCAGCGAGACTTCCCCGAAATAATACAGGGAGACGGGAAACGCCGCGATCTGCGCGGAAAGGATAACGCCCAGCGAGCCGGAAATCCTTTTCCCGCAAAAGGAGAGCAGGCGCGCGATGCGCCCGGACAGCAGTATAATGCCCAAAACGACGGTATAAGAGAGCTGAAACCCCACGTCGAACAGCTGAAAGGGCGAAATGCCGAGCACGATCAAAGCGGAGAACAGGAGGGACGACAGCCCGTCGTAGCGTTCGCCCGACCGGTTTAAGAAGAGCAATACCCCCGCCATCGCCACCGCCCGCAGGGAGGAAGGCGTAAAGCCGCAGACGCCGGAATAGAGCGCGAGGACGGGAAGCACGACCGCCAGCTTGACGTATCCGTCGACGGGGATCTTTTTGAATAAGAAATAGAGCGCGCCCGCCAGAAAGCCGATGTGCAGCCCGGACACGGCGAAGATGTGCGCTACGCCCGCGCGGCGGAACTGCGTCAGCACCTCTTCGTCCATAAACGCGTCGTACCCCGTCAGAAGGGCGAGCGAAATCGCGGCTTCGTCTTCTTCCATGCCGCTGCGCAGCGTATCCTCCAGAAACGCGCGCGCCTTTTCAAAAGCGGTCTTTCGGCTGCCGAGCGCAGAGATCCCGTTTTCTTCCGCCTCGCAGCGGAATCGGACGCCGTCCATCATATAATCCATGCGCACCCGCCCTTCATAGCGAAGCGAATAGGACTCCACTGCGGCGGTAAACCGCAGAATATCCCCCGTCTCGTAACTTCCCTGCGTATAGAGGTGCATTTTATAGGAGGATTCCCGCGTGAGATACCCCGTAAAAGAGAGACTGTCCAAGGTAAGGCGGACGCTGCCGCCCGCATAGGAAACGACTTCTCCGACGCGCCCCGTCACCGTATAGTAGGCGCTCGGAAGCGCGGCGCCTTCGTAGCGCTTCGCACGCAAAAAGAGATTTGCCCCGCCTGCGAGATAACAGAAAAGGCAGACCGCGGACAGCAGGAACGCCGCCCTTCTTCCCGTGCTCCTACGAAAAATCAGCACCGCCGCTGATAAGATAAGCGCCGCCAGCCCCAAAAAGAACGGGAGGCTTGTACCCATTACGGCGTATGAAATCAAAAAAATCCCCGAGACAAAACTCAGGGATATGACGACCAGCGGACGGATATTGACAAAACGGGATTCAGACTTCATAGGTCCTACCTTCCTCCGCGATTTCGGCTTGCGGATATAAAGACGCCTCTTTTCGTATTTCTTCTTCGGGATAAGCGGGGTTGATATGCGTCAGGAGACAGCGCGCCCCAGCCGCGGCGGCATAGCGCGCACAGCGCAGTACGGAAAGATGCGGCTTTTCCGCCGACCAATCCTTTTCCAGAAAAGCCGCGTCCGCCAGAACGGTATCCGCGCCCTTCCAAAAGAGGGAAAGCCCTTCAAAATCATTGGTATCGCCGGTGTATGCAAACACGCGGCCCTCCGCCGAAACGCGTATGCCGAGCGCGGGCACGGGATGCCGCATGCCGTAAAACGAGATTTCCGCCCCTCCGACGGCGAACCGCTCTCCCTCCCGCACAGGATGAAAGCGAAATCCCTTCATCCCTTCGATTGCCGAAAAACGAACGGCGTCGACCGGCAGGAAAACGTCCAGCTCCCGCCCCAGGCGCTGGAGATAATAGTTCATCACGCCCAGATCGGAAGAATGATCGGCGTGCAGGTGCGTCAGAAGCACGGCGGACAGCTCTTCCGGCGGACAAAGGGAAATCAGGCGGGAAAATACGCCGCTTCCGCAGTCCAGCAGAATGCGATTCCCGCCAGCCGAAAGCAAATAGCCGCTCGCCGCGCCGCCCGCCTTCGGATACGGCCCGTATTTCCCGAGCACGGTTACATTCATCTTTCCCCCTCCTTTTTTCATCCTGCAATCATCATAGCCGAATTTTCCGAATTTGTCAACTTTTTTTCTTGCCAAACGCCAAACGAACTGCTATAATGAAAGTGGCCTTCGGTGTTTGATAGGAAGAGTCAAAATTGCTCCACAGATTATGTAAATGAACCCGCCGTCTATGCCGATATGCAGAGCCTTAGGGCCGTCACTGAGCGGTTCCCGCTAAGAAAGGAGGTCAGAGGCGGCAAGCGCGGGATCAGCCTTGTTTTTCAAAACGGGGTCTTATTTCCTCTTCCGTCGGCACACGCAGGTCTTTTTTTCGCCCGAAACAAATTTTTCTTTGTCAACGCCCGCGCTGATTTGCGCGGGCGTTTTGACGCCGCTCAGATCAATCACGGCTTCGATTTTTGTTTCTCCTGCCGGCCGAAAAGCCCGGGCCTTTCAGGCAGTTTTCCATCACCCGCGCCGGGCTTAAAATCTCAAAAATGCGTTCTGCCTGCGCGTTGCGAGGCTTATAGAAAAATCGCTTCTCTCTTCCGCCCGTTCGATTCCCCTTCCCTTTATGAAATAATACCCGGGCAATCTGCTTTGCCCGGGTATGTTTTGGTAGCCCCTGGGGGAATCGCTCCGCTCCGCGCTCTGCGCTTCGCTTTCTCACCGGGGCGGGAAAACATGCGTTTCATCGCATGTTTTCTTTTCCTCCCGTTCGATTCCCATTCCTTTTATAAAATAATACCCGGGCAATCTGCTTTGCCCGGGTGTGTTCTGGTAGCCCCTGGGGGAATCGCTCCGCTCCGCTTTCTCGCCGGGGCGGGAAAACATGCGTTTCATCGCATGTTTTCTTTTCCGCCCGTTCGATTCCCCTTTCTTTATAATATAATACCCGGGCAATCTGCTTTGCCCGGGTATGTTTTGGTAGCCCCTAGGGGAATCGAACCCCTGTTTCCGCCGTGAGAGGGCGGCGTCTTAACCGCTTGACCAAGAGGCCTCTTTAATTGCTCAATGAGTATACCATAATTTAAGGGTAAATGCAAGCGTTTTTTCCCTAATCAGGCGAAAAAATAACGCTATTTTTTTAATCGTTGAAAAATCGGATATTCGGCAGCGGGCGCCGAACGGCACCCGCTGCTGTCTTTTTTATCAATCAGTTTACTTCAGTTCTTCGATCTCAGCCATCAGCTTTTTGCGGATATCGAGGTGACGGTTCAGCTTTTCGCGCTCGGCATCCACAAGGTGCTTGGGGGCCTTTTCCAAAAAACCGCTGTTCATGAGCTTCGCGCTCGCGCGCTTGATCTCCTCCTCCGTCTTTAAAAGCTCGTTGGAAAGGCGCGCGATCTCCTTCTCGGTGTCCACCAGTTCGCCCAGGGGGATATACAGTTCAAATCCCTCCCCGACAAATGAAACCGTCTTTTCCGTGAGTTCCGCCTTGCCGCCGATAAAGGAGATCGCCTCCACTCCGGCCAGTTTGCAGATATAGGCGGTTCCTCCCGCAATCGCGTTTTTCAGTTCCGATTTGACGTAGAGATGCACCTTCTTGGAGGGTGCCGCCCCCACCTGGACCTTGATGTTCCGCACTGCTCGAATCACCGCCATGACGGGTTCCATGTCCTTTTTCGCTTTGGCATAGTTCAGCTTCGCGTTATAGCGCGGGAAGTCGGACACCATGATGCTGCCCTTTGCCCCGGGGAGATTGCGGTAGATCTCCTCCGTGATGAACGGCACGAACGGATGCAGCAGTTTTAAAGTGTTTTCCAGCACATAGACGAGCACGCTGACCGTATCCGCGCGCTTTCTGTCGTCCTCCCCGTATAAAACGGGCTTGGTGAGCTCGATATACCAGTCGCAGAAATCGCTCCAGACAAAGTCGTAGAGCGCCGCCGATGCGAGCCCCAGCTCGTATTTCTCCATATTGACGGTCACTTCGCGCACGACGTGGTTCAGCTTGGAAATGATCCATTTATCCGCCGCCGTCAGCTTGCAGTCGGCAAGCGGCTTCACCGAAACGTTCTCCGCATTCATCAGGACGAATTTGGAGGCGTTCCATATCTTATTCATATAGTTGCGCGCGCCTTCCAGCTTTTCATGCGAAAAACGCGTATCGCTCCCCGCGGAGATGCCGTTGACCAGCGAAAAGCGCAGCGGATCCGCGCCGAATTCCTCGATGATGACGAGCGGATCGATGCCGTTGCCCAGCGACTTGCTCATCTTGCGCCCCTCCGCGTCGCGGACGATGCCGTGAATCAGCACGTCTTTGAAGGGAATGCGCTTCATGTGCTCCAGCCCGGAAAAAATCATGCGGGCGACCCAGAAAAAGATGATGTCGTAAGCGGTGACGAGGACGTCCGTCGGATAAAAATAGTCGAGGTCGGGCGTCTTTTCGGGGAATCCCAGCGTAGAGAACGGCCAGAGCGCGGACGAAAACCAGGTATCCAGCACGTCTTCGTCCTGGTGAATATGCGTGCCGCCGCAGTGCTTGCAGACGGTGACGTCCTCCTTTTCCACCATGACCGCCCCGCAGTCTTCGCAGTAGAATGCGGGAATGCGGTGCCCCCACCAAAGCTGACGGGAAATGCACCAATCCCGGATATTCTCCATCCAGTTGAAGTAGATTTTGGAAAAACGCGCGGGCGTAAAGGTGATGGACTTTTTGCGCACCGCTTCGATCGCGGGCTTTGCCAGCGGTTCCATCTTGACGAACCACTGCTTGGAGACGGTCGCTTCCACCGTGTGATGGCAGCGATAGCAATGCCCGACGTTGTGTTTTAAAGGTTCCGTTTTGAGGAGCAGTCCTGCTTTTGTTAAGTCTTCGACGATCTTTTTGCGCGCCGCGAGGCTGTCCATCCCCCGATAGGAGGCGGCGTTCTCGTTCATGATGCCGTCGTCCCCGATCACCTTGACGACCGGGAGATTGTGGCGGAGCCCCACCTCAAAGTCGTTGGGATCGTGCGCAGGCGTGATTTTCACGACGCCCGTACCGAATTCCATCTCGACGTATTCGTCCGCAACGACGGGGATCTCCTTCCCGAGCAGGGGCAGAATCACCGTCTTCCCCACCATAGAAGTATAGCGGGCATCGTTCGGATTGACCGCGACTGCAGTGTCTCCCAGCATGGTTTCCGGGCGGGTCGTGGCGCAGACGATAAATTCGTCGCTGTCCTTCACCCGATACTTGATGTGCCAGAGGAAAGAGTCCTCTTCCTCGTATTCCACCTCGGCATCCGACAGAGCGGTCTTGCAGGACGGGCACCAGTTGATGATGCGATCTCCCCTGTAAATCAGCCCCTTGTTGTAGAGGTTCACGAATACCTCGCGCACCGCGCGCGAGCAGTTTTCGTCCATCGTGAAAGCAAGGCGCGACCAGTCGCAGGAAAAGCCCATGCTCTTCAGCTGTTCGACGATGCGGCCGCCGTACTGTTCCTTCCACGCCCAGGCGCGCTTTAAAAAGCCCTCTCTGCCCACGTCTTCCTTGGTGAGTCCCTCCTGCGCCATCTGCTCGACGATTTTCACTTCCGTCGCGATGGAGGCGTGATCGGTCCCCGGAAGCCACAGCGCACTGTAGCCCTGCATGCGCTTGAAGCGTATGATGATGTCCTGAATCGTATCGTTCAAGGCGTGCCCCATGTGGAGCTGCCCCGTGATGTTGGGGGGCGGAATTACGATCGTAAAGGGAAGTTTGTCCGCGTCGATTTTCGCGGTGAAATATCCCTGTTCCTCCCATTCCCGATAGATACGCTTTTCAAATTCGGACGGCGTATACGTCTTAGACATCTGCATTGCGCTTACTCCTTTTTCTCGCTCTCCCCCGGCACAGGCGGAAGATACTCCATAATAATCGTAATTATCAGTATAATAGATTCTCGCCCGAATGTCAAATAAAATAAGACTTCCCCGAGGGGCAAACGCCGTTTTTCCCACATAAGATGATTATATCGAAACCATTATTCAACGGAGAATCCAACATGAAAAAAATCATTGCAACGTTACTGACCGCCTTTCTTTTTCTTCTTCCCCTTTCCGCCTGTAAGGAAGGGGGCACGGGTACCACCGTGCGCCTCAACGAAGTGACGCATTCGGTATTTTACGCCCCTTTATATCTTGCGATCGAACAGGGATATTTTGAAGAAAACGGAATCACCGTCGAGCTCACGAACGGCGGCGGCGCAGATAAATCCATGACCGCAGTCCTTTCCGGCACGGCGGATATCGGCCTGATGGGCCCGGAGAGCGCGATATACGTTTACAATCAGGGGCAGACGGGGTATCCCATCGTATTCGGACAGCTGACGCAGAAGGACGGCTCCTTCCTCGTTTCGAGAAACGCGGAGCCTGACTTTCAGTGGGAAGATCTGGAGGGAAAAGAGATCCTCGCCGGCCGGCCGGGCGGCGTACCCGCGATGACCTTTGAATATCTCGTCAACGAACACGGTTTAACGGACGGCGAAAACGTCACTTTAAATTTCGACGTTCAGTTCAACCTGATGACCGCGGCTTTCTTAAACGGCACGGGCGACTACTGCACGGTGTTTGAGCCGACTGCCTCCGAATATGAAAAACAGGGCAAATGGCACATCGTGGCGAGCGTCGGCGAAGGCGCGGGAGAAGTTCCTTACACCTCGTTCATCGCAAAGCAGAGCTATATCAACGAAAACAAGGATGTCATCGACGGGTTTTTAAGCGCGATCTTAAAGGCGATCGACTATATCGGCACGCACACGACCACCGAGGTGGCGACGGCGATCGTCGCGCAGTTCCCCTCCACCACCATCGAATCCATCGCCGATTCCGTCGACAGCTATAAGGCGATCGACGCCTGGACGGACGATTTGAAGATGACGGAAAGCTCTTTTACCCGGCTGCAGGATATCATGGAGCGCGCGGGAGAGCTGGATCAGCGCGTTCCCTTCGACAAGCTGGTGAACAATCAATATGCGGCGGAGGCGAAACGCTGACGTAACCCGCCGGTTTTACGGGAGAAAAAAGCATGAAAAAACTCGAGATCAAGGATATACGGCTGATTTATCACACCAAGACGGACGAGATAACGGCCATCGACGGACTGACGTTCGACTGCAACGACGGGGAATTCGTCGCGATCATAGGGCCGTCCGGATGCGGCAAAACCACCGTGCTCTCGCTGATCGCGGGCCTTCTGAAGCCGAGCGGCGGCGAAATCCGCTTGAACGGCGAGGAAATCAAAAAGTGCGGAGATTCGCTCGGCTACATGCTGCAGAAAGATCAGCTCTTTCCGTGGCGGACCATAGAGCAGAACGTCTTTCTGCCGCTGGAAATTCAGAAAAAGAACACGCCGGAAGCGCGGCAGCACGCCGTCGAACTGCTGGATAAGTACGGGCTGGGAGAGTTCAGGAAGAGCTATCCCGCCCAGCTCTCCGGCGGCATGCGGCAGCGCGCCGCGCTCATCAGGACGCTCGCCGCGGATCCCGACCTGCTCCTTTTAGACGAGCCTTTTTCGGCACTCGACTATCAGACGCGGCTCAACGTCTGCGAAGACGTATACCGCATTATCCGGGAACAGAAGAAGACGAGCATCCTCGTCACCCACGATATTTCGGAGGCGATTTCGCTCGCCGACCGCATCGTCGTTTTAACGCCGCGTCCCGCGCGCGTCAGAAACATACACGAGATCAGACTCGAAGGGACGCCCCTTTCCCGCCGGGAAGCGCCCGGCTTCGGCAAGTGGTTCGAGGTTCTCTGGAAGGAGCTGCACACATGAAAAAAGACCGTATCTGTTCGGAAGAGCACAGAAAATACCTGCTCGGACAGAGGCGCAGGACAGCCTTCGTCTGGGCGATGCGGATCGCCATTCTCCTCCTGTTCTTCGCGCTCTGGGAACTCTTCGCGGCGACCGGCGTGATCGATTCGTTCATTTCTTCCAGCCCCTCGCGCATCGCGCGCACCATCAGGGAGCTCTGGACGGAAAACGATTTGCTGATGCATATCGGCATCACGCTGTACGAGACGCTGATGGGGTTTGCGATCGCTACCGCGGCGGGAACGCTGATCGCGCTTCTCCTGTGGATGTCCGATACTCTGAGGCGGATCCTGGAACCCTATATCGTCGTTTTGAACAGCCTGCCGAAAATAGCGCTCGGCCCGATCATCATCGTGTGGTTCGGAAGCGGCAGCAAGTCCATCATCTTTATGGCGGTACTGATCACGGTGATCGTGACCATCATCACCATGATGAACGGATTTCTGGCGACGGACGGCAATAAGATATTGCTGCTCCGCTCAATGGGCGCCACAAAAATGCAGATTCTGAGAAAACTGGTGATTCCAGGAAGCGTGCCGACCTTTATTTCCATGCTGAAGATCAACGTGGGAATGGCCTGGATCGGCTCGATCATGGGAGAATATCTCGTCTCGCGGGCGGGGCTGGGATATCTGATCGTCTACGGCGGGCAGGTATTCAAGCTGGACCTCGTGATGGCGGCCACGCTGATTCTCTGCGTGCTCGCCGCAGGGATGTACGCCCTGGTCGCGCTTCTCGAAAAGCTGGTCATCCGCTATGAAACCAACGATTGAACCCGACCGCCGCGCTTCAAGCGCGGCGGTTTCTTATCCTCCGTACCGCCGTGAAATGGAAAAATTTTGAAATTGCGGCATAATTTTTCCCTCGTTCCGCAAACTGATGCTGTACGGAGGTATTTACATGAAAAAAAGATTGTTACTGCTGGCAAGCGTGCTCGTCGCATGCATGATCCCCCTGACGCAGGCCTTCGCGCTGGACAGCGCGAACGTCATCGGCTGCGGAAAAGTGTCCGTCAAAGCGGACTGCGCTTACATCGAAGTAGGCGTAGAGGCCATCGGACAGGACGCGGCGAGCGCGGAAGCGCAGAGCAGCGCGGCCGAACAGGCGCTCGAGAACGCGTTTCGTTCCTACGGCTGCGTGACGGAACGGTATTACAACTTCTACCCCGCGCCGAAGTCCTATGAAATCTGCAAGACGTATTCCTGTAAAACCACGCAGACGGACAAAATAGAAGAAATCAGGAAAGCGCTTTCCGGCATCAGCGGCATCCGCATTTACGGCGTCCGCTATGAACTGGAAACCCCCGCGTCCGCGGAACATCAGGCGCTGAAACTGGCGGTCGAGGACGCCGAGAGCAAGGCGAAGGCTCTCGACGCGGATCTTTCCCTCGTTTCCGTGCGCGAAACCGGCTGCTGGCAGTGTCAGGACGACGGCTGCACGGACAGCGCGACGATCACCGTGGAAGTGCGCGTCGAAGCGCGTTTTTCCAAAAACGCGAAAAACACCAAGACGGCCGACACGATATCGGGAAGGTGATCTCCCCGACGGAAACGGACGGGCGAAGAGCCCGTCCGTCTCTCTTTCCGCCGCCCGGCAAAAGAGAAAAAAACGCCCCGTGGGCGTTTTTTCAGTTTATTCGCTTTCCTGATACCAGAGCGCAGAGACTCCGCCCATCCGCACCGCGCCGTCCTCGACGGAGGCGTTCAGGGCATATAGAATTTTTGCCCCGCGCGGCGCGAGATCCCGCACGGCGTAAGTGCGGTCGCTCGGATTGATCACCGCAGTGAAGGTCTGCCCGCCCTTTTTGCGGCGCATAATCAGCGGATAGCCGCAGGAGACGGCTTCGTAAGCCGCGTCGCTCCCGAGGCAGGGGCATTCCCTCCTGATCTTTGCAAGCTGTTTCACGGTATGAAGGAGAGAGTTTTTCCGCCCCGCCTGTTCTTCCACGTTGATTTTTGCATAATCCTCGTTGACGGGCAGATACAGTTCTCCCTCGGCTGCGGAAAACCCCGCGTTCTTTCCCGCGCTCCACTGCATGGGCGTGCGGGAGCCGGTTCGGTTATAGCCGCCGTCTTTGGACAGATTCGGGTTATACGTCATGCCGATTTCATCGCCGTAATAGATGAGCGGAATACACGGGAGCGCGAAGAGGAAAGCAAAGACCACCTTCATGTCCTCTTCGTCCCGCCGGAGGGAAATGCGCGGCAGATCGTGATTCCCGGACGGAACGCACACATATCCTTTATCTCTCGTCGCCGCTACGTTTTTGGCAAGATACGCGAAAAATTCAGACGCGTCTCCCCTGCCGTCGCGGCGGAAATAGCTGTGGCCGTCCGTGAGATTGACGTTCGTTCCCGCTTCTTTGCGGAACAGCTTGTTATAACCGTCCGAAAATTCGTGTGTGAAAAAGTCCACGTCGAATCCCCCGTTCCGAACCGCCTTAAAGGGCTGACCCCATTCGGAGACGAATATAGCATCCGGATATTCCTTTCTGATTGCGCCGAACAGCTTTTTCCAGACTTTCGCGCTGTAATTGTTGGAAGGATCGTCCTTGACGATGGAGGGCGCCAGATCCACGCGGAAACCGGCGACGCCCATGCCCAGGTAAAAGCGCATGATGTTGAGCACTTCCTCGTGAAGCGGCTCCAGCCGCTCGTCGTCCCATTGCATCTGCCAGGGATATTTTTTTCTGGAAAAGCCGAAGTTGAGCGCGGGCTGCGTGTAAAAAAAGTTGGTCATGTAGCCCCCGTTGCGCTCGCCGTCTCCGCGCATCAGCGGATAGGGAGAGACGGCAAAGACGTCGTCCGTCCAAATATAATAGTCGCTGTATGCGTTCTTCTCCTTCTTCTTGCTTTCCTGAAACCATTTGTGCTCGCACGACGTGTGCCCTGCCACGAGATCCAGGAGGATCTTCATGCCGAGCGCTTCTGCGCGCGCAAGAAGGCGCCTGAGATCGTCCATCGTGCCGAACCTTTCGTCGACGGCGTAATAGTCGGATACGTCGTATCCGCCGTCCCGGAAGGGCGAACGATAGATGGGATTGATCCACACGAGATCTGCAAACTGTCTGATGTATTCCAGCTTTTCCGCGATGCCGTTCAGGTCGCCGATCCCGTCTCCGTTGGAATCGTAGAAGGAGGTGGGATAAACGGTGTAGATGACCGAACGTTCAATGGATGGATTTTTCATGGCCCTGTCTTTACTCGCTGTAGCCCATCAGCCCGATGTACGAACAGTTGGGCTGCGTAACGTCCATGCGTCCGAACTGCACGACGACTTCCTTTTCGCTCCTCACGCGCAGCGAATACTGGCAGAGTCTTCCCAGCTCCACGCCGCCGATCTCCTCCTTTTTATCCATGCGGAAACACTTGACGCGCTTTGCCGGGATTACGGTCTCCACGTTTTCTATGGGAGCTCTGTCCTCGAAGTAAAAATCAAACCAGCACCTGACTTCCGTGTCGTTGCAGTTTAAAATAATGAGCGCCTCGTGCCCTTCATAGCCGCTTTCCCTCTTTTCTTTCTGCGCGGGAATCCATCCGTCCACGATATACCAATTCTTTTTTCCGTTTTTCATATTCTCTCCTTACCTGAAAAATTGAACGGGAAGCGCGCTGTCGTTGTAGGCCGTGATGCGCTCCGCTCCGTTTTTTGTGATGCGGTAGACGTCTTCGATGCGGAAGGAGCCCCACTCCATTCCCTTGAAATACGCGTCGATGCAGATCGTCATGTTTTCCCGGATCATGCGGTTGTTCTCCACCGAAAAGACGGGCGCCTCGCACTCCAGCATGCCGGTGGAATGCAGGGAACCGTACGGGCAGTACGCGATATAGCCCTTTTTTGTGAGATAGTCGGTGTAGGTATTGAGAATCTCCCGCGCGCCGGCGCCCGGCTTCATTTTGGAGGACGCGAGATTCAGCGCGTCGTACGCGCATTTCACGGCGTCTTTGATCTTTGCGGGAACGGGGCCCAACACGTGCGGGGAACAGATGATGCCGTTATACCCCTCGTAACACACGCCCGCCGCAATGTTGAGGATCTCCCCCTCCTTCACCCGCCGCAGGCTGTTTCTGCACATGCTGACGTGGGAATTGACGCTCCCCGTCGCCACCATCGGCGCAAAAGCCATCACAGCGGACTCCGCGCCGTATTTCGCCATGTTCATCTCGAAAATTCCCTGGATCTGCCGCTCCGTCATTCCCGCTTCGATGGCGGGAACGGAATCTTCAAAGGTTTTGGTCGCGATTTCGCACGCTTTTTTCATACAGGAGATCTCGCTCTCCGACTTGATGACGCGCATCTCGTACAGCGCGCCGTCGAAATCCACGATCTCCGCATCCGGGAACGCCGCCTTCAGCTTGTTGTATATGACGGCGGGAAAGGTCAGCTTGCCCGCGAGCGCGATTCGGCCGATCCGCTCCGCCGCGGCGATCTCCCGGAAATAATCGGCAAAATCCATCTGTCCGCCGTAATCGTATTCAAAGCCGGAAACCTCTCCGATCTCCGGAAAGACTTTGATTTCGGCGCACGCCAGTTTGTTTTTCACGAGCGCATAGTCGTAGGACGCCTGACCGCTGCAGAGCGTGGCGCGCGTGCCGGTCACAAGAAAGGCGCCGCTCTCGTTCACCGCGGAAAAATCCGTGAAATAACGCACGGCGGACGGATCCAGCAGGTTGGAAAACGCCATAAACAGATCTGCGTTCTCCCGCGCCATCGCCGCGCGCAGAGCGGCGAGGCGCGTTTGGAATTCAGACGGTTGAATAACGGGTTCATTCATCATTTTTATACTCCTTTGATATACAGTCGGTCTAATTTCAGATAGTCGCAGACGGCGTTGAGCTCTTCGCTCATATTTCCCAGTCCCAGGATACAGTGATGCGCCACGCCGTAGTCGAAGATCTTTTCCAGATATTCCTTGACGTTCTGTTTGACGCGGAACATCGCGTAGATTTCATCGTAGTCGATCTTGGGAAATTCTATGCTTTCGACGTCGGAGAGCACCATTTTGTAGCCGTCTTTCACCTCGATCATGTGCGCGATGGTGGCGGGGCCGCTCTTTACCAGAAACTCGTAATTGAGCCCGCCGCCGTCCATGCCCCATTCCTCCGGCGTCCTGGCAAGTCTGACGTCGCTGTCGGACGGCGCCAGATCGGGCGTGCCGACGCCGTGCCCCATCAGCATGCAGCTGTTGGCCGCCGCATCGTATTCCCCCCATTCTCCCATAAACGCGGATTTTCCGGTGAGGGATTTCATCATCATCATGGTGATGAGCCCCAGCAGATCGCCTTCGCAGTTCGCAGAAAAGCCCTCCTCTTCCATCAGGAGCGAAGAGCCGATGCGCGCGGACGTGTTGAACTGCTTTTGCAGATAGTGCTGATCAAGGAAGCAGAGCGCGTTCAGCTTCAGTTTCTTCGCCAGCTTCTTCATCGCCACGGCGAGCCGTACCGCCCTGCGGATATCTTCGATTGTGACGTTCTTTCTCTCGAAGCGGGAAGTCAGCTTTTCGGTCTGTTCCTCCACCTCCGCTTCGGTTACCTGCTCCCACAGTTCAGTCAGATGGCAGTTCTGCACGAGAATGACGTTTACGCCGAACGTGCGCTTTAAAAAGGTCTTTGAGAGTTCAAGGTCATACATGCCGCGGAATACGTGGCCGATCACGCCGATATTTGCTTCCCGCAGGTCTTCTACGACTTGGAGCGCTTTGAACAGCACGTCCATTTTCCGGTAAGCGCGCTCGTCGTGAATGGAGCCGACGATGATCTTGTAATCGCGCTCCAGCTTTCTGAGCGTGCCGGTGAGCTGGGAAATGCCGATGACAGAGCTGTTCCGCAGGCTGTCCTCATAATTTCCCCCGACGTCGATGGATTCGTGATTCTGCATGGAGAAAATGACGAGCGGAAGCTCCTTGACGTAATCGAGCGCAGTCAACGTGATGAAATCCGCCACGTAGGTGCCGTAAACCAGGAGAACGGCATCGACGCCCGCTTCCTTCAGTCTGCGGCCCGCCTCGTCCGCGCTGTCCAGCGTATCCACCATGCCGGAAAACACGGCGTTCGGATACCGCCGGGAAAAATTTTCACCGAACGCCTTGAAATCCGACGTGACGTTTTCGAGCATCCCGGGGAACATCCGCCAATATTCAAAATAACCGCACGTCAGAACGCCGATCTTTATGTTCCGCTTCGTCTTGCCGCGCGTGAGGATATCTCCGACGACAGCGCCGCCCTCTTCAAACGATTTGATCCGCTCCATACTATTTTTTGATACTCCTTATGATTCTCTCTGCATTTTTATAAAAGATGTTGTCCCTGTCCGCATCCGCGATGTCCGCATAAAGCACGCTGCCCAGGCAGTAATTGGGATCGTACCAGGGAAGATCGGTGCCGAACAGCACCTTTTCGCTCCCGACTGCGTTCACCATCTTGGCGACGATGCCGCTGTGGCGGTGAATGTCGCACAGATCGAGGTAGACGTTCTCCTTTTCCTTTGCGAGGGCGATGGCGTCATCCAGCCGGTTGGGAGCGGAATGCCCCATGATCAGCCGGATATCCGGGTAGCGGTCGGCGATCTTCTTCATATCTTCCACGTCGTTGTACCGGCTGAATCCCCAGGTATGAACCAGAAGCGCCAGCGAATACGCGTTCGCGATTTCAAACAGCTTCTGATAGCGCCGATCGCCGAGGGGCGTCCTGTAATAGTCCGGAAGCGTCTTGAACCCGATATACCCCTCGTGTTTCAGGACGTCTTCCACGTCGTATTCCTCCGCATAGTTGGGGTTGAATCCGAAATAGCCGCGCACGTATCCGGGATAACGATCCATCATCTCGGTGATTTCGCCGTTGCGCGCGAGCCCGTCGAACAGATCGCTGTGGGGGCTGCACCAGATGCCGGCGATCCCCTGCTCCTTTGCGCGGCGGATGGTTTCCTCGTATTCGTACACGCACATGCAGGTGCCGTAGACGTCGTTCATGTGCGTGTGGGTGTCGATGATGCCGACGGGAATGCTCCCCGTCTCCAAAAAAGCCTCCAGGTAGGCGGAACGATTGGTCGGTTTCATACGCTCATCCCCCTTTGAATTCTGCCGAACAGGCGTTCGGCGTTTGCATGCGCGATTTTCTCCCTGTCCGTTTCCGAAATTTTCGCGGCGAGAAGCGTCGCAGTGCTGCCGCCCATATTGCAGTTCGGATAGTTGGTGCCGAAGAGCATCTGATCGCTTCCCATTTTGTTCACGAAGTTTTCCACGCCCAAAAAGACCTGATAATCGCTGCTCTCGATATAAAAATTTTCGTAAGCCCTGATCAGAGGAAACACGTATCGGTCGCTCCCCCACAGGCCGTAGTCTGTCAGAATGACCGTGAGGCGGGGAAAATGCTTCATGACGGAGAAGATATCCTCCCAGCCGTCGCGCGGGGAAAGATAGAGGGGCAGGTTCTTTTCCGCAAGGTAATTAAGCGTATCTCCCATCGTGATCTCGTCCAGAAAAAAGCGGTTCTGCCTGGGAAATGCGCGGACGCCCACCAGGCCGTATTCGTCCACGGTCCGATCCAGCTTTGAAATCTCAAAGTCCGCGTCGCTGATCGCGGGGAGAAGGCCGATCGTCCCCTTCAGCCTGCCGGTATGGTTCCCCGGATCGGACAGATAGAGCCTGTTGCCGTAGTTGACGGAGACGTCGTACATCGCCTGATGCCATGTGACCGCCTCGTCGATCCCGCAGAAATCCATCTCCGCCAAAAGCTCCGCGCTGTTTCTCGCCTGTTTCACCTTTTCATATACGGGATAATTTTCATGATTGACGATGGATTTGTTGACCGTGCCGTATCCGATCGCCGCACTCATATCGATCAGCTTCATTTTATTGCCTCCTTTCCGCACAAAAAGCGCTGTGGATTTTTCACTAAAATCGTCTCTATCGTCTTTTCGGTCAGTCCCCGGTCGCGCATCATGGGAACGATGCCCGTAAGCAGATAACCGTATCCCCCTCCGCCGTAGCGGCGCAGCATATGTTTCAGGCAGATATCGTTTGCCGCCAGGATGCGCTCGGTATATCCCGCTTCGCACAGGCGGGCGAGGCAGTCTGCGCGCACGCGGTCGTAATCGAAGCTCGCTTTCAACACCCTGCTGTCCTTCGAAACCTGAAATTCCTTGCCGAAATTGTCAAATTCCACATACACGCCGCGATCGAGCAGGGATAAAACGTATTCCAGATTTGTCTTTGCATCCACGTGATCGACGGCGATCTGCTCCGCCGCGACGCCCAGCGCCATGAGTTCGTCGCAGACGCGGTGTCCGTTTTGCTCGAACAGCGCGGTATGGACGTGCACGGACTTTCCCGTCTCTGCCGCGGCGATTCCCGCCGCCCGCAGGCATTTGAGTTCCTCTTCGGCAATCACTTCGCTCGTGCCGATCTCCCCGATCACGCCCGCCCTGACGTCGGTTCCGTCCGCGCCGGTGCGGATTTCCTCTATGATCTCGGCGGCGAGATCTTCCACGGAACAGCCTGAAACCTTTTCCTCGTGCGCCGCGGCGATGTACTGTCCGCATCCCATGACGACGTGCACGCCGCTTCTCAGCGATATTTCCCGCAGGCGGAGGGGATCCCTGCCGATGGAGCGCGGCGTCACGTCGACGACGCTCCTGCCGCCGGCTTCCCGGTAAGCGATGAGTTCCTGCACGGCGACAGACGGCTCGTTTATGATCGCGTTATCTTCCAGCGCGTACGGATCCGCCTTGATCCGATAGAGGTTTTCGAGATTCAGTTTCTCGTAGAACGCGGGGTTCTCTGCCGGATCAGGCTTCCGAACCAGGCCGCGGAGATCGATCAGGAGATGCTCGTGCGGCAGGGTGACGCCTAAATCCCTGCCGTCAATTTCTCCCAATACGGTTGTAACAGACATATTACGCTCCTTTTCTCTATTTTAGCATAGAGATTCTCTGAAAGATATGGTGGGTTTTTCTATTTATTTGGTCGATAATATGATTTTACGAAATTCTGCCGGGGACAAAATTTTGATTGACAACTCCATTTTTTATGGTATAATAAAATTAGTACCATAATTTGGATAAGGAGGGTTGAAAGCATGGCGGAGTCCCATCGTCTGCTGGGCGAAAAGCTGTTCAGGAACAACGAATCCATCTTCATTCACAAATCTTCCTCCCTGCCCTCGTTCATCGAAAAAAATCACTCACACGATTTTATCGAGATCACTTACGTGATTTCCGGCGAGTGCACGCACGTCGAATACAACAAGCATTTCCCCATCAAAAAGGGGGATCTCTTCATCGTCAACTACGGCGTGCCCCATCAGAACGTCATCAACAAAAAGAGCCAGGAGCCCTACCTCGCATACGACTGCGCGTTCAAGCCGGATTTCATCGACAAAGCGCTCAGCAAAGAACACGACTTTTTAAAGCTGAAATCCAGCTTTATGTTCGAGTCGCTCTTTAACCAGATCGACCCCAATCCCCCGAACCTGCACCTCTCGGGCGGCAGTTTTTACGAATTTGAAAAACTGATCACCAATATGTACGAAGAATACGAACGGCAGGAAAAGGGATATTACGACCTTCTGCGCGCATATCTCGCAGAGCTGATCATCAAGATCTTCCGCAAGATGGACAACAGCGGCAACATCACCTTGAAGTCCAAGCAGGAATACTACATCAACCTCGCCATTCAGTACATCGAAAACAACTACATGAACAAACTTTCCCTGGAAGATATCGCCTACCGCTCGTTTCTAAGCAAGAGTTATTTCAGCCAGCTCTTCAAGGAAGTCACGGGCATGTGCTTCTCCACTTACTGCCAGAAAGTCCGCGTCGAAAAGGCGTGCGAGATGCTGTCTTCCACAGACGAGACCATTCAGAGCGTGGCGGAGAAAGCCGGATTTACGGACATGAAGTTCTTTTACAACGTATTCAAGCGCTTTACGGGGGAAATTCCCGGTACATACCAGAAAAATCATCGCTGAGCGCGCGCCGCCGACGGATTTCCGCCGGCGTTTTTTATGTTACGACGGGGACGATCCGGTTATGCTGCATGGATTCATCCGCGGCGTAAACGACGAGATGACTCATGACGGACGCGGACAAAGAACTCGTGGAGACGGACGGCGCTTCGCCCCGCTCCACCGCGAGAAAATCTTTCATGATGCGGCTGTCTCCGCCGTAATGGTTGTCCCCCGCGACGTCGTCCGCGATGGTTTCTCTCCGCTCGTCAAAGAGAATGTTCGCCGGATTATACAGACGCACGGTAAAGTAACCGTCCTCCGTAAAGCCTTCGATCTCGCCCTTCGTGCCGTAGATCTTGATGCGCCGCCCGGCCTGCGCCGCGCCGCTGTACAGGTTGTGATAGGCGGTGCTGCCGTCCGCAAAGGCGAGCATGGTCATCTGCTCGTCCACGAGATCCGCATCCGTCTTGAAGATACAGCGGCCGTGCGGATTGTCTCCTCTGAGCGAGGCGAGGCGCTCTTCGTACGTCTCTTCTCCCGGAAGTTTTCCCAGCCCCGCCCAGACGATGACGGGCATGGGGTTGTTGTCCAGGTAAATTTTCCGCGCGGAATAGGGGCAGCGCGCCTCTACCGCCGGAGGGCAGTCGCAGAGACAGCGCGTGCCGCTCCCCGCGGGCGCGTTTTGGGGGATAAAATAATTTCTGCCCCCGAACGATACGACTTTTTCGGGTACAGATTTGTCGTTCAGCCAGCAGATCATATCGAAATCGTGACAGCACTTTGCCAAAAGATAAGAGGAGCCGCACGCTTTGCTGTTGTTCCACTTTCCCCTGATGTAGGAGACGGAAGCGTGCGCCACGCCCACGTTCTCCGCCGTCTCGATGTGCCTGATTTCCCCGAGTTCGCCGCTTAAAAGAATCTCTTTGATCCTCCGGTAATAGGGCGTATAGCGCAGGACGTGACAGACGATCACCCTGCATCCGCAAGCCTTTGCCGTCCTTTCCAGCGCCAGGAGCTCCTCTTTATCGCTCGTGACCGGTTTTTCCAGCAGCAGGTCGTACCCCAGCCGCAGGAGCGGCAGGGAAGTCGAGACGTGCAGCCTGTCCATGGTGCCGTTGATCGCGCAGTCGGCGAGTCTGCCCGCGGCGATAAACGAATCGAAATCCGAAAAACACCGCGCTTCCGGAAGGCCGAACAGGCGCTTCGCATAGCCCCGCCTGGCAGGGTTCGGATCTACGACCGCCGTTACTTCTCCCTCTTCGGGATGTTTCAGCACATACTTGGTGTACTGTTCGCTCCGGTCGCCGAAGCCGACGACCGCAATCGTTGTTTTCATTTCACTCCTCCTGCAATGCGCGCATCAGGCGCTCGCCCAATGCGAGCATGTCCTCCGCGCCGTAATGATACATGTCCGCGAGATCGTTCAGATCCCCCGTCGGCACGTAGATCACGCGGCCGCACTCCTTTGCCGCCCGCCGTTTCG
>UQTB01000027.1 GCA_900543915.1 uncultured Eubacteriales bacterium | reverse complement strand
GCTTGCGCTTCTTGTCCGCCTTCTTCCCAAAGGTGCGCTCGAACTCCGTGTGGGAGGACAGCAGATACAGCTTCCAGGTCACCGGGAACTTGGTCCATGCCTTTCCGAAGGCGCGGTACAGCTCCTCTGCCTCCCGGCGCTCCATGATCCGCTCGCCGTAGGGGGGATTCGTGACGACGACGCCCTCCGGGAGAGCGCTCTTAAAGTCCCTGACGTCCGCCGTATCGAAGCGGACGGCGTTTCCCACTCCCGCCCGTTCGGCGTGACGGCGCGCCAGTCTGACGGCACGCGGGTCGATATCCGAACCGAAAAAGGAAAGCTTGCGGGAACGGCATTCGCCGTCGCGCGCCTCCTCCGCCGCGCGCGCATAGGCGGAAGGATCGAAAAAATCCCAGTGACGGAAGTCAAAATCGCGCCCGATTCCGCTCGCAACGTTGAGCGCGATCCGCGCGGCCTCGATGACGATAGTCCCCGACCCGCAGAAGGGATCGGCAAACGGGCGGAGATAATAAAAATCGCTCAGGAGCACCATCGCCGCGGCGAGCGTCTCCTTTAACGGCGCCCGCCCGACGAGATCGCGGTAGCCCCGCTTGTGCAGCCCCGCGCCCGACGTGTTGAGGCGCACGGAAACGACGTCTTTCAGGATGGAAAATTCCACCATGTAGCGCGCGCCCGTCTCCGGAAAATCGCTGCGCCGATACGCCTTCTCCAGGCGGCTGACGATCGCTTTTTTGACGATCGACTGACACGCGGACAGCGCAAACAGCTTGCTTTTTACGCTCTTTCCGTCCGCTGTCACAAGCGCGTCTGCCGGCAGAAACGCCTCCCACGGCAGGCTGTAGATTCCGTCGAACAGCTGATCGAAGGTCTCCGCGCGGAAGCGCCCCACGCCCAGATAGACGCGGTCCGCAGTCCGCAGAAACATGTTGCAGCGGGCGATCATGGTTTCGTCCCCCGCAAACGTCATGGCGCCCCCGACCGCGCGCGGCTCCTCCACGCCCAGCCGTTTCAGTTCCCGCTTGGTAACGCCCTCGACGCCCGAGGCCGCCGTCACCGTAATTTCATATTCCATAGCACGTTCATTATACCCTCTTTCTCTGCCGGAAAGCAAGCAAACGGCATAAAAAAATACCCCCTCGCGGGGGTATTCGATTTTTCTTTCTGCGGCAGCGCCGTCAGGAGAGCAGCTTGCAGATCAGATCCGCCGCCTCCGTGGGCTTTTCGATGGGAAGCCCCTCGATGAGCTTCGCCTGCACGAGGAGAACCTTCGCGTAGTCTTTGAGTTTCTCCGCATCCTCGCGGTAAAGCGCCTGAAGGCGCGCGTAGATGGGGTGAGAGCGGTTGATTTCCAGCACCTTTTCCGCCTTTACGCCGCCCGTCCCGTTGGGCATTTTGCCCAGCACTTTTTCCATTTCGATGGAGACCTGCCCTTCGCTCGTCAGACAGACCGGGTGGGATTTCAGGCGCGCGCTCGCGCGGACAGACTTCACTTCGTCGCCCAGCGTCTCTTTCAGGAATGTCATGAGCTCTTTATCCTCTTCCGCCTCCTCCGCAGGATCCTCCAATCCGGTGTCGCCGGAGACCGAACGGAACTCCTTGTCGCCGTACTTGTCGATGACTTTTGCGGCGAATTCGTCCACATCGTCCGTGAAGCAGAGAATATCGTATCCGGCTTCCAGCACTTTTTCGCTCTGCGGCAGCGCTTTGATCGCATCTGCCGTGTTTCCCGTCGCATAGTAAATATACTTCTGTCCCTCAGGCATCGCGGCGACGTACTCGGAGAGACTCAGCAGCTTGTCTTCCTTCGCCGAACGGAACAGCACGAGATCCTGCAGCACGTCCTTATGCGAGCCCCAGTCCGAATACAGGCCGTATTTGAGCTGCAGACCGAACGCCGCGTAGAATTTCTCGTAATTCTCCCGGTCTTCCTTCAGCATATCCAGAAGATCGTTTTTGATTTTCTTTTCGAGATTATTGCGGATCAGCTTCAGCTGACGGTCGTGCTGAACGGTCTCGCGGGAGACGTTCAGCGTCAGTTCGCTATCCACCAGCCCCTTGACGAAGCTGAAATAATCGGGCAGCAGATCTTCGCACCGCTCCATGATCAGCACGCCGTTCGTATACAGGCGCAGGCCCTTTTCATAGCTCTTCGTGTAATAGTTGTACGGCGCGTGCGCGGGCATGAACAGCAGCGCCTTATAGTCCACCGCGCCTTCCGCGCTCGTATGCAGCACGCGGACGGGAGGCTCATAGTCGTAGAACATGTCCTGATAGAACTTGTCGTATTCTTCCCTGGCGATCTCGCTCTTCTGCTTTTTCCAGAGCGGAACCATGGAATTTACCGTCTCGATCTCCTCGGTCACTACGGGTTCGCCGCCCTCTTTTTCCGCGGGCGCCGTCTTTTTAACGGGCATTCTGATCGGGTAACGAATGTAGTCCGAATATTTCTTGATCAGGCTCTTGATAAAGTATTCGTCCAGATAACCGCCGTACTTCTCCTCCTCGGTATCCGGTTTGACATAGAGCGTGACGACCGTCCCGTGCTCCGCCTTTTCCGCGGGCTTGATCTCATAACCGTCCGCGCCGTTGCTCGTCCAGAGATACGCCTGCTCCGCGCCGTACGCCTTGCTCAGCACCTCCACGCGCCCCGCCACCATGAACGCGGAATAAAAACCGACGCCGAACTGACCGATCACGTCCACATCGGCGTCTTTATGCGCTTCCTTGAACGCCAATGAACCGCTCTTGGCGATGGTGCCCAGATTTTCTTCCAGCTCCGTCTCCGTCATGCCGATGCCGTTGTCTTCCACCGTGATCGTGCGGGCGTCTTTATCCACTTTCACGTCGATGGAAAAATCCCCCCGATCCAATCCGCTCAGACCGCTCGTCAGCCCCTTATAATAGAGCTTATCGATGGCGTCGCTCGCGTTCGACAGAAGTTCTCTCAGGAAAATTTCCTTATGCGTATAGATGGAGTTGATCACCATATCGAGTACGCGCTTGGATTCTGTTTTAAACTTTTTCATAGACACTCCTTTTGGCACTTAATTTTCATAAGTGTTAGCACTCTTTTTATTTGATTGCTAATATTTTAACGCGATCGGAATTTTTTGTCAAGGGATTGCGCCCCAAAAAATAAAAAAAATCGCCGAAGATTCAGCGATTGAATATCATCAGTTTGTTTCGGCGCGCGCGGATGCTCACCGCCGAATAAGTACCCTGCCCCACGGAAAAGGAATTGCAGAATGCGGGCGGCAGGTTCAGGAGGCAGACCAGCGCGGTCGCAATGACGTTGTAATGAGCGGCGATCAGGGCGTCTTCTCCCTTCGCGATAATCTCATCCAGCGCCGCCCGGACGCGCGAACAGAGCGCGTCGAAGCGCTCTCCCCCCGGCGGCGGATTCAGCGACCAGTCGTCCAGGAAAAGACGGAATGCGGGGTCGTTCTCGATCATTTCGTCCATGCTGCGATTTTCAAACGCCCCGAGAAACTGTTCGTTCAGGCGGATATCCCTGACGATGGGGATTCCCCGTCCCGCGGCGCAGATTTCCGCGGTCGTATACGCGCGCTTCAGTTCGGAAGTGTAACAGGCGGAAAAAGAGATTTCTTTCAGCTTTTCCGCCGCGGCGCGCGCCTGCTCTTCCCCGCGCGCGGAAAGGGGCACGTCCGTCCAGCCCGTCGCGATGCGCAGGCGGTTCCCTTCCGATTCCCCGTGCCGTACAAAATAAAGTATCATGGCGTTTCCTCTTGCGTGATGAGACGATTATACCACACTTTCTCTCCGTTTGCAATCGTTGGATACGCCTTTTTTCGGCATGCAAAAGGGCGGAACAGCCGTTCCGCCCGCTCTTACGGAAGCCGCGCACGCGCCTTCCGCTCTGATTCGTTTAACCTTCGTTCGTCGTCGGCTTGATCTCGGCATGCGCCGTCGTTTTGGCGGCATGTCCGTGATATACGACGATCACATCCACAAACACCTGATTGATCCCCTTTTCGAGCGCTTCCGTAAAGATGCCCGTTTCGGGGTCGTAGACGGAGGTCTGAAGGTGCTCGTTTTCATCCAGCTTGGGCAGTTCAATCCCGATATAAGTGTCGTTTTCCTGTTCTCCCTCGATGCGCGTGCCCTCGCCCGTCGCGTCGTCGATGCGGAACAGATAGCCGCCCCAGTATTTGTTCTTCGCCTGTTTGGAAGTCCCCTTGACGAGCAGCACGCGGTCCGCGCCGTCCATATAATAGAACACGGTGATGACGTCCGTCTTGATTTTCTCCGCAGCCGACTGAACCTTTGCGTCGTCCGTGGAGATCACGTCGGCGTAGATTTCGGCATACTCTTCCGAAGTGGTGAATTCCGTATCATCGAATTTCATTCCCTCCGCGAGCTTGAAATCCGCGTATACCATGACGCCGCCTTCCACGCGGACGGTCAGATCGGTCGCGGCGAGCTCCACTCCGTTTACGGTGAATTTGGCCGTCTTGGAGACGTCGCCCTCTTTATAAGTGATTGTTACGTCCTGTTCGCCTTTCGCCGCGACTTTGGGCGCAATCATTTCCGGCGTGACGGTGAGTTCTTTTTCGGAGCCGTCCGTATAAATGAGCGTCAGCTTCGCGCCCGCCACGTCGATATCCTCGTTGACGTAATAAACCGTTTTTGTCGGCGCGCTTTTCAAGGATATACTCTTTAATGAGACCGTTTCAGGCTTTTCCTGGCAGGCAAACAGCGAAAATACCGTGATAAATGCCAGGAAAAGCGGCAGAATCTTTTTCAAAATTTTCATAAAATGATACCTTCCTTTTTCCGTTTCGGTATCAGTATCTGTGAAAATTCGCTTTTTATGCAAAAAAGGCGGATCGCTCCGCCTTTTTTCCGTTTTCAAACCGCTATGCGTTTTTGAAAATCTCGATCATATCCTTTGCGTTGACGCCGATCGGCACCAGCAGGCAGTTCTCATTGACGATATCGCAGTCTTCGCCCGCCTTGTAGAGATCCTGCACCGCACCCTTGAGCGCGGCGGAATTTTCCACCGCCTGATCCATATCTTCGGTGGACTTGAACTCGATGACCAACGCGACGTTCAATCCCTTGGTGAAAGCGTGAAAGGTAACGGCCAGTTCTTCTGCTTCCAGCTCTTCCTGAATGGATTTCGTCACGCTTTCCAGCGTTTCGGATTTCTCATACCCGGCGTCCGTAAACGCCTTTTCGATCTTGCCGTAAGCGCTGCACGCGGCAAACAGCATGGCTGTACCCAACAGCAGGGCGACCAGCGGGATCCATACTCTCTTTTTCATCTTATTTCTCCTTTTTTCTCTTATTATAGCAAAAGGAAAACGGGAGAGTCAACCGATCGAAAACGACAGTTTGTCTCAATTTGTCGTCACCAAAAAAGCGCTGCCGCCGCCAGCAATGCCGCCTGCATCGCCAAGGATATCCAGTTCACCAGGTGAAAATACCATTTTCTCGTCTTATGCCGAAAGACAAACATCGCAAGATATCCGCCCGGCGCGCCGAAGAAAAAAGAGAGCAGCAGCAAAGCCTTTTCGGAGATCCGCCATTGCCCGCGCGCCGCCCGCCGCTTATCCATCCCGTATACACAGAAGGACAGGGCGCTCATCGCCGCAAGAACGATCAGCAGAATCTGATATAATTTCATGGCGCATCACTCCCCGCGGTACAGCTTCGCCAATCCCCCCTCGGACGTTTCGCGGTAACGCCCGGAGAGGTCGCGCCCCGTTTCATACATCGTCTCGATGATGGTATCCAGGGAAACTTTGCGCGTATAGGTCAGAAAATTCGCGATGCTGAGCGCGTTGACCGCGCGCATCGCCGCCACCGCGTTCCGCTCGATACAGGGGATCTGCACCAAGCCGCGAACGGGATCGCAGGTCAGGCCGAGATGATGCTCCATCGCTACTTCCGCCGCATACTCGATCTGTTCGAGCTCCATGCCGAAGAGCTCCGCAAGCCCTGCGGCAGCCATCGAACAGGCGCTCCCGATTTCCGCCTGACAGCCGCATTCGGCGCCGCTGATCGAGGCGTTCGTCTTGATCAGATTCCCGATCAGCCCGGCAGTCGCAAGCGCGCGCACAACGGCGGCGTCGCTGAACTTTCTGCTCCTCTGCATGTAGTACATGACGGCGGGAATCACGCCTGCCGCGCCGCACGTCGGCGCCGTGACGACGACGCCGCCTGCGGCGTTCTCCTCGGCGACCGCAAACGCATACGCGCAGATCATGCGGTTTTCGGCAATTTCAGCCGTCTCCCCGATGTGTTTGCTCTGCAGCAGATATTTCGCCTTCCGCATCACGTGCAGCCCGCCCGGCAGTTCTCCGTCCGCCCTGAGCCCCGCTTTGACGGTCTCCTTCATCTGTTCCCAGATGCGGAAGAGATATTCTTCGATATCCGGCTCCGCCGAAAAGACGTAATCGGGAATTCTCAGGTCGTTTTCGTTCAGATGCGCTTTTATTTTTTCAAACGTATCCAGCGAATAGACCTCTGGCGTATCCAAAACGGTCTCCCCCTCGAACACCACACTGCCCCCGCCGACCGAACATATTATGTGGCGGGCGATCTCTTTTCCGTCCGACAGGACGATTGCCTCCATCGTGTTCGGATGCGGCAGCGAACGCGGCGTTTCGTCGAAGACGATCTCCGCCCGATCGCCCAATACGCTCTTTAAGACGCGGTCCGTTCCGTGTCCTTTCCCGGTAAGCGCCAGCGATCCGTACAGACAGATCCGAAAGCGCGCCTCCGGGTACAGTTCTCTGAGCGCTTTCGCCGCCTTCTCGGGGCCGATGGCGTGAGAGCTGGAAGGGCCTCTTCCGATCTGATACAATTCCCGCAACGATTTCATTGATCACTCCAAAAAAAAGGCGGCATTCCCGATCGAACCCGCCCCGTGTGCCGATTTTATTGTAACATGAAACGAACGTTCCGTCAATCTCTTTCGGGAACTTTTCGGTACCTTTCCGCAAAAAAACGATGCCGAACGCTCTTGCCTTCAGGCAGCCTGCTCCCTGCGCTCTTTTCTCTTTCCGATCAGATGCGCCGGGAGGTAGAAGAACAGCAAGGGAACCGCGAAATAGCCGGCGTAAAGGACGATCACCCACAGCCAGTCCGGCAGATGATCGGCAATCAGCGAAAACGGGAAGAAGCCGCCGCCGAAAAACATATAGTCGCAGTGATAGACGAGATTCACGAGGTTCGCCGGGATGGAGACGACCAAAACGGGAAGGAACGCCAGCGCGCAGTCCCGCAGGCGGAAACGGTAGTACCCCGAAAAGAGCATCAGAAGCGCGACAAACACCATTACCGCGTGGTAAATGAGCGTGTGAAGCCCCGCAAACGAAATTACGGAGTAATTGGAAAGCACATTGACCGGATAGATAAAATTCACCAGGCCGCCGATCAGGTTGAGCGTACACAGAAAGCCGCAGGCAGAGCGCCTTAACCAGGACGCTCTGCTTTGCCATATGGCAAAGGGCATGACATACATAAAGATACTGCACAGGTACAGCGGCAGAATCCCCGTCACCTCAAATCCGTTCGGATTGGTTACGCTCTCCCAGACGATCTTGACGATTTCAAACGCGGAAAGCACCGCCCACAGCACGATAAAGAGGATCTTCAGCTTTTTTTCTTCTGTCTTGCGAAGCAGAAAAGCGGCAAGCGGCACGGCGATGATCAAAATCACCATGACGACGATGTGCAGGGGCGAAAACAGTTTTCCCAGCAGATCAGCCGGCAAATACGCCTTGTTTGTAAAAAAGTTTTTCCATAATTCAGCCATATACTTCTCTCCTTTTCCGAATTACCGCGACCGCGCGGGAAAGGCCGTAACAAACCCAAAACAACAGAACCGCCTGCGCACAGTATGCCGTCAACGCATATAAACAGCGCGAATATTCATAGATCCGCCTTAAAAATTCCAGCCCGAACGGATTGCCGAGGAACATGAGGTTTGTCCCCAAGCATTCGTTGCAGACGAACGCCGCGGCGGAAAAGACGGTCACAAAGATGAAATAATGAAAAAAATGAGAGGATTCCGGACGATAGCGGAATTTCAGCGTAACGATGCCCACGTACAGCATCAGCCAATGGTACACGACGCTGTGCAGCGCGCCCGGATGCCACCAGGGAAGGCTCGCCAGCGACGTAGAAGGATAAAAGATAAAAAACGTACCGGCGACGGTTCCGCCGAAAGCGAGAAAACACAGCCCCGCCGTGCGCAGCGCGGAACTGCGCGCGAGAGACAGCCAGATCGCATAGAGAAACAAACTGGAAAAATAAAGCGGAATCCAGGCGTCCCCGCTCTCCCCCTTATACAGGCGCAGGGCAATTTTAACGACTTCCATGCAGGTGACCGCAACGGCGATGATCAGAACGATGCGTTCGGCATTTTTTATCTTCCGCGAAAAAAACAGCGCGACGGCAAGCGCCGCGAAGTAGACGAATAAAATGATAAAATGCGTCGGCGTAAAGACGCCGCATATCTGATCTTGCGTAAAATGATCGTAAAACACGATTCCATCATACACCGTTTCGTGCGGTTTGTCAACCCTGTCCGCAAAGAAATACAGAATTCGGGCTTTTTACGGCTCCGTGACGAACCGCACGACAGGCGACACGTCGTCGAGCGAATGCGGATGATGCCCGCCCTCCGGCTTGAGATAATACCGAACCAGAATGTTCCGCCGTTCACAGTAGCTGAGCAGCCGCCCGGCATTGCGGGAGAAACTAACGGTCTCATCCCGGCAGCCGGCGATCAGCAGCAGCGGAATCTCATTCTGAAAAAACGCATCGAGGCGGTCAACCGGACTGTCGGAAAAGTGCTCGAAAGAAGCCCGGTTGATCCGATACGCCTTAAACATCTGCTCCTGCTCGGGACTGCCCGCGGGAGGCCAGTCCCGCAGATCCAGCACAGGGGCATCCAGGTAGATCTTCTCAACGCATTCCGGAAAGCGAAGCGCATAATTGAACGCGTAAAGCCCGCCGCGGCTGAACCCGAACAGAATCGCCCGGTCCGCGAGCCGGTACTGCCGGACGACATGTTCCTGAAAGGCGCGCATAAGCGATACGGCATCCGGGCTGCCGTACTGATCGCTGATCTGATAATAGACGCGCGTATATCCCTTTTCCAGAAGCGCCCGTTCCGCCGCGTCGAAGGCATAAAAGAATTCCGTCTTCCAGATCCACTTCCCGTTCGGGCGATCGGGAATGACGAGAACCGCGGGATAGCCGTTCAATACAAATTCTTCCGTGTGCGACATACCGCTCAAAGATCGCTATCCAAAGTTTCTACGGATTTGAGAAAGGGATTTTCTTCCAGCAGAAGGCGGATGCGGCTGTCGTCCGGCGCGCTCTCCGTACTGGCCGTGACCGTATAAACGATCTCTCCCTCCACGCGCTTCGCCTCTGCGCGGTGAAATTTTTTTACTCCGAAGAGATCCTTGACTTTCTGACAGTTATCCGCGTCGCCGCAGGCAAAAACTATGGTGAGAACGGTCTGCGTACGCGAGCGGAACAGCTTGCAGTTGATGTGCATGATACACTGGATCAGAATAATGAGCACGGTCGCGCCCACGGAGACGATATAAAGCCCTGCGCCGACCGCCATTCCGACGCCGGCAGTCGTCCATACGCCGGCGGCCGTCGTCAGCCCCTGTATCGCCTGTTTCCGATACAGGATCATGCCGGCGCCGATAAAGCCGATGCCCGACACGATCTGCGCGGCGATCCGCGAAGCGTCATACCGGTCTTCCATATCCTGAAAGCCGTACTTTGACACGATCATAAAGAGGCACGCCCCCGCAGCGACGATGGAATGCGTGCGGATGCCGGCCTCTTTGAGGCGCAGCTTCCGCTCGAATCCGATCGCAAACCCCAGCAAAAGCGCAATTAAAATTCTCAGTACATAAATCCAGTTATCCATTGATTCTCCCGTTTCCTAACGCCGCGAACGAGTGTTAAATCCCTTTTGATGTTATAGTATACTACAAAAAGTCAATCTTGTCAATTTCGGTCGATCTGTTTTTCAGCGCGACCAATTTCGGTATGCGACGGGGCTCTTCTTCGTCTTTATTTTAAATATCCGGGAAAAATAAAATTCATTTTCAAATCCCAGGCTGTAAGCGATCTCGCGCACGGCGATGTCCGTTTCCGTCAGCAGCTGACAGGCGAGCGCGACTTTTTTATTGATGACATATTGCATGGGCGAAATCCCGAACACCCGTTTGAAGCAGTTGCCGAAATATGTTTTATTGTAAGACAATACGTCTGCCAGTTCCTGCAAGGTAAGGCTTTTATCGATGTTTTTGTTGATAAAGTCGATCACAGGGCGAAATTTGTCCCGCTCCTTATTGCTCTGCGATTTTCCCTTCAGGCATTTGGATAAGAGCAGCTGCACAGATCCGCTGGCGGCAAACCGATCGCTCACTTCCCCGCCCGAATAGCGCTCGATCACGACGTTGAATAACCGGACGACATCCGCGTCGGCGGCGATGTCGATTACCTTGTCATACGGTTCCAATATATTGATATTCGCGAGATTCGGCGCAAAATGTATAAAACTGTGTTTTAAATTCGTAGCGCTTCCCGAAACGATCTGAAATGCAGGAATATAATACATGTGACCGGGAAGAAGCGCAACCGTTTCCGATTTCAGTGTGATATGCGCGTCTACGCTGTCGTAAATGTAATACAAACGATAATAGGGAAAATATTCGATTCTCGACCAATCCGCGCCGATCTCCCGATACTTTGCAAGATAAATGCAAAATTCGCCCAGATCAAAGGATTCGTCTGCAATTTTATTCATCAGTCTGTCTTTCATCCGCCGTTTCCGTTCTCCCCGTCAGAGGCCGTCTCCGTGCAGAATACGTCTGTACTGAAAACCAGCCCTTCGCTCGTTTTTCCCGTAAAAAAATACGCGCTGATCCCCGCAAGCGAAACGCTTTTCCCCGCAGCTGCCGAATGCTCTTCCCACATACAGATATCTTTTTTCCGGATGTCTTCCCGCGTAAATACGAAGGACAGCGAAGCAAAGGCGGGATCCGCCTCCGCAAAAGCATAAGCGCCCCTTTGCACTGCCGCAATCGAAGGCATCTTCTGCCCCGTCTGCACCGAACGGAAAAAAGCCGCGCTTTCCGGCTGCGACCAGCCCACCGCATGACCGTGCTGAAAATTAAGCCGATAGGAAAACGCCTTGCGCCCGGGAATCTTCGCGGCGGTTCTCCTGCGATTGTTCACGGTAAACGCACCGTCGTCCGTTCCAGCCGAAAAAAGCACCGGAACGGCAATGTCTTTTAAATAAGTCTGCGGATCTATCGTTCGATTATACGCAGCCAATGCTCCGGCAGACAAAGTACCTAGGCCCCGTTTTCTTCCCCAGAGGCTGTCCGAAATAAACGCGCTCGAATAAATCACCGACAGCGCCTTTATCCGCTTTTCAAAGGCCGCGAACGCGAGAGAAATAAAGCCGCCCCAGGAGATACCCTGTGCGAAAATTGCGCTGCGGTCCGCCTGCGGATGAGCATACAGGACGTCCGCCGCGCACATCGCGCTCAGGACGCTGAAGTAAAGCCAGGGGCACGCGCTGTCAAAATCGTCAATCGAGCCGTAGCCGCGCGGTCCGCCGTTTGGATTGAACGCATGCCGGTCGGCACCGTCTGCGTACTGCGCCGAAAAATCAGGGGCAATCGCGAGATAGCCGCGGTTCGTCCATTCCCGCACCCATTCGTAATATGCGCACCCGTCTCCGCCGTGAATCAGCACCACAGAGGGGAAACCGCCCGCAGGCGCGGCAGTTTGCGGAACGCCGATAAAAGCGAATACTTCGTTTCGTGCGCCTGCAGAGTAAAAGATCGCTTTCATATCTTGATATCCTTCCGGAAAGTGATACGGAATTTCCCGCACAGTTGTGAAGCCGTTGCTGCGGGCTTCTTTGATAAAATCAATCAGTTTCTTCATGTTTCAAGTCAATGCAGTGTCGTTCGACAGTTTTTCGCTCCGCATTCGTAAAACAAATTTCCGCGGATTTTTCAGACAGCGTCAGGGCGCATCCGATGTAATCGGTGAGTACCCCCGTCTGCCATCCCACCGGATTTGCCCCGATTATGACTGGACAGCTCTGCCCGAGCGTATCCAGTTCGCTCCCCGGCATGCTCAGCGCGGTGATGTGAAGATGCCCGCTCAGCATGAGATCGGGTTTGATCATTTGGTTGACGAGCGCCACCCATTCACGGTATAGCTCCACTTCGATGTCGAAGGGTTTCTGCCGCACGTTCGTAATTACGGCGTGAGAGATGACGATGCGGTATTCCACCCCGTCGGCCAGGTATTCTTTTTCGGCGTTTTTTATGACGCTGCGGAGCCACTCCGTCTCTTCCTCCCGGAAGATATGATGACAGACGGTATTGCCGTATACAGGCGATTCGTCTGCACAGTTTTCTCCGCAGTCCAGCACGATTCCCCAGAGCCGCCCGAGCCGGAACGTGTAATAGGACTTTCCGCAGTCGGTCGGCGCATATTCGACCAATTTTTCCGCGACGACTCCCTTGTTGTCATGGTTTCCCTTCGCGAATACGACGGGAATCTCTCCCGCAGTAATATCGGAAAGCAGCCGATAGAGATAATCGAAATCCGTTTCTCTGTCGAGATAATCAAAGGTATCGCCGTTGACTATGAGGAGATCCAACCGATCGAAAAAACCGGCCGACCGCTGCGGAAAATCAGGCTTCTGATGAGCGTCCGCCACCTGGTAAATATGGACGGGACCTTCTGAAGGGATCGGACGGAAACAGTAACGCTCCCGCTCTTCGGGACCTGTCACCGAATAATACCCCTTCCGCTCGATCATACGGCGGTAACATACGGCGTATTCTCCGGCAGAATCCAGAATTTCTGCCGGAATCACTGCGCGGTGAACTCTCGTTCTGCTTCGGATCACGCCGTTTGCATGATCGTAAAAGCGTTTTCCGCCTGCTTCCACCCAAAATAAAAGTTCGGTATCTGACACCGCCATGATCTGGTAGGTTTTCCCTACCGAGAAAACAGCGGGGGCAGAGATAAAAACGCTAGTTTGCAGGCGCATGATATTTATCCAGCCATTCGATGATTTTACTCAGACGGTTCCCCATAATATAGCTCCCGATCTGATAGCTTTCGTCGTAATACGCGTCGAACTCCGCATCCGTGACGAGATCGAACTCCGCGTACCAGTCGATAACCGTATTATGCCAGCCCGCACGGTCGAAAAGCGTAGGACTTTTCACGCCGAATTCCGCTTCGATGATTTTCCGCAGCGCATCCGTGTCCTCTGCGTTCATCCCGAGATTCGCATAGAGCATACAGCGCGGCGCGCCGAGTTCTTCAATGATAGCGTGTACGTTCGGCCAATAGGGATTGTTGACGCCCATTTTTTCTTCCGGCCAGGGATCCCCCGTGGAGAGGTCGCAGTGCAGCCGGTCGACGCTCAGAAAACACCTTTCGTTTGCAACTCGGAACGCCTCTTTCAGCGTGGCGATCCGGTATCCGCTTATCTCGCTTCCGGAGTCGCTGTAATTGCCGTTGCCCGCGCGGAGATTCAGCTGGCAAAGCTGCTCGTATGTCCAGTCGATCACGCGGTTGGATTCCGGCAGCCGGATTCCGTTGACCGTTTTGCCGCGCTTGGACATCCAGTCCGTCGTCGGATTCAGTTCTTCCCCGTGGTTCAGCACCAAAATTCCGTCCGCCGTCATCGCGCAGTCGATCTCGATGGCGTCCGCACCCTTTCGGACCGCGCTGATAATCGCTTCGATGGAGTTTTCCGGATAGGCCTCGAGATCTCCCCTGTGGGCAAATGCCATGGGGCGCCCGTCCTTTGCGACGAGGTCTTCCAATTTCTGTTCAAAGCCGAAAAGCCAGGAAGGCGGCGTCCACTCGTACTCCCACACTGCGGGAAAGGCGGATATATCCTCTATGTAATCCTCCCGCGTGATCTCGCGGTATTCGGCATAGGCTTTTCCCGTTTCCGCATTCGTCAGGACGTCGGGATTACCGTATAAAAATTTCTGCATCATGCGGCTCGCGGCATAATACGTATTTTCCGCGTTGCTTCCGCGTACGACGATTTTATCCCGATCGCAGTAGATCGCATAGCCCTCTTTTCCGAAGGCTTCCCAGACGACGGCAGCGCTTTCGCATTCGACTGCGCCTACGTAGACGGTAAGCACGCCAGACGCTTCCCCTTCAAAGTCGTCCTGGTCAATCGCCTGCGCAAACGGGGAATCTTCTTTCCCTCTGTTGAAAAAATCGGCAAATTGCTGTGCGGCGCGCACCTCGTACTGCCTGCCGTAGGAATCATAAACGACAGCGCATTTTTCATACGCCTCCTCAATCTTTCCGGCCGGAACTTCCCCAAAGTCAAATTCTCCCTGCTTTGCGCCTCCGTTTCCGCAGGCCCCGCACAACAACATAATGATCCCTCCGAACAGCAGTAAACTAAGAATGATTTTTCTCATGAGCCCCTCCTTTTTCTTTCCGTATCAAAATAGAAGCGATCTGATCAAATACGCGGTCTCCGATCCCGACTTTTTCCGCCAGATAACGCCTGGCGCGCGCTTTCAGAGACGGAGCCGGATACGCCGTTTTCAGATATTCGAAAACTTCCGGATACGTAAAATCCCGGTTGCAACGCCCGCGCAGACCGAATACCGAAAACGTGGAGATCTCAAAGTCGCGCGTGATATCTTCAAACGAGACACCCAAAGCCGCCTTCAGGATTGCTACGAGCGTCCCCGTGCGGTCTGCCCCGGCCCAGCAGTGCAGATAGACGGGATAATTTTTCCGTTCCGCAAGGAGCAGAAAGATCTCCCGCAGCGTATCGTTGAATTCCTCTTTGAACAGATCCATATATCCGAGAACAGGCTTCCGCTCATAACGGACGGAAGCTCCCAACGGGCTCTCCGCAATGTGCCCGGCTTCTTCCTCGTTTCTGAGGTCGATATCCGTGCGTATGCGAAGTTCCCGGCACATTGTTTTGCGCCCCTGTTCCGTGAGCTCAATTCCGTGGTTGCCGATGAGATTCATCTCGCTTCCCCGGAACAGAATACCTTCCCGCAGCCCCCCGCCCTCTGCCCGCCAGCCGCCGCAGTCGCGTACATTGCGGATTCCGTCCACGTAAAGCATGCGCGGAAGGGTGGGCGAAGTCGCAAACCTTTCATGCGAAGCGCTCCCGTCTTCGGCGGAATAGTCCGCGCGGTAGACGCGACCGGGACAGAGGTTATAGAGCAGCATATCTACTTTTCCTTCAGGAAAAACGCGTTCGCAAAAAGGGATTTTTCCGCCCTCTTCTTTCACAGTGACAGAGACCCTGCCGTGTTTTTCCATTTCCTCCGGAATACGCAGGCGGACGCCGTTCGGGCGGTCCTGCGGATCGTCCAGCCGATAATAGCGGTTTAAATCCAGGGTTTCAAAATCATCGTTCAGATAACGCCGCACTTTGTCTGGCAATAATTCGACCTCGATCATCCTGCCCCCTCCGCCGTTATCTCTATCTTTCCGCCGCGGACAAAAACAGAAGGTTTTTCCGTGCTCCCGTCCGTCTCGCACAGTCCGCGGATATTTAAAATCTTTCCTTCTATGCGGATTTCCGCAAGCACGTTATAGGGAACGGAAAATTCATAGATGATCTGATTTCCCTCCTTCCGCCACGCGGAGGAAACTCTGCCGTTGACGGTTTCCACCCAAGCGCTTACCGAAGTCAGTTCACCGAGGATACGGGGTGAAAGCAGAATGCGGTCGGTTGCCACCGCGCCTTCCGCAAGGCGGATCCCGGCGAGACCGCGGAAAAACCAGCCGTCGTAACTGGCGAACATGGGATGATTGAAAGAATTCATCTCGATCTTCGCCTCGCTTTCCCAGCGCTCCCAAACGGAAGCAGCGCCGCAGGCGATCATATATCCCCAGCCGGGATACTCCGGATTTATCAACATGCGGTAAAGCGTTTCGCCGTATCCCATATCGTCCAGCGCGTAGAACATATGCCGGTATCCCTGATTTCCTGTCGTATTGTGATACCCCATTTCTTCGATATTTTTCACTGTGTTTTCCGCGACAGCTTTCCGGTATTTCTCCTCGCACAGCCCCACCGAGAGCGCGACGGAATTGCAGGTCTGGCTGCCCGTTCCGTAATTATGCGTTTTCGCGTCGAAATAACGGGCGTTGAACGCGTCTCTGATCTTTCGGGCGAGTTCTGCGTATTGCGCGCGATCTGCGGCGTATCCGAGACTCTCCGCTGCACGCGAGAGCAGTCGGGCCTGCCAGTAATAGTATGCGGCGGACATAAAGTGTCCGGGCGTCTTGGCGTTTTCCGGCGTGTTCCGATCTTCCGGCGGATAGGGGCATACCCAATCGCCGTAATAAGAATAGGAAAGAAGGTAATTCTCCGCTTTGGTTCCCAAGAAATCCACCCAAGCCTTCATTGCAGGGTAATTTTCTTTCAGGGTGCGCAGATCTCCGTAACAGGCGTGTGAAAAGAGCCCCAGCAATAACAGCGAAGCGCTGATGGGATCCGTAGGCGTCTGTCCGATGCCGATGGGAGCTGTATCCGATATCGCGCCGTCCGGCCGCTGGGTATCCGCGATATCCCGCATAATTTTGGGATAGAGCCGCGCCATATCGAAATTATAGACTTCCTGAAAGACGCGGGAGGTAATGTCGTTCAGCCATCCGAACCGCTCGTCACGCTGAGGACAGTCGGTCAGGATGCTGTGGATATTCGCGCCCTCCGTGGCGACCGCGTTGCGGTGGAGCCGATTGATCACATCGTCCGAACAGGAGAACGACGAAACCGCCTTCACCGCCGTGCGGACAAATCTCCCGGTAACGGAAAGGACTTCCGCCTTTCCCTCTACGGACAGCTCTGCGTAGCGGAATCCGTGATACGTAAAATGCGGTTCGTATTCTTCCGTTTCCTCTCCTTTCAGGATATAGACATCGGTGGCTTTGGCCGTGTGGAGATTGACGGTTTCAAGCTCCGTCCCGCCGGGGTTCAGAATTTCGGCGTGGCGGACGGTCACTTTTGCGCCGCGTTCGCCCCTGACGACAATTTTGACCCAGCCGGCGATATTGGCGGAAAAATCATAAATACGCCGCCCTTCTTCCTGCAGGACGAGATTGCCTTTGCAATCGGCGACCGGCTCGATCGGCTCGAACGTCTGCGAAACCAGTTTGCCCGCGGGCGCATCCGTACAGATGGAAAATACCCAGCCGTTATCGTAATCGGCATGAAACGGATAAGTACACCATCCCTCGGTTTCCCGTTCCAGGCGGGCATCGTAAACTTCTCCGCCGTAAACGCTGTTTTCGAGGACAGGCCCGCGACCGACCCGCCACAGGCCGGCATGATGAAAGGTGTGCAGTTCTGTCTCCGTACCGTCCGCAAAGTCGATATAGACCTGCGCAATCAGTTTGCGCGCACCAAACCAACCGTATCCGAGGATGAAGCCGATACAATTCCCCCCCGCTTGCAGGCTTTCCGTAATGTCGTAGGTGCAGTACAGTACGCGCTTTGAATAATCTGTCACGCCCGGATTCAGCACAGACTGCCCGATCTTTGCGCCGTTGAGATACAGCTCGTGATAGCCGAGGCCGCAAACGTATGCGCGTGCACGGCGGATCTTCTTCTCCGGTAAGACAAAGGGACAGCGCCAGTACTGCGCGCATCCCGGAAAATGATGGGGAGCCGACTGCCACGATCCCTTCCAGTCTTCAGGGGACAGCAGCGCGATCTCGAAAGAGGCGATTTCGCTTTCCGCGCATTCTCCCCGCTCGTCTTCGGCAAAGCATTTCCAGAAACCCTCCTGTCTGGAACCGAGTTCCCTTCCCCCGTATTCGACCGCAACGTTCCGGCTGCCGGCGACAAAGCCGGAATCCCAGAGATCGTACGCTCCGCGTTCCGCCTTTTCTCTGGAACTCGCTACGGCGATACGATAGGCTTTCTGCCGGAAACCGGGGTATGCCCCGAACTTCCAGGAAAAGCGCGGTTTTGGAGTGAACAGATCGATGGGATTGACGGCATATTCGGTCGTCAGCCCGTAAATGTGAAAGTTCTGATCCATATTTTTTACCTAATTGCTATAATTTCAGGCCGCCGGCGAAATCCCCGTTGATAAAGAATTTCAGACCGACCGCGCTGGTAATAATCAGAGGAATGCTGCTGATCAGATACATCGCATATGTAATCCCCGCGTTTCCGGTATCCTGTGAGGCCTCGAAAATAATGGTTTTCAGCTGCGGCATCAGCATCTGCATTTCAACCTTGTCGATCACCAGCATTGACCAAACGTATTCGTTGTAACATCCCGTAAACGTGTTGATGAACTGAATGATGAGAATGGGGACAGTGAGCGGAATTGAAATATAAAAATATTGCGCAAAATCCCCTGCGCCGTCTATCTTTGCGCTCTCGAACAGCTCTTTCGGCTGCTGTCCCATAAACGTGCGGAAGAGAAAGATCGCTCCCACCTGATTTCCGCTGATCCAGGGAAGGATGAGCGCGAACCAGGTATTTTTAATGCCGAGATTCTGCACCAGCAGATAGCGCGGCGTCATCGTCAGTACGCCGGGCACCATCATCAACGCGATAATCAGGGAAAACAAGAGCGTCTTCCCGTAAAAATCTCTGCGGGAAAATACGTAGGCGACAAAGGATGAAAGGCCCACCACGAAAACAGAGACAATCAGTCCGACGCAGATGCTGTTTGCCATATTGCCGAGCACGCGCGTAAAACCGTAAGCATAATTGCTCCACATCGGTTTACTCGGAAACGTCCAAAAACCGCGGTCGAAATCATGGATCCCTTTCAGTGAAAAGAGAATTGTGATCGCAAGCGGAAAGAGCGCGAGCAGGACGACGAGCCAGAGATAAACGTTGAGCGCGATCTGTGCCGCTGGTCCCTTGATTCCCGTCTTTCTCCCGTACTTTCTTCCCGCGGAATTGTATTGAATGGTCTGTTTTTTCATATCAGTAACTCTCGCTCTTTCTGGCGCGCAAATTGTAGAGCGTCGCGCCGAAAATCAGAAGAAACAATATAATGCCCATTGCGGATGCAACGCCGTAATTCTGATGCGTCGTGATGTTTTTATACAGTTCGAGGGCGGGAATATTCGTGTCGAATGCGCCGTTCGTCGTGATAAACACTCTTGAAAAGTTCTGAACGGACGATATGAACGTCGTCACGAAGATATACTTTATCTGCGCGGAAATCATAGGGATGTCGATTCGGACCAGTCTTTCCGCCCAGGAAAACCCGTCCAGTTCCGCCGCTTCGTAAATGGAATCCGGCACCGCACGAAGCGCACCGTAATAAATGAGATACTGTCCCACCCACGGAAATCCGAAAAATACGAGTGCCCATTTCGCCGTCCGTTCATCGCCAAGCCAGTCGAACCGGGCGAGTTCCTCCACGCCCAGGGCCCCGAACAGCTGACTGATCGCACCTTCCGTACCGAAAATACCGTCCTGCCATAAAAGCGTGGCCGCGACCCCCGGAAGAATGCCGGGCAGAAACATGATGAAGCGCGCAGCATACTGCGTCTTCTTGCTGTTAATGGAATGAATCACTTCCGCAACGAGAAAGGGCGGAAGGATCGCCTTAAAGAGATCGGTCACGAGAAAGATAATCATGTTTCCTGCGCCCGACCAAAACTGCGCGTCCTTCAATACGGTGACGAAATTCTGGAACCCAACGAAGTCCGCGCGGATTCCCGGCATATAGTCCTGAAACGCCAGCGAAAAGCCCCACACGATGGGATAATAATTGAACACCAGAAGGAGCGCGAACGTGGGAAGCAAATAAAAATAGCTTCGCTTGCTTTTGTTCAGTTTACAGCCGATTTCACGGAGCTTTTTTTCTCCCTTTTCCGTCAAAAAAAGAATCGCCGCTGCGAGTACAACCGCAGTGAGCGCGGTGAGCGTTATGGAGTACGGTTGAAACTTTTGAAAGAAAGAGAAGGACCCGAGTTTCTCCGCGTCGAAAAATTCCAGCGTTTTCCCCGCTTTGAACACCAGGAGCGTTCCGTCAGACGATAGAGAAAGTTTATTCGCAGAGGAATGGGAGCGAAAAGATGCCACCGATTTTTCTGCCGTCGTATCGTATAAAAGCACGGAACCGGTATAGTCGATCACCGCGATCTTTCCCTTTCCGTCCGACGCGATCGCGCCGCCGCCCGAGCCGACCGAGACGGAGCACTTGACCGAATATCCGTCCTCTCCCCTCTCATATCTCTCCAGGGTTCCGTTCATCGTGCTGAGATATACACACCCTGCCTCTTCCGCATACATTCCCTCGAAAGTCGTTTCGGAATCGAACAGTTTTCTCGCCGTGTATTCTCCCTCGAACCCGGCAACGCATTCGTACACTGCAGAACCGGTGCCGAAAAGTACGGTACCGTCTTTCAACACCGTTATCTGGGGGACGCTGCGATTGGAATCCATTTCAAAATCGCAGGATACGCTGAGATCTTCGCCAATCGAATAGACGGAAATGACGTTTTTTGTGGTGGAGATCGAGGAAACGACCGCGATCTTATTTCCCCTGCCGTCCATCACGCTGGGGACATAGGGCAACTGAAAGGAATCCTTCAACGTTCCCTGTCCGTCGATCACCAGAATGGAGCGGCCCGCCCCTGCAAAGATCGCCCCTCCGACGGAATGCAGCATCGAATAGTAATCGGGCAGCCGGTATGACCATTGCGCCTCTCCCTCCCGGCTGAAAGCCGTGATGACGCCGGAGTCTTCCCGGCTTTCGGCGACGATGGTCTGCTCTCCCTCCTGCGTCAGCACGGCGGATTTTGCCTTTGATGCGTCAAACGATCCGGAACGGTATCCGGAGGGAGAGCCGACGACGGCAATTCCAACCGTCAGCAGGATGAGCATTGCGGCAAACAGGACAGCCGCCGTCGCCAAAAATGCAATTTTGCCTTTTTTCATGCGTTACCCCGATATAATCAGATGAAGGGATTTGCCGATACGTTCAGGAGGCACTCCGGATCGTAGCCGCGCAGCGCGAGATAGCGGTAGATGTTGGAGGTGATATCTCCCTGCATCTTGCTTCCGAACGCGCTGATAGCGGCGTAATCGGGCGTCGTACGGAAGAGCTCGGTGGCATTCCGCTGGTAGGCGCTCATGCTGTAGCTTTCGTTCCGTATCCCACGCGCGAACAGCTGTGCGGGATTGTTATCCGCCGAGCCCTTGAACTCCATCGGCTCAAAGCCGAAGAGAAGGGATTCCGGGACCTCCACTCCCTTCACGAGCGGGACGGTCAGAAGCGGTGCGCCCAACGCTTCACGGACGGCGATATCCGCTTCCTGTCCCTGCTTGGAGCTCCAAAACATCATGAAATCGATGCACAGCCGGGTCTGCTCCGTATTCTTGTTGACGATACCGTAATTGCCGAGCGAACCGCCGATCGAGCGGGTATAGCTGCAGTCCGGGCCGTAATCCTTCAGCTCCGCATATCTTTGGTTAGAGGACATCGCGGGGAAGTCGAAAAAGCCGATCTCAAACGGTTCGCCTCTCTGCAAATACGAGGAATAGACATAATATGCCTGCTGCAGCGTGATTGCAGCTTCCCCCGTCATAAATTTGGAAATCATGCCGGGGCTGTCGTTTGATGTAAAGTTGGGCAGCGCATATTTGGGAAAAACCTCGGCGAGGTTTGCAAGCATGTTCTGATATTTCTTATCGACGGGGCCGAGCGCATTTTCCTGAAGCGCTTTGAGCGTTCTCAGCTCGTTGACCGTATACTGCGTGAAACTGTCGTTATAGTAAGCGTCTCTCCACGCCGCAGCGACCTCGTTCTCAGTCATATCGTCCGTCAGCGCCGGATAGGGCGCATACGTCCAGTCGCCGTCGATTCTGGAATCGTAGTTCCAGTCGCCCGGCTGCGCATGCGCGGTTTCGGCGACGCTTCTGAAATACTGATCGACATAGGCGTTTACGATCCAGCACATCTGCCTTCCGTAAAAGCTGTCCATATCTCCTGCAACGGCGAGGGGCGTTTTTCCTATGGCGGCGATCTTTTCGCATGCCCCTACAAATCCGTCCCACGTTTCAAATTCGGACGGATTTACCCCGGCGGCATCCGTTATATCTTTGTTATAGGCGAAAACGACATGGGTATTGCCGAAGCTCAGATTGAAAATTTCGCCCTGCGGCCCCTTGGCCGGATAGGCCACTTCGTCCATCGTGTCCGCCCAGATGAGATCGTCGTAATAGGGATTCTCCTCGTAGATATACTGCGAATAATCCACGAACTTCTTGCTGTTTAAAAAGGATGGAACCGTGTTGTTCATCACGATATCGAAGGGAACGTCGCTCAAATCGTTTGAGGAAAGCGGCGTTTCCAAATAGCTCTTATAGTCGTCGTTCGAGATAGCGCGGTATTCTATTTTTACTTTCGGGTTGATTGTCTGATAGGCGTCGATCACACCCTGAATGATCTGCTGATCCTGCCCTGCCAGCGGCAATGCCAGCACAATATTCCCCTTCAGTTCTTCCTTTCCCCCTACGACCGGCGTATTGCCGTCGTCGCATGCAGCGGCCGACACCGCCAAGATAATAGAAAGCAGCACCAGCGCAATTTTTTTGTACAATTTCATTTTATCCTCCGTTAATACGCAATTATCCGCGTCTCTTTTTCATTACGAACGCGACGCCCGACAGTAATAACAGAATCCCCCCGCCGAACGTGCCGGAAAGAGAAGAAGCGCAATCGCATCCCGACGTTTCAGGATTTTCAGGCTTTTCCCCAGGTTTTTCATCGGGGAGTTCAACAGGTGCTTTCAATTCGACATGCTTGGGCGCAGAGATGCTGAACGACCAATCGTCCGCTTCGCTGTAAGTGCTCACCGCAAAATGCCCCAGGAGGCCCTCCGCCGTATTGAAATTCCCCTTTGAGAGAGAACCGCTCATAGCCACCTGCCCGTCAATTCTGATCTGCGACTCGTCCCCATACCATCCGAACAGAATCTTAATTTCACTGCTGTCGACCTTTGCGGTGTATTCTGCCGAATCCGCTCCCATCTTGCACAGTACGGAAATTTCGGATGCGCTCTTCCATCTGAACAGCGCCGCAAACGTTGCACTCTGCCCGGTTATGCCGGTCGTGCCGCCGGGAACCGCAGAGAAGAATACGCCGATGTATGCGTCCTTTCCATCCGTCGTATACGCGGGGATCTCGGAAACTTTCAGCGTCATCTCCAAAGAGAGCGCGAGTCTGCTGAACAGTTTGATCGGATTGTTCCCGAAAATCATCGCGCTCGGAACGGGAGAATTCTCCTTTCCGGATACAGACAGCGACTCATTTTCCGCAATGATCTGATACGTTCTGCCGTCCTGTTCGACCGTCTCCTCCCGGCAATCTCCCGAAACACCGATTTCCGCATTTCCGACTGAAAAATACGCGCCCGGCGACTCTGTCAGTGCGGCATCGCTCAGTTTGACTTCCCATTTCCCGGGATAAGACTGGTTATAGCCGTCGTCCGCCGAATAATATAGGCGCATATTGTCCTTTATCATGTTGTTTTCCATACTATACAGCCCGTTGTCCGCCGCGATTTCGGCATAAACGCTCTCGCCGTCCGCCATCAGCTTGTAGCCGCCCGTTACCGGAATAATAGCAAAATAGTGACTGCCCGGCATAGGTGTGCCGATCAGAAAAGATGAGAGCGCGGTATAAACGCCGCCGTCGATATAGCCGAACTCCAGCTCTGTCTTTTCGGATCCTCCGCTTTCCAGCGGACTCCAGGTAATACGGAATCCGTTTCCGGACAGGCCGTCGGTCACAGAGTCCTTAAAATTGACGCGGAACCAGGTTTTTGCAACGGAATCACGATCCCCTTCGGAGATGCCGTCGTAGACATAAGCCGGGATATTTTCCACAGTAAACGTCCCGCTGATCCAGTCGGTATTTTGGTAGGCTGTTTTCGCGTAAGCGCTGCCGTCAGTGAGCAGTACGGCGCCGTCCTGCTCCGAAAGCGCGGTTTCCTTTCCCTCGAAGTTCCCCACGCTGACGAGGCCGTCTCCGCCCGCCAGCCGATGAACCGTGATGTTTCCGAACCCGGCATTCATAAAGCCGAACCAGACGCCGGGCGTTCCGTCGCCGTCTAAAAAGTCCGCAAGCGTCCAGCGGACACCTGCCGCTTTCTGCAAATAATAGGGACTGTCGTCTTTGGTGAGCATCTGCTCGTCAAACTGCATGGTGACGCCGTCCTCTGCAATATTGAACTGAAGCGTGTGTTTGACGGGAACCTGTGTATTGACGTTGTTAAAGTAGTTTGCCGTCTGATAATTTGCATAATCGCAGACACGGATCAGCATTCTGTTGTTTTTGATCTGATCTTCGTTCTGAAAATACATTCTCGCACCCAAAAGATGGCTGCTGTTTCCGACATATTCCCTGTCTCCTGCCGTCATATCTCCTATCCATTTCTCGATAGGCCTGTTGGAAATGACGGGAATAAAATGAAACGATACGGCCGGATCCGAAAAAGAATACTCGAAAGCAACCGTTAGCGTTCCCGTCCGCTCCAACATATCCGAATCAGCGATATTTCCTGTATAATATGCCCCTGTAAGAGAAAATTTGGGAGATTCCTCGATATAGACTGCATCCACAGAAATAGTTCCGTCTTCATCCGGCACGATTGCCGTATCGTTCACATCTCTCCATCCGGCAGGATCGTATTTGTTTTCTTTTGCTGATGCAGACACCGCGACAAGTGAAAACGCGGCGGCCATGATCGATGCGAGAAGAAACAAAGCGATCACTCTGCCGGCAGTTCTTTTTCTGATCATCTGATGATTCCCTCCTGTCAGCTTTGTATTTATTTTATCATTTTCATATATCAATGAGAATGCAGAAAAACAGCAATAAGCATACACAAAACATACTTTTCATATTGTTTTCTGCATTTTTGTGCCAGCAAAAAGGGCTTGCGGGCGAATATTTGCTTCTGCCCGTGAAAGCCCTTTCTTTTCCTATCTTTTTACAGATTTTCTAAACGCTTGCCAAACTGCGGCCAAAAACAGGAACGCAAAAAAGGAAGAAGCAATCTGCTGTTTATCTCCCTTTGCGGATATGGAATCT
>UQTB01000026.1 GCA_900543915.1 uncultured Eubacteriales bacterium | reverse complement strand
AGGACGGTGTTTTTCAATCCTCCAAACGAAAGGGAAACGGCGTCGGCATCCAGTCTATCCAACATATTGCAGAAAAAAGCGGCGGTGCAAGTACGTTTACCTATCAGAATGGTGCTTTTTCCGCTAAAGTTATGCTCTGTGGATAAATGCACATTTCTGCCGGCCGGATCGCTATGATGCATGCAGACACTGCGTGGTACACACGGAAGAAAAGGAAGATGCCATTCAACAGCTGATCAGGTGCTCCTGCTACACCGTGTAGCGCATTGATGTGGAGCATCGCGTGGAGACTTGGCAGGATAAGCTCTTTGTGCTGATGAGTGTGGCAGAGGGAGAAGGTACCCTGAACGGAACCCGCCTGAGCCGCTTATTTTTCATCAATCCGTTCGAATTTAAAAACATTCAGCGTATCCACATCCGGGCAGGCAAAGATAGCGGTTCCCTTCGGATTTCCGGGGATTTCTCCACCGTACCGGAGAATGTCTACATAAGGGAATGCCACATGCATTGCCATGGGGCATAAGTTACCGCGTTCTGTGTCAAAATCGTAAGAATCGCCGATTTTATGTCCCCTGTGGCAGCCTTTTGTTCCTTTTTGGTCAATTAATGTAATCTGAATTCTGGGTCTGCTCATTCGTCCAATACCTCCAGACAGGTTTCTAAGGGAATTCCCTTGAATTTATCTGCATTCTCGCTGCAGAAATCCGTGATCATCTGCGTCTGTTCTTTGGATACGATAAAACCGGTGGAGATGGCATCAAACTGAAAATCAAGGGCTTTCCATACACCCAAAGTGTTCTTCATATACTGTGTGGTATCCAGAATGTCGAATTTTCCATAATCCAAAGTATTGGATACGATTGCTGTGGGGAGATTGTAAGTCTCGTATTTCAGATAGGACAAGTTTTCTCCTGTGCTCTCTGTAGTTTGCCGGACTTGCATTTTTTGATGAGGACACGCTCCCCGAAAATCTTGCGGTGGAAAAATGCACCAGGGAACAGATACTGATGTGCTTTGAGGCACTGCGGAATCCGAATGCGCCGACCGCGTTTGACTAAAGTGTATTAAGCTGTTTTGCTTATGTGATAAAATCATCAAGATTCAATGAAAAGAGGGATTGATTTCTCAACCCCTCATAGTGTATAATCTACTTAGAAAGGTGGTCGGAAGTGAAAATTCCGATTTGCCCTCAGTTAAATGTTAGAAAAGAAATAGCATTCACTTTGGTCGGTGGGATGCTATTTCTTTTTGTTATTATCGTCACCATGTCTGTCGATGTATGATAGAGCTGCAAAGACAACTAACAACAGAGTAAGTACTTCCATTGTATTCATGGGCATCCCCTCCTTTGTATTACTAGAGGGCATCTAACAATCGGAAAATCGCATCCGCTTTCGTTTCGATTACACAATAACATTATAACATAAATCGAACAAATGTTCAACTCGAAATATGGTGTCTTTCGGTGCAGTCTATCGATTCACTATGAAGTGATTGATACCGCCTTGTCTATGGTATATACTATGAATATACCGTATGCAAGGAGGCTTTTTTTATGATAATCTATGATTTATCATAGATTATCATAAAAAGACATTGATTAAAAAATAGACAGTAAAAGAGTGAGTTATATTATGGATACCATCAGAGGAAAATTTTTCAAACAGCATTTATTATCGGATCAATTTCTGGATCTGATTGAGAAAAACAAGCGCCCCATGGATGAACTGATGTCGTATTATCAGTGCGCCATCATGGAGGTGGAGACGAAATTCAAAGTATTGAATCAGGAGTATTCCCTGGAATACGATCGGAATCCCATCGAAGGGATCAAGACCAGAGTCAAATCGTATGACAGTATTCTGCGTAAGATCCGCCGGAAAAATATTCCCATGACGCTGGAAGGCATCGAAGAGAATATCCGCGATATCGCCGCCGAACGGATTTACGCAGAGTTGCTGAAAATCCTCGCCGCGCCCGAGCGGTATCCCTTTTCTCCGGCGGACGGCGCCCTGCGGGGGCTTGTTCTGTGCGAAGAAATCGGCGTCTTTGCGCTGTTGTTCCCCGAACTCGCCGCGGGGCGGGGAATGGCGCAGCGCGCGGATTTCCACGCGTACGACGTGCTGGATCACTCCTTCCGCGCAGTGCTGTACGCGCCGCCGCATATCCGGCTGGCCGCCCTTCTGCACGACGTGGGAAAACCCGCCTGCTATCTGGAGACGGGGCGGTTTTACGGGCACGCCGAACGCGGCGCCCGCATCGCGGAGGAAATTTTAACGCGCCTGAAAGCCCCGCGCGCCGTCTGCCGGCATACCGCGCGGCTGACTGCGCTTCACATGCTCGATCTGGACGGAAAAATGCGGGAGAGCAAAGTGCGGCGGGCGATCCGCGACAATGCGGATGTCTTTTGGGATCTGATGGCGCTGAAGCAGGCGGATTACGCGGCGTGCAAGGACGATCCGTCCGTCGCTCCCGCCGTCGCCCGCTGGACGGAAATTTTCGGGGCGATGAAGCGGCAGGGCGTTCCCTTTTCCCCGAAAGAGCTGGCGGTAAATGGGGCGGATCTCGCTGCGTTGGGCTTTTCGGGCGCAGAAGTGAAGGCGGAAATCGAAAGGCTGATGGATCTTGCGCTGGCGGAGCCCGCAAAGAACGCGAAAGAGAGCCTGCTCGTGCAGGCAAAGGAGGACTTATGCCGTTTGAAATCATAGCCGCCGCGCTGAGCGCGCTCGCGGTCATATTGCTGATTGTGTTGCTGCTGAAAAAGGATAAACGCGGAAACGGAGAGGAGCTGCGGCGCGGCTTTTCCGAACAGAACGAACGGCTCGTCGGCACGATGGACCGGATTTACCGCGCGCAGCGGGAAAAGGCGGACGATCTGGAGCGGCGGGTCGCGGAGACGGCGGCGCGGAGCGAGAACCGGATAGAGACCGTGCGGCGGGAAATGAACGAGAACCTGCGGTATCTCAACGAACGCAACGAAAAACAGCTGGAGGAAATGCGCCGCATCGTGGAGGAAAAGCTGCAGACCACGCTCGAGAATCGGCTTTCCACCTCCTTTCAGGCGGTCTCCGACCATCTCGATCAGGTGTCGAAGGGGATCGGCGAAGTCCGCCGGCTGGCGGAAAACGTGGGCGACATCAAAAAGGTATTCACCAACGTCAAGCTGCGCGGCACCTGGGGAGAGACGCAGCTGGGAACGCTTTTGGAGCAGATGCTTTCCCCCGAACAGTACCGCCGCAACGTGCGCGTGGATCCGCGCGTCGACGCGTTCGTGGATTTCGCGGTCGTTCTGCCCGGCAAGGACGATGGGGAGACGCTTCTTCCCATCGACAGCAAGTTTCCCATCGAGGAGTATCTCCGTCTCTCGGAGACGGAAAACGACCCCGCCGCCAACGAAAAGGCGGTCAAAGGGCTTGCCGCCGCCGTGCGCAGGCAGGCGGATTCCATTGCGGATAAATACATACGCCCGCCGCGGACCACCGATTTCGCCATTCTCTATCTCCCGCTGGAGGGACTCTACGCGGAGACGCTGAAAAACGCGGAACTCGCCTCCTATTTGCAGAAAAAGCGCATCATGGCGTGCGGCCCGACCAATCTCGGCGCGCTGCTGAACAGCCTGCAGACGGGGTTTAAAACGCTCGCCATCGAACGGCGCTCGAGCGAGCTTTGGCAGCTGCTCTCCGTGTTCAAGGCGGAGTTTTACAAGTTTGCGGCGATCCTCGAGAAGACGCAGAAAAAATTGCAGGAAGCGCAGGATACCATCGAGGGAGCGGCGAAGAAAACGCGCACCATCGAGAGAAAGCTGCGTTCGGTAGCGGATTTGGGCGGCGAATACCCCGAACAGCTCGCAATCGGCGAGGAAGACGACGCAATAATTTGACAATCGGCGCGTTACGCGCTATAATAAGTTCTGATAAAGGGAAAACATTTCCGATGACAGGAAATTTCAGGAAAAGGAGAAGTTATGTTCGGTAAAATTTTAAAAGGGATTCTGTTGGTCATCCTGGGGATGGTCCTGGGCATCGCCGGCGTCGCGGGGGCGGGCGTCATCGCCTATAAATCCGTGACGGTGGGGCAGATCGCGGACATCGCCCGGCTGGGAGAGGACGTCGTGGGAGAGGAACTCCGCGGAAAGACCGTCGAGGAGGCGATCGCCTTCGTCGGCTCGCTGAGCAATCAGAGCGTGGGGGAGATCGAAGCGCTTTTCCCCATCATCGAGACAAAGATCGACGAGCTCGAAAATTATCAGATCGGGAGCGGCAAGCTGTCCGATCTCCTTACGATCGATCATGATAAATTAAAGGCGGCTTCCCTTTCCGATCTGGGGGCAAACTTCAACGAGATCTTTCAGATCACCGCTTCGCTCGCGAGTCTTTCGACGATTCTGGAATTTTCCCTTCCCGAAATGCCGCTCTTCGACGCGGACAGTGCGGACAGCATCGCGAATCTCCCCATCACGGAGGCGATGACGGAGCTTTCCGCGCGGCTCAATTTCAACGAGATGACGCTGGGAGATCTGCAGGACGATTTCGGCATCAGGCTCTTTGCAGACGCTTCCGGAGAGGAAACGCTCGTGGATAAGATCCTCGAGCGGGACTGGGCGATCAACGACATCGCCCAGTCGCTCACCGACAAGGTGGATACTTTGAAGCTCTCCGATCTCGACATTCACATCGACAACGATTTGTTCGTCAAGATCATCGGGGAGGGGGAAGACGAGCTCTCGATCGGCGAGATCCAGACGGAGATCACCGCGCGCATCGACGCGATCGCCCTCGGCGACATTGTGACGGACATCGAAAACACGCCGCTGAAAAGCATGGCGGAGCTGACGGTCGGGGAACTCAGGGACGGCAGCACCATTTCGCAGGAAATCAAAAACATCGCGCTGGCGGACGTCTTGGAGCCCGCGCCCGATTCCGTCTTATACAAAATCTGTTATTATACGGAAAACGGAGAGCAGAAAGAGACTACGGTCGGGGGGCTTACCGACCGCGTGGACAGCCTGAAGATCGGCGAGCTGATCGACGTCGGAGACACGCCGCTGAAAAGCATGGCGGACATGACGATCGGGGAGCTCGGCGAACCGAACGCCGTGCAGAATATGATCGACGACATCGCGCTGGAGGATATTCTGGGCGGCAGCCAGAACAATAAAATTCTGACGGCGCTCTTCACCATGCCGGACGGCGGTAAGACCACCGTCTCGCAGATCGGCGAACGCCTGGATACGCTGGTTTTGGGCGATATGGTGGAGATTCCGGAGGGGAGTTTTCTTGTTTCGTTTGCCGATCTGACGGTGGGCGATCTCGGCGACAGTGCGAAAATTCAGAGCACAGTGGACGGGGTGACTTTGGAATCCGTCCTGGGCAAAGACCTGACGGAGGGGAGCATTCTTTACGCCATCTGCTACCGCACGGAGAACGGCGAAAAGGTCCCCGTGACGGTGGGAGAGCTCGGCAGCCGCGTCGAAGAGGTGAAGCTGAAAGAGATCCTCGGCGAGGAGCTCGCGGCGCAGAACCCCATCATCGCGGCGCTCTACGAGAAGGGTGCGAACCTCAAAAATATCGGGGACGTGCTCTCCGCGCTGACCCTGACGGACGTCTTTGCGGACGAGATCACCGTGTTTGTGGAAAAAGAAGCGGGAACGTATTCCTTGCACGATACATACGTGCGGGACGCCGAAGGCAATTATACCAAAAAGGAGAACCCGTCCGCGGGAGAGACCGTTTACCGTTTGAGCGGTCAGTCTAACATCTGGCTCTTTTTGCTGTACGATTACGACAAGGAGACGCAGACCTACCGTTCGGCGGAATCCGTTCCCCTCGTGAAGGTGAACGAGCGCGTCGAAGCCGCCGCCGCGATGTTCAACAACGTGCCGCTCGAATCGCTGTGGGAGATCGGGCTCCTCGGAACCGTCGACCCGGCTGGCGCGAACCAGCCGGATGAAAAGATCCGCGACCTTACGATCTCCGAGCTCGTAACGCTCGTCGGCAAGATCCCCTCTTCGGTATGGAATACGATTCTGACAGCGTAAAAATGGCGAAAATATCGCGAATCTGCTGAAATCAATTGACAAAATAATTCAAATCTGTTATATTAAAGAGACCTTGATTGCGCGCAATAACGCAATCCGAATAAGACCGGGAGGTAAATAAAATGACGAAATACGAAATGCTTTACATCTTAGACCCTGCGCTCGAAGAGGAAGCAAGAGATGCGCTCGTCAAAAAGTTCGAGGATCTAGTCGCCGCAAACGGCGGCACCGTGGAGAAGACGGACGTTTGGGGCATGAAGAAACTGCAGTACCCCATTCAGTACAAATCCGAGGGCTTTTACGTCGTTATGACGTTCGAGGCGGCGCCTGCGTTCGTGCAGGAGTTAAAGCGCGTCGTCGGCATTACGGACGGCGTTTTAAGGCGTCTCATTACGAAGCTGTAAGCGGGAGCGGGCGATGAATAAGGTAGTTTTAATCGGCAATTTGACAAGGGATCCCGAACTGTCGGAGACGGGCAGCGGCGTCGCGTTCTGCCGTTTCTCCATCGCTGTGACGAGGAGATTTGCGAATGCGGACGGAAACCGCGAGACGGATTTTTTCAACATCACCGTCTGGCGCGGACAGGCTGAAAACTGCGGCAGATACCTGAAAAAGGGCAACAAAGTCGCGGTGGTCGGCAGTCTGCAGAACCGCTCTTACGAGGACAAGGAAGGGATCAAACGCACGGTAACGGATATCGTCGCGGACGAAGTGGAATTTCTGACGCCGAAGGGCAGCGGGGAAGACCGTTCGTATGACGACGCGCCTGCCGTCAAGCGGGAACGCCCTGTGCTCGAACAGCTTGACGACGACGATCAGCTGCCGTTTTAACGAAGTTAAGGAGAAGAATCATGGAAGAAAAAGCAGTGAAAAAGGTCATGAAGAGAACGCCGAGAAGAAAGGTGTGCGCTTTTTGCCAGAATAAGATCGACGCGATCGATTATAAAGACGTCAACACGCTGAAAAAGTACGTGACGGAAAAGGGCAAAATTTTACCCCGCAGAATGACGGGCGTCTGCGCGAAGCACCAGCGCGTTCTTGCCAGCGCCATCAAGCGCGCGAGAATCGTAGACCTGCTTCCGTTTAAAGGAGAGTAACAAACCGCGCCCGGATCAGAAGTTCCCGGGCGCTTTTTTTCGGGGAACGCTATGAATAAAGTTGTGAAAGATATTTTGAAATGGGCGTCGCTCGTCCTCGGCGTCGCGGCGGTATTTGCGCTCTTTCTGCCGGCAGTGACGGTAGCCGTCGGCGACGGAGGGGACGTCAGCCTGAACTGGTCGTTCCGCTTGTACGAAGCCGTTTTCGGGGCGAGCCGCACGGTGACGGGGGAATATCCGTACGGATCGTCTGCCACCGCGCCCGTGTTCGCATTTAACTTCCCGCTGTTTCTGTCGCTCCTGCTGCCGCTCGTCGGCGGGGCGTTCAGCTTTGCGGAGGGAAAAAGCAGGGCGTTCGGCTGGGTATCCGTCGCGCTGTTCGGGCTGGGAGCGCTGCTCTCCGCGCTGTCCGTCGTTCTGATCCCCGCCGGGTACGGTACGTTTCTCAAAAACGCGCTCGATCTCGCGGAAACGGGGGCCGTTACGCTGATCGTGACGGCGTCGCTGTTCTGGCTGCTGCCCCTCATCTGCTCCCTCGTCGGGGGCGGGTGCGCGCTGGCGGTGCGGATTGCCGAAAGAAAAGGAGTCGAAAAATGAAAAAGAAAACGCTGAAAACAATTTCCGTTCTGTTGGGAGCGGTTTCCGCCGCTTTTGCGCTCACCGCCGTATTTCTGATCTTTGCGGACGCCGTTTCCACGACGGTTCTGAAAAAGGATTACACCTATACGGGCGCGCAGGTCGTATTCGGATACGCGCGCGGGACTGGCGCTCTCAAAACGTGGGTATTTCACTTCAATATCCTGGCGTTTATCGCGTATTTTCTGCCGCTTGCGGGCGGCGCGCTCGCGTTCTTTGCAAAGAGCAAGGGAATGTGCGCAGCGGCGTTTCTCTGTTTCGTCGTCTCCGCCGTCCTTCTGTTTCTGATGCCGGAGCTTTCCACGCTGTTCATCGGCGATCAGCTTACCGGAGATTCGGAGGCGCTCGTCTTTGCGCTGAACGTCGGGGCGATTCTGGCGGGCGTGTTTTCCGCCCTGGGCGGCATCCTCGCCATTGCGAAAAACTTTTTTCTCCCGGCAAATAAAAAGTGAAAAAATTTTTTGAAAATTTTTTCAAAAAATAAAAAAAACGGGGTTCAAACGCTTTACAAACCCCCGCCGGATGTGGTATAGTATTACTGCAATCAGGGAAACAGATTGCTTGAAAGTGCTCATCATTTTCCCCCTTATCATATATTATTCAGGAAGCAGTTAACAGTGTTAATTGCTTTTTGAATTTTAAAGGGAGAATCCGCCGCCGGGCGGTTTTTTTTATTTCGCCGGGCCGGTGCGGAAAAATTCGCCGATAATTTTTACGAACGGGTTGACAAATCTTCTTTTACGGGTTACAATAGAATAGACCGAAATAAGTTCGCGCAAACAATTCGCGCGGATTGCTGAAAAAATGATCGGAGGAAAAGTTATGAAGACGGTAAAAGACAAGTATCTGGTGGTCGGCGCGGATTTCGCGGGATTCCCGCTGAAGGAAGCGGTCGTCGAACATCTGACCAAAAAGGGCTGGAAGATCACCGACCTCGGCGTCACCAGGGACAGCGATCCCAACGACACCGAAAACATGTTCCACAGAGTGGGGCTGCGCGTCGGGAGTAAAATTTCCGAAGGGGAATTCGAGCGCGCGCTGTTGTTCTGCGGCACCGGAATGGGGATCCATATCGCGGCGTCCAAGTGCCCGCACGTCCACGCGGGCGTGGTGGAGAGCGTTCCGGCGGCGCTGCGCGCAATTACCGGAAACGGCGTCAACGTTCTGGCGATGGGCGCGTTTTATGTCGCTCCGCAGATGGGCTGCGACATTGCGGACGCCTATCTCAACGCGGAGCTCGGCACGGGTTACGAGTGGTGGCATAACTTCTATGAATTCCACAAGCTGGCGATCGACGAGCTGGAGGCGTTCAACTATGAGGAATACAAGAAAAACGGGTTCAAAGTAAAGCACCTCGGCGATTACGATCTCACCTTGGAGACCAAGCCGGAATAACGAAACTGTCGGAAAACAACCTGCCCAGGCAGGTTGTTTTTTTTGTGTAAGAAAAGCACGCGATAGAGGCGTGGTTAAAAAAGGCTTTGCCGATGCACAAAAAAGAGCAGGAAAAGCAAGGATAGAAAAGGAAAGAGAAAAGGAAAAAGAGCAATCAAGAAAGTGGAGCAAGACAAAGGAGAAGAAAGGAAAGCGCAGAAAAGACCCGTTTACGGGCAGCAAGTAACAAATGCGTGACTGGCATAACGCATTTGCGTTATGCCAGTGAACAAGGGCTATGCCCGAAAATGTAATACCACCCGCTTTGCGGGTGGATTATTATGTACCGGCGATCTGAAAACCTGTTACCGATCTGCTTATTCGGAAATATCGTTTTTCGGGTTCAAAACAGGGCTTCTCGCCGGGGCGTTCTCCGGAGATAAATTCCGCGGCAAATTTGCGGGGAGAAAGCGCAGGCGCGGCAAGAGAAAGCGCTTCTTTGAACTCCGGCGGAACCGCGGGTACAAAATACCGCTGAGGGATTCGGGCAAAAGAGCTGAAACGGGACGGAAAGCTGCCGCCTTGTTTGACATGAAAACAAACGACGGCGCCCGCATTTTGGCTGACGGTTATGCGGTAGCCGATGTCTTTGCCGCGAACAGGGATTATTTTTAACAAAGTTCGATTTTTTACGTTAAAATTACAGAAAGGATTGATTGATTTTGATTATAAGTCGATGAAAAAGTAAACTATTTTTATTTTTTGTATTGACAAGCGGAAAAAACTGTGTTATATTAGAAAAAAAGAAGAGGGAAAAAAGATGAAAAAACTGTTATGTGCTTTGCTGTGCGCCGTCGTGTTTTTTTCGTCCGCGTGCGGCGAGCCGCAGCGCAAGTACGATTATACGGTGCCGGATCGGGAGATGAACGGGATGTTTGACGTTGATTTGCTGCAGGAAAAAACAGTAACCGTGGAAAAGGTCGCCGAGACGGACGGGGTCGAGGGATTTCTCCTCGAAGGGATGCCCTATGCCGATACGCGCGTCAATCGGGCGTTTTTTTGGGTGGGAAAACCGCAGGGAACCGCGCCGTCGACAGGCTGGCCCGCCGTGCTTTTGCTGCACGGGGGCGGCGGCAACGCCTTTGCCGACTGGGTGAAGTTCTGGAACGGGTGCGGCTACGTCGCGCTGGCGCTGGACGTCGGCGGGCAGATGTTTGACGCATCGCTGAATCTCGTCCCGAACAGGGAATTCTACTGTGACGGGAGCTGGGGCTCTGTCGGCTGCGGAACGGACGAAGCGGCTTTTTCCAGATCCTGGACGTATATGAATATCTGCAATGCGATCCTCGCGCACAATTATCTGCGCTCGCTCTCTTACGTCGACAGCGGTAAAACGGTTGCGACCGGGATCAGCTGGGGCGGCTATCTGACGTGTATTTTGTCCGGGCTGGATAAGCGGTTCTGCGGGTTTGCGCCCGTATACGGCTGCGGCAGCATGGATACGGATTCGTGGGGGCTGAACACCGCCGGGCTGAGCGGACTGAGCGAGACCGCCCGCGCGGCGTGGCGCGCCGTCTACGATCCTACCGCGTACCTGCCGTACAGCACCCGCCCGATGCTCTTCGTCTCCGGGCTGACCGACCACGCGTTTTCCTCCGTCTCGCACAAAAAGAGCACCGAGCTGATCCCCGGGAAGGTATTTTACGCTTATGCGCCTTCGCTGGAACACGGGCATTATTATGAGCAGACGCCTGCGGTGGGGCTTTTTTTCGAGCATATCCTGAACGATACCGCGCTTCCGGTCAATTTTCTGTCGGCGTCCTTTGACGGGGGCGAAATCGCGCTCTCGCTGGAAGGGGAAATCGACGGCGCGCTGCTCGTCTATACCCTTTCGACCGAACGGGATTCGCACGCATGGAAATGGGAGCGAAAGCAGATCGAACTGACGGCGGGGCAGAATGCCGTCGCGGTGCCGGAGGGCGCAGTCGCCGCCCTGGTCATCGGCTATGACGAGGATTACAGCTCTCCCGTCGCGAGCACCGATCTCTTCTTCGCGGGAGAAGTTTCTGCGTTTCAATAGGGAGCGGTGAATTTAAGCGGCGCGGGCGTTTCGTCCGCGCCGTTTCATTTTCAGAAGGGATAAAAAACGCCCCCGAAAAGATTTCGGGGGCGTTGATTTTTATTTCAGAACCCGCCTTGCGGCAGCCGTGACGTTTTCCGCCGTAAAGCCGAAGTGGGAAAAGAGCTGTTCGGCAGGGGCGCTCGCGCCGAACGTCGTCATGCCGACGATCTCGCCGTCCAGTCCCGCGTAGCGGTACCAGCTGTAAGGGGAGCCCGCTTCCACGCAGACGCGGGCGCGCACGGCGGAGGGAAGAACGCTCTCCCTGTAAGCGGCGCTCTGCTTCTCGAATTCCTCGATGCAGGGCATTGATACGACGCGCGCGTCGATGTGATCCGCTTTCAGATTTTTCTGCGCCTCCATGCAGAGCTGTACCTCGGAGCCGCTCGCGATCAGAATGACGTCCGGCGTCTTTTTCTCCGAATCGGAGAGGATATAGCCGCCTTTCAGCGCCCCTTCGCCCGTATTTTCAAACATGGGGAGCGTCTGGCGGGAGAGCACCAGCGCGGTGGGGGAAGTCCCTGTCAGCGCGGAGATCCACGCCGCGGCGGTTTCCCTGCCGTCGCAGGGGCGGTAAACCTTCATGTTGGGGATGCTGCGCAACCCCACGAGCTGTTCGACCGGCTCGTGCGTGGGGCCGTCCTCTCCCACGCCGATGGAATCGTGCGTCAAAATGTAAATTACGGGAAGATTCATCAGCGCGGAAAGGCGCATGGCGTTCTTCATATAATCGGAGAACACGAAGAAGGTGGCGCAGTAAACGGTCAGCCCGCCGTGCAGGCAGATGCCGTTTGCGATCGCCGCCATGGCGTGTTCGCGGATTCCGAAGTGGAGGTTGGAGCCCGTCCTGTCCTCGGGGAGAAAATCCCCGCGCTCCTTCATGCGGGATTTGTTGGAGGGACCGAGGTCGGCGGAGCCGCCGATCAGGTTGGGGATGAGTTTTGCCAGGCGGTTCAAGACGGTGCTGCTCGTGCCGCGCGTCGCGTCCGCCTTGTCGAACGCCCAAAGCTCGGGGTGCGCCGCGAAATCCGGCTTTCTGTTTTCCATAAACGCGCGGAATTCCTCATACAGCGCGGGATACTGCGCCCGGTACGCGTCCAGGAGCGCCGCGTAGCTTCGCTCCGCCTGTCTGCCGCGGCGGACGGCGCTGCGCCTGACTGCGAGCAGTTCGGCGGGGATCTCGAAGGGCGCCTCCGTCCAGCCGAAATAGTCCTTGGTCTTTTGCAGATTGTCCGCGCCGAGGGGCGCGCCGTGGCAGCTTTCGCTGCCTGCGAGCGGGGATCCGTAGCCGATGACCGATTTGCAGATGATCAGCGAGGGCTTTTCGGGTTCCGCCTTCGCCCGTTTCACCGCTCTGCGGAGGGCGTTCAGGTCGTTCGCGTCCGCCACTTTGATGACCTGCCAGCCCAGCGCCTCGTGGCGCTTGCCCACGTCTTCGCGGAAGGCGATATCGGTATTGCCCTCGATGGTGATGTCGTTGTCGTCGTAAAAGACGATGAGCTTTCCCAGCTTCAGCGTGCCCGCGAGGGAGGCCGCCTCGTTTTCGATGCCTTCCTGCAGGCATCCGTCACCCACGAGCGCGTAAGTGTAGTGGTCGACGACGGGGAAGTTTTCGCGGTTGAAGCGCGCGGCGAGATAGCTCTCCGCGATCGCCATGCCGACGGCGTTTGCGATTCCCTGCCCGAGCGGCCCGGTGGTGGTTTCGATCCCCGGCGTCTGGCCGTATTCGGGGTGGCCGGGCGTTTTGGAGCCGAATTGGCGGAAGTTCATCAGATCTTCCTTCGTAAGGTCGTACCCGAAGAGATAGAGGAGGGCGTAGTTCAGCATGGAACCGTGCCCCGCCGAGAGAATAAAGCGGTCCCTGTTTTCAAAACGGGGATTTTCAGGGCTGAACTTCAAAAAATCGTAAAACAGCGTGACGCCGATGGGCGCGGAACCGAGGGGAAGCCCCGGGTGCCCGGAGTTCGCCCGCTGGATGGCTTCTGCGGAGAGGATCCTGACCGCGTCCACCGTTTTCTGACGGAGATTCATAAATAGCGCTCCTTAAAGTAATTTCTGTTCTTATTGTAATATAATTTCGGATTTTAATCAAGTTATTTGCCTCTGCGCCCCCGAAAAAGAGTGAAAATTCTTGAAAACTTTACCGAAGTATGATATACTTTAATTCAACTTGTAATTGGAGATATCGCTATGGAACAGAAACAGTTTGTCAGAGAGATCGCGGATATCACCGCGGATTTTCCCCAATGGTATACGGACGTCGTCATCAAGACCGAGCTTGTCGACTACGGCCCCGTCAAGGGAACGATGGTCATTCGCCCGTACGCCTATGGGATCTGGGAGAATATACAGAGAGAGATGGATAAGCGCTTTCGGGCGGAGGGCGTCAAAAACGCCTATTTCCCCATGCTGATTCCCGAGAGCTATCTGAAGCGGGAGGCGGAGCACGTGGAGGGGTTCGCGCCCGAAGTCGCCGTCGTCACGCATGCGGGCGGCAAAAAGCTGGACGAGCCGCTGATCGTGCGCCCCACGTCCGAGACGATCATCTGTGAAATGTATTCCAAGTGGATGAAGAGCTACCGCGATCTTCCCATCCTGATCAATCAGTGGGCGAACGTCGTCCGCTGGGAGAAGACCACGCGCCCCTTTTTGCGCACGAGCGAGTTTTTGTGGCAGGAAGGGCACACCGTTCATGCCACCGAGGAAGAGGCGATGGAGGAGACCATCCGCATGCTGAACGTCTACAAGGCGTTCGCGGAAGAGGTGCTGGCGATCCCCGTATTCACCGGGAGAAAGACCGAAAAGGAAAAGTTCGCGGGCGCGGTCGCCACGTACGGCATGGAGGCGATGATGCTGGACGGAAAATCTTTGCAGGCGGGCACTTCCCACTATCTGGGACAGAATTTCGCCAAGTCGTTCGATATGAAGTTTCTGGATAAGGACGGCGTCCTGAAATACGGGTACTCCACTTCGTGGGGCACTTCCACCCGCATGATCGGCGCGCTGATCATGGCGCACGGGGACGAGCGCGGTCTGGTGCTTCCCCCTATGGTGGCGCCCGTCCAGGCGATCGTCGTGCCCGTCGCCGCGCACAAAGAGGGCGTGACGGAGAAGGCGAAGGAGATAGCGGCGCAGCTGATTGCTGCCGACGTGCGCGCGGAGACCGATCTCAGAGAGATGAGCCCCGGCTGGAAGTTCAACGAATGGGAAATGAAGGGCGTGCCCGTCCGCATCGAGATCGGCCCGCGGGACATCGAGAACAGCCAGGCGGTCGTCGTGCGCAGGGACACGCACGAAAAGGCGTTCGTCCCGCTGGAAGGCCTCGCGGATACCGTCGCGGATCTGTTGAAGGCCATTCAGAAAAACATGCTGGAAAAATCCAGGGCGCTGCGCGACAGCAGGGTCTCGGAGGCGCACTCGGTGGCGGAGATTCTGGACGGCGTGGAGAGAGGGCACTTTGTGAAGGCCGCATGGTGCGGCTGCCGCGCCTGCGAGGACAAGATCAAGGAGGAGACGGCGGCATCCGCCCGCGTGATCGCGGAGGGCGAACAAGTGGATACCGTCTGCGCGGTCTGCGGAAAACCCGCGGAGCACACCGTCTATTTTGCGCGGGCATACTGATTTTTTTGCGGGGCTTTTAATTCTTTTTCAATCTTGGCGTATTATAATGATGAGGACGGAACAGATCCGTCGTCGGAGGCAAAATGACAATTTTTATCGGACAAGATTCACTTGGGCAGTATATCGGGCTGGAAATGTCTGCCGGGGCAGTATACGGGATCTTCGCCGCGGTTCTGGCGGTGATGCTCGCCTTCCACGTGATGTGGGCGGTCGGGCTCACTTCCATCGGCAGGCGCCAGGGGATCAAGACGGCGTGGCTCGCCTGGATTCCCTTCGTCAACCGCTATGTCATGGGGAAGATCTCCGGGCAGGCCAACCTGTTCGGGCTGAAGGTCAAAAACATGGGCGTCTGGGTGATGTTGCTGGAATTTCTCGATTTCGCGCTCATGGGGACGGCGGTCGGCCTGTACTATGCGGACACGCTCGGCGCCTTTTTCGCGGGAGAACACGTCTATCTGATGTCTGCGGGCGGGTTCGGCAGTCTTCCCGTCCCCGTCACGGCGACGGGCGGCGAACTTCTGATACCCTACGCGTCCGCCGCGAGCGTGCTCTCGATGATCTCGTCCTTTGTTGCGCTCATCGCGCTGTTCTTCTCCATCTCGCTTTATCTCGATTTCTTCAAGCGGCTGGTCCCGGAGACGTTCTGGGTCTATACGCTCCTTTCCGTTCTGCTGGATATCACCGGACTGATGGTGTTTCTCGTGCGGAAAAAAGATCCGGTCGATTATAAAGAGTACATGCAGAACAAATACCGCCGCACGTACTACGGCGGGGTCAACCCCTACGCACAGACGCCGCCGGACGATCCCTACCGCGAATACGCGCAGAAGGGGGATTACGATCCGGGCGATCCGTTTTCCGACCTGAAGCCGACCGAGGGAGAAGGGGAGAATCAGGGCGAAAATTAGCCGAACAGAGGAGGAAGCTGCAAAACCTCCTCTTTTTCTTTGCGTTTTTTTTGCCGAAGTGGTAAAATAAATTTATGCTTTACGAGAATATCGCGGCGATCTCCACGCCCCTGGGGGCGGGAGGCGTCGCCGTCATCAGAATCAGCGGAGAATCGCCCCTTTCGGTCGCGGAACAGATGTTTTTTCCGGCGGGAAGGACGAAGGTCAGAGATTTTGTCCCCTATCGCATGTACACGGGGGAGATCGACGCGGGGAGCTTCAGGGATTTCGGCATGTGCGTCCGGTTTGCCGCGCCCAAGAGCTATACCGGGGAAAACATGGTGGAGTTTCACTGTCACGGCGGCGTCGCGATCGCGCAGGGGATTCTGCGCCGCGCGCTCGCGCTGGGGTGCCGCCCCGCTGCGAACGGCGAGTTCACCAGGCGCGCCTTCTTAAACGGAAAACTCTCCCTTTCGTCCGCGGAAGGGCTGATCGACATGATCGGCAGCGAGAGCGAGGGAGAGGTGAAAGCCGGGTACTATCTCTACCGCGAGGGGCTGAAAAACCGGGTGGAGAAGATGCAGGACGCGCTCACTTACGTGCTGGCGCAGATCGACGCGAACATCGACTTTCCCGAAGAGGACCTGGAGGACGCCGCGCTCGGCGCCGTAAGGGAAAAGCTCTCTTCGCTCTGTGCGGAGATCGAGGCGCTCATCGCCACGTACCGCACGGGGCGCTCGCTGAAAAACGGCGTGAAGGTGGCGATCGTAGGCCGCCCGAATACGGGCAAGAGCTCTCTGTTAAATCGGCTTTTGAATTACGACAAGGCGATCGTCTCCTCCGTGGCGGGCACCACGCGGGACGTGGTGGAGGGCACGATGGAGATCGAGGGCGTGCGCTTTCTCCTTTCGGACACCGCGGGCATCCGCGAGACGGAAAACGAGGTGGAGAGCGTGGGCATCGCGCGCGCCAGGCGGGCGCTGGAGGAGAGCGATCTCGTGCTGTTCGTGCTGGACGGTTCCAGGCCGCTGACGGAGGAGGACCGGCAGATCTTCGGCGAAATTGCGGATAAAAACCGCATTGTCGTGTATAATAAATCAGACCTCTCGGGGCTGGTGAAGCTGAAGGAGATCGACCTGATGGTCTCCGCGGCGACGGGTGAAAACATCGGGCGGCTGAAAGAGCTTCTCTATCGGCGCGCTTTGGGCGATCGGATCGATCTCAACGGCGATTTCCTCACCGAAGAGCGGCACTACGCGGCGTTGAAGCGCGCGCTGGAAAAATTGACGGCGGCAAGGGATCAGGCGGGGAGCGTTCCCCTCGATCTCATCGCGGTGGATCTCCGCGCCGGCTGGGAAACGCTGGGTGAAATTTCGGGCAAGACCGCGGGCGAACATATCATTGACGAAATCTTCTCCAAATTTTGCGTGGGGAAGTAAAGGAGACGGCATGAAAGTAAATGAAATCAGGTACGAGCGCGTGACGCTCGAGGAGACGAAAGAGAAAATTGCGGCGGCGGTGGACGCCGTCAGAGGGGCGAAGAGCGGAAAGGACCTGGCGGAGATCCGCGAAAAAATGGTCAAGCCCGCGATGGTGGATTTTTATACGGCGGCTTCGCTGTGCAACGCGCGCTATACGCAGGATACGCGGGACGCGTTCTACAAGGCCGAAATGGATTATTACGACGAGGTCGGGCCGCTGATGCAGGACGCGTATCTGCAGTTTACCAACGCGCTCCTCGACTCTCCCTACCGGAAAGAGGCGGAAGCCTTCATCAATCTGCTGGTCTTTGCGAATTACGAGCTGGCGCGGAAAGCCCACAGCCCCGAAATCATCGCCGACGAACAGGAGGAGAGCCGCCTTGTCACGGCGTATTCCGCGCTGATGAGTCAGATGCAGTTCGACTGGGAGGGGAAAAAAGTACCCATGCCCATCATCCGCGGCAAGATGCAGGCGGACGACCGCGCGGTGCGCAGGGCCGCGGCGGAGGCGCTCGGGCGGGGCATGGCGGAACACGCCACAGAGCTGGACGATCTGTACGATCAGCTCGTCAGGGTGCGCGACCGCCAGGCGAAGAAGCTGGGCCTCAGAAGCTATACCGCGCTCGGCTACTATCGCATGGGGCGGATCGACTATGACCGCGAAATGGTGGAGACTTTCCGTGACAATGTGCTCGCGGATATCGTTCCCGCGGCGAAGCGGATCAAAGAAGAAGTCGCGCGTGCGCTCGGCTGGGAAAGCGTGATGCTGTATGACGACGCCGTCTATTTCGGCGGCGGACAGCCCGAACCCAAGCTCTCCGCGGAGGGCATTCTGGAAGCGGGGCGCGAGATGTACCGCAAAATGAGCCCCGAAACGGGGAAATTCATGGATAAGATGCTGGCGGCGGGCGCGTTCGACGTGCTCTCCCGCGACGGCAAGTGGGGCGGCGGCTACTGCACGGAATTCACCAAATACGAGCAGATCTTTATTCTGGCGAACTTCAACGGGTCGAGCGGCGACGTGGACGTCGTCACGCACGAATTCGGCCACGGCTTCGCCATGGATATGCAGTTTCAGTCCGGAGACTGGGAGTTGCAGGTGGGCGGCATGGAGACGGCGGAGTGCCATTCCATGAGCATGGAGTTCTTTTGCTGGAAGTACATGGACCTCTTCTTCGACGACGCCGAAAAGTACAAGTTAAAGCACCTTCTGGATTCCTTCACCTTCATTCCCTACGGCTGTATGGTGGACGAGTTCCAGCATATCGTATACGACAATCCGTCGCTTACGCCCGCAGAACGCAAGGAAACGTGGAATCGGCTGGAGGCAAAATACCGCCCCTATCTCACGACGAAGGGCATTCCCTATCTGGAAGAGGGCACGCGCTGGCAGTATCAGATGCACATTTACGAGTCGCCGTTCTACTATATCGACTACTGCCTGGCGCAGACGGTCGCGCTCGGGTTTTTGCTCGCCTCCCGCAAAGATTATGACGGGGCGTTTGAAAAATACTGCGCGTTCTGCCGCAAGGGCGGGACGGAGCGCTTCTCCGAACTGGTCCGGGAAGCGGGCGTTCCCTCTCCGTTTGAAGAGGGCGCGCTCAAGACCGTCGCGGACGGCGTGACTGCGCTTTACGGCGCGCTGAAAGCGCAGTGATATTAAAAATTGGCAAAACAGGCGTTTTCCGGAACATGTGTGGAAAATAAAAGAAGCCGCCTCTGCCCACCAAAGGGCAGAGGCGGCAGGCTTTTTTGCAATGCTTTTAAGTCCCCCTGCCCGTTCCCTGATCTCCGCTGTCTGAAACAAAGCGATCCGCCCAAAGAGGGCGGATCGCTTTTCGTATCTCGTTAATTTTTAAGGAAATCAGGAAAGGCTGTATTCGCCGTATCCGTGTACGGCAAAACGGCTCCCGAAGAACGCCTTGATCCCGCGCTTCATCTCTTCGTAGTCTTTCAGGCAGAAGGTCTCGACGGCAGAGTGCATGGCGAGCTGCGCCAGCCCGACGTCACAGGAACGGACGGAGAGCTGGGAAGAGCTGATCGCCCCCAGCGTCCCGCCGCAGGGCAGGTCGGAGCGCATGTAGAAGTCCTGATGCTTTACTCCCGCGCGGTCGAAGATCTCCTTGACGATGGCGGCGGAGAGGGCGTCCGTCGTATAGTTCTGGTTGGCGTGCCGCTTGATCACGACGCCCTTCCCGGGCATCGTCCGGTTTGTGGGATCGGACAATTCGGGATGGTTGGGATGGAGCGCGTGCGCGTTATCCACCGATAAAAAGAGGCTTTCCGCGAGCGCGCCGTCGAAGTTGTCTCCGCCGATCGCGCGGTAGACGCGTTCCGCCGTTTCCCGCAGAAAGGTGGAGCCCGCGCCCTGCTTGGTGGCGCTGCCCACCTCTTCGTTGTCCGCGAGGAAGGCGACGGCGATGCCGTCCGGGGCACAGTCCGCGACCGCTTCGAGGGAAGCGAAGGCGGAAGTCAGATTGTCGATGCGGGGCGCGGAGAGAAACGCGCCGTCCAGGCCGTTCACAAAGGGCTTTTCCCTGCATACGACGAAGAGATCCCAATCCACAATTTCGCCTTCCGTCCGCTGTGCGAAAAGTTCCTTTACCGAGCGGATCGCATGGTCCAGCCCGATCAGCGGCATCATATCCGTCTGCGGATTGAGTTTGATCCCGTCGTTCGCACTCCTGTTGAAGTGAATGGCGACGGAGGGAATCACAAAGGTCTCTTCGCTGGCGACGGGGACGGACAAGATTTTTCCCTCCCGTTTTACGACGGCGCGGCCCGCGAGCGCGAGGGGGCGGTCCAGCCAGGAGTAAAAGAGCCCGCCGCCGTACTTTTCGACGTTCAGCTTGCAGTATGCCTCGACTGTGGCGACCGCGTCCCCCTTTACTTTGAAAGCGGGGGAATCGGTGTGCGACGCGGCGAAGCGGAAGGTCTTTCGATTGCCGACGGACAGGGCGATGAGGGCCGACCCGTCGCGCACGATAAAGTATCGCTTTCCCGCTTCGATCCGGTAAGGCTCGGTCTCGTTTAAGAGAACAAAGCCGCGCTCGGCAAGATATGCCGCTGCGTTTGCCACCGCGTGATAGGCGGTGTACGAGCGGTCGAGATATTGCGTCAGTTCCATTTCAATGCCTTCTTGTTTTTTCTATTAGGGTATCACAAAACGCGGCGAATGTAAAGAATTTTCGGTTCCCCCGGGACGGGAAAGGGGAGATTGGATAAAATTTTCGTTTTTTTTGAAAAAAGAATCTGAAAAGCCGTTGCTTTTCCGCCCGAAATATGGTAAAACTATTAAGGCAGTCATTACAGACGGAAAACGGAATTTCATCGGGAAAGAGAAAATGATTTTTTCAAAGAACAAACACCTCAATCTGGTTATCACATACGCGCTGCTTGCGGGGCTGGCAGTGCTGTTCGCGCTCAATTACCACGTATTCGTGCTGGAAAACGACTTTGCGCCGGCAGGGCTGGCGGGGATTCTGGTCATGGTGCAGTATCTGGGGGGATTCAAGATTTCCTGGCTGAACCTGGTGATCAACGTGCCGCTCGCCGCGCTGTGCTTTTTTTTCGTCAGCCGCTCGTTCGCCGTGCGCTCGTTCGTCTTTTCGGTGGTGTTTTCGGGCGCGCTGCTGCTGGCGGAATACGTGGATTTCTATACGTTTGAGACGCAATACGACCGCATTCTCGCGGTCATTTCCGCCGGATTCATCAACGGCTTTCTGTACGGCTGCGCCATCCGCCTGGGCGGCTCGACGGGGGGAACCGACCTCCTTGCGGCGCTCATTCAGGCGCGCTGGAAGTCCTATAATCTGGTATGGATCATCTTCGCGATCAACGCGGTCGTGGCGGGTGCATCCTTTTTCGTCTACAACAATCAGCTGGAGCCCGTGCTGTTCAGCCTGATTTACAGTTATTTCACCTCCCGCGTGAGCGACAATATTCTGAAGGGCATCAAGGCGGCTCTGCGCGCGGAGATCGTCACCGAGGATCCCGAGCCCATTGCCCGCGCGCTCGCGACCAAACTGCATCACGGCGTGACCGAAGTGCGCGCGCTCGGGATGTATTCGCGCAAGGAGAAGTTTCTGCTCGTTTGCGTCATCAACAAGCGCGAGCTGTCCGAATTTGAAAATCTCATCCGCAAGTTCCCGAACGTCTTTGTAAGCGTGTCGTCCGTCAATCAGATTTTCGGCCGCTTTTACGGCAAGCAGGATAACCGCCCGGAGAATTTCCCCGATAACGGCATTCCCCTCACGTACGCCACCACCGGATCGGTGGTTTCGGAGCCGTTTGAAGACGGGCAGGAACCGGCGGAAACGAATCTGGAAGGGGAAAACGCCGAGGCATAGATCCGGCGTTTTCGCATTGTTTACGATCAATTACGGAGGAATTGCAAATGGATAAAAAACTGAAGGAATATGCCGCGCTCCTGATCGAGCTAGGCGTCAATCTGCAGCATGGCGAAACCCTCGCGATCGCCTGTCCCGTCGAATGCTGCGATCTGGCGGAGGAAGCCGCGCGCGCGGCTTACGAGCGGGGCGCGGAGCGCGTCGTCATGTTCTGGAGCTCGGGAAAACTCTCCAAGCTGAGTTATCAGTATCAGAGCGAAAAGACGCTCACCGAGGTGCCCGATTATCTGGTCGCTTCCCGCGATTTCATTCTCGGTAAAAAGGGCGCTTATCTCTGCATCATTTCGGACGAGCCCGGGCTGTACGAGGGGCTCGACGCGAAGAAGATTGCCGCGGCTTCCCGCGCGACGGGAAAGGCGCTGATCCGCTTCCGCGAATCCACGTCCAAGAACGAAACGCGCTGGTGCCTGGCGGCTTATCCCAATCTCGCTTGGGCGAAAAAGATGTTTCCCTCTCTGCCCGAGAAGGAGGCGCTGGAAAAGCAGTGGGAATATCTCCATAAGACCATGCGCATGGATGAGGGCGATCCGATCGCCCGCTGGCGGGCGCATCAGGAAAAACTGGTGGCGCGCAGCAGGATCCTGAACGAAAAAAAGATTAAATCCCTCCATTACGTCAACGCGCTGGGAACGGACTTCACCGTCGGCATGACGGACCGTTATCTCTTTACCGGCGCGGTGGAGACGGGCGCGGACGGAATCGCTTTTACGGCGAACATGCCGACGGAAGAGGTGTTCAGTTCGCCCGACCGCCGCACGGCGAACGGAAAACTCGTCGCCGCGATGCCCCTGGTGCGCAACGGCGTGGTCATCGAGCATTTTTCCATGACCTTCCGGGACGGGCGGATCGTGGATTTCTCCGCCGAAAAGGGTTACGATACGCTGAAGGAGATCATTTCCACGGACGAAGGGTCGCACTATCTCGGCGAGATCGCGCTGGTGGGGTACCATTCTCCCATCCGCGCGCTGAATACGCTCTTTTACAGCACGCTGTTCGATGAGAATGCGAGCTGTCACTTTGCGATCGGCAGAGGGTTCCCCGCCTGCTACCGGGGCGGAGAGAAGATGACCAAGGAGGCGCTCCTCGAAAGGGGGGTGAACGACTCGCTGGAACACGTCGACTTTATGGTCGGCACGCCCGATCTCTCCATCACGGCGACGACGGAAGGCGGAGAGGAATTCGCAGTTTTCCGCGACGGAGACTGGGCTTTCTGAAAAAAACGGTACGGATATGCGGCGGGGCGCCTTTTAAGGCGCCCCGTTTTTGTAATTTTCTTGCTTTTTCCGGGCAGATATGCTACAATAAAATGCGGCGGACGGCGTATGCCGTCCAAGGAGGACCAACGATGCAGAAATGGGTTGTAAAACACTATCGGCTGACGATCGGCTTGCTTTTTCTGTTGGGAATCGCGCTGATCGCGCTCCTGAATCTGGAGCTGTTTTTCGGGACGGAGACCTTTACGGGGGGAACCGCCGTGCGCCTGATTCTGGAGGTGTTGCTTGCGATTTTTCTGGCGTGGGCAGTGACCTATCTGGTGCGCTCCGTCTATCTCAATCAGTGCATCCGGAAGATGAACGACGCGTGCGATCCGGATCCGTTCATCGAGGCGATGGACCTCATGTTTCCCCGGTTTACCAACGGCAATTTCGGAAAGCTGACGGCGATCAACCACGCGGAGGCGCTTCACCTGAAGGGGGACTCTGCCGGCGCGCTCGCCGCGCACCGCGCGATCGCAGTCGATCAGAAGATGCCCGCCCTTTACCGCGCCGTCTATTACAACAATCTGACGGCGTTTCTGCTGGCGGACGAGAACAAAGACCTTTCGGGCGCGCTCGCCGCGCGGGCGGAATTTGAAAGGATTCTCGCCGAAGAGAAACTCAATGAACAGGCCAAACGGAGCATGATTTCGATTTCCGCGATCAACCGCTCCGCGCTGCTTCTGGAGCAGGGCGCGACGGAGGAGGCAGAGGCCATTCTCATGAACATGGATCTCACGGGAATGCCGCTTCTCACGCAGGTCACGCGCATGATGGGGCTGGCAGAAGTCAGCCGCAAGCGGGGCGAGGATGAGCGCGCGGCGTATCAGCTGAAATTCGTGATTGAAAAGGGCAACAAGATGCCCGTCGTCAAAGAAGCGGAAACCTATCTGAAGGAGATCGAAGAAAAGCGGCTTTCCGCTGCGGATAATACCGCCGATGAGGAAGAAGGGGAAGACGAATGAAATACTTATTGGCTGCGGAAACGGCTCCGACGGAGGAACTCACGCTGTGGGAGGAGGTCGTCGCCAGCCTGAAAACCTTTTTTCTCGATAACTGGCTGAACGTCGTCTACTTTTTCGTCGCGCTCTTCATCGGGATCGTCCTGGTAAAGATCATCCTGCGCATCACGCGGTCCGTGCTCGCGCGCTCGAAGATGGAGAAGATCACGCAGTCCTTTCTTCTGTCTCTGCTGAAATTCGTTCTCTATCTTCTCCTGGTCCTGATTCTGGCGCAGATCATAGGGATCCCCATCACCGGGCTCGTCGCCCTCATCTCCGCCGCGGGGCTTGCGGTTTCGCTGGCGCTGCAGGATTCCCTCTCAAACCTCGCGAACGGCATCATCATCATCTCGTCCAAGCCATTTCACGAGGGAGATTACGTGCAGATCAACGGCGTGGAGGGGACGGTCAAAAATATCCGCATGCTTACCACCGCGCTGGTGACGCCGGACAATAAGCTGATCGTACTGCCGAACTCCAACATCGTGACGAACGAGATCGTCAACTACAACGTCCTGGGGCGGCGCCGCGTGGATCTGACGTTTTCCGTGGCGTACGAATCCGATCTGAAACAGGTTTGCGGCATTATTTCGGAGGTGATCCGCTCGGACGGCAGGACGCTCGAAGACCCCGCTCCCACCGTCCGTCTGGCGAACATGGGGGCTTCCGCCATCGAAATTTCCGCCCGCTGCTGGTGCGACGCGGAGGACTACTGGGATATTTACTATTATATTCTGGACAAGGTGTTCAACGAGTTCAAGAAGAACGGCATTTCCGTTCCCTTCCAGCAGATGGAGGTCCGCATGCGGGAGGATGCGCCGGCGAAATTCTTTGACGCATCGCCTCTGCCGGCGCGCGTGGAAAAGGTGCGGCCCGAGCAGGAAGAAGAGGGTTTTATCGACCGCATGAAACTTACGATGTCGCGGAGGGAACGCCGCCGCGCGAAAAAAGAGAAAAAGGCGGGAGAAAAAGGGGATGCCGCAAAGCCCGGTGAAGGGGAATGAAAATATCCCTCCCCGGGCGGCGGGAAACGGGCGGAAATGCGTTGAAAATCGTTTACATCTCGTGCGTTTCGTGATACAATAAAGAAAAAGAACAAAGTGAGGTTTGTATGAAATATTATCTGGCGATCGATATCGGCGCTTCCAGCGGCAGGCATATCCTCGGCCACGTGGAAAACGGCAAACTGGAACTGGAAGAGGTCTACCGTTTCTATAACGGAAACGACGAAAAGAACGGGCATCTCGTCTGGGATACCGAGCGCCTCTTTTCCTCCATCAAAGAGGGGATGAAAAAGTGCCGCGAAATGGGCAAAATCCCCTGCACGATGGCGATCGACACCTGGGGCGTGGACTACGCGCTGCTGGACAAAGAGGGCAAGCTGATCGGCGACGTGTACGCATACCGCGACGGGCGCAACGCGCCCCGCATGAAGGACGTGCACGCGATTATCCCCGAGAACGAGCTCTACGCGCGCACGGGGATTCAGCCCATCACGTTCAACACCGTCTACCAGCTCTACGACGACAAGATGACCGGCAAGCTGGAAAAAGCGGAGCACTTTCTGATGGTGCCCGATTACTTCAACTATCTTTTGACGGGCGTCATGCACAACGAGTATACGGATGCGTCCACGACGGGCATGCTGAACGTCGACACGCATTCCTGGGACAAGGAGATCATCAGCCGCCTGGGGTATCCCGAAAAGCTCTTCGGAAAGCTCCATCAGCCCTCCTCCGTCGTGGGGACGCTGCTGGCGGAGGTAAAGGAGGAGGTCGGGTACGACCTGACCGTCGTCTCCTGCGCCGCGCACGACACGGCGAGCGCGGTGATCGCGGTGCCCTGCAAAGGGCAGCCGCTCTACATCAGCTCGGGGACGTGGTCTCTGATGGGCGTCGAGCAGAAAGAGCCGTTTACGGACGAAGAGAGCAAGGCGTGCGGATTTTCCAACGAAGGCAGTGTGGAATTCAAGTTCCGTTACCTGAAAAACATCATGGGGCTCTGGATGATCCAGTCGGTCAAAAAGGAATTTGACGACAAGTACGACTTCGGTCAGTTTGTGGATCTTTCCCGCGCGGCGGAGATCGACTCCACGGTCGCGGCGAACGACGCGTGTTTTTTGGCGCCCAAGTCCATGATCGAAGAAGTGCAGAACTATTGCCGGCGCACCGGGCAGAAGGTCCCCGAGACGCCGGGCGAGCTGGCGAAGGTCATTTACGTGAGCCTTGCGCTGTGCTACCGGGAGACCGCCGATCAGATCGAGAAGCTCACGGGCAGGCAGTATGATACCATCCATATCGTGGGCGGCGGCAGCAAGAACGAATATCTCAACGAGCTGACTGCGGAGATTTCGGGAAGAAAGGTCGTAGCGGGCGTACCCGAGGCGACGGCAGTCGGCAATCTCGTCGCGCAGATGATTGCGGGCGGAGACTTAAAAGGCATCGACGAGGCGAAAGACCTCGTAATCAATTCATTTGCGTTAAAGGAGTTTCATTGATGAATAACAGATACGAAGAAGCAAAACAGATCTATGCGAAATACGGCGTCGATACGGACGCCGCTATGGCGGAACTGCAGACCATTCCCGTTTCTCTGCACTGCTGGCAGGGGGACGACGTGACCGGCTTCGATCACGACGGCCCGCTTACCGGCGGCATTCAGACGACGGGCAACTATCCCGGCAAAGCGCGCAATCCCGAGGAGCTGATGGCGGATATCGAAGAGGTGCTGAAGCTGGTCCCGGGCGCGAAGAAAATCAACGTGCACGCGTCCTACGCGATTTTCGAGAAGGGCGAATTCGCCGACCGCGACAAGCTGGAGCCCAAGCACTTCAAAAAATGGGTGGAATTTGCGAAAAAGCACAACATGGGGCTGGATTTCAACCCGACGTTCTTCTCCCACCCGATGGCCGCTTCCGGGCTGACGCTTTCTTCTCCGGACAAAAAGGTGCGGGACTTCTGGATCGCGCACGGGAAAGCCTGCGTTAAAATTTCCGAGTATTTCGCGCGCGAAACGGGGCTTCCCTGCGTTATGAACATCTGGACGGGTGACGGGCTGAAAGATATCCCCGCGGACAGAATGGGGCCGAGAGTCCGCTATCAGGAATCCATCGACGCGATTCTGGAAGGGTATGACAAGAACCTCGTCAAGCCCTGCGTGGAATCCAAGGTGTTCGGCATCGGCGTGGAGTCCTATACGGTGGGCAGCGCGGAGTTCGCGCTCTCCTATGCGGCGACGAGAAACATTCTTCCCCTCATGGACAACGGCCACTATCATCCCACCGAAGTGGTGTCGGATAAGATCCCCGCGCTGCTGGCGTTCTTCCCCGAGATCGCGCTGCACGTGACGCGCCCCGTGCGCTGGGACTCCGACCACGTGGTGCTGTTCGACGACGAGACGCGGGAGATCGCGAAGGAGATCGTGAGAAACGGCGCCACCAAGCGCGTCTACATCGCGCTCGACTATTTTGACGCTTCCATCAACCGCATCTCCGCCTGGGCGACGGGCGCGCGCAACATGCAGAAGGCGCTTTTATACGCTCTGCTTTCCCCGAACGCAGAGCTCAAAGCGCTGCAGGACGCGGGCAATTACACCAAGCTGATGGTACTGCAGGAAGAGGTCAAGACGCTTCCCTTCGGCGATATCTGGAGGGAATACTGCCTGCGGCAGGGCGTAAAAGCGTGCGACTGGTTTGAAGAGGTCGAGGCATACGAA
>UQTB01000025.1 GCA_900543915.1 uncultured Eubacteriales bacterium | reverse complement strand
CCTCGATAAAGTTCGCATCCAGCACGCCCTTGGAGGCTTTCAGCAGGGCGATCCGGCACTCCTCGATGCCGTCGCAGGAGACGGATTTGCACTCGAAATCGGTCAGCCCGCGCTCTTTGAGCCCTTCCGCCACCGCTTCGCCGAGACCGCCGCAGCGCGCGAAGATCCTGCCGTAGTAAGAGGCATTGTCCAAAGCGGTTTCGGGGAGGGACGTGATGTCGATCTCCTTCCCGTCGAACAGCGCCTGCAATTCTTCAAAGGTAATTACGCTGTCGATATACGGGCGGACGGATTCCTTCTGATATTCCATCTTCTTCGCCGTGCACGGCCCGATAAAGACTACCTTTACGTTCTCGTGATGCTCCTTGATATACTTCGATATCGTCGCGGCGGGCGAAAGATTGTGGGATATTTTATCCTTGAGCTGCGGGAAATTCTTTTCGATGAAGCTGACGAACGCCGGACAGCAGGAGCTCGTCAGGAATTTTTTATCATACAGCTCCTTGCATTCTTCGTATGCGACCATATCCGCGCCGAGCGCCGCTTCGACGACGGCGTAAAAGCCCAGCTGCTTGATGCCCGTGATGACCTGCCCCAGCTTGGCATAGGTAAACTGGCTGGAAACGGAAGGCGCGACGACGGCATAGACGCGCGTCCCCTGTTTCTGCGCTTTCTGAAGCATATCGATGACGTTCAGAATGTAAGATTTATCCATGATCGCGCCGAACGGGCACTGATAGACGCACGCCCCGCAGGAGATACATTTTCTGTTGTCGATCTTTGCGGCCTTCTGTTCGTCCATGGAGATCGCCTTTACTTTACAGGACATCACACACGGGCGTTTGCGGTTGACGATCGCCATATAGGGACAGACCTTCGCGCACATGCCGCATTCCACGCATTTCGTCTTGTCGATATGCGCTTTCTGATTGTGATCGAAGGTAATCGCCCCGCGCTTGCAGACATCCTCGCAGCGGTGCGCGATACAGCCGCGGCAGGCGTCCGTCACTTCATATCCGCCGACGGGGCACTCGTCGCAGGCGATATCGATCACCTCGATGACGTTGGGATTGGATTTATCGCCGCCCATTGCCAGCTTGACGCGCTCGGACAGAATCGCCCGCTCCTTATAGACGCAGCAGCGCATGGTGGGCTCTTTCCCCGGCACGATGACCTTGGGAATATCCATCATGTTTTCCAAAAGCGTTCCGTTGAACGCCTGACGGGCGACTTCCCGCAGCACTTTGTATTTGAGATGTTGTACTTTGGTATCGAATTTTCTCATATTAACGTCCTTTTAATCGTAATTTACTTCCACTATTTTCCCCATTTTTCTCAAGTTTTCCGAAAGCGTTTCCACCAGCTTCAGCTTCATCGTGGTGTCGATCGGAAGCCCCTGATGCGCCTTATTGATGGACTGCCCGACGAAAAAGGTGACGGAGGTCGCCTTGACGAACAGATAATCCGCCAACAGGGACGCGCCGTCCTTTTGGCGGTAATATTTGGGAGACAGATCGCGCGGCGAAAGATAGCGTTCGGAATACTGCAGCAGCTTCCGCAGCGTCAGAACGCCCTCCGTCGTAAGATCGATCCCCTCGATGTAGCCGATCGGCGGGACGTCTTCATCCGGGTAATCGAAGGATGCGACCACCTTTTTCCCGAGATAGCGCGCGACGATCTGCGAGCTGGTTCCCCCGCAGACGATCTTTTTGCCGTCCCCTTCCAGAAACCGCGCGATGTAAAAATTATCCTGCGACTGGTCGACGGGCGGCCCCACCATGATGCTGACGCGGCATTCCTCCCGGACGCGGACGGCGGCGACCGTCGTATCGTCCCCCGGCTGATCCATATAGAGATCGTTGCACGCGCCCGCAAGCAGGCAGGCGATGCACGGCGCGGTCATATCCGGCTCCGCGACGCGGTCCAGAAATTCCATAACCTCCGGCCGTTGCCAGCCGAAATTCAGCGTCATGCCGATGCCGGCGTGGATCACGCCGTCGCTCATCACGATGAGTACGTCGCCCTCTTTCAGGGCGAGATCCGACCGATAGACGGTCTTGCCGAGGATATTCATCTCCGTGCGCCCGAGATCGCGGCACTTGCAGTCCCGCATCAGGATCGCCTGGGGATTATCAAATTCAAAGAGGTAGCCCTTCCCCTCCCTGTTCATGTGAATGACGGAAAATGTGGCGTATGCCACGCCGCGCACTTTGCAGACGGGAAGAGACTGCAGAATCGTCTCCACGCAAGCCTCTATGCCGATCCCGTTCGCGACCATGGTGCAGAGGATCTTGGAGGTCAGCGTGGAAAGGATATTCGCCTTGACGCCGCTGCCCAATCCGTCCGCCAGAACCAGCGTGGTATAATCCCCGTTGACGATGGTCTCCACCTTGTCGCCGCAGAGCTCTTCGTTTTTTTTGTTCAGCGACGTATAGCCGCTTTCCAGACAAAGCCCCATGTCAATCTCCCCTGGATTCTTCCGTCAGGGTCTCCTTCAGCTTCAGAAGCGCGACTTTGGTCTCCGCAGTGGTCTCGCCGAGCAATGACGCGATCTCCTGCGCCACGCGCATCTGCTTTTTGATCACTTCGTCCGTCGTGGAAAGCGTATCCATTTTGACCCGCTTTAACTGCTCGTCGAAATGCGCTTCCGCGGTGATATCCTTCATCACGGCAAAGAGCATTTTCTGCTTTTTCAGCAGGATCACCGAATATTCCACCCAGGCGTCCGTCTTTTCGATGTGCATCTTCTTGCGGTGGATGTTTTTCTCCTCTGACTGCACGAGGACGAAATCGGTGGGATCGAAGTAATCGAAGATCAGTTCTCCCCTGACGTTCCCCGTCAGCCCCAGGAGCTCGAGCGCGCGGCGGTTGATTTCCGCAATCTTCAGATCGTTATCCACCAGAACGATTCCGTTCGGGCTGTTCTGGATCACCTCGTAGGACATGGACTCCGCCCGCTCCCGCATGTAAGGGACGCACATCTCCGTCGCGGCGTATCCGTTCAGAACCGCCCACGCCTTTTCACGGCAGGTATTGTAACCGCACGCGCCGCAGTTCAGTTCGTCTTCCGGCGCGAATTTTCCGGTTCTGGCGAGCACTTCCGCGATCTCCCGTTCCGACGGGACATATTCGCTGGTATAGACGCGCTTGTGCTCCCGCGCAATCGGCACGTCCCCGTGTACGGGCACCGCCGTTCCCGCGGTAAATTCGCGGTTGGTATATTTGCGGATATCGGCGTTGGCGCGCACCGCGCTGCCCGACGAGATCAGGCTGCAAGGGCCGTTGACGCACGCATACTCGCACGAGTTGAGCTCCAAGAACAGCCCCGAAAGATGCCCGATGTTTTCGAGCACTTCCCGGCACTTTTCCACGCCGTCCACGGCGACGTATTCGTACCCCTCCACAAAGCCGTCGAAGGACTTGATGATACCGCGGCTGATGGGATAATATTTCGCGCGGTTGGCTTCGCCCGTCGGCTTCTCGATGTCGCCGGGGCGGAAGCTGATCTTTCTCTCTTCCAAAAGGAGCTTTAAATCCTCAAACGTCAAAACGCCGTCGATCCAGCCGCTCTCTTTTCCCTCCCGCTTTTTGGCGATACACGGCCCGATAAAGACGATTTTTGCCTCGGGATGCGCCTGTTTCAGGATTTTCGCATGCGCGATCATGGGAGAATCCACGGGCGCGAGATATTGCAGCGCCGCAGGATAATAGAGCTGGATCATACGGTTGACCGCAGGACAGCAGGAAGTGATGAAGTTGTCGAACTTCTTTTCTTCCAGCAGTTTTTTATATTCCGCCGTGACGGTCAGGGCGCCGACCGCGGTCTCCTCCGCATCCGAAAAGCCGAGTTCTTTCAGCGCGCGCCGCATTTCCCCGAAGTCATAAACGGAAAAACTGGACACAAACGAGGGCGCCACGGAAGCGATCACGGTATTTCCCGAAGCGAGCAAAGCCAGCACGTCGTTTGCTTCGGAATGAACGTACTTGGCGTTCTGCGGGCAGACGGTCGTACATTTTCCGCATAAAATACAGCGGCTCTCGATGATGCGCGCCTGATGCCCCACGACCTCGATCGCCTTGACCGGACAGTTCCGCAGGCATTTATAGCAGTCCTTGCAGCGCGCGGGCTTGAATTCCAGATAGTTCATTGCGTACCGCCCGAAAGAAGCCCGATCACCGTCTCTTCAAAGAACGAGCGGGCGTTTTCCGGCTTGACCGAATAACACGCGTCGTTCACCATGACGCTGACGCCCTCCCCGCAGCATTTGCCGAGGCAGAAGGTGCCGTTCATGTCGACCTGGTCGACAATCTCCTTTTCCTTCACGATTTCCTGAAACGCGTTCACGACGACGCGCGCCCCCTTCAGATGACAGGCACTGCCGATACAAACCGAAACTTTGATCATTTTCTTCTCCTTCTCTTCCGTGCGTTATTCGTTTACGTGCGCCCATGCCGCGAACATTTTGCGGTCGATCGCCCTGTTCTGCGTCAGATTCGCGCAGGCGACGATGGGAATCCACCTCTTGATATAGCTCTTATCCGTGCCGCTCTTTTCCGCATACCGGTCGAGATAGCGCTCCGCGAATGCGTCACCGTCCGACTGGCAGAACAGCAGATAGGAATACGCCACGTCCGCGGAAGCGCATCCCTGCGTCGCATAAACCCAATCGACGATGTAGGGCTTTCCCTCCGCCGTTATGATCACGTTGGAGGGATTGAAATCGCCGTGGCAGACTTTGTAATGCGTAGGCATGCGCTCCAGCCGGTCGATCAGATCGTACCGCGTGGTCGCCTCGATATCCTCTGCGTCGGCGATCTTGCGGCGCAGTTTATCCCGCATGCGGATCAGCAGCGGGCATTTCTCCGCGTGAATGGCCATCTGCAGACCGATAAAATAATCGAGATATTCCTCCCGTTTTTCGGGATTTTCCTCCATCATGGCGCGCAGCGTCTTTCCCTCGATGTACTGGGAGACGATCGCCCACTTTCCGTCCGCCTTCGTGACCTCATATACGGTGGGGACGTTGAGATTGGTCTCCTCCGCGCGCGCCTGATTGAGCGCTTCGTTCAGCACGTCCGCCTTGGAATAGCTGCCGGAAAAGATCTTGACGATCTTATCGTCTCTGCGCAAAACCGTTTTATCCGATCTGAGATACAGTATTTTTTCCATAAATTATCGCCTTTCGATGTATTTTCTCATTTATTATAGCCGCTTTCCCCGCCTTCTGTCAAGGGTTTTCGGACAGGAAAAAAGAGGGCGAAACCGCCCTCTTTTTTCAATCGTTATCTTTTTGTTTGCCTTCGGCCCTGCACGCCGAACAGCCGTGTGAACAAGCGGAGCAATCGCAGCCGCAGCCCGATTTGCCTTTTTTCTTCCGCACGATGGGGACCGCTATGGCGGCGCCTACGCAGAGCACAGCCAATACGATCGCAATGATTTCAACCGGTCCCATCAGACAGCCTCCGCGCCCTTCGCCGTTTTTTTGCCGATGATGCCCTTCGCTTTCAGCACGCAGAGCATCACGACGACAGCGACGATGATCACGCCTACGGCGACGCCTGCGATCCAGCTCAGTTCGCAGAGAACGCCGAACCAATAGGTGATTGCCGATACGATATAGGCGGTTGCAAGCCAGAACCCGATCGCAATCCAGGTATGTTTCCGATTGGACATCTCGCCCGCGACTGCGCCGACCATCGCCATACAGGGAATGGACAGAAGATTGAACACCATGAAGGAATACGCCTCGGGCGCGCCCATTGCAGAAACCATCGCTTCAAACCCGGCGCCGCCGGCGAGCACTTCCATCGTCGAGATGACTTCTTCCTTCGCGATCAGTCCGGTAAAGGAAGCGACCACGAACTTCCAGCCGTCCTCCCCCATGCCGAAGCCGACCGGGTAGAAGATATATTTGAGTACGTTGCCGATCCGCCCGAGAATGCTGTTCTCGATATCCACCATGCCGTTCCAAAACGCGAAATCGAAGTTGGACAGGAACCAGATGACCACGATGGAACCCGCGATAATGGTAGCCGCCCGCACGAGGAAGTGCTTCAGCTTATCCCAAAGATGGATCATCAGATTTTTGAACTGCGGCAGATGATATGCGGGCAGTTCCATGATGAAGGGAGGCGTATCCCCCTTCATGACCGTCGCTTTCAGCAAAATCGCCGCCAGGATCGCCACGACGATCCCGATGAGATACAGGGAAAACACCACGAGATCCCCGAACTGTCCGGCGAACAGGATGCCGCCGAACGCCAGCCAGATGGGCAGCTTCGCCCCGCAGGAGAAGAACGGCGCGACCATCATGGTCATGCGGCGTTCTTTCTCGTTTTCCAGCGTCTTTGTCGCCATGACGCCGGGCACGCCGCAGCCGAAGCACATGATAAGCGGCATGAACGCCTTGCCCGAAAGCCCGAATTTACGGAACGCGCGGTCCATGATAAACGCGACGCGCGCCATGTATCCGCTGTCTTCCAGGATCGAGAGAAACAAAAATAACAGCAGTATCTGAGGAAGGAAGGACAGGATCGAAGAGATACCGGACAGAAGACCGTCGCAGATCAGGCCGACCGCCCAGTCAGAAACGTTCCCTTCTTCCATCGCAGACTGGATATTCCCGATGATGACGTCGTCCGTCAGCACGCCAAGCCAGCTCTGCAAGAACACGCCCAGCGACGGAACGCCCGCCTCGGCAAACTCATATTCTTCCAGCCCGTCTTCTCCCTCGACATAGGCTTTGCCGTCCGCGCCTGCCACGGGCGCGATGAAATCGCCGTCTTCATACGTCGCGAGTTCGTTGCCGTCCCGGTCGAACAGCACCAGGGTTTCCCCTTCCTCTTCCGCCTCAAAATAAGCGCCGTCCGTCACGCAGAAGAAGCGCGCGCTCGTCTCGGTTCCCGCCGCGTTGACGCCCCAGACTCCGTTTAAAAGAAGGAAGTCTGAACTGAACGTGAAGTGAAACACGCAAAGCATGATCAGCAGGAAGATGGGAATGGACCATATCCGGTGCGTCAGCACCTTGTCGATCTTATCCGAGCGCGTCGTTTTGTCCGCTTTGGTCGCGCGACGGACCGTATTGGAAAAATGCTTGCCGATGTATGTATAGCGCGCGTCCGCCACGACGGCTTCGTAGTCGCCGTCGAACGCGTCTTTGGGCGCGTCTTTCAGCAGCGCCTCCGAGAAGGAGAGGACTTCGGCGTGCATCTTAAGTTCGAGTTCGTCTTTTTCGATGAGCTTTACGGCGTGAAAGACAGGACTGTCGATTTCCCCTTCCCGCATCTTTTCGGCCACCCGCCCGACGACGCCGGCGATCGGCGATTCGGCGAGCACGGAAAAGCCCTTTCTGGGTTTCTTCGCCGCTTCGTAAGCGCGCTCCATCAGTTCCTTCGTCCCCTTGCCTTTCAGCGCGCTGATGGGCACGACGGGGACGTTCAGCGTCTTTTCCAGATCGGAAATGACGATCTGATCGCCGTTTTTCTCCATGACGTCGATCATGTTGAGCGCGATCACGACGGGGACGTCGATCTCCAGAATCTGCGTGGTAAGATACAGATTCCGCTCCAGATTCGTCGCGTCGACGATGTTGATGATCGCATCCGGCTTTTCATCCAAAATAAAGTTGCGGGATACGACCTCTTCCGGCGTATACGGCGAAAGGGAATAAATTCCCGGCAGATCGACGATCTGCACCTTTTCGGGCAGTTTCTTATAGCTGCCCTCCCGCTTATCGACGGTGACGCCGGGCCAGTTGCCGACGTGCGCCGTGCTGCCCGTCAGCTGATTGAAAAGCGTCGTCTTTCCGCAGTTCGGGTTCCCGGCAAGCGCAAATTTCATTTCTGCACCTCCATCAAGACCGTCTCCGCTTCCGATTTCCGCACGGAAAGCTCATATCCGCGGATCGTGACTTCGATGGGATCCCCCATCGGCGCGATCTTGCGCAGCGTGATTTCGACGTTGGGCGTTACGCCCATATCGAACAGCCGCCTGCGGAGCTTCCCCTCCGCTTTCACGGAGAGCACCTTCCCCGTTTCGCCGGGGACAAACTCGTTCAGATATTTTTCCATATCTTCTCCTTATGCTACTAATATTTTCATTGCGACTTCTTTGTTCAGAGCGAGCCGCCCGTTCTTTACGATTATGATGACGTTTCCGTTGTTCTGCGAAACGGCGGTGACGCTTGCTCCCGCAAGGATCCCGAGATTTTCGAGATGTCTCTTCGTCTTTTCATCCACCGCCACTTTCAAAATTTTCAGTTCTCTGCCCGTAGGCGCCATAATCAACGGCATATTCATTCTCCTTTTTGAACCATCCGGTCATTGAAGCGGGTTTTCAGATTATTTCCACGCGCCTTTCGGTTCGCATTAGCGAACCAATGCCCTGAAAAGAAACTCCCGAAACGGAGCTTTCTTTGCAAAAATTGCGCGTAAAAACGCACTACCCTCTTTTTTACGCTAACAGTTTATCACCTTTCGACTGAAATGTCAACGATTCGCAGCATATTATCAAAAAAAATTTGCCGCATTTTCGGATGCGGCAAATTTGATTCATTGCTCTTTACGACTGATTATTGCTTTGGTAGCTCTTGACGAGCCGGTAAAACTCCGCCTTGAATTCATCCGTTTCCAGATATCCGCTCTCCTCCAGTGCGGCCAAACGGCCGAGCACTCCGATCAGGGACGCCTCTCCCCGATAGGCAGACTGGCGCAGAATCAAACCGAATTCCGCCACGCAGGTGACGAAGGAAAGATCCGCCGCGGCATTCCCTTCTGCCGATTCGCCGACCGACACCTGAACGGAAACCTCGCGGTTCGCGCCGTCCGCAGGGCGCTGATAACGGACCGCCGCCTCAGCCAGCACGCCCTCTTCCGCAGCGGGGTTTGACGGGATGAATTCAAACAAAGCCGTCACGGTGAGCCCGGATCCGATCTCGCCGGTATCCGTCTTCTCATCCTCCCATTCTTCCACGGAAAGGATTTTCGTATCGTAACCGATCAAACGGTAGCTTTGGACGGCTTCCGTAAACGTGACGTTTGCCTTCGCATTTTTCATGACGACGTTCAGCGTTCCGTCGATGTCCTTCACAACCGCTTTTTCAGCCTCCAAAAGACTGTCGATGTAGGCATAATTGCCGTTTCCGTTCCGCGCAAGCGTTTCCAGCAGATCGTCCCGCGTGTTGTACATTCCGTAGCCGAATACGCTCAGGAAAATCTCCCGTTCGCCGTTCGCCTTTTCGGCGATCAGTTCGCTGACCTCCCCTTTTGAATTGACACCGACGTTGAAGTCTCCGTCCGACGCGATGATCACGCGGTTGTTCCCGCCCTCGATGTAACACTCTTCCGCCACGGCGTAGGCGCGCTCCAAGCCTTCTCCCCCTGCCGTGCTGCCGCTCGCCTGCAAGTCGTCGATCACAGACATGATCTTTACGCCGTCCGCTCCGGAATATCCCCGGAACAAGACGTTGACATTGTTCGCATACGTGACGACGGAGACCCGATCCGTCTCTTTCAGATGGCTGACCAGCAGGCGGAAGGTTTCCTTTACCAGCCCGATGCGGTCGCTTCCCGCCATAGAGCCGGACACGTCGATGAGAAATACGAGATTATTCGGCACATCTCCGAGGGAAATATCTTCCGTTCTAAGCCCCACGGAGAGCAGTTTATGATCTGCGTTCCAGGGGCACGCGGCAACCCGCGCGTTGAGGGCGACTTCCTCCCCCTCTGCGGGAAGGGGATAACTCGCGTAATCGAAATAATTGATCATCTCCTCTATGCGCACGGAATCGGGCGCGATCATCATGCCATCGTTGATCTGCCGCCGGACATAAGAATACGCCGCGGTATTGCGGTCGAGCGAAAACGCCGCGGAGGGCGCATTTTCACGCAGGACAAAGCCCTGCTCCTCCACAGAGTCGTAACGGTAATTCTCCTCGTAAGCGGCGCCGTCCGACACTGCGGGAAAACCGCCTAAACCATCCTCGCCACTCGGCGGATAGGCATCGTAAGTACCGCAACCGAAAAATACGGCGATTGATACGACGACCGTTACGGCCATCATCCATTTTTTCATAGTCCTCATTCCCTCCTACACAGTCTTAACGACAGAACCGGCGGATTTGTCCCGCGATCAGATAAATTCGTTCAGATAATGTTCCAGGCTCTCTTCGATCCCGGACATGACCTCGAGGAAAAACCGCTTGTTTTCCTGCATGAAATAGGCTTTGGAAACGTATTCTCCGTCCGTCTGCTTTAATTCCGTCTCATAGAGCACGTTTACGCCGCCGACCGAAGAGGAATTTTCCAGGGTGTAAAAATCCGCAAGGCGGTCGTAATGCGCTTCCGTCAGTTCTACGATGACAGACAGATCTTCCCTTCTGCCGCCGCGCAGCACACCGACCTGTGCCATGACGAACATCGGCTGCTCCGACTCTTTATCGAAAAATACATAGTATTTTTCGGAGACAACGGTCGTATCGCCGTCCTCCTGTACAAAGCCGAATTCCGCCGTCTCAACCGCTTCGGTGCGGTTCACCGCTCTGAATTTCAGCGAGCTGTCCGAATAATACGATTCGGACACGGCGGGCTCTCCCGCCGTCCCCTGGCGCCACTCTGCCAGCTGCGCGGGCAACAGGACGAAGACCGCCGTGAAAAACAGGACGATGCACGCGAAAACGGAAGCAATCCGCAATGCGGGCTTCCACCGGGAGCGCTTTCCCCCTTTTTCCTTCAAATATGATCCGGCTTTTTGCAGAACTTCCGGAGAGGGTTTATCCTCTTCAAAATACGCGCCGAATATTTCTGATAAGCGTTCGTCTTTCCGATCCATTTTTTCTTCGCTATATTAACTGTTTACACGGTGTCTTTGTCCCTGTCCGAGAGCATTTTTTTCAAATTTTCTTCCGCTGTCCGAATCAGCCGCATGACCGTCGATTTCGGAATCCCCGTTTCTTTGGCGATATCCCGCACCGTAAATCGAGATAATAGCGGTAATAAATCACCTTTCTCTCCTGTTCCGGAAGCCGCGCCAGCGCGCGTTCCAGCAGAACGGCGTTTTCCGATCGCTCGAGCATGGGGTCGTCACGGCCCAGGTCATAGCACTCATCGACGTTCACCGTCGAAATTTTCCGCTCCCGCTTCAGATAGTCGAGCGCGGTGTTTCGCACGATCCGCATCACCCAGGCGACGCCGTTGGTATTCCGTTCAAAACGGGAGGCGTTCTTCGCTATCTTCAGAAAACTGTCCTGCACGGCGTCCTCCGCCATCTGCCTGTTCCGGAGTATGGAAAAAGCCACCGCCAGCATTCTGCCGCCGATGTTTTCATAGAGGGCCTCCAGCGCCTGCGAATGCCCCTTTGCAATGTACAGTATGAAATTGTTGATTTTTCTCAACTCGTCTTCCTGCATATATCTTCCGAACAGGGCGAATCGCCGCCGTCATGATAAAAGAATAACACGGAGCGCGGGGGTTTGTCAACGGGTAACCGCGCATTTTCCGGAATTAAGCCGGTTGACTTTTCCGCATTCTTCCGCTATAATGAAGCTATGAAAGCAAAATCAGCGGTTTTAACCGCCTTTTTTCTCTGTATTCCCGTTTTGTTTGCCGGCTGCTACGGCACGACGGATTACCGCTCTGAAACCTTTTTCCGCTTCGGAACGTCCGTCCGGCTGATCGTCGTTCACCCGCAGGATACGTACGGCGAAATGATCGGGCGGATCGACGCGTTTCTGACCGAAGTGGAAGACGCGGCCTCCGTCGAGCGGGAAAATTCGGATATCGCGCGGTTCAACGAACTGCCCGCGGGCGGAAGCACAGAGATTTCCCGCACCGCCGCGGAGATCATTGAAAAGGCGCGGGAAGCGTACGCGCTGACGGACGGCGCATTTAACCCGGCGGTGTATCTTCTCGTAGACCTCTGGGGATTTTCCCCGCGCGTTCAGAAAAAGGACTTTCAGCCGACGCGCCCTTACGACCGTACGCCGGCGGATTCCTATTATCCGCTGCCGGACGAGCGGTATGTGGAAGCCTTCCGCTCGCTCTCCGACTTCTCCGCCGTTTCGCTGACCGAAGAGGCGGGAAAGTATTTTCTCACGAAAAACGCCCCCGCCGTCACCGTGGACGGCACGGAGTACGCGCAGCAGCTGGATTTAAGCGGTATCGCGAAAGGATATGCGGCGGACGGCATACGCGCGATTCTCTCCGAATACGGCGTCACGGAAGGGTATCTCAATTTCGGGACAAGCAGCGTTCTTCTGCTGAACGGAGCGGACGGAACGCCCTGGAATCTCGGCATACAACACCCGAGGAAAGAGAGCGATTTTCTCTCTTTGCCCATCGAAAACAAATCCGTTTCCACCAGCGGGGACTATCAGAACTGCTATGAAATAGACGGCGTGCGATACTGCCATGCGATCGACCCCGCGACGGGGAAACCCGCAGAACAGAGTACGCTGAGCGTCAGCGTGTTTACGGACGACGGCGCGCTCGCGGACGCGCTTTCCACCGCGTGTCTGGTGCGCGGCGAAGCGTGGTCGGTACGCCTGCTGGATTCCCTGGACTGCAGTTACGCGATCGTCACACAGAGCGGAGATAACCTGAAACTGACAACCAATCTCGAAAATTATCAATTACTGGACAAGGAGATCGCCGTCGCATGATCGTCATTATCACAGGCGCTTCCCATACCGGAAAAACCAAAGCGGCGCAGGCACTGCTGGAGCGCTATCATTTCCCCTACCTTTCCATCGATCATCTGAAAATGGGGCTGATCCGGAGCGGCTGCACCGCGCTGACGCCGGAGGACGACGATGAACTCACGGCATATCTCTGGCCCATCGTGCGGGAAATCATCAAGACTGCCGTTGAAAACGGTCAGAATCTGACGGTCGAGGGCTGATATCCCCTTCGACTGGATGGATTCCTTTGAAGAGCGCTATCTGAAGCAGATCCGCTTTTTCTGCCTGGCCATGACCGAGCGCTACATCCGCGGGAACTTCGCCGCGATCAGACAATTTGCAAATGCGGTCGAAACGCGCGGAGACGACTCTCAGTGCACGCCCGAAGCGCTCCTGGCGGAAAACCGAAAATATGAAGAGGGATTTCAGGCGCACGGCTTGCCCGTTTTGCCGATTGATGAAACGTACGAAGTCGAGATCAGGCTGTGACCGGCGGTCCGACGCAAAAAAGCGCGGCGGATTACCGGAATTCCCACAGGGAATTTTGCCATAAAATATCAACATCAGCCCCGCTAACATCTGCGAGCGATAAGACCTGTATTTTACTTTTTACGCCGTTTGTTTTATAATTGAAAAGATAAACGGTAATCTGGCGGAGAAAAATGTTTCACTCTTTTGGCCCCTTCTTCTGAATTTATGGATATGACTATGGAATTACAAAAACAGAATTATTTCGATGCTTTTTTAAGCTGTGCATTCAGCATCTATAACGAAAACAAATTTTCGGGCAATGTAACCGAACGAGAAAAACAGGACATAACTCGATTATTGTTTGTCTTGGTGTCTGTTCCGAGTGAGTTAAACAAAGAATTTTGCAATTTTATATTTCAAAGAATCGAACTACCCGCGGTTGTATCTTCTATTTTGTTTGCTTCTATGAATCATATCAAGAAGTATGATATTAACAAAAAATACCTGATATTAAAAAATGAAACTCAATACAGTGATAAGTCTCTCAATATGCTTAAAACGATTTGCGCCGTATACGACATAAAGTTGGAAGAAAAACAGACCGTTTTCAGAAAAACAAAAGTTAAACTTGTTTTTCCGTCAGGGTTTCAAGAAAGAGTTTTGCAAGAACAAAAACAATTGCCGCCAAGGGAAAATAAGTTAAACGACGCATTCTCTGCCGATTACGACAATTTTGTTGACTGGTGGGCTAACTGTGATGAATTTGAGATTTCTAACGACGACGCTTTGTTTGGCGCTTATCAAGTTATGTCCTTTTATAATGAGATTTGCAATGGTGGATTCGACCAATTTTGGGATTTTGCAGAGAATTCAAATTGGGACGTAGAACAACTGAAAAAACGTTTTAAAAAATTGCTTCCGCCGTCATTATATACATTATTTGAAAAAGCGTTATACGCACATAACAACGGAGAAGATTGCGAAGCGTTTAACGGCGAATTCGAATACGATAAAATGCAGGATGAGATTTTACCCAAACTCGCAAGTAAGGTTATGAAAATTTTAAATAAAAATTAAATTTAGAGGGGCGTATTTTGAACAAAGATGAAGACTCGGCTTTACGCCGGGCGAAAAGAGCTGTTATTTGGAATATCCTTTATTATGCGGCAATCTTGTTTAGTACTTTCTATTTAGTAAAGAAGGATGTTCTGTTGAATTGGGATGTAACGCTTGTTTTTTTACCCTTGTTTTTTGTTGCGTGTTCAAGCGAAACGCTGTCGTTAAAGCGGAATAAGGTTTTAAGTCCGTTTTGCTTCATTGATTTTCCTTTTAAGCTGTTGGCTTTTATTTGCGCGCAACTTATTTACAGGCATATAGCGGCAGGCGTTTATGTCGGGATATGTATAACCCTCTTGTTTATTTGCTCAGCCGTTTCATTCGTATGTTCCGCATTGATGATTATTCGTTCAAAGAACAAAAACTGAATTATCATTTATAGAACGGATAGAATATTACAAAGAGCGAAGAATCTGATCATTCTTCGCTCTCTGACTTTTATGGGAATTGCCGGTTAGCCGCGCCTTTTCATATTCCCCTATTTTTCCAGCAGAATCGTAAAAGGACCGTCGTTTAAGAGCTCGATTTTCATATCCGCGCCGAAAATGCCCTTTTTCACGGGAACGCCGCATGCGCGGAGCGACTCGCAGTAACAGTCGTAGAGCGGCTCCGCCAAAGCGGGAACTTCCGCTTCCAGAAAATCCGGCCGGTTGCCGTGCGAGGCGTTCGCCAGCAATGTAAACTGAGAAACGGCGAGCGCTTCTCCGCCGACCTCCAAAACCGAGCGGTTGATCTTGCCGTTTTCGTCTTCAAAAATGCGGAGTTTCGCCGTCTTTGCCGCGAGATATTCCGCCTGTTCCCGCGTATCGCCTTTCTGAACGCCCAAAAAGACGAGATAGCCCCTTTTTACGGAGGAGACGAGCGCGCCGTTTACCGATAATTCCGCATGCGTCACGCGTTGGATCAATGCTTTCATAAAATGATTGTATCATATCCGAAAAGATTTGACAACTGTTTTGATTTCGTGTATGATAATAGGAATTATCAGGGAGAAAAAAACAGTTTTATGTCCGTACTCGACACGAAAAAAATTATCATGAGAGTCTCCGTCGTGACGATGATCGCAAATTTTTCGCTGATGGCGCTCAAACTGCTGGCGGGGATCTTCGGCCATTCCAGCGCGCTGATCTCGGACGCGGTCAATTCCGCTTCCGACGTCATCTGCACCGTCATCGTCATCATCGGCGTGACGATTTCCTCAAAACCCATCGACGACGATCATCCCTACGGCCACGAACGGCTGGAATGCGTCGTCTCCATTCTGCTCTCCGTTCTGCTGTTCGGGACGGGGCTCGCGATCGGATATATGGGGGTAGAAAAACTGATCGACGGATCGTACATGCAGACGGAAAAGCCGAATGCGCTGGCGATCGCGGCAGTCGCCGTCACCATAGCGGTGAAGGAAACCCTTTACTGGTACACCATCAAAAAAGCGAAGTCCATCGACTCCGTATCGTTGAAGGCGAGCGCCTGGGACCACCGCGTAGACGTATTTTCCTCCCTCGGCGTCCTCGTCGGAATCATCGGCGGGATGTGCGGCTATCCCATTCTCGACATCATCGCCTCCCTCGTCATCTGTCTGCTCATTGCGCGCGCCGCCGTCAATATCTTCCGCGAGGCGATCGGAAAAATGGTGGATAAATCCTGCGACAGGAATTTCAATGACAAAATCAGAAGGACGCTGCTCTCCGTCAAGGGCGTGCTGCGCGTGGACGACATCAAGACGCGCGTCTTCGGCAACCGCATCTACGTGGATATCGAGATCGGCTGCTATCAGAACCTCCCCCTGATCACCGCGCACCGCATCGCACAGGAAGCGCACGACGCAGTGGAAAATCTCGATGAACGCATCAAACATTGCATGGTGCACGTCAACCCTGTGGATATCGACCTCTTGGAAAACGAATTTTCCGACCGCGAAGAGCAATAAAAAACCCCGCTTTCGAGCGGGGTTTTCTGTTTAATTTTTCGCTGCTGCCGCGGCTCTTCTCTTCGCGCGGCGCTCTTCTTTTTTCTTTTCGATCTCCGCGTCGATGCGTTCCCGCGCGATATCGGTTACCTTCAGCGCGGTATTGAGCGCAGGTTCGTCGGAAACCCGGATTTCAAAGAGCTTTTCTTTGATATACTTGTCGTTGCTGATGCGCGCATAATCGTTCAGCTGTTCGTTGGGAAGCTCGAATTTCAGGAGGAGCTGCGATTTTCTGATCTGAATGCGAATCAACAGATTTCTACCCTTATAGTAAACGGTCTCGTACTTGTTCGCGACGACTTCCTTGATCTCGCCAAACGCAGAAATATGCTCTTTCAGCTGCTTATAGTAATCCTTCTGCTCTTCGGGAAGCTCCTGGAGCTGATCGGCATACCCGGCCGTTTCGACCTTGGAAAAAACCACCGTGTTATCGTCCACAGTGACAGTGGCGGCAGCCTCTTCTTCCGCCGCGGCAACCGATGCGGCGGGCTGCGGCTCGGGCACGGGCGCGGGTTCCTCTGCGGGTGCGCACGCCTCGCAGGCGCAGGCAGGCTCTTCCGCTTTCGGGACCTCTTTTTCCGGAGCGGAAGCCGTATTTTTCTTTGCTTTTACGATCTCAAGGATCAAATTACCGATCGCGACAAGCAAAACGGCACCCATCAGGCACGTAAAAATCAACAAATAAGTTTCCATAAACTCCTCCTTATAGTCTTTTTTGATAATATTGTACCGCTATTTTTGCATTTTGTCAATATTTATCTCATAAATTTATCTTTCTTTTTCCGAAAAAATGCAGAAAACCCAGCTTTTCCTCTCACTTTGAGCGCAAAAACAGGCGAATTTTCTCCCTGTAACGAAAAAGCGCCCACGTGAGGCGCAATGTTCGACAAAAATTTATTTGTAATACAGCTTCTTCGTCTGATGCCGCGGTTCGAACGTGAGGTGCATGCCCAGCTTTTTCAACGTCTTTTCGTCAATTGCGGAGAGGATGACGCTGGAATGGAACTCGCAGCCGTTCAGTTCGGACAGCTTGTCGAGCGCGCGGCGCGCGTTCTCGTTGGTGACGGCGCAGATGGAGAGCGCCATCAGCGTCTCATCCGTATGCAGCCGCGGATTCAGGCTCCCCATAAAGTTTACCTTCAGCGCCTGCACGGGTTCGATAAACAGCGGCGCAATCAGCTGTTCTTTGTCGTCGATCCCGGCGAGCGTCTTTAAAGCGTTCAGGAGCGCGGAAGCGCTCGCGCCGAGAAATTCCCCCGTTTTACCCGTGACGATCCTGCCGTCGTTCAGCTGTATGGCGACGGCGGGCTCCCCCGTCTGCTCCGCTTTTCTGAGCGCAGGCAGGACGACGGGACGGCTCTGTGGATCGAGATTCAGCTGTTTTAAGAGGAGCTCGATCTTCCCGACTTCTTCTTTGGAGACCGTTCCCACCGCGGCGCCGCACTGCGCGTTATAATAACGGCGGATCACCTCCTGCTCTGCGGCCCTGCGGCAGACCTCGTCGTCTACGATGCAGTATCCCGCCATGTTTACCCCCATATCCGTGGGAGAATGGTAGGGAGAATAGCCTAAAATCGTCTTGAACATCGTGTCGAGCACGGGAAAAATTTCCACGTCGCGGTTGTAATTGACCGTGGTTACGCCGTATTGCTCCAGATGAAAGGGGTCGATCATGTTGACGTCGTTCAAATCCGCTGTCGCCGCCTCGTAGGCGATATTGACCGGATGGCGGAGGGGCAGGTTCCATACGGGAAAGGTCTCGTATTTTGCATACCCCGCGCGGATTCCGCGCTTATGCTCGTGGTAGAGCTGAGACAGGCAGGTCGCCATTTTTCCGCTGCCCGGTCCGGGCGCGGTAACGACCACCAGGGAGCGCTCCGTCTCGATGTATTCGTTTTTCCCGTAACCCTCGTCGCTGACGATGGTGGTGATATCGGAGGGATAGCCGGCGATCGTATAGTGGCGGTAGCATTTTACGCCGAGCAACTCCAGCTTTTTGCGGAAGGCCTTTGCGGCGGGCTGGCTGGCGTAGCGCGTCAGGACGACGCTCCCCACGTAAAGCCCGCGGCCGCGGAAAAAATCGATGAGGCGCAGTACGTCCATATCGTAAGATATGCCGATATCGCTGCGGAATTTGTTGTTCTCGATATCCTCCGCGTTTATTACGAGCACGATCTCCGCCTGTTCTTTCAGCTGCATGAGCATGCGGATCTTGCTGTCCGGCTGAAAACCGGGAAGGACGCGGGACGCATGGAAATCATCGATGAGTTTGCCGCCGAATTCCAGATAGAGCTTGCCGCCGAACTGGCGGATGCGCTCCAGAATCTTTTCCGACTGCAACTTCAGATATTTCTCGTTGTCAAATCCCACTGCCCTCATAGGTTCTTCCTCCCGTAAAATTCATCCTCGCATATTGTAACAAATCGGAGGCGCCTCTGTCAATTCAATCAGCAAAAAAGCCGGGCAGATTTTCCGCCCGGCTCCGGTCACTGCGCCGATTTGGCTTTTCTGCCGAAAACGACGTTTGCAAACAACTTGTAGATCTCCATTACCACCACCATGCCGAACGCCAGGCCGACGCTGATCGCGAGCTGAGCGGCGGAAAGCGCCACGGTATTGAAGACCGTATTGATTCCCGGCACGTAGATGACGATCAGCTGCATCGCGAACCCGACGAGAAAAGCGATGTTCAGGAAACGGTTGCGGAGCGTTCCCCGCTGAAAGATCGTGCGGTCGCTCTTCACGTTATAGGAGTGGAACAGCTGCGTCGCCGCGAGCGTCATGAACGCCATCGTCTGCCCGACCGCATGATCGCCGATCACCGTTTCGCCGATGATGTAAGAGGTCAGCGTCAGAAGGCCGACGACGATCCCCTCGAGGGCGATATGAAGCCCCAGCCTGTGCGCGAAAAATCCTTCCTCTTTGGGGCGCGGTTTTTCCAGCATGACGCCTTCTTCGGGCGGCTCCATGCCCAGCCCGAAGGCGGGCAGAGAATCGGTCACCAGGTTGATCCAAAGCAGGTGGATTCCCGCCAGGGGAACCTGAAGCGTAAAGAGCCCGATTGCGGTGACGAGCTCTGCGAGCAGAATGGTCAGCACTTCGCCGATGTTGCTCGACAGAAGATATTTGACGCATTTTCTGATATTCGCGTAGATCCCGCGCCCCTGTTTGACCGCTTTGATGATCGTGGCGAAATTGTCGTCCGTCAGGATCATGTCGGCGGCCTCCTTGGAGACATCCGTACCGGTAATCCCCATCGCGCAGCCGATATCCGCCTTTTTCAGAGCGGGAGAATCGTTGACGCCGTCCCCCGTCATCGCGACGATCTTGCCGTGCGACTGCCACGCTTCCACGATGCGGACCTTATCCTTGGGCGCGACGCGCGCGTAGACCGAAAATTCGGCGATATGTTCTTTCAGCTCCTCGTCGCTCATGGCTTCCAGTTCGTCCGAAGATACCGCCCGCTGCCCCTCTTCCAGAATACCGAGCTGTTGGGCGATCGCCGAGGCAGTGATTATGTTGTCCCCCGTGATCATGACCGTACGGATGCCCGCGGCGCGCGCCGTGCGGATCGCTTCGATGACCTCCGGGCGGGGCGGGTCGATCATTCCCGCCAGACCGAGAAAGGTAAGATCCTGCTCGAGCGAATCGTCTGCCGCCGGCATCTGATTGAACACCTTGATCCCCAGCGCCAGCACGCGCAGCGCGCGCTCGGACATGCTGACGATCGCGTCGTTCACGCCGGTAAGTTCCGCGGGATCTTTCACTCTCTTCAAAAGGATATCGGGCGCCCCTTTGGTGATGGAGACGTAGCGGTTCCCCTCTCTGACGACGACCGTCATCAGCTTTCTTTCCGAATCAAAGGGAATTTCGCCGACGCGCTCCACGCCGTCCACCGGTATACCGTAACGGTTGTTCAGTTCGACGAGCGCCGTCTCGGTCGGATCCCCGATCCGCTTTTCCTCCCCGTCCTTTTCCTCTATTTTCGCATCGCAGCAGAGGGCAAAATAAGATAACAGGCGATGGTTTTCCTCATTCAGATCGGAGAGAAGTTTCAGCTCTTTGTCAAACACTTCCAAGACGGTCATCTTGTTCTGCGTCAGCGTGCCCGTCTTATCCGAACAGACGATGGAAGTGGAACCGAGCGTCTCGACGGCGGGGAGTTTCTTGACAATGGCGTTTTCCTTGACCATTTTCTGAACGCCGATCGCCAAAACGATGGTGACGACGGTCGCCAGCCCCTCCGGGATCGCCGCCACCGCCAATGCGACGGCGAGCTTGAAGCTCTCCAAAAGATCCGCTTTCAGGAAGAAATAATCCAGCGCAAACACGACGACGCAGATTAAAATGGATACGATCCCGATTACCTTGCCGACCTGCGCGAGGCGGTCCTGCAATGGGGTTGTCGTCTTCTTCTGCGCGCTGAGCATGCCCGCGATCTTGCCGATCTCGGTGTTCATGCCTACGTCCGTGACGACCGCTTTTCCGCGCCCGCCCGTGACGAACGTGGAAGAAAACAGCATGTTTTTACGGTCGCCCAAGGCGGTTGTCTCCCCTTCCAGCATTTCGGTATGCTTGTTGACCGGGAGCGACTCTCCCGTCAGGGCGGATTCGTCGACCTGGAGGTTTACTGCGTCGATCAGGCGCGCGTCTGCGGGAATAAAGTCCCCCGCTTCCACCAGAATGACATCCCCGACCACCAGTTCGGCAGAGGGAATGACGTCCGTCTTCCCGTTCCGGATGACCTTGCAGGTGGGCGAAGACATCTTCTTCAGCGCGTCGAGCGACTTTTCCGCCTTGCTCTCCTGCACGACGCCCAGGACCGCGTTCAGCATCACGACGATGAAGATGACGAGACTGTCCACCCATTCGCTCGGGTCGACAATGAGGGATATCACCGCCGCGACGAGGAGAATGATGATCAAAACGTCTGCAAACTGTTTTAAGAACTTGACGATCCAGGGCTCCCGCTTTTTCTCTTCCAGCTCGTTTAAGCCGAACTTTTCACGCTGAGAAAGAACCTGTTCGTCGGTGAGCCCCAGACGGGCGTCCGACTGAAGAAGCTGTAACACTTCTTCGCTTTGCTTTCGGTACATGCCGAAACCTCCTTGCACAAATTAAAAAGACCCTATGCTCCGGGCATAAGGTCTTGCAAATCTTTCGACTGTTATATCCGAACTTTCGTTGGGATGACGAATATAACGAGCAGTTTACCGCTCCTGCTACTCCCCTTACTATAGGCGTCTTTTTCTTATTATATTCAATTTCGCGCCGATTGTCAAACCTTTGAAAGGGGCAAAGTGCAAAAGTAAATTTTTACCGCGCACAGAGACGGAAAATGCAGTATCACGTATACCCTATGATTGATTTTCTGCATTTTTCGGACGTTTATTTGCGAAAAGGCGTCCTTTATTTCCCCGTACTGCCGAAGCCGCCGTTTCTGACGCCTTCCGCCTCGTCGTCTTCCGTGATTCCGAACGGCAGAAAGATTCCCTGCGCGAACCCGCTCCCCGCGGGAAGCTCGAGAATTTTGCCCTCCTTGGAATCGTTGGTGATCTTGACGAAAATATGCCCCTCGTTGTCCGACCGGTAATAGTCGGAGTCGACGACGCCGACCGTATTGTTGAGCTGAAGACGGTATTTAAAGCCCAGCCCGCTCCGCGGAAAAATCGCCAAAAACCATCCGTCCGCAATGCGGGCGCGGATTCCGGTGGGAATCTTCGCCGTCTCCCCCGGGCGCAGAAGGACGTCTGCCGTGGTAAAAAAATCGTAACCGGCGCTGCCCGCGGTCGCGCGGCGGGGAAGCCTGAGCGCGCGGTAGGCTGCGAGCGCATCGCCTTCTTTTGCGGAGGGAAAGCAATCGAGATAGCCTTCCGTAAACTGTTTCTGCGATACCAATTCAAACTTCGCTACTTTTTCCATACTGTAATCATATCCGTTTTTGATGAATTTGTCCAGCGATTCCAATCAAAAAAAGCCGCCGAAGCGGCCTTTTTCCGATTATTTTGTGACTGTGACCTTGCGCAGCGCGCGCGGCGCGTCCGGATTACCGCCCTTTTTGCAGGAGGTCTTGCACGCGGTCATCTGAATCAGGAGAGCAAGGACGAAATAGGTTTCCACTTCGTTTGCGCCGCCCTCCAGCGCACAGACATTCCCGAACGGAAGAAATTCCTTGGACGTAGAGATGATATCCAAAGAAGCGCCCTGGTTTTTCAGCCGGGAAAAGAGGTCTGCCAGTTCCTCGCGGCGCTCGTTTTCCCGATCGGCGTCCACAAAGCCGATCGCGGGCGCTAAGGCGATCACTTTCAGCCCGGGCTCCACCATCGCCATCGGACCGTGCAGGAAGTCGCTGTCCGCATATCCCTTCATGCGCACATAGGAGGTCTCCTGCAATTTCAGCGTTCCCTCCAGCGCGAGCGCGTAAGAGATCCCGCGCGCCAGCAGAATGCCCTCTCTGACGTCCTTCAAAGCGTCCGAAAGGCGGTCAGATGCCGACTCGATCTCCGCGCGGTTATTTTCGATCACTGCGGGAATCGCCGCGAGCGCCTGCGCGGGAACAGGGCTGTCGGACAGCGCAGCCACGAACTGCAGCAGCAGATAGCACTGCGCAGTAAAGGTCTTGGTCGCGGCGACGCTCTTCTCCTCGCCCGCATGCAGGCAGAAATGATAATCCGCAGCTTTGGCGAGCGGGCTTTCCGCGTCGTTCGTCAAGGTAACGGTCAGCGCCCCGTCTTCTTTCGCCTTTTTTATGACGGCGAGCACATCCGCGGCCTTTCCGCTCTGGCTGACCCCGATGACAAGCGCTTTTCCGTAATCCGCGGCGCCGCCGTATTTGGTCAGCGTGCTGCAAGCGGCGAACCCGACTGTATAAGGCGTGAAAATTTCCGTCAGATATTTCAAAAAAACGAGGGCGTGATCGCTCGTGCCGCGCGCCGCGCCGATCAGATGAGAGATCCCGCGCCGTTTCATCTCCGCGGCCACTTCGCTCCATTGCGCGCCGTTTTTCTCCGCATTCTGAAAAACCGCGCCGTATTCGTTGAGTTCTTTCCACATCAAAGTATCCCGATAGTTCATCGTACTGTCCTCACTTTTTGTAAAAATGCCTGATTTTTTCGGATACGGAATCCATAAACCGGCGGATATACCCCGTCACGTAAGCCTCTATGGAGAGCGTATCGTCTTCCGCCAGCGGCGTGAGATCCATCGCGTAGCTCATCCCTGTGGAAACGTCGCAGGCGTGGCTCGCCGAATAAGTCGCGTTTGCGATCCGCCGCCCTTCCGCGGCGAGATCGTAGCGCTTGCCGCCCAGAATCTGGCTGTCGAACACGCCGACGAGACTCATCGCGATATTCGGATGTCCGCTGACGTCGAAATAGACCTTTTCTTCATCCGGCATCCAGTCCAGATCCCGCCAGACCTCGCAGCCGTAAAATTTTTCGGGGCGTTCGGAGCGATCCAGGCGGCGGACCGCCGCCACTACCTTCGCGGCGACCCCAAGGTGCGTATCGTGTTTGTCGGCGAGGTTGTGCGTGTAGAGATATTTCGGCCGCGCCGCGCGCAAGATCCGCACATATTCCTCTATGATCGCCTCGTCATCGGGGTCTTTCGCCTGTTTGGAGGGATACCCCAGCAGGAACTGACTGCCGTACTCTCCGACATAAGCGGCCTTCTTCTGTTCGACGATGCGGATCTCTTTCATATCTTCATCCGTATAGTCGGCGTACAGACCGTTGCGTGGGCTGCCGGCGCCGTCCGTCGTGACGACGCCGCAGAACCATTCGTCTTTCTTTCCGAAACACGTCGAGATGGGATAATACGCCATCAGCTCGATATCGTCCTGATGGGCGCTGATCGCCATGTGAGTGGTGCGTTCGAGCGCCGCGCGCTCCTCCGCTCCGTCCGGAATAAACAGCACTGCGTTATTGTTGTTCAGTTTCATCTTTTTTCTCCTTATTTTACTTCGGGCAGCATTGCCGCGGCAATGGACTGGCCGAGGCGGCGCTGCTTTTCGTCGGGCATCTTCAGAACGATATCCGAACCGAATTCCTCTTTCAATATCTCACGGGCGACGGAAAGGGCGTATTCCCCGCCTTTTCCGGACGTCACGCGGCCGAGCAGCAGAACCTCTTTGATCGCGTAAAACTCCGCGTAATAGGGCAGCGCATAACCGAGGTAAACCCCGATATCGTGATAGATCTGCCCGGCAAGCGGATCGCCGTCCGCCATCATCTTCTGCACGACTTTCAGCTTCTGCGCGGGCGTGAGATCCGCTTCAAAGCGATACCCGGCCATTTCGGCGAGCTTGATTACGCCGTCCTGCGAAAAATACTTGACGCCGCAGCCGATATCTCCGCTCCACTCGTCTTCCATTGCGCCCGGATTGCAGTCTACGGGAACAAACGCCAGCTCGCTCAGCCACCCGTTCAGGTTCTTTTCCCCGTCCACGTACCCAGCCGCCTCCGAGGTGCCCATCGCGATCCCCAACAGCTCTCCCGTCTCGCTGTCCAGGCTCCCGGCGAGCGCGGTCACGTCTCCGTCGTTTGCCACGACGACGGGCGCGCCGATCTCTGCGGCGATGTCCAGATACATGTTCTTCACGTGACGGTCGAAATCCTCCCGCGGGATCTTATTGAACAGGCTCGCGACCATGATCTTGTTGTTGCGGTAAATTCCCGCGCTGGATACGCCGATCGCGTCCACACGCGGCAGTTTGGAAGCGGCTGTCTTCATCGCCGTCAAGATTCCATCGTACTGATAGCGCCAGTCTTCGGAAATTTTGGGGAGCCACTCCACCTCCTCGCTGTAAAGAACTTCTCCGTCCATCACGGCGGAGACTTTGCGGTCGCTCCCGCCGGCGTCGAACCCGATCCGGCAGCCGTTCAGCGCATTGCCCACCGCGACCGAACGCCGGTTTTCCGCAGGCAGGCCGAACGCGTCTCCGTCGACTACTTCAAAGGGCTTTTCATATACCCGTTCCATAAACGCCGCGTCGAACGCGCGTGCGCCGGCCGCACTGTAATCGGCCTTTAAGCGGCGGTAAATTTCCCCGTTTCCCGCGACATAGACGCGGTTTCCCCCCACGATCCACAGAAGGCTCTTGACGATGCGCTCGGCGATCGGATAGTCTTCCTTCACGTCCCCCGTAACTGGCAGACGGTAAGTAAAATTATATCCGTCCGCATCCTCGATGACGATCGTCAGCGTTCCGCCCTTCGCGCGGCGGCGAAACGCCGCGAGTTCAAGGCTCAGCGGGCGAAAATTTTTATCGATTGCAGGCTTGAATTTCATAAATACCCTCCTAATTGTTTCCGATCTCATTATACCACGCAAAAATTGTTCCCGCTTTGCAAAAAACAAAACAGAATGTATAAAAAAAGATACGTTCGTGAAAGTATTTTTTTAATTATAATAGACAAATCCCACGTTCTCTGCTATAATCGAAGTATGCAATACGAAGCCAATCGGCTGAAATGCCGTTTTTCGGTGCGGGATCTCTACACCATTCACTACTTTAAATACGCGAAGAACTTTGTCGGACCGGGCGAAGCGCATGATTTCTGGGAACTCGTCTATATTGACGGCGGCGCAGCCGAAATCGTAGCGGGCGAACGGAAAATTCTGCTGAAACAGGGACAGATGATCTTTCACAAGCCCAACGAGTTTCACAACATTCTCACCCGCAACCGATTCGCAAACTCAATCATCCTTTCCTTTTCCTGCAAAGGAAAAAGCATGCAGTTTTTCCGCGAAAAAGTATTCACGCTGGACGAATACGAGCGCAGGCTTTTGGAACAAATCGTTCTCGAAGGGAGCCGCACGTTTTCGGACAGGCTGAACGATATTTATCTGATGAATATGACGAAATCCGAAAATGCGATTTTCGGCGGAGAACAGATGATCAAAAATCTGATCGAAATTCTGCTGATCGCCCTGTTCCGCAGAAACGCAGACCGAACAGGCCGCTTTGAAAACACAGCCGAGGGGATCCCCGAAAGGCAGGTTGTATCGGATATTTCGTCCATCCTCAAAAACGCGCTCTATACCCCGCTGACTCTGGACGACGTCGCCGCAAAACTCTATTTCTCCAAAGCGTATTTGCAGAGAATTTTCCGCGAACGAAAGGGGGTGACGATCAAAAAATATTACAATCACCTGAAAATAGAAGAGGCGAAAAAACTGCTTTCCGAAGAAAAGACCGCAACGGAGATTGCGGAACTTCTGAACTTCGGCAGCATCCACTACTTCTGCAAATGCTTTAAGGATGCGACGAACCTCACCCCCACCGAATATGCGCGCTCCACAAAGCTGCAGAATCTGATCGAATAAAAGAATTTTTTTGAAAACAACCCGCTAATACTTGACAAAAACGCACGAATTTGGTTTAATAGATAGGCACGGAGAGATGGCAGAGCGGTCGAATGCGCGTGACTCGAAATCCCGTTTACCCTTTCGGGTAACAAGGGTTCAAATCCCTTTCTCTCCGCCAAAAATAACCTGAAACGAATTTCTCGATTCAGGTTATTTTTTATGTCTTTATCGGCTGTGTTTTTTCGCTATACACTTGATAATTGATAGTTTTTTTGTTATAATTTATTAAATAATTGTTTAATTGTACATAAAGGACAAATATTAAATGATTACATTTATAATAATAATTATTATTGCTTTAATTGTATTTTTATTTTGTTATTTCTATCAATTATATCAACACGAATATGATAAATTTATCCTACAAAACAGTTTATGTTTAAAGCAATTAAAAGAAATTAACAATAGATATAAATTTCATCCAGACATAAGGTTTGACCAATGTCATACATACGATAATGATAAAATTTATAGCACAATCTCTTGTCAAGATTATTTAATTTATCAATTACAATACATCAGTAAAAAAGTAATTGAACAAATTGAAAAAGTATCTGAAAATCAACAGACATATTCAAATTATTTAAGTGAGGTCAATACTATATCTGATTTTGGAAAATTTCAAATGCCTATTAAAAATTTGAATTTAGAAAAATTGATTGTTAAAGAAAAAACAATGTTTAAGAAAAATCTTTTGCAAAAACCTACGACGCACTTTAATTTAACTGTTACATTATATTGCTCTACTATTAACGGACGAATATACGATAAGAAAACTGCTGTTTTTTATGACAATACTATATTCACGCTTATCAATAGACTTAATAATAAAAACGGCACTTTTTATAACGATCGTGAAATATGGAATTCACTTTGTAAGGTTGAACGCGGGAAAGTTTCCAATAAAATGAGATTTTCAATATATGAACGCGATGGATTTAGATGTCGTAAGTGTGGCGTTTCCGATAGATATGCAGATTTGGAGATTGACCATATTATTCCTATTGCCAAAGGAGGGAAAAGCACCTATGACAATCTACAAACTTTATGTCATAAATGCAATGTTGAAAAAGGTGATAGCTTTAATAAAAAATATTAGCCAAGTAATATATTGTCAAAATTTGTTTTAAGTTATTGTTTCTCCACAAAAAACACAATATATTGTAAACAAAATATTATATTGCTTTTTATATGTCTGATTTGGGAGACTAAATCTCATAAACAGTCTGCTTTGTCTGTTTCAGGAGCCTGAAACAGAGAAGTTGCAACGCTTCTCTGTTTTCTATTCCGGCAAAATCACCTAGCAGCTTGGTTTGCTTCACCGTTTCTCTGCAGGTTCCTTTCTCCCGGCCGAATCGACGGAACGTGACCGTATATAAGGGCGGCCAAGTCGCGCTTTTTTCCCTGATTGCACCTTTTCGAACTTACATGAATTTTTATCGTAAAAAACAGCCGGGGCATTTTCATACGCATGCCCGGCCGTCCAGGTGACGACATCACCATTGGAAATAAAAAGGCAGCCGCTCCTGGAAGACACACTGCCGAGAAGAGGGGCAATCTGCCTGCCTACTTTGGGTTTTT
>UQTB01000024.1 GCA_900543915.1 uncultured Eubacteriales bacterium | reverse complement strand
ATTATAACACGCTTTACGCGAAAAATCAACCTTTTTTATCTCTTTTTTCTCCGCGGGATCGAACGCAATTTCTTTCTGCCGTCTGAAATCAGGCGAAACATCTTTTCCCTGCGGCAAAAATGCTGTCTTCGCTTAAAAAACAAGCCCGGCGCGGCGGCCGGGCTTATGATAACAGGCGAATCTTTGTCCGATCGGGTTTTCCCGTCTGCAGACCGGGACGATGCGGCGCAAGATCTATTTCACCGGCACGAAAGCATCTCCCTCCGCGCGGTAGCGTACGGCAGTGCCCGCCGTCGCGTCGTACAGATCGAACGTGTCGTCCGCGGAGAATTCGGCGATGAAATATCGGTGGGACGGGTCTGCGATCAGAGACGCGTAGCGCTCACCGTGCGCCTCGATGGGCGCGATGTAGAACTCCATCAGCTCGCAGTACTCGTATTGGGCGGCGCCCTCTTCCGTCACGCCGAACAGCCCGCACGCCATCTCCTCTTCCGTCACGCTGAGATAGGTGGAAGAAGGATAGCCGCAGAGATATACGTCCGGATAGAAGAACAGGATGAGTTCGGCGGCAATCGAGCTCTCGAGATCGATGATGCCCAGCGCCTCTATCTCCTTTTTGATCTGCGGGTACAATCCGGTGGGCGTCGCGGGGTGCCCCTTGTAATAGTAAACGTAGTCATCGCCGTAGTAATCCATCGCGTACTTCGCGTATTCGATGAAATTCTCCTGGCTGGTAAGGTGCGTTCCCAAAAAGATCATCACCTTCTTGTTCAGCAGTTCCGCCGCGCCGAACATCTCGTCGCCGAAATGATAGAGCGTTTTCAGTTCTGCCTGCTCCGCTTCGTCGAGGGAAGCGAGCATCGTGCCGATATTTTTCTCCGCGATATAGGTCTTAGCCTCGGCGAGGAACGCCTCGTCGCCGCACTGCAGCGTGCCGTTCAGGCGGGTCAGCCACCAGTCGATGTTTTCGTATTCGCGCGCCATCACGTAACAGTAAGCGCGCAATTCGCCGGTGCCGATCGAATAGGTGTCGTTCGGGTAGCGTTCGTCTCCCGCGACCTCTTCCCGGAACGCGGCGAACTTCTCCCTCATGCTCTCGTAAACGGCGGAGGGATTTTCCACGTTGAACGCGCCGTTAAAGTCGTTGTAGCTCGCCGTCCCGTCCGAAAGGAGGGTCACGGTATAGTTCTGCACGTTCTGCGCGAGCAGCATCTGCGGATACAGATAGGCGTTGTAGTCGTTGATATAGAGGTTGAACCTGGAAGCGGGGTCCGCCTCCGCCAGCTCCTTGATATAGGCGGCGGTCTTCGCCACCATCAGATTGTAATTTTCGTGCTGCGTGACTTCTTCGCGGGTGGCGTTCGGCATCGCGTAGACGCCGGCGGGCAGCCGGTTCCAGTCCCAGGCGTCCGGGCGCGCAAGCCATACGAACGTGGGGATCTCCCCTTCCGCGGTGATCTCGTCCAGCGAAAGCGTGAACAGGAGCACGGGCATCGTCCCCGAAAGGGGCGCGAAATTGTATTCGGGCGCCGTAAGGGAAACAGTCTGCTCGACATGGCAGTTCCGCGCGCCGTGATACAGATCCACCTGCACCGTCAGATTTCCGTAGATCGCGGCGACCTCGACCGACTTGTTTTCGACGGATTTTCCCTCAAAAACCGTGCGGGAAATACTCTGCCCGCCGTGTTCGACGGTCACAATCGCCCGGTCCACTTCTTCATCCGTTTCCCAGCAGACGGAAACCGTCTGCTCGTCGCCCGCCTGGGCGACGGTCACTTCGGCCTCGAACGTCTCGCACGCGGCGAGACCGAAGGCGGCTCCGATCAGCCCCAGCGCCAGAAACACGATCAGCAATTTTTTCATTTCAGTTCCTCCGTATGCGCGCATGCAGCGCTTGCGTTAATAACGAAAGAAAGGGGCGGTTTGTCCCGAATAAAATACTTTTTATTCTTCTTCCCCGTCCGGCTCGAGTTCCATGGCCTCTTCCGCGAGGTCGTCTTCCTCCATCACGCGGCAGAATTCCTCGTAAACCTCGTCCAAAAGCGCCTCGTCCTCGATGGGAAGGAGGGAAGATTCCTCTTCTCCCGCGTCTTCCACCTCGAAGATCACGAGCTCGTCCTCATCCAATCCCTCGACTTCCTCCGCCGCCTGGAACGCCGCATAAAACTTGTCCTTATATTCGATCGTCCCCAGGTGATAGAAAGACATTTTCCTGCCGGCGTCGTCCAGAAGCTCCACTACTTCCGCTTCGCCGCAGCAATCGCAGTCCTCGTGTTCGCATCCCTCGTGGCCGCAGCCGCAATGTTCCAATTCTTTTTCAGACATGATCTTTTACTCCTTATTTTTTTTCAGATATCCTTCCAGTATATACGTCGCCGCAATACTGTCCACATATTGCTTTCTCTTTTCCCGGCGCATGTTCCCCTCGATCAAAACGCGGTGCGCCTCGAGCGTAGTGCAGCGCTCGTCCGCCGTGACGACGGGTACGGGGACGGCCTCTTTCAGCCGTTCGATGAAATACTCCGTATCCCTGGTCTGCTGCGAAACGCTGCCGTCGAAATGGACGGGCAGTCCGCAGACCACCTTCGCCGCGCCCCGTTCTCTGACGAGCGCGGCGACCGCCTCCAGGTCGCTTTTTAAATTTTTCCGGAAAATCGTGCCGTGCGGCAGAGCGTACGTGCCGAACGGGTCGGTCACCGCAACGCCGATCCGCTTGCTGCCGATATCCAGCGCCACCAACTGTTCCATACGCCTTATTGTACCATACGCCGCGAAAATAAGCAATAGAAAACGGGCAGAAAATAAAGTTCCGCCCGGTTTTCGTTTAATCCTGTTTCTTCTTCTTGTCGCCCTGCATCTCGCTGACTTTCGCGATGACCTGCTCCTGTCCCTGTTTGACCGCGTTGCGCGCCTTCAGGGAATTGGTCGCGATGACCGCGCCGCCGAGCATTCCGAGCGCCAGACCGAATAAAAACTTATCGTCCATATCGTCCTCCTTGGTGCAAGTACAGTATGGGCGAAAAATGTCGTTTTATACGTAGGGGATCTCTTCCCGCCCGGCTTTTCCCGCCTGTTTGGCGCGGTAATCCTCGATCGCCGCCTTGATCGCCTCTTCGGCGAGCACCGAACAGTGGAGTTTCTGGGGCGGGAGCCCCTCGAGCTCCTCCACCACCTTCTGATTGGTCAGCTTCAGCGCCTCCTCCACCGTCATGCCGATGACCATGTCCGTCGCGGTGGAACTGGTGGCGATCGCCGCGGCGCAGCCGAACGTCTTGAACTTCGCGTCCGTGATGACGTCGTTTTCGATCTTCAGCGTGATCTGCATGATATCGCCGCAGGAGGCGTTTCCCACTTTGCCGATCCCGTCGTAATTCTCCACTTCCCCCACGTGTTTGGGGTTTGCAAATGTCTGCATTACTTTCTCGTTATACATAGTTTCCTTCTCCTCCGGCCGCAGAAAACAGCGGCGACATATCTCTGAGCCGCGCGACGATGGCTTTCAGCGACTCTACCGTATAATCAACTTCCTCTTCTGTATTGTGCTTGCCCAGCGTGAACCGGATGGAACCGTGCGCCAGCTCCTCCGGGAGCCCCATCGCGAGCAGCACGTGAGACGGCTCCAGCGAGCCGGACGAGCACGCCGAACCGCTGGAAACGGCGATCCCCGCGAGATCCAGGCTGAACAGGACGGATTCTCCCTCGATATAGCGGAAGGAAAAATCCGCGTTGGCGGGAAGCCGCAGCGTGCGGTGCCCGTTGAGTTTGACGTCCGGCACTTCCGCCTGGACGCGGTCGATCAGGCGGTCCCTGAGCGCCGTCACGTAAGCGTTGTTCGCTTCTATGTTCTCCGCCGCCAGCCGGAACGCCTCCGCAAAGCCGACTACGCCGGGGACGTTCGTGGTTCCCCCGCGGCGGGTGCGCTCCTGGTGCCCGCCGGCGATCAGATTTTCGATCTTCACGCCGTTGCGCACATAGAGCATGCCCACCCCTTTCGGGCCGTAAATCTTATGCGCGGACGCGGACATCAGATCGACGCCGAGCGCCCTGACGTCGAGCTCCAATACGCCCGCCGCCTGCACCGCGTCCGTAAACATCAGCGCGCCTTTGGCGTGCGCGATCGCGGCGATCTCTCCGACCGGCTGTATCGTCCCTACTTCGTTGTTTGCCGCCATGACGCCGACGAGCGCCGTATCTTCCCGCACGAGCGCCCGCAGCGCGTCGAGATCCACTCTTCCGAATTCGTCCACCGGCGCGCAGGAGACCTCGTACCCGGCCTTTGAAAGCTGTTTCGCCGTCTCCAGCATCGCGGCGTGTTCGATCGCGCTCACGATGAGATGCTTCTTTTTCGTCTGCGCCGCCATGATGCCCTTCAACGCCCAGTTATCCGCTTCCGTCCCCCCCGAAGTGAAATATATCTCGGAGGGCTTCGCGCCGATGAGGGAGGCGATCGTATCCCGCGCCTCGTCCACGCCCCTGTCTGCCGCGCGGCCGAACGCGTGCTGGCTGTTCGCGTTGCCGTAGACATCCGTCAGATAGGGCGTCATCTTTTCCAGCACGCGGGGATCGAGGGGAGTCGTCGCCGCGTGATCCATATAGATCGGTTTGTTCATATTTCTCCTTTCAGCATGTCGGACAGCGTCATTTCGTCCAGCACCCGGTTGATCTCCCGGTAGAGCTTCTGCCAGACGGCTGCGGACAGGCATTTTTTGCAGGGGCTCGCCTTCGCCGCGCAGTGGATAAACTCCATGTCGTCTTCCAGCGCGCGGACGACCGCTCCCACCGAAACGGCGGCGGGCTCCCGCGCCAGCGAATATCCGCCCGCCGCGCCGCGCTGCGCTCTGACGATCCCGCGCGAGGCGAGCAGGCGCATCATCTGCTCCAGATATTTGCCCGAAACGCCGAGCGCTTCCTCTAGTTCCCGGGCGGAAGCCTTCTCGGGATACATTCCCGCCAGTACGCAGCAGGCGTTCAGCCCGTAGTGCGCCTTGGATGAAAGTTTCATGCTTCTCCTTAATTGCAACTTTTTTACTTGCAATTATATTGTACCCCCTTTCGGGCGTTCTGTCAAGAAAAAACGGCGTGAATTTTCCGCCGTTTTGTTTTTTTACGCTTCCGCGACGAGGTCCAGCACTTCCCGGATGGCATTCATCGCGTAATCCAACTGCTCGCGCGTGTGCGTAGCGGTGTAGCTCGTTCTCAGCAGGCTCTGCCCGACGGGCGTCGCGGGAGAGACGACGGGATTGACGTAGACGCCCCGGTCAAAGAGAAGTTTACATGCGAGAAAGGCCTTTTTGTCCTCGTAAGTATAGATGGGGATAATGGGCGTGACGCTCTCGATCAGGGGAACGCCCCGCGCTTTCAGTCCGCTGCGCATATATTCGGCGTTTTTCGCAAGCGCCCGTACCCGCTCGGGCTCCCGGATGAGGATTCCCAGCGCGGCGCGCGCACAGGCGACGGACGCGGGGGTGATGGAAGCGCTGAAAATAAAGGGGCGGGAAGTATGCCTCACGTATTCGCAGACGCTCCGATCCGCCGCCAGATATCCGCCGAGACTTGCCAGGGATTTGGAAAACGTCCCCATATAGAGATCGGTTTCCTCTTCCAGTCCGAAGTATTCCGCCGTGCCCTTTCCCTTTTCGCCGAGCACGCCCAGACCGTGCGCGTCGTCCACCATGACGCGCGCCCCGTATCGTCTCGCCAGCGCGATGATCTCGGGCAGCTTGCAGATTTCCCCGCTCATGCTGAAAACCCCGTCCGTCACGATCAGCACTCCGGAAACCGAAAGGTCGATCTCTTTCAGCCGCTCCTCGAGATCCGCCATGTCCGAATGGCGGTAGCGCACCATCTTCGCATAGCTCAGCCGGCAGGCATCGTATATACTGGCATGGTTTTCCTTGTCGCACAGGATGACGTCGTTTCTGCCGGCCAGCGCGCTGATGATTCCGAGGTTGGACTGGAACCCGGTGGAAAAGGTAACGGCGTCCTCCTTCCCGAGAAAATCCGCGAGCTCTCTTTCCAGCGCGACGTGCTCCGTAAGCGTTCCGTTTAAAAACCGGCTGCCGGAGCAGCCGGTTCCGTAGCGGTCAAGCGCCTCCTTTCCCGCGGCGATCACAGCGGGATGAGAAGTCAGTCCGAGATAATTGTTGGAGCCGATCATGACGATCTTTTTCCCCTCCATCGTGACTTCCGTATCCTGCTTGGAGCTCATCTGATGAAAATACGGGTACAGTCCCCATTCCTTTGCCTGGCGGACGTTCCCCAGCGATTCGCATTTCCGAAATAAATCCAAAATAGCTTCCCTCCTGAAAATTATAAATTTATTATACAGGAAAGAGGCGCTGATTCCAAACGGAATGACGAAAAAACAGAAAATCAGTTCAAAATATTTTTGCCGCTTTTCTTTCCGAAGAACTCCGCCGCGCGGCTGCCGTCTTCGCCGAGCGCCGCGGTGAGCTCTGCGTTTTCGCTCTCCAGCGCGCGGACGCGCTCTTTGAGCCGCTCGTTTTCCGCCCGCACGCCGTCCGAGATGCGCTCCACCAGGGCGTTGATCTCAGACTGCAGCTTTTTCAGCTGGGATTCGCGGAAGCGCGGCGAAACGTCTGTAAGAGCGTCGAAGGGGATGCCGCTTTCTGCCCGGATCTCCTCCACCAGCTCGCGGATGAGCTGCGGCTTGGAGCGCAGTACGTTGCGGTATTTGTTCTGAAACCGGAGCGCGAGCTTCGGATCTCCGCCCGAAAGCTCAAAGATGACGCTCCGCGCCGAGCGCCCGTCGCGCTTGCCCAAAAGCACCGTCTTTACCAGCGTGCGCTCCTCTTCCGTGCCGAACGAGCGGATTTCCTGCGCGGTGAGCCGCTCGCCGCCCAGATATTTTTCGGCGAACGCGTCGCTGCGGCTCTTTTTCACCAGTTCGTAATAGGCGTTCCGCACGCTGCCGCGCGCCAGGCCGTTTTTCTCGCCGTACTCTGCAAATATCTCGGTGAGGGATTTCCCCTCTTCTTTTCCCTTTCGTACCGCGTCCGCCAGATCGCGGGCGCGCTTGTCGTTCTTCTTTTCCATAACTGCCTCCGTTCCGCTTGATTGCGGTTTTATTACCCTATTTGTTGACAAATAAACATCATTTCATACCCGAAAACGTATTTTTATCTTTCTGCCCGCATAAATTTTACAGGAACCCTGCGCAAAGCGGACAACCGAGGAGGCGGAATGTTTTTCTTTTTATCGTACGACAAGCCGTTTGCGGTCAAGGCGGACGGCGTGAGAAAGGAGGGGCGGGTGTTATCCCTTTCTCCTGAAAAAAGCCCGCTTCTGGAACTCTGCCCGCTGGACGGAAGCTATCCCGTTTACTGTCTGCTCTGCGAGGATTTTTTTGCCCGGCCTCCCGAAAACGTCATCGCGGCGGATCTGGGGGGCGCCTGGTTTCTGCGCTTCCGCACGCCGCCGAACGCGGGCTTTCAGGTGCTCGCGCAAAAGAACTTCGGGGATGCAATCGTCACGCTTTACCGGGAAAACGGCCTCAAGCTGTCCCTCGAAACGCGGGAAGACTTCTTTGCGGAGGCGATCCCGCTGACCGCGGACGGCGCGGAGATCGCGAAGGAGAAGGACCTCGTCGCCGTGCACTTCAAGGCGAAGGAGAGTTTTCTCGCCGTTTACGGGGTATCCCCCAAAATATCGCGCGTTTTTTTCGGGCGCGCGGACGAATACGCGTTAAAACACGGCGCGTTCACGACGACCATCCGCCACAGGGACTTTGCCAAGCACGTCGAAAAGACCGAATACGCGGTCGCTGACGGCGGGGTGACCGCGCGCAGAAAGGAGACCTTCTCCTCGGAAGCCTTTTCCGGCCGTACGCTGCCCGATCGGCTGATTCCCTACGCTTTTTTCGAAAGCGTGCTGACGCACGGGGAAACCGACCGTTATCTCGCCGACAACATGCTCTCGAACAAAGACCGCATCCGGGAATTTCTCGGCGCGTTCGTCGGCGTCTTTCCGCCGCCCCGCGAACTGGAGCGGGAGGGCGTCGGGCTCCTCTACCGCGACGAAGCCGCCGAGAACAAATATTACGCGCGCTATTTCGGCGTCAGCCAGAAGAACGGAAAAATCGACAATCTGTTTCCGATACCGTGAAGAAGGCTTTCCCAAAAAAAGGCATAAAAAAAACGCCCTGAAAGGGCGTTTTTGTCTTTCTTAAAACTCCATGGATTCAATATAGCACATAAATTCGGGAACGGTGATCTTCATCACGGTGTCCTCGTCGATGCGGTCTTCCTTGATCGCGTCGAATTCCTCTTCGGGCAAAAACAGTACGGTATCGCTGTCCTTCATGCAGAACTGAACGTATATCTGCACGTCTTCTCCGTTCAGAACGTCCTTGATCTCCGTCATCGCGTCGACGCTGGCCTCGTCGTCCGAATACTGGCCGAGCACGCAGAAATAGCCGTCGTACGCGGAGATCGTGCTCGTGGGCATGTAAATCGTGGAGACCGTATTGCGGTGTCCGCTCGAGACGTAGCCCGCTTCGCGGTCAAAATTCTTCCACAGCCCGAACGAGCCGGATACGTTCGTCAGATTGGAGCCCACCGTTCCGTTCGCGGCGAATTCCGCATCGGCAAACGTCTGCGGGGCAATCTGTTCCAGTTTCCCGTCCACCCACTTGAGGTCGCCGACCATTACCTGGCTGGAATAGAGATCGGTTTTGTAAAACACCATATTATCGTATACGCCGTCTTCGACCCATTCTTTAAAGGCCTTCGCGGTATCCGGCGCGAGATGTTCGTAGAGATCCAGTTTCATTTCGTACGTATCGTACGTCGTGGCAGCCGTATACAGGCGGATCTTCATCGTCACCGTCGTAATTTTCGCACCGCAGCCCGCCGACAGCGCCATGACTGCTGCCATAACGGCGATCAGCCCGATCGTTACTATTTTTTTCATTGATAATCTCCTGTTGGGATTTTTCGTCTTTTTTTATTTTACTAAATATTTAGGCGATTGTCAATCCCCTTTCGGGAGGATTTCGCGAAAAAGACGAAAAAAGGCAGTATTCTCTCCGAATACCGCCTTCCTCTCTCGTTTTTTAAGAAAATTACTCCGCAACGACGGTCGCGCCGATTTCCTTGAATTTCGCGACCATCTTGTCCGCCTCTTCCTTGGTGGCGTTCTCTTTGATGACGCCGAGGGATTCGACGAGGTTCTTCGCCTCGACCAGTCCCAGACCGGTAAATTCGCGGACCGCTTTGATGCAGTCGATCTTCTTCGCGCCCGCGTCTTTCAGCGTGACCTTGAACTCGGTCTTCTCCTCCACAGCGGCGGCGGGAGCGGCGCCTGCGGCGGCAACGGCCACGGGAGCGGCGGCGCTGACGCCGAATTCGGTTTCGATCGCCTTGACCAGGTCGTTGAGCTCGACCACCGTCATAGCTTTGATCTCTTCAATAAATTTTGCGATATCCATTCTGTTTTTCCTCCAAAAAATTCTTTATGCGGCGATTACGCCTGTTTCTGTTCCGCCACCGCGTTGAGCGCGCAGGCGAGGCTCCGCGGGAAACCGCTGAACAGCCCTGCCAGTTTTCCGTAAAGCTCCTCTCTCGAGGGGATGCTGGCGAGTGCAACGATACCCTTGATGTCTACATACTTTCCGTCAACGTAACCGCTCTTGACGGAAATTTTGTCCTGATACTTCTTTGCCGCGTCTACGACGATCTTCGCCGCGCTGGTCTCGTCCTCGGCGAACGCGACAGCGGTGGGGCCGTTGAGATCCGCGTCGAATCCCGCGATGCCCAGTTCGTCGAACGCGCGCTTGACGAGCGTGTTTTTCAATACTTTGTAAACCACGTTTTTATTGCGGAATTCCCCTCTGAATTCGGTGTCTTCCGCAACCGTCAGGCCCTGATAGTTGACGAGAACGATGGATTTCGCTTCGGAAGCGTTCTTCTTGATCTCCTCGACGACTACCTTTTTTGCTTCGATGTTAGCCGACATGTTATCCTCCATATTTCGTTAAAAAAGCCCTCCCGCCGGATGGGCGAAAGGGCATCGGAAACCGATATTCCTTTCAATCCGCCTCGGCCGGTTGCGAACACGCATTAAAACCTGCTGTCTTAAGCTTTTTGAAAATTACTGTGCCATTATAGCACAAAAGAAACCGTTTGTCAATTAAATTTTCGCCGCGACTCTGACGCCGGGGCCCATCGTGGAAGCGACGGTCACGCTCTTGACGTACTGCCCCTTCGCCGCGGCGGGTTTCGCCTTGACGATCGCATCGAACAGCGCGTCGTAGTTTTCGACCAGCTTTTCCTTGCCGAAGCTCTTTTTCCCGATGGGGCAGTGAATGATGGCGGTCTTGTCCAGTCTGTACTCGACCTTACCGGCCTTCGTATCCTTGATCGCCTTCGCAACGTCCATCGTGACCGTTCCCGACTTCGGGTTCGGCATCAGTCCCTTCGGCCCCAGGATCTTACCGATGCGGCCGACCACGCCCATCATATCCGGCGTGGTGATGATGACGTCGAAGTCAAACCAGTTTTCCGTCTGAATCTTCTGCACGAGCTCTTCCGCACCGACGAAATCCGCGCCGGCTTCCTTCGCCTGATCCGCCTTCTCGCCCTTCGCGAGGCACAGGACCTTGACGTTTTTACCCGTTCCGTTGGGAAGGACGATGACGCCTCTGACCTGCTGATCCGCCTGCTTGGGATCGACGCCCAGGCGGACGTGAAGCTCCACCGTCTCGTCGAACTTCGCTTTCGCGGTGTTCAGAACGAGATCCACCGCTTCGCCGATCTCGTACGCCTTGGACTTATCGTAAGCCTTGAGGCTTTCCGTATATTTTTTTCCGTGTTTCATAAATCAATATCCTCCTCGTGGTACCGTCGGGGAAATTCCCCTCCCACGTATTCAAGCCGTCAGTCGACGACAACGACGCCCATGCTTCTCGCCGTGCCCGCGATCATGCTCATCGCGGATTCCAGCGAGGACGCGTTGAGATCGGGCATCTTCATTTTCGCGATTTCCTCAACCTGCGCCTTCGTGATCTTGGCAACCTTGTCCTTATTGGGCTTGGCGCTGCCGCTCTCGATGCCGCACGCCTTCTTGATGAGAACGGGTGCGGGAGGCGTCTTCAGAACGAACGTAAAGGAACGATCCTGATAAATCGTGATGACGACGGGGATGATAAGCCCTTCCTGACCCGCGGTCTTCGCGTTGAATTCCTTGGTAAAGCCCGGAATATTGATCCCGTGCGGGCCCAGCGTGGAGCCGACGGGAGGTCCCGGCGTAGCTTTTCCCGCGGCCAGCTGCAATTTGACGACCGCTGTAACTTTCTTAGCCATGTTCTTCCTCCATTTTTGTGGTACGACCGTAACGCCCGAAATGAAAATTAGCGCCACTCCCACTTATTCCGACGGGTTTCCCCGAAGGTTTCTAATTCTGTACGGTAATTTTTTTGACCTGAACGAAATCCAGCTCGACGTTGGTCACCCGCCCGAACATCACGACGTCCACCTTGACTTTCTGGGACGCCTCGTTGAGCTCGGTCACCTTTCCGGTAAAGGATTCCAGCGGACCGTTCATCACCTGCACGTCGTCTCCCACCGTAAAGTCGATCGTCGTCGCGACCTTGATCAGCCCCATGCGCACGACTTCCTCTTCCGTCAGCGGCAGAGGGCGCCCCTGCGGACCGACGAAGCCCGTGACGCCGCGGGTATTCGTGACCAGATACCAGATGTTGTTGGAATAGATCATCTTCAGAAAAACGTAACAGGGAAATTTCTTCCGCTCGACGACCTTTTTCTTGCCGTTCGCCTTCTCTTCCAGCGTCTCCTCCGTGGGGATCTGGATATCGAAGATGTTTTCCTGCAGATTGTTATTTTCGATTAACTTTTCCAGGCTGTCCTTCACCATCGCCTCGTAGCCGGAGTACGTGTGAATGACATACCATTTCGCGTCGCTCGCCGCCATGATAACCCGTTATAACCCCAGCAGCACGGCGACCGCGGCGGCCGCATCGTTCGCGGGAACCAGCTTCATCAGCGCCAAAAGGCCTGCGTCGATGCCGGTAATGACCAAAAGGAACACGAGCACGACCGCCAGAACGACGCCGGTATTCTTGATGACCTTGGGAAAGGTAGGCCAGGTGACTTTCTTCAGCTCGGAAAAGACCTCTTTCATCTTTCTGCCGAACCGAACGAAAATATTGGGCTTCTTGTTGGGAGCCTTCTTTTTGCCGTCCTTCTTCGCCTCTTTCTGCGGAGCTTCCTTGGTCTCCGCCACGGCGTTCTTGTCTTCTTTCATCTTATCCATCCCTCTATAATCTGAAAACGCTTATTTCGTCTCTTTGTGCGCGGTGTGCTTTTTGCAGAAGGGGCAATACTTGGAAATCTCGATCCGATCCGGATCGTTTTTCTTATTCTTATACGTATCGTAATTCCTCTGTTTGCATTCCGTGCACGCCAACGTAATCTTGTTTCTCGTTCCTTTCGCGGCCATTTGTAATTACCTTCCGAATTCCAAAAAATTAACACCCCAGACTTTTCGGAGTGTTGCCTAATTTTAGCACGGATGAAAGCATTTGTCAAGTTTTTTTCAATCTTTTCCTTAAATTTTCGCAAAAAATTCCGTCCGGAGGGAAAAAGTGCGCCCGAACGGCTCCTTTTTCGCAAATTCTTGCTTTTTTGCCGGAAACCGCATATAATAAGAGCATGCCCGCATTCTTTACCCACGAGACGGTCTGCGAGAAGGTGCTCGACCGCCTCCCCGAAAAACAGGCGGCGCGCATTTCCGACCGCGCGCTCTTTTACCTCGGCGCCCAGGGAGGCGATCCCCTCTTTTTATACCGCGACAAAAACAAGCGGCTGGGCGTTGTCCTGCACCGCGAAAAAATATACGAATTTTTCGCAGCGCTCCTCCGGGCGGACTGCGATTCCTTCGCGCTGGGCTATCTCACGCATTATGCGGCGGACACCGTGTTCCACCCGTACGTTTACCGTTATGTCCGCGAACATGGCGAAGAATACCCCAAACACAACCTGCACGCGCTGATCGAGCGGGACATCGACTATTTTCTGCTCGCCGCGGCAAATGCCGATCCGCGCCGCCACAGCTATCCGACCAAGCCGGGCGGAGACGGGCTGAAAACGCTCTATACGGCGCTCTCCCCCGCGATCCGCTCCGTGTACGGCATATCCGTCGATTACAAAAAATTCGCCCGCGCATACCGGGCTTACTTCCGGTATCAGAAGCTGCTGCAGGACAGATCGGGCATGCTGCGGCCCCTCGTCAGGGGCGCGGAGGCGGTCTTTTTCGCCCCGCACACGCTCTCCGATCTCATGCTCCGCCGCACGCCGGAGATACGCTTCTCCAACTGCCAGAGAGACGAAGGAGAGAGCACCGTATACGATTTGGAGGAGGAGAGCGTCGTCAAGAGCCTGAAGCTGATACGGCTTTTTACCGCCGCCAAAGACAAGGGCGAACCGCTCCCCGAAAAGCTCTTTTCGGAATCCTTCAACAAGGGAAAAGAAAACTGATTCGGCTCAGACGGGACTGCCCGTCTTTTTTTTGCCCTCGTTTTTGTAGTAATTGATCAGGCATCCGTCCGCAATGATGCGGCGCTCGGTCTCCGTCAGCGGGTCGATCGTCAGGACGAAGCGCCTGCCGGACGGCGTTTCCGCGGGAAATTCACAGGCGCCGGAGAGCAGCAGCGCGCGCGCATCCGGGATATAGACGAGCTCGCCGACTGCAAACGCTTCTTTTGAACGGAAGGGAAACATTCCCCAGTTGATGAGGTTGCTGCGGTACCGCTTGGTGGCGTAGTCCGCCGCGATGTTGGCGCCGCCGCCCAGCACGCGCTGGCAGGAAGCCGCCTGTTCGCGCGCGGAGCCGTCGCCCGGCTTCACCGCGCACACAGCGCTCGCATACGTCGTGACGGCCGCGTCGTAGCCGCCCTCCGCGGGAAACGCGCCGTCCCGCACGGCTTTCGCCCGCGCCACATAGCCGGGGTCCTTGCGCGAGAGCGCGAATTCCGCCAGTTTATGGGGATTGCTCCGGTAAGAAGAAGTCTCGCCGGAGGGAATGAGCTCGTCCGTCGTGGTGACGGGATCGGTCAGAACGCTCGCGATATTCAGAAGGAGATTCTCCTTTAAAGGGGGAATCTGGGGCCAGTCCGCAATATTGGGGCCGTAAATGAGGGATTTTGCGGAATCCGCATTTCCCCGATAGACGCGTGCCGCATAGATTTTTCCGTCGTAACGGTATTTTTTCCGGGGTTTCCGGCAGAAAACTTCGGTAGCCGGGGTGATGGCGCCGCCGTTTAGGGCGGTCGCGGCGATGCTGCGCGCGTCCATCAGCGCGACGGCGGCGAGCTGCCCGTCCGCCGGCCTGCTCCCTTCCCTGTTTTCAAAATTGCGCGTGGTATGGCGGAGGGACAGCCCGTTGTGCGCCGGCACGTCCCCGGCGCCGAAACAGGGGCCGCAGAACGCCGTTTTCACGACCGCGCCCTGCTCCGTCAGCCTGCCGATATAGCCCGCGTCCGCCAGTCCTTTGTAGACGGGCTGGGAAGCGGGATAGACGTCCAGCGTAAACGCTTCGGAGCCGACCGCCTTTTCCCCTAAAATCTCGCTCGCGGCGGCGATGTTTTCATACAGTCCGCCCGCACAGCCCGCGATGACGCCCTGATCGGCGTAAACCTTTCCGCCGCGGATCTTGTCCGTCAGACAGAAATTGCCGTCCGCAAGCAGTTTTTTCCCCTCGTCCTCCGCTTTTTTCAGCAGTTCGTAGGGGCGGGAGAGAAAATCTCTGATCGTGTAGGCGTTAGAGGGGTGGAAGGGCAGCGCGATCATGGGCTCGACGCGGGACAGATCGATCACGATTCCCCCGTCGTATTCCGCGCCGACGGCGGGCTCCAGCGGGCGGTAAGCCTCCTCCCTGCCGTGATCCGCGTAATATGCGCGCACCTTCTCGTCCGTCGTCCAGACAGATGACAGACACGCGGTCTCCGTGGTCATCACGTCGATCCCGTTCCGCTCGTCCACGGACAGATTTCCGATCCCCGTCCCCACGAATTCGAGTATTTTATTCTTCACGAAGCCATCCGGGAAAACTTCTTTCACGAGCGCCAGCGCGACGTCGTGCGGGCCGACGCCCGGGCGGAGTTTTCCCCGCAGTTCCACCGCGATGATCTCCGGACAGTTAACGTCGTACGTTCTGCCCAAGAGCTGTTTGACGAGTTCGGGGCCGCCCTCTCCGACCGCCAGCGCGCCGAGCGCGCCGTAGCGGGTGTGCGAATCCGAACCCAGAATCATTCCGCCCGAGAATGCGCGCGCCTCGCGCATGTATTGATGAATGACCGCCACGTGCGCGGGCACGTAGATTCCCCCGTATTTTTTCACGGCGGAAAGCCCGAAGACGTGATCGTCTTCGTTGATGGTGCCGCCCACCGCGCAGAGCGAATTGTGGCAGTTGGTGAGCGTATAGGGCAGGGGGAACTTTTCCAGCCCGCTCGCCTTTGCGGTCTGAATGATTCCGACGTAAGTGATGTCGTGCGAAACGAGCTCGTCAAAGGCGATCTCCAGCTTCCGGGGATCCCGCGAGCGGTTGTGCGCCTGCAGAATGCGGCGGGATATCGTACCCGCCTTGTCGCCCTTGCCGCGCGCGAGCGTGCGCCCCGTCCAGACGACCGATCCGGTTATTTTCTTCATATTCCGGCCTCCCGTTTTCCGTTTTTGTTATTATATATGAAAACCTTTTAAAAAACAAACAATTTTCGCATAAAAAGACAAAATTCCGATTGTAAATCGGCCCGCAGATGTGGTAAACTGGAACCGAGGTGATTTGATATGAAAAAATTTCGCTATCGCTTTACCCTTCCCATGCTGCTCTGCGTGCTCCTTCTGCTGGCGCTGACGGCGGGGGGCTTCGCCTGGAATCTCATCAACGCCCTGTCCCTCAACGGCCTGGAGATCAGCCGGCTGATTTCCTGCATTTTCGTGTGCGTTGTCTCCGCCGTGCTCTTTCTGCTGGGGATCGGCGTGCTCTTTTTCTCCCGCTACGAAGTGGGAAACGGGAAATTCGTCTCGCGCTTCTGTTTTTTCCGCACGGAAGTAAAGGCGGATAGCATTTTACAGGTCACGCACTTTAAAAAGTCGGATAAACTGGTGGTCTATTTCACGGACAAAAAATACGTCTGCGTCGTGATCGATCCGAAACAGTACGAGGCATTCTGCGCCGCCGTCAAAGCGGAGAACCCCTCCGCCGTGATCAACGACCGCACGGACGGCGACACCGAAAAACCTGCCTGAAAGAAAAAAATAGTGCGTAAAACAGTTGACAGAAGAACTTTTTTCGGTGTATAGTAACGATGAACTGAATCCGTCCGGTAGGTAAGGCTACCACAGGGATACGGGCTGCTGCCGCAAAATGGTGGAGACACCACGCGAGGGCCAGCAGGCGATGTCGAACCCAAGGCATCGTTTAACGCAGCTTCACTGCCCTGTGATGCTAAAGCTCGCATGGTTGCTGTTTTCGACAAGCATAATTTTCGCGTCTTTTCCCGCCGGCTTTCGGCGGGCTTTTTATTTGCACCGAAGAAAAGAATCGTTCATACTTTAAAAAGGAGGTCGATCAAAATGGAAGAAACCAAAACGCTGTATGAAATGCTGGAAGGATTTTTCCGAGAGCGAAAATTCGCCGACCTCCGCATGACGGTGATGGACATGGAGCCCTTCGACATTGCGGAATTCGTCGAAGACACGCTGACGGAAGAGAAGGATAAACTGCTCTTCTTCCGCCTGCTGCCCAAAGAACTCGCCTCGGACGTATTCATCGAATTCGACACCGACACGCAGGAATCCATGATCAACGCCTTTACGGATAAGGAGCTGAAAGCCGTCCTCGGAGATATGTTCCTGGACGACGCGGTGGATATCATCGACGAAATGCCCGCCTCTCTCGTCAAGCGCATCTTAAAGAGCGCGGATCCCGAGGACCGCAAGCAAATCAACGAACTTCTGGAATATCCGGACGATTCCGCCGGCAGCATTATGACGCCGGAGTTCGTCTCCTTTTCCAAGGATATGACGGTGAAGGAATCCTTCGACAAAATCAGGCGGACGGGCGTCAACAGCGAGACGATCTACACCTGCTATGTGACGGACAACCGGAAAAAGCTGCTGGGCGTTGTCACCGTCAAAGACCTGCTGCTCGCCGACCCGGACGAGAAGATCGAGATGGTGATGGACAGCAGCGTGATCTCGGTGGAGACCCTCGAGGACAAGGAATCCGTCGCGCTCGAGCTCTCCGATTACGACTTTCTGGCGCTCCCCGTCGTGGACAAAGAGGGGTGTATTGTGGGAATCGTCACCGTAGACGACGCGATCGACGTCATGCAGGAAGAGGCGACCGAGGACATTCAGAAGATGGCGGCGATGCTGCCGAACGAAAAGCCGTACTTAAAGCAGTCCGTGTGGAGCATCTGGAAGGCGCGCATCCCCTGGCTGCTGCTGCTGATGATCTCCGCCACGTTTACCAGCATGATATTATCCGGTTACGAGGAGAGCCTGGCGGCACTCGCGAGCGGAGCGGTTCTTTACTCCTTCGTGCCCATGCTGATGGACACCGCGGGGAACGCGGGCGGGCAGTCTTCGGTCACGGTGATCCGTTCGCTGGCTTTGGGAGATGTCGAACTGAAAGACGTGTTCCGCATTTTATGGAAAGAGCTCCGCGCCGCCCTGCTGCTCGGGCTGACGGTTTCCGTCGTCTGCTTTGCCAAGCTGATGCTCATCGACAGGCTCTACAACGACGTGACGGTCAAAGTCGCCCTCATCGTATCAAGCGTTTTATTCATCACCATCCTGCTGGCCAAGCTTATCGGCTGCACCCTCCCGCTGCTCGCAAAAAAGTGCAGGCTGGACCCCGCGGTCGTCGCCAGTCCCTTTATCACGACCATCGTGGACGCGCTGTCTTTGATCATCTACTGCAGCATCGCGATCGCGCTGCTGTAATTCCGCCCGCTGCGGGCGCAAGTTTCACAGCGGTTTTGAAGACTTTTCATTTTTTCAGAATTACACGTAAATAAAGGGAAAACGCTTGCGTTTTCCCTTTTTTATCTCGATTAAAATGTTTACGGCGGGCTGCATGGTCAGAAAGAGAGGCTCTCCCTCTTTTCCGCTTCGGTCAGGCCACTGAAGCATCCCAGCCGCTAGCCGTCTTCTGATATACCGAAGTCCCGAACCGTACCGTACTTTTGGAAACTACGGTGCCGAACGCCTGTTCCAGCGTTGTTCCGCTGACTGCGGTGTTTTCCTCCATCGTGCAAGTTTCAAAGGAGTGCGCCCCTTCTTCGCTTACCCAGCCGATATAAAAGCCGGAACATCCCTCCGTTCCCGTCACCGTTCCCGCGCTCTTGCAGTTTTCAAAGGTGATCAGCGCCGCGCCTCCGTAACGGTGGCCGATGAAGCCGCCGACATACTTTTCAGAGGAGACATCCCCGTAGTTTTCGCAGTTTTTGAAAGTACAGCTCACTTGAAACGCGGAACTATACGGGAAATTCGCCGCGCCGACGAAGCCGCCTGATCTTACGCTGTCACCCGTATCGACCGCTTCCACCCGCGCGTAGTTGAAGCAATTTTCAAAGAGAACCGCATAATCGGACTCCGTGCGATCAAGCACGCCGACAAAGGCGCCTACCTTGGATCTGCCGCGGATGAGCGAGGCATCGCCCTCCTTTCCGATCTTACAATTTTTAACGGTCAGGCTACCCGTCGCCGTCCCCACGAGACCGCCCATCTCGACGCCCGAATCGCCCAGGTCGACGGAGATATCTTCCAGCGTGATATTTTCAAATACTGCGTTTTCCGCAAATGCGACCAGTCCGTACGCCACGCCGGTCTGCCCGGAGGCGAGCGTGACCGCATTTGCAATGTCGGCGGTATAGCCCTCCGAACTCAGCCCCGTGATGACCGAACCGCCCTCCGCTCCTTTCATCGTCCCGCAAAACGGCGTAGCGGCAGCCTCGCCGATGGGAACCCAGATGTCAGTTTCTAAATTGATCGATGCGGGAAGTTCGACGGTATAGCCCTCCAGCCCGTTGGCTTCATCATAGAATCCGTTGACGACGGCGGCAAGCGCGCTCAGTTCGCTGCCGCTTGTAATCTCCAGCGTTTTGTCGGATGCCGCGGCGATCTTTTCATTCAGCTTGGTGACGGCTTCTCTGTCCGCCGCCGTATCCCGGTAGAGCGATTTGTAGTTCGCCGCGACGGATTCGTCGATCACTCCCTTCATTTCTTCCGGATAGACGATATTCATATCTTCCGTCCGCACGAGAACAACGCGGTTTTCCCGCTGATCCCAGAAAAAGCGGTATCCCTCTGTGAGCGGCTTATAGCTGTCGAAATCGTAACCGTTCTCCTTCATGCGGAGCATTGCCGTCAGCAGATCGTCCGGCTTGCCGTTTTCCGCCTCGTCCATCGCCAACGCGTTGTTCATGTTGCGCACCGCCACCTGGTCGGAGGACAGATTCGCCTTCTGAATCAGGCTGGAAAACGTGGGGATCAGAACCGCCGCCAGAACGGCGATGACCGCGATGACGATCACCAGTTCGACGATCGTAAAGCCTTTTTTCCGTTTCATTTCTTTTTTCTCTCCTTTTCTTTTAGGCCTCCCCCTCTTTGTCCGACTTAACACAAGTCGGACAAAGAGAATGGGCGCGCCCATTTATTTTTTTTCATTATATCACAAATATCGTGCGTTGACAAGAGTTTTTTCAAAATTTTCCTCTTGCCACCGTTTTTATGAAATTTCTCGGTACGCCGCACCTTCGCGCACAAAAAAAAGCGGCTGAACGCCGCCTCTTTTGATTGCTTTAAGCTTCTTCTTTCTGATAGCCGAAGACGAACTCTCCGCCGATCTCCGCCACCGTCGCCCGGAACGCCTCGGTGAGCGCGTCGCACTCCGCAAACGCGTAAGGGGCGATCTCCTGGACGGAAGAAGGCATCCCCTCGATTTCCGTCAGCTTTTTACAGCCCTGGAACGCCGCTTCCCCGATACGGGTGAGCGCCGTGCCCGAAACCGTGACTTTGGTCAGGCGCGCGCAGCCGTAGAACGCGTAATAGGGAATTTCCGCAACGCCCGCGGGAATCGCTATGGTCTCGAGATTGGCGTTTTCAAACGCGTTTTCGCCGATGGTTTTCAGCCCGGAAGGAAGCGTGACGGCCGTCATCTTGCTTCCCTTGAACGCCGCTTTGCCGATCGTTTCCAGCTTGCTGTCCGTCCCGAACGAAATGCTCTTCAGCCGGTTGCAGCCGACAAACGCCTCGTCGCCGATCGCCGTCACGTTAGCGGGGACAGCGAAGTCGGTGAGATAAGAACAGTTGTAAAACGCAGCGTCACCGATTTCCGCGGCGTCGCCGATCGTAATGCTCTTTAACGCGGTGCAATTATAAAAGGCATACGCGGGGACCTTGTAGTCGGCGCCCCCCGTGATGGTGACGTTCTGCAGCGTCTGCGGCAGATAGTAGGTCGCAGTGCCGGTCGCGTTGTAATTCTGCGTGACGGATACGCCCTTATCGTAGGAATCCGTACCGAACACATAGCCGAACAGGCGCGCCGCGTTGACGTTCGTCTCCTCCGCTCCGACGAACGGAAGGGTGATTTCTTCCAGCGCTTCCATGCGCTTGAACGCGCCCTCCGCGATTTCCGTGACGCCGGCGGAAACGGTGATCTTTTTGATTTCCTCGTTGCCGTCAAACGCGCCCGCCTTGATCGCGGTGATCTGCTTTCCGTCCTCCGTCTTGTCGATGGTGAGTTCGGTCACACCCTCTTCCTGCACGTATTCGATGAGCGTATATTGCCCGCCGATGTATTTGACGGTCATGCCCGGCTCCGCGGTCTCCTCCGTGCTGCACGCGCCGAAGCCAAGCGCGAGCGAAACCAGCATTGCACCGATCAAAAACAAGTTCAGAATCTTCTTCATGTATCGCTCCTTATAAACAGTCTGACATTTCAGTACCATTTATTTTAGCATTTGTTGGGCGGTTTGTCAATAAATATCCCTGAAATTAACCTGATTTTCGGCAGTAAAAACGCAAATTTACCGAAAATTTTTCACAAGATCACTTTCCCGTCCAAAAATCCGGCGAAAAAGCTGTTCGTATCGCAGCCGAGCCGCTCGTAGACGCCCGCGAGATCGGCCGCCGTCGCGATTTTTCCGGAAAATTCCGCGTAATAATTCTGCAATCCTTCAAAAAACCGGTCGTCCCCGATCCCGATGCGCAAACAGTCCATCATCAGGCATCCCTTGATATAAGTCACGTTGACGTATTCGTATTCCCCCGAATAAACGGAGAGCGGGCGCGTCATCGAAGTATCCACGCCGCCGAAGATCTTATCGTATACCGAGCAGTAAGACTGATACGTGCGCGTCGCCGTCTCGATCAGACCTTCCCGCGTCAGGCCGTACTCCGGATGGTTTTCGTAAAACAGCACCACGGAATATTCCGCCAGTCCCTCGTCCAGGAAGGCTTCCGTGACCTGATTGTTCCCCACCGCGGCATACCACCACTGGTGCGCCGTCTCGTGGACGATGACTTCCCCGATCTCCGCCGGCTGCAGGTCGGAAGAAATGTAGACCAGGCCGGGATACTCCATTCCCCCCTGCAGAAGATCCGCCTGTACGACGGCGAGGGTCTTATAGGGATAGGCGCCGAAGAGCGACGCGAAGGTCTCCACGCTCTGGACGGCATATTTCAGATTTTCTTCCGCGCGGGCGTCGTCGAAGTAATAGTAATTCACTTCCGCGCCGCCGGCGGAGGCTGTCAGTACCTCCAGCTCCTTTCCCAGCACCACCGCAAAATCACGCGCGTTGTTCAGAAGATAGCGGAATGTGCGCGTTCCGCTCCCTCTGGAGGTGTTGACCGCTCTGCCGGACGCCGCGATCTCGTACCCTTCGGGCACGGTAAACGACACGTCGTAATCCGCGCAGGCGGAGACAAACGGATCCCCCACGTTGTAGTAATTGCACTCGATCCAGCCGGTTTCCGTCTCGTAAACGCACAGCACGGGGTAAAAATTTCCGAAATTTACCGTGTTCTTCCCCACGCCGAGGCGGTGATTGACCTTCGCCAGCACGACTGTGAACGAGATCTCCACCGCAGCCTGCTCATCGGGAAACAGCTCGCGCCCTAGCGGAACGATCAGGATATTTTCATCCTCCCCGCCGATCGTATAAGCGGTCTCTTCTCCGCCGACCGAGACGCCCGTGACGGTCATGCTGCCGTAATTGATCCCGTCGTAATACGCCTTATACCGATTCTGGACGGCGATCGGCTCGTACTTTGCTCCCTGCCGATAGGCGTTGCCGAACAGATGAAAGCGGAGTTCGGTGAGCGCGTTGTCGGTGTCGTTGCAAAAATCCAGCGTCATCTCCGCCGTCAGCGTGCGCGCCTGGTCGTCGTAAACGGCGTCAATCGTATATTTCGTCCCTTTCTGCCCGCCCGCGCAGGCGGTAAACAGCGGAACGCACAGCGCGGCGACGACGAGCGCAAAAACAATACTCAGTCTCTTCATGGTTTCCTCCCGTTTCATTTCAACGCTATTTTATTCGAAAGGCCTTTTTTTTATGACAGCATGTCCCCGTTCCGAAACGCCGGGCGGGGAAAATCCGTTCAACTGAAAGCGGAATTTAAAAAATCCCCGCGGCGAACGATGTTCGCCGCGGGGCAAAGGGAGAAAATTGTTCCGTTCAGAGAACGGCGGATCGGTTTATTTATTTTTCTTCGAGATCGAGGTACTTTTCGGGATCGATATACGCGCCGTTCTCCATCGTCTGGAAGTGCAGATGCGCGCCGTCCTTATATTCCTGCAGATTCGTCGCGGATATGGTGCCGAGCACCTGTCCCTTGGTCACGGTCTGCCCGACAGCGAGATCTTCGTCCGGCGTGAGAGAATTGTAGACCGTCTTTAAATTGTCCCCGTGATCGATGACGATGGTCGTCCCCGTCAGGTATTTGGTCTCGATGCTCTCGATTTTTCCGCCGTAAGCGGCGTAAACCTCCGCGCCTTCCGCACCGCCGAAATCGATCCCGAGATGCACTTCATAGCGCTCGAGGGTCTGATTGAAGACCGGCTGATCGGCGGAGTACCCCTTGATCACCGTTCCGTTCGCGACGGGGAGCTGAAACACCACTTCGACGATGGTGGGCTCATCGGGGTCTTCGGGATCGGTGGGATCTTCGCCGTCCGGATCCTTGCCGTCATCCGGGTCGACGGGGGTCTGCTGTCCCGAATCCACGGGTTTTTTGTTCTGACTGACGGCGTAAAACGTGAAGGAGAGCGCGATCGCCAGGAGACAGAAGCCCAGGACGAAATAAAACGCGTTTTTCTTCATAAACGCCCAAAATTTGTTGCCTTTCATATATGAATCCTCCAAAATTGATTTCACGTTGATGATTCCCGCTCTTTTCGCTTTTATACGCCGAAAAACGAAAAATTTTTAAAAACTGCCGAAAATCAGCGGCGTTCCCAACGTGACGCGCTCGTTTTCCACCGCGATCTGAAGATTCACGGTCTGACCGCAGAGCGCCGCACGGTATGTAAGGAGGGGGGAAAACGCGTAATAGACCGTCACGTCTCCCGCCTGCTCAGAAAAGAGCAGTTTCGCCGCGTACCGATCCAGCGCCGAAGCGAGATCGAACGACGCGTCCATAAAGGAAACGCTTTCCCCCTCCACCGTGCGGGAATCCCAGATATAGTTCCCCTCAAATCGCTCAGATGCGGCGAGGGAGCTCGCGCTGTAGCGATAAACGGTATAGACGCCCTCCTCGTCAAACGCCGGCCGTACCGGGAGATACGCGACCGCCGCGATCATCGCCGCGGACAGAATCAACGTCAAAAGTCCTTTCATCATTCCTCCGCCCGGCGCAAAAAAAATCTCCCTGCGCCGGCAAGGAGATGATTGACAGAAAAAAATAAATTTATTCGGTTTCTTTCAAAATTTCGTTGATCGAGGGAAGAACCAGGTCGGGCCTGACCGCAGAGGCGGCGAGCGCCCCTTCGGTCGTTTCCCCGCTTAAAACCAGAATCGAGCGGAACCCGGAGTTGATTGCGAACAGGATATCCGTGTTCAGCCGGTCTCCCGCCATGGCGATCTCCGCGCGGGAAAGCCCGGTCATGCGCAGGATTTCCTCCCCCATGACGGGAGAGGGCTTCCCCACGACGACGTCCGGCAGTCTTCCGGCGCTCGCCTCGAAGAGCTTGAAAAAAGAGCCGAGATCGGGCACAAAGACCTCCTCCGCCGGGCAGGTGACGTCCGGGTGGGTGGCGACGTAGTACGCGCCCTTTTTCAGACAGCGATTGAAGGCGGCGATCTTCTCATAAGTGATTTCCGTGTCGTAGGCGAGAAGCGCCACTTCCGCGTCTTTCTCCGCGGACAGAATCCCCTCGCGCTCAAAATAGGACTTGACCGCTTCCGTCGCCACGATGAAGGTTTTCTTCCCCGGGAAATGCGCTTTCAGATAAGCGCAGGCAGCCATGCCGGAGGTATAGACGGCGTCCCGGTCGTCCCACAGCCCCAGGCGGGCGAGCTTTTCCCGGTACAGATCCTCCGTTTTGCTCGAATTGTTGGTGAGAAAAATCAGGCGGATCCCCCGTTCGCGGAGGGCGCTGAGCGTGCGGCCGACGCCGCCGATGGGGCGGTCTCCGAGATAGACGGTGCCGTCCATATCCAGCAAAAGGCATTTGATCTCGCTTAATTTCATTTCAGATACTCCAAGATTCCCTCTTCGCGCATCAGCGTAAGCGTGTTGAACGAATCCGGGAAGTCGGGCGCGGAATACGCGGCGCCGCGGACGGAAGCGTCTGAAAACGCCTCGTTCAGCCCGGGGTTTCCCCCCAGCGCGAGGTAAGTGTTGTAGATTTTTTCTTTGATCGCACAGAGCCCTTCCAGCTCGGAGGAGAGCTTTGCCGCGATCTCCCCCTTCTTTTGCAGAACGGTGCCGAGCGGGATTCTGTTTTCGGAAAAAGATTTCAGGAAGAGATATTCTTCCTGCCCGGTGATGCGCGCCATCAGCGCGGCGCGCGCGGAATAGTCGGGGAGTTTCAGCCCGCCGTCCAGTTCGCCCGCAAAATACATTCGGTAGAGCTCCAAAAGTCTGAGCGCGGCGAAAAAGCGGCACTCTGCGAGCGGAAGCCCGCTCTCGTACTCCAGGAGTTTCGCCATCTGCTCCTCCCCGCTCCCCCCAAACAGCGCGCCGTCCGTGAACGAACAGGCGATCGTCATGCGGAGCTGATTTTCAAGCAGGCGGAGCGGAATGCCGGATTCCGAATAATTGAGAATGCGGAAGGTATCGCTCACCACCTCGCGCGCGAGATTGTAGCTCTCGCGGCACTGCCATTCTCCGCGCATCGCCCCGCGCACGCGGTAGTCGATCATGGCCACCGTCTTGGAGATGATTTCCGCGAAGGTATCCGCAGCGGCAAGGGGCTCGCACTTGCGGAAGAGCGCCTCGTCGATGAGGAAGATCCGTTCCGCGCCCGTAAAGAAGGTCTCCTCGTACCCGCGCACGTTGACGGTGACGGTATCGCCCGCGCCGCCCTGCACGTTCGTGGAGGCGGGAACGAGCGCGAGGGGAATGCCGCGGATCCCCGCAAAGTAAGACGCCGCGTCGAAGAGCTCGTTGTCCGTCACCACGGCGAGGCGCACGTCCTCGGGAAGGCGGAAGAGCCCGCCCGCGTTTTCCAGCCGCTTGTCAAAGGTGTTTTTCAGGATCACGTTGACGGGCGTACAGCCCGCCTCCTCCAACGCTTCGGCGGCGCGCCTGCCGTACTTTAAAAACATATCGTTTCCGGCGATCACCGCGATCTTCCCCCCCGGCGCGCGGCTTCTGACGAGATCGGCGAGCAGCGCTTTATAATTGCCGTAGTGAAAATCTGCGTTCAGAACGTGCGTTCTGCCGCACCCGCAGGGGAAATCGACATGGGAAAATTCGGGCAGCCCGAGCGAAAATAAGTCTTTCATTACCAAATAATCATAGAATAAAACGAAACTTTTGTCAAGCGCACAAAAAAAATTTAAAAAATGATTGTTTTATTTTGAATTTATGGTATAATAAGACATAATAACCATTGGAGGGTAGTTATGAACAAAAACGAATTTATCAGAGCGATTGCGAATAACGCGGGGATCACTTTAAAAGAAGCCGGCGCCGCTTACGATGCGTTTATAAAAGCAGTGACCGACGGACTGAAAGAGGGCGAGAAGATCCAGCTTTCCGGATTCGGCACGTTTGAAGTCAAGAACAAGCCCGCGCGCGAGCGCATCAACCCGCTGACGGGAGAAAAGATCCACGTCGAAGCGACGAAGGCTCCCAACTTCAAATTCGGCAAAGCGTATAAGGACGGCATCAACGAATAAGCCGCGCGCAGACCATTGCATTACAGTCAAAAGCGCTGTTCCGCTTCAAGCGGAGCAGCGCTTTTTCCGTTGCCGAAACTCTTTTTAATCGCCATTCGCCGCAGGGCGCCCGCGGCTCTTTTCGATTCCCCGCCCCTTCAGCCGGATGTCTTCCGCGGCAGGCGCTCTGTCCTCCACAGGCGCAAAGGGGGAATCCGCTGCGGAACCAGGGCGAAGCGCTCGCTGTACTGCGCACCTTCCGTCAAAAATTCTCCCGGCGCGCCGCAGGAAGGCAGCGGCGGGAAAAAATGCAGCGGACCGAACTGATTTTTCTGGGAAAAGACAAATCCCGCGAAGAGCGATTCTTCCGCTTCCGCCTCCGCGGAGAGAGGGGGAAACGCGGTAATCCGGTCTTCCCTCCCCTTAACGTGCATCAGAACCGCCTCAGACGCTTCCGCCTCCACCCGATACGTTCCCGCGCTCACGGGAATCTCGAGGTCGATGCGGCCGGCGTAGAAGGGAAAGCCCTGCGGCACGATATCCCCCGCGGTCAGCCGCGCGGGAAGCGGGATAAGGGTGCTGATCAGGCCGTCTGTCTTCACGCCGAACGCCCCGCACAGATAGAGGTTCTCCAGTTCCACGGTCCCGTCGAAACGGGTCTTCAGCTCCAGCACGTTCCGCCCCTGCCGCAGACCGCTCAGCGGAAGCTCGGAAAAACAGCGGTCGATGCGGGAAGGAAGGCAGGGCCTCTCCTGCGCAATGCCGTTCAGAAAAATCTTAAACCGCCCGGGCTGTTCCATGCGCAGCCGCAGAGCGGGCGGCAGATACGCTGCGTCAAAGGAAAAGCGCAGCGTGAGATCAAAGGGTCTGCCGTTCTTTTCCAGCCCGAATTTTTTCGCAAACCACGGCTGAATCATATCCCCGTCCCTGAGGTTCCATCCGTACGCGCCGCGCAGGGTGCGATCAATCCTGAGGATCTCGTCCGCGCCCCTGTTTGAGCCGTCGACGGCGTATTCCGCCCGGTCCAGCACGACGACGTTATCCTCGTACAGGCGATAGCGGAAGGAATCCGGCAGACGGACGGGGATCCTCTCTTCCGCCGCAGGCGCAGCCGCCGCCCTGCCGCAAACCGCCGTCAGCAGCAGCTCCTCTCCCGGCGCAAACACATAAGGCAGAACGGTTTTGCCTCCCTCGTACCGGCAGGCCAGAGGGAACGTCCTGCCCGAGCGCGCGTCCCATTTCGTCAGCGCGCGTTCCCCTTCAAACACGAGATCGACCGCGCATTCCTTCCGGATATCCGGGTTGAGATAGGCGCACAGCAGCGTCTCGCCCTCCTTCGCCTCCCGCGAAAACAATGCGCGGCAGCGCGTGCCGTCCGCCAGGAGCGCGCGCGAAGCGGCGGGAATCTGCTCTTTCATGCAGTCCTGCAGCTCCGACAGGCTGCCGATGCGGCGAACATTTCCCCATTCCGCCGCGAAATCATGCGCATCCCCCTCCAGAAAGGACGGGAAATCCCCGTATACCGCAACCCTGCCGCCCTCCGCGGAAAACGCGTTCAGCAAGTCGGCGGTCGACTTGCGCAGGGTGACGGAGCCCGCCACCAGCACGTGCGTATAGCGCTGCTTCCCGACGGCAAAGCGCGCCCCGCCGTCCGTCCGCTCCACGCGGGCGAGGCGGGACATCATCTCCTCGTCGCCGTAGTCGAAGTCCGTTCCGTCCTTGAGAAGCGCCTCCGAGACGCCGCGGTAAATCTCCTCCAGCCGGCGGTACTCCGCCCCCGTCGCCGAAAAGAAATTTTCGTACGCGCCGCCGCGCGCCAGTCCCCATGCCGATTCGTTGGGGTGAACCACAAGAAGGCGGATCTCCCGCTCCCCCATGCGCATGAAACAGTTCAGCCGCGCGAAATAATCCTCCACGTAAGCGTAATCTTCGTGCCAGACGGCCTGGTGCAGCAGACTCGCGGGATAGTCCCGCTTTGCGGCGCCCTTCATGGTATACCACGCGAGGTGGGGGCAGCGCAGCGTCATGCCGAAAAACGTCTGCCAGTCCCCCACGAACTTGTAGTCGCAGAACCGGGCCTGCCAGCCGATCCCCGCGTAGAGTTCGGTGAGCGCCTCGCCCGTCCCGCACTGACGGGCGACGGAAGAGACCATCTTCGGCACGTGATAGCAATAATTTTCCGCGGTGAGATTGTCCATGCCGGGAACGGTCATGTGCTCGTAAAAGCGCATGGCGCTCCCGCAGAGAGAGGTGATCGCCGCGAGGTTGTCCTCGTGCAGGATATGCCCGGTCATATCGAGTTTATTTTCGTCGCACCACGCGCGGTAGGGCTGCGCGAAATTTTCCAGAAAGAGGGACGTCACAACCTCCATGTACTGCCAGTTCAGCTTGGAAAATTCGCTGTCCCCCGCCTGAAACCAGAGTTCGGGAAGGCGGGCTTTCAGATCATCTCCCCAGCGCGCGGAAAACTTCTCCCACAGCGCGGGCGTGAAGGGGATTCTCCGCTCTTTGTATTTCCCCGTGACGCCGAAGCCGTTGAAGGCAGAACCGCGGTGCGGCTCGTCCGTGAAAATGCCCTTTATCTCCCGCCCGAAGAGATCGCCGAGCGCGGCGCGGTACTTCTCGTGCGTCAGCCTGAAAAAGCGCTCGGTGGCGGCGCGGTTCATCGTATCGATATAGGTATAGCCGTTGTATTCGTTGTTGCACGGCATCGGTTCCTCGTAAAAGGTCACCGCCCGTTCTCCTCTGCGGGATTCCCCGGTTTGCGGGCGGTAAGAGGAAATGCGGTTTTCCCCCTCGAAGGTCACCCAAAAGGAAGCGATCGGCAGCGCGTCTTCCCCGATCTCCTCTCCCTCCAGGCGATAGGTCAACGAACGCAGGCGGCAGGCCGGATCTTCGGCGACGAGTCCCCCGCACGAGCCGCTCGGCCAGCGGTCCTCGTCGTACAGGTACGCGTCCATGCCGCGGGCGGCGAGCGCCTCCGCGCAGTCGCGCATACGCGCCATCCACTCGCCGGACAGATACTCCGTGGAAAGCCCCGTCCGCGAATGCAGAAAGGCCCCGCCGTAGCCCATCTTCTTCATGCAGTCGATCTCCTCGATCAAAGCGCCCTTTTCCAAATCGCCGTTCAGCGCCCAGAACGGCTTGGAACGATACTCCCTCCCGGGATGAAAAAATGTCTCCTTGTTCATGCAAACCTCCCGCTTTATTGTACAGGAAACCCAGAAAAAAGACAAGGGTTTGAAAAAAGAACCCTCTGACGAAGGAAAAAAACAAAAATTTTTTCCGCCGGCGGGACAAAACCCGCCGCCCCGTCGTTAGATAGACAGAAGGGAGGAAAGAGAATATGCACGGAAAAAAAGCGATCGCGGTGCTCTGCGCCCTCTGCTGTGCGGCGGCCGCGGCGGCATGCACGCCGGATCTCGCGGCGCCGCAGCAGGTCTACGAGATTACGATGGGGTCTCCCGTCTTTGACCAGGGGGACATCCGCACCGAAAACATCCGTCAGACGCTGCAAATCGAGGGCGGAACCGTCTGCGCCGCCGCGGAATACACGCTGCGAAACACCGGGCGGTTCGGGCTGGAGACCGGGCTGAAAATCCCCGTTTCCGTCTTCAGCGACGCGCAGGAGGCTTATTTTGAAACCGTCGGCGAACGATTTGCCTATCTGACGGACATAACGGTGGACGGCATCAGAGAAAATTACACCTGCAGGACCTTTTACACCGAACACGCGGCGCTCGGCACTTCCGCCGACGCTTACCTCAACTTTTTGCAACGCGCGGACGAAGAATTCTTATACCGCGAAAATTCAGAGGCGCACTACCGGCGCTACGTATCGCTTTCTTCGTCGCGTACGCTGAGCGTAAAGACGACGGGAAAATTCGCTTTGCTCCTGAACTGCCAGCCCTCTGCGGTCGACTATACCACGTCGGGCGAGCTGACCTTTACCTTTGCGGAGGCGGGCGATTCCTTCATCGAAGTCGTCTCCCTCAACCCGGACGACGAAATCGTCACCTCCATGCAGCTGCAAGAGGAGTACAGGACGACGATCGGGCGGCTCTTCTCCGAAACCGGGGAATTGCCGGAAGCCGACCTGTTATGGCGGCTCTCCGTGCTGAACGATTCCATCCGCAGCCGCGGGTTTTACGTGCCCGAAGCATATAGGGGCGAAACCGAAATGGCGCAGAACGAACTATATGAACTGACCGTCTTTATCCCCGCGAACGGGTCGGTCTCGGTTGCGGTGGCGCTCTGTTATCAGTCGCCTTATGTGGAATGCGCGAAGGTGTCCGTCGTCGCCGATCCCGCGCGAGGATTCGGCAGTCTCACCGTGGAATGCGCGCTGGACGTCAGCCGTTACGACGTGACGGGCGGCTCCTTCCCGCTGGAACGGAAGCGCGACGGCTATTACGGGCAGGAGATCGGCGTCGACCGCAAGGCGGTCACGATCACCGCCCAAAGAGACGACTCCATCGCGCGGGAAATCGCGGATCAGCGCTTCATCGCGAAACTGCTGACCGCCCTGGTGCTGATCGGCATCGCGATCGGCGTCAGCGCGCCGGTGATCCTCTCCCTCGTCCGGAAGAAAAGAGAGGCGGGCGCAGACGGAAAGGGCGATCCATCCTGAAAAACGACCATCCTATAATCCCTTTGTATCATACAGGAAAGGGGGCGGAATCTGAGATTCCGCCCCCTTTCCGTATCAGGTTGCCTGACGGCGGACTGCGCCGCCCTTTCACAGATAACGCGCGATCTTCTCCGCCGCCTTTCTCTTTTTCGGGCGGACGGGATCCCCTTCCGCGGCGTAGCCGACGGCCACCACCAGCCGCACGCGCCCTTCCGCGCCGACAGCTTCCTTTACGGCCTTCTCGCTGAACATCCCGATCATACAGGTGGAAAGCCCCTCCTCCGCCGCCCGCAGAATCAGCTGAGAGACGGAGAGCCCCAGATCCAGGGACGCAAAATCCTGATCCTTTAAGCGCATGCCGATCCGTTCGGTCAGGTTCGGCTTGTCTTCCGCAACCACGACGAACGCGGGCACGTTTTTCACAAAGCCGTTCATGCCCAGTTCCTGGGACGCGGCGGCGATCGCCCGCACCTTTTCGGGAGACTCCGCAACGTAGTAAAACCACGGCTGCGAATTACAGGCGGAGGGCGCCAGCCTTGCGCTTTCGATCAGCTTTTCCAACAGAGCGTGCGGGACGGGATCCGTCCGGTAATTCCGGCAGCTCTGGCGTTTCAGAAAGAGTTCTTCCAAGTTCACGGCGATGTACCTCCGCAAGCGTTTTTTCTATTGTATCATAGATCGCGGCATTTTCAAAGAAAAATTCAAGCTCTCTCTGGGAAAGCGTGCGGATTTTCTGTTTCCCGTCGTAAATCTCCGCCTCGTTGACGGCGGAGGCGTCCAGGAGCGCGTACAGCCGGCGGACGCTCGCCCGCTTGTCGATGGCGATCCGCTTCACGTTCACTCCCCGCGCGAGCGCTTCCGGAGGGATGCCCGAAAAGAGCCTGACGTAGGAATTTTCCCGCCGGCGGGAAAGCGCGCCCGTCAGGAGAAACGCCGCGAAGAAGAGAATGGAGAAATTGACCTGATAAAAGATCGTGGCAATGAAGGCGGCGAACAGCAGGGCGGAAAACAGGATGCCGATCCCGCGGACGACGCGTTCCGCCGTCCGTTCCCTGACGTTCAAAGAGAGCGCGGCGAGCAGGATTCTTCCCCCGTCCAGCGGATAGGCGGGAAAGAGATTGACGAAAAACAGGGCGAAATTCGCCTCCGCGGCGAGCGAAGTGTAAGCGTAGGTATCCGGAAAGATCCACCACGTTGCGACGAAAAAGATGCCGATCGCGAAATTCAGGAGCGGCCCCGCCGCGGCGACGGCGATCTCGTCTCTCAGCCTGAGGTTCTTGACATCCCCGCCGATCACCGCGCCGTAGGGCATCAGGACGATGCTTTTCAGGCGGTACCCCAATCTCTCCGCAACAAACGAATGCCCCAGTTCGTGAACCAGGGCAACGATCGTATACACGATAAAGATGAAGATCCGTCCGGTCAGCGCGTAATACAGGCCGAACAGGTAAAACAACGGGTGGATTTTCAGCGTTACACCGCCCATACCACTTCGCCGTCACCGACGTTGAAATTGGTGATCTGCGCGTTTTCCCCGTTATAGAAGCAAAGAGAGACTTCTTCTCCCCGCGTGAATCCGACGGGAATGGATGCGTACACGGTGGAGCCGATCTCCACGTAAGCGTAGTCCGCGCCCGAAATGACCGATTTAAAGTTCTTGTTGTGCTCCACTTCGATGGTGTATTTGCCGTCTTTGAGCGTCACCGCCGTCACCTTGCCGTCGCAGGGGGAATAGACGCTTCCCTTCGCGGAAAAGGTCATCACGCCCTCTTCGAGCACGACGTCCCCGTTTTTGGTGGGAAGCTGCGCCATGAATTCGTTATACGTCCGGTCGTCCGTCTGCTCGGAGGCTGACGGCGAAAAGACGTAGCGCAGGAAGGCGTTGATGCCCGTATTTTCGATATAAAAATTGGACAGCACGATCACCGCCGCCAGCACCGCAATGACCGCGACCTGGATCGCCACGACGGAGACGCCCCGCCGTTTCTTTTCCTTTTTGACGATGGATACTTCGCTGTATTCGTTCTCTTCGGGAAGCGCCGCTTCCGCCGCCGCGGGTTCCTCCGCCATCTCCGCATTGACTTCGTTGATGAGCTGTTCTTTCAGCTCTTCGGGGGGCGCGGTCTTTTTGCGCCGCGTCTTTTTGGGCTTTGTGACGATATTCGTCGTCGTGACGGGAATTTCCAGCATTTCCGCGTATTGTGATTTTTCGCTCATAGTTTGGTTCTCCTTGTCCCTTTTTTGTATTATAATGTATGAGCGGATCCTCCATGATATGCGGAAAGTCGAAAATTTGTCACCGATCCAGCGGATTTTTTCAAAAAATTTTTCCGGCGGACAGCAATGCCGCGCGTTCCCCGAATTTCTTCGGCGGCAATGCCCGATACTTGCCGCCCGCAAGCCCTCCCCTATCCCGCGCGCTAATGCTATTTCATACGTTCTCCGTTCTTTTTACGCCGTTTTTCGCCGGCTGTCCCTTTTTCTCCGCATGCGCTCCCGCGGGGCGATAAAAACAACAGGCAGGCGCTCTTTCCGGCGCCTGCCTGTTTCTTATCTTGCCGTTTCTATTCCGATACAGAATACGCTGTCCACTGTTTTTCCTCCTTTGTTGCGCCTTCTGCTCTGTAAAGCGATGCTTGATTCTCCGCTGTGATCTTCAGATAAACTGTCTTATCCCCGGTATGCATGATCGCCTGTCCCCCTGCAGCCGAAGCGGGCGCCGCGGCAATCACGTTTTCGCCGGCTTTGCAGTTCTCCAGCACAAACAAATAATAAGACCCGTTGATCTGCCCGAGCATGGGGTCGCAGTATCCGGGCTGACCGGCTCCTCTGCTCGTCAGTTCGCCCGTATTGACACAGTCCTTAAACAAAACCGTATACTCGTCTCCTGCGAGATTTCTGACGACCTTTCCCGCTGTAAACTGCCCGGCAATGCCGCCCGCGACGGGCGCGTTATCCGGAGTTATGGAAGGCGCGAGAGGCGAAACGGCGGTGATTGCTCCGTGGTTTTCACAATTTTCCAGACAATAGGTCGCCCCATTCGCTTGCAGCGCACCGACGATACCGGCTGCGCGCGGGTTGTTGGGATCCGCGCTCGGAGCGGTGGCGGTGACCGCGGCGTAATTGACGCAGTTTCTGATCGTCACAGCAGAACTCGTCTCTCCCGTCTTCTGCTTGATCGTGCCGATCAGTCCGCCCATCTTCGTCTGCCCGGAGACGACGGAACCGTCCCCTGCGGCGCCGACCGTGCAGTCTTCGACCGTAAGGTTCCCCGTCGCATAGCCGACGAGCGCGCCCGTCTCCTGGGCGGACGTAGGCAGATCGATATTGACATTCGTCAGCGTGATGTTCTCAATCGTTGCGTTTTCCGCAAAGC
>UQTB01000023.1 GCA_900543915.1 uncultured Eubacteriales bacterium | reverse complement strand
GTAAGAAGTAAGAAGTAAGAAGTAAGAAGTAAGAAGTAAGAAGTAAGAAGTAAGAAGTAAGAAGTTTTTACTTAAAAGCCTTTTTAAAATTTAAAATTTTTTCAATGGCGGCCGAATAAAGCAAAATAGCAAAAACTGCCATACCTGCGCGGCGCGGCGCATAAAATTTAAGGATGAAATTATCCGATGCGGCGCGCGGCAGGCGCGTCAAAATTTTAAAGATTACGGCGGAACCCGCGCTGATCGCCCGCCTGTCCGGACTGGGGTTGGAAAGAGGGGGATATGCCGTCGCGGTGCGGGATGCGCCGTTCCGCGCGGGGGTGCTCGTGATGACGGCGGCGGGCTACGCCGTGCTGCGCGAAAATCTCGCGCGCGCAATTGAGGTGACCTATGAATGAATTTGCATTGATCGGCGCGCCGAACGTGGGGAAAACGACGCTCTTCAACGCGCTCACCGGCAAACAGGCGCGCACGGGAAACTATGCGGGGGTCACGGTGGGGATCCGCTCCGCAAACATCAAAGGAACGCATGCGCAGCTGTATGATCTTCCGGGCATTTATTCGCTTTCTTCGTACAGTCTGGAAGAAAAGACGGCGGCGGATTTTATCCGTCTGCGTACGGATTGCCTGTTCGTCCACGTGGCGGCCGCCGCCAACCTCTCCCGCGCGCTCTCCTTTACGCGGGAACTCGCTGCGCGCGGGCGCACGGTGCTGGTGCTAAGCATGTACGACGAATTCACGCGGCGGGGCGGGAAACTCGACCTTTCCGCCCTTTCCCGCACGCTGGGGATTCCCGTTTTCGCGGTGAACGGAAACCGGAAAAAAGACATTCTCGCGCTGAAAGAATTTCTCTTTGCCTGCGAAAAGAATCCGGGCAGGCTGAAAGATTCGTTTGATCTCGCCTCCTGTTACGCCGCCCCTTCTCTCAGGCTTTCGGGCCTGGACAAGATCCTCTTTCATCCCGTCGGCTGTTTTTTGGCGTTTTTGGCGGCGGTGCTGGTCACATTCTGGCTGACGTTCGGCAGATTTTCGCCCGGGACGTACTGCTCTTCCCTGATTGCGGACGGAACGGACGCGCTGGCAGACGCGCTCTCTTCGGCAATGTGCGGCGCGCCCGCCTGGCTCCGCTCGCTTTTCACAAACGGGGTGATCCGGGGAGCCGGCGGGGTGCTGTGCTTTCTGCCCCAACTGGCGATTTTGGAATTTTTCCTCATTCTGTTGGAGGAGAGCGGCTTTCTCGCGCGGGCGGCGTTTCTGACGGACGGGCTTTTCCGCAAGGTGGGGCTGAACGGGCGTGCGGTCTTTTCCATGCTGCTCGGATTCGGCTGTACGGCGATGGCGGTGCTCTCCACGCGGAGCGCGGACAACGAGGCGCTGCAGAAGAAAACCGCGCTTTCCCTCTGTCTGCTGCCGTGCGGGGCGCGCATGCCCGTTCTGCTGGTGCTCGTCAACGCCTTTCTGCCGGGCGGGCGGTGGCTGTTTCTGGCGGCGCTCTATTTCGGCTCGCTGATCGCCTCGTTTTTCGCCGCCTGGGTGCTCAATCGGTTCTTTCCGGGAGAAGAGAACTTCCTGCTGGAAATGCCCCCGCTGCGCGCCGTCAACGGGAAAAGACTGTTAAAAGCCTTGCTATTCTACGTCAAAAACTTTATAATAAGGATAGGAAGCGCGGTGCTCGCAGTGGCGCTCGTTCTCTGGGCGCTCTCGTCGTTCGACGCAGGGCTTCGCTACTGCGCCGACCCCGCTTTGAGCCTGCTCGCGTATCTCGGAGAGGGGCTGAAATATCTGTTCTATCCCATGGGAATTACCGACTGGCGGTTCGCCGTGGGGGCGGTGACCGGGTTGTTCGCCAAGGAGAGCGTGCTCTCCACGCTGCTCGTGCTTTGCCCGGAAGGCATCGCCGCGGCTCTGACGGCGGATCAGGCGCTCTGCTACGCCGTATTCTGCGCGCTGTATACGCCCTGTTTCGCCGCGCTCGCGGCGCTGCGGCGGGAAATCGGATTGAAATACGCGCTTTGGACGGCGTTCGGGCAGACGGCGTTTGCCTTTGCCGCCGCCTATCTCGTCAGAACCTGTCTGCTGCTGTCCGAGCGGGGGCTTTGGTGGCTGGCGGCGCTTTCCGTTCCCGCGCTCATTCTGGCGCTTGCTTTCCGCAGAAAAAGGTGCGGCGGCTGCGAAGGCTGCCGCGGAGACAAAAATGAAGGAGTTTGTAGGAGAATCCCCCCAAAAACTAAGTAAATTCCTGGCGCGCGTGTACCCTGCGCTCTCCTATTCCGCCTTTCGGAAACTGCTCCGGAAGCGGGATATCAAGGTGGACGGCGTGCGCGTCGGGGAGGACTGTACGGTCGGGCCGGGCAGCGTCGTTCAGGTCTATTACGACGCCCGCCCTCCCATTCCCGTGCTGTTTGAAGACGAGAATCTGCTCGTCGCGGACAAGCCCAGGGGGATCGTCGCGGAGGAGATTGCGGCGCTGTTTCGGGAAGAGGGGAAGGAGATTATCCCCGTTCACCGTTTGGACCGCAACACGCGCGGGATTCTGCTGTTCGCGAAGAACGCGGCTGCGGAAAAGGCCCTGACCGACGGGTTCCGGGCGCGCGCGTTTGAAAAGTATTACCGCGCGCGGGTATACGGCGTTCCGGCGAAGCGGCGCGCCTGCCTGACGGCGTATCTCGTGAAGGACGCCGCCCGGGGATTCGTCAAAATTTACGACGAAAAGGTGCCCGGCGGCGCGGAGATCCGCACCGAATACGAGCTGGAGCGGGACAACGGGGACGGGACATCCACCCTTTTGGTGCGTCTTCACACGGGAAAGACGCACCAGATCCGCGCGCATCTGGCGCATATCGGGCACTTTATCGTGGGGGACGGAAAGTACGGCAAGGCGGAAATCAACCGCCGGTACGGGGAAAAATCGCAGGCGCTTGCGGCAGTGCGGCTGGTGCTGCACTTCCCGCCCGATTCCCCGCTGTCTCAATATGAAGGAAAGGAGTTTAAACTGTAAATGCCGCAGGATGCGCTGACCATCCGCCGCTGTGCGGAAGAACTGAATGAAGAACTCGCGGGCGCAAAGGTCAACAAGGTCGCCCAGCCGACGGCGGACGAGGTGATTTTGACTTTTTACAGGAACGGGAAGACGGCCCGCTTCGTCTTTTCCGCAAACGCCGCTTCCTGCCGGATCTCGCCCGTTTACGGAGAGCAGGAGAATCCCCCCGTGGCGCCCAATTTCTGCATGCTTTTGAGAAAATACCTGACGGGCGCGGTTTTGGAACGCGCGGAGCGCGTGGGGGAAGAACGCATCGTAAAGCTGACTTTTTCCGGCAAGAACGACTTTTTTGAGACCGAAAAAAAGGAGCTTTTCGCGGAAATCATGGGGAAGTATTCCAACCTCATCCTGGTCGGAGACGGGGCGGTGCTGGGCTCGGTCAAATCATATCCGTTTGACGAGACGAATAAGCGCCCGCTGATCGTCGGCATGCGCTACGAACTCCCGCCCGCGCAGGAGAAGATTTCCCTGCGCAAAGAAGCGCTCCGCGGGTATCTCGCGGGCTATGCGGGCGGCGGGCTGGGCGCGTATCTCTTCCGCGGCGTCGCGGGGCTTGCCAATACGACGGCGGGAGAGATGGCGTACCGCTTTTTCGGCGAAGGGGAGCCCGACCGGCTGAACCGGGGGCAGGCGGAGGCGTTCGCGGATTTTATCCTCGCGTTTTCGGAGGAATTTAAGCCCTGCGTGCTCGTCAGAGATGAAAAGCCGATCGACTTTTTCCTCTCTCCCTACCGCTCGCTGTCCGGAGAATATCGGTTTTTCCCCACGCTGCTGGAAGCGGAGGGCTGGGTTTACGGCAGGAAAGAGGAACTCAAGCGCTTTGCAGAGAGCAAACAGCGGGTGCTGCATCTCGTCGCGCACGCGGAGAAAAAACTCATGAAGCGCCTGTCCGTGATCGCGGACAAGGAGTTCGACTGCCGCGACATGGAGGAAGAGCGCGTCAAGGGAGAACTGCTTACCGCAAACGGGTACCGCGTGCCGAAGGGCGCGGAGCGGGTGGAACTGGAGAACTATTACGACCCCGCCTGCCGGCCGCTCGCGATCCGTCTGGATAAAAATCTGACGGCGAACGAGAACGCGCAGGCGTATTTCAAGCGGTATCAGAAGAAAAAGCGCACGCTCGCCGCCGTTCTGCCGCAGCGGGAGGAGGTGGAGGCGGAACTCCGCTATCTCTCTACCGTGCGCGCGGAAGCGGAGCTTGCCGAGCGGGCGGAGGAGTTTGCCGCACTGGAAGCGGAGCTCGCGGAAAACGGCTATCTCAGGCTACCCGGAAAAGCGGACCGCGGAAAAAAGCGGACGAAGGAGCCCGAGTGCCGCGTCTATCTGATCGGCGGATTTACGGTAAAGGCGGGAAAGAACAATCTCTCCAACGATTTTGTCACGTCTAACGCCCGGAGCGGGGATCTGTGGCTGCACACGAAGGGATATCATTCCGCTCACGTCGTGATCGAGCGGGGAAGCGGAGATTTCCCGGAAGAGGTCATTCTGCGGGCGGCGCAGATCTGCGCCTACTATTCGGAGGGGCGGAACGGCAGTAAGATTGAGGTGGATTACACGCTGAAAAAACACGTCAAAAAACCGCCGAGAGCGAAGAGCGGTTTCGTCTTTTACACGGATTTTAAAACAATTATCGCCGACCCGGATAAAAACGAGGCGTATCTCGCGGGAAATTCGGGGGAAGTTCGCGGAAAAAGGTCATAAAATCATTGCAATTTCGGTGCGGGTATGATAAAATAGTACCCGAATGAAACGAGTAGGAGTACGTTATGGAATACAAAGTGGAAAAAGCGGAGAAAAGCACGGTAAAGATTTCGATCACGCTGAATCACGAAGAGTGGGAGGCGGCGCAGGAAGCCGCTTACAATAAGACGAAGGGAAAATATTCCCTGCCCGGGTTCCGCAAGGGGAAAGTTCCCATGAAAATGCTGGAGAACGCTTACGGAAAAGGCATCTTTTACGAGGACGCAATCAACGAGTCCTTCCCCAAATATTACTATGAAATTCTGGAAAAGGAGCCCTCCGTCGAGGCGGTCTCCGCACCCGATCTCGATATCGGCGATTTTTCGGAAGACGGCATCACTTACGTCGCGACCGTGGCCGTCAAGCCCGAAGTGAAAATCGGCGCGTATACGGGTATATCTTTTGCGAAAACAGAGTATAATGTTAAGGACGAAGCGGTGGAGGCGGAGATCGAGCGCCTGCGGGAACGCAACTCCCGTACGGTGGACGTGACGGACCGCCCCGCGGAGGACGGAGACGAGGTCGTGATCGATTACAGCGGCAGCGTCGACGGAGAGAAGTTTGAAGGCGGCACCGCCGAGAAGCAGCCCCTGACCCTGGGTTCTCATTCGTTTATCCCCGGATTTGAAGAGCAGGTCGTCGGCATGAGCATCGGCGAGGAAAAGGACATCGCCGTCAGGTTCCCCGAAGATTATCATGCGGAAAATCTGAAGGGAAAGGATGCGGTGTTCGCGATCAAGCTGCATGAGATCAGGAAGAAGGAACTCCCCGAAGTCAACGACGAGTTCGTGAAGGACGCCGTCGGGGCGGAGAGCGTGGAGTCCTATCGGAAAGAGGTGAAAGAGCGCCTCGAAAAACAGAACGCCGACCGCGCGGAACGCGAGCTCGAAGACGAGATGGTGAAGAAGATCGCCGAGACCGCCGAGATCGAAATTCCGGACGCGCTCATCGAAAACCAGGCGGACAACATGGTGCGCGATATGGAATACCGCCTCATGTACCAGGGGCTCCGCATGGAGGATTACTTAAAATACGTCGGCAAGACGAAAGAAGAGTACCGCAAGGAGTTCTTCCCGCAGGCAGCCGAGATCGTCAAACAGCAGCTCGTTCTGGACAAGATCATCACCGATCAGAAGATCGAGGCGACCGAAGAGGATATCGAAAAGCGCATCGAGGAGATGGCGAAGGATACCAACATGGCGGTTCCCGATTACAAGAAGCACATGCAGGCCAAGCAGATGGATTACGTGAAGAACGACGTGATCGTCAAGAAGCTCTTTGCGTTTCTGAAGGAGAACAACGAGATCTCCGTCAAAAAAGAGGGAGCGAAGAAACCCGCCGCGAAAAAGAGCGCGAAAGCGAAGGCCGCCGGAGAGGCAGAACAGAAATAACTACTATGGGGACGCGTCGAACGTCCCTTTATCATCAAAAGGAGCGTTATGGAAAAGAACACGGTGATTCCCTACGTGGTAGAAAATACCGGGAAAGGGGAGAGAAGCTACGATATTTACTCCAGGCTGCTGGAAGACCGCATCATCTTTCTGACGGGGGAGATCAACGACCAGGTGGCGGACGCGATCGTCGCGCAGCTGATCTATCTCGAGGGGAAAGATCCCGATAAGGACATCAGCCTCTATATCAACAGCCCGGGCGGAAGCGTCTCCGCGGGGCTGGCGATCTACGACACCATGAATTATATAAGGAGCGACGTCTCCACCATCTGCATCGGGCTGGCGGCGTCCATGGCGGCGTTTCTCCTCTCCAGCGGCGCAAAGGGCAAGCGCTACGCGCTCGCAAACAGCGAGGTGATGATCCATCAGCCTTTGGGCGGCGCGCAGGGGCAGGCGAGCGACATCAAGATCATGGCGGACCATATTTTGAAGACCAAGCGCAAGCTGAACGAAATCCTCGCGAAAAACAGCGGCAAGCCGTATGAAATCGTCGAGCGGGATACCGACCGGGACAACTATCTTTCCGCCGAAGAGGCGAAGGAATACGGCCTGGTCGATCAGATTTTCGTCAAGCGCCCGTAAACAATCTCTACATAAACGGAGTGAAATGAAAGAGAAAGAATTATTTTGTTCCTTCTGCGGGAAGCCGAAGGAACTCGCAAACAGGCTGATCGCGGGGCCGAACGGCGTCTATATCTGCGACGAGTGCATCGAGATCTGCAAAGAGGTCCTCAACGAGGAGAAGGTGAAGCGGGGCGATCCCGTCGAAGTGGTGAAGCTCATGAAACCCGCCGAGATTAAGGCGCGGCTGGACGAGTACATCATCGGGCAGGATTATGCCAAGCGCGTGCTCTCCGTCGGCGTATATAACCATTATAAACGCGTCAACGCCAAGGCGAACAAGGATGACGTCGAGCTGGAAAAGTCCAATATTCTCCTGCTCGGGCCCACGGGCTGCGGAAAGACGCTGCTGGCGCGCACGCTTGCGCAGATATTGGATGTTCCCTTTGCGGTCGCGGACGCGACGACGCTCACCGAAGCGGGTTACGTCGGCGAGGACGTGGAGAATATTCTCCTGAAGCTCATTCAGAATGCGGATTACGACATCGAGCGCGCGCAACGCGGGATCATCTATATCGACGAGATCGACAAGATCGCCAGAAAGTCCGAGAACGTCTCCATCACGCGGGACGTATCCGGCGAGGGCGTACAGCAGGCGCTGCTGAAGATCATCGAGTCAACCGTCGCTTCGGTGCCGCCGCAGGGCGGGAGAAAGCACCCCCAGCAGGAATTTCTGCGCATCGATACGACGAACATCCTGTTCATCTGCGGCGGCGCGTTCGTCGGGCTGGATTCCATCGTGCAGAAACGGAAAGCGAAGTCCTCTCTGGGCTTCGGCGGCAGCGTTCAGACGGATACGGCGGAAAATTCCTACGAATTTATCCGCGACGTCCAGCCGCAGGATCTCATCAAGTTCGGGCTGATTCCCGAGTTCGTGGGGCGCGTTCCCATCGTCGTGGGCCTGCACCCGCTGGACGAGAAGGCGCTGGTCAACATCCTCACCGAGCCGCGGAACGCCCTCGTCAAACAGTATAAGAAGCTGATCGGGCTGGACAACGTCGAGCTGGAGTTTACGGAGGACGCCATACTGGAGGTGGCGAAGCGGGCGATCGAGCTGAAAACGGGCGCGCGCGGGCTCCGCACCATATTGGAAAATCTGCTGATCGACAGCATGTACGACCTGCCCTCCGCGGGAGACGTGGAGAAAGTCGTCGTCGACCTGGATGCGGTGAAGGGAAACAAAAAACCCGAAATCGTCAGAAAAATCGCATAGTTTCGGTTACCCGCGGAAGTTTCCGCGGGTTTTTTGCGGAAAATTTCTGTCAATTCTTCCGGGCAACGGTTGACGGACGGCGGAATTTGTATTACAATAGGGATATTGACGGAAACGAAAAGGATAAAAACATGAAAAAAACATACCGCACGGAGAGTGATTCCATCGGCGAACTGCAGGTGGAGCGGGACGCCTATTACGGCGTGCAGACGCTGAGGGCAAAGCGGAATTTCAGCATCACGGACAGTAAGATGAACTTTACGTTCGTAAAAAATATCGTTCTGATCAAAAAAGCCGCGGCGCTCGTCAACGGCGTTTACGGCATACTGGATCAGGCGCGCGCGGAGGCGATCGTCTTCGCCTGCGACGAAGTATTGGCGGGCAAACACCGCAAGGAGTTCGTGGTGGACGCGGTGCAGGGCGGCGCGGGCACGAGCGCGAACATGAACGTCAACGAGGTGATCGCGAACCTCGCGGCGGTAAAGCTGGGCGGCAAACCCGGCGATTACGCGCGCGTTCATCCCAACGATCACGTGAATATGGAACAGTCCACCAACGACGTAATCCCCACGGCGGGAAAGCTCACGGTCATCGTCCTGAGCCGCGCGCTGCTGTCCGAGCTGAGGCGGCTGGAGCGCGCGCTGAAAAAGAAGGCGGAAGACTTCAACGGCATCCTGAAAATGGGGCGGACGCAGCTGCAGGACGCCGTTCCCATGCGGATGGGGCAGGCGTTCCACGCGTTTGCGACGGCGATCGGGCGGGACATCGGCCGCATCGAGCGGAGCCTGTCCGAAATGCACGTCGTCAACATGGGCGCGACGGCGATCGGAACGGCGATCACCGCGCGCAGGGAATACTTTGAACATATCACCGAAAAGCTGTCCGAACTGTTCGGGGAAAAGCTGACCCGCGCGGAGGATCTCTTCGACGGCACCCAGAACGTCGACTGTTTCGTCGCGGTTTCGGGCGCGCTGAAAGCGCTGGCGGTCAATCTCTCCAAGATGTCCAACGACCTGCGCCTGATGGCGAGCGGTCCGCGCACGGGGCTGGGAGAACTGCAGCTGCCCGCCATGCAGAACGGCTCTTCCATCATGCCGGGGAAGGTGAACCCCGTGATCCCGGAGGTCGTGAACCAGGTCGCATTTCTCGTCATGGGGCACGACGTCACGATCACGCTCGCCGCGGAGGCGGGACAGCTGGAGCTCAACGCCTTCGAGCCGGTGATCTTTTACCAGCTGTTCGAGTCTGTCCGCGCGCTCACGGGCGCCGTACACACGCTGGTCGGCAACTGCATCGACGGAATCGCCGTCAGCCGCGAGCGCTGCGAGGAATGGGTGAACCGGAGCGTGGGGATCGTCACGGCGCTCAATCCCTATATCGGCTACAAAAAGGCGGCGGAGATCGCCAAAGAATCGCTGAAAACGGGGGAATCCGTCCGGAACATCGTCTTGCGGGAGGGGCTGATGGAAGAATCGCTTCTCAACGAAGTTCTGGATCCCTTTGCCCTGACGCAGCCGCTGGGAGCGCACGGCGTCATCACGATCAAGTGACGTATGCGCAGCGGTGCAAAGGATTGGGGAAAACATTGACGGAGGAGCATATATGAAAGAACAATTCTTCATAAAGGCATGCAGCGGGCGGGCGATCGACGTGAAAAAGGGGCAATGGATCACCGTGACCGACCTGGAAGGCGGACAGGTCGTGGATTTTTTTGCGGAATGCGCTCTTGATCCGGGAGAATTTTTATCCCCGGGCGTCACGATCGACGTCAATGAGTCTTTGAAACTGCATGTGGGGGATTCGATCTATTCCAATCTCTACCGCCCGCTTTTGAAGATCCTCGCAGACGACGTGGGCGAGCACGATCTGCTGCATCCCTGCTGCCGGAGAGAGATGTACGATTTTTTCTATCGCAACGGGGAAGGACATCCGAACTGCCTGGATCATATCAACGCGTGCCTGAAAGAGGCGCGCCCGATCATTCATCCCGTCAATCTGTTTATGCACACAGAGATCTGCACGGACGGCAGAATTGCCGTCCGCCGTCCGCTCTCCGCGGCGGGAGATCGCATTGTGCTGCGGGCGGAAACCGATCTCCGGCTGGGAATCGCGGCTTGCAGCGTTTCGGAGAGCGACTGCAACGGCGGGAAGTGTTCTCCGGTCGCCGTCCTGATACAGGATCCGGACGAAGCATTGCCCTGACGGAACAGAAAAACACGCCCCGGAGGCATTCTCCGGGGCGTGTTCTTTATCTTGTCGTGGAAGTGTTCCCGCAATTACAGCCCAGTAAGTTGCTGCAATTGGTCGTCGTCAGTAGCGCCAGCAGCAGAAACAGCTGCGTCGAGCTGATCGTGCTGTTGCTCGTAAGCAGAAACAACAGGGCGATCAGAACCAGATTGTCCGACATTTCAAGTCCTCCTTTCGGCAAAATAAGCGCTTATTATACAATATGCGTCATGTTACGAAATATGTTTATGTGATGAAATGTGTTACAATGGATTCAGGAATGAATTGTATCACGGAGGTAACAAAAATGCAGGAAATGTTGCTGGACCGCCGCACGCAGAGCCTGGTGAACGATTACGTGCCCGAAGGGGAAATTCTGGACGAGCTGGTCTGCTTTTTTACGATCTTTGCGGATTACACGCGGCTGCGGATGATCTCCGCGCTGGCAATCAGCGAGATGTGCGTCACCGATCTGTCCCGCCTGCTGCGGCTGAATCAGACGACGGTCTCCCATCAGCTCCGGCTGCTGAAAAACCTGAATGCGGTGACGACCCGCCGCCAGGGGAAAGTCATCTTTTATTCGCTGCGGAACGAATTGCTGAACGACGTTCTTTTAAAGGGCGTGGAATTTCTGGGGTACTGAAATTGCCGATGCGGGCAGTTAAAAAATAAAAGGACGGGTATCATTTGCCCGTCCTTTTTATACAACCGCTGCTCCTATAAAGAAAGCGGAAAGGATGCGGGCGCGATTCGCTGAACGTAATAGAAAAAGCGTTATGCGAAATACTGCCGTATAATTTTGCAGATTGCAATCGCAATCTCTGCGCCTGTTTGATTTCCTGCGGGGCGGGGCGGAGCCGGTTTGCAGATTGTTGAACGGAAAAACGCTTGTAAAATTTCCCTTTTAACGCTATAATAAAGGTATGACGGAGATCGTAACCGAAAAACTGAAGATGCTGCCGACTGATCCGGGCGTCTATATCATGAAAAACGCCGAGGGGACGGTCATCTACGTGGGAAAGGCCAAAAACCTCAAAAACAGAGTCAAGCAGTATTTCTACACGGGCGTCAAGACGGATAAGGTCATGGCGATGGTCTCGCATGTTTCGGATTTCGATTATATCATCACGCCGACGGAGATCGACGCGCTCACGCTGGAAAACAATCTCATCAAAAAGCACAAGCCGCGCTATAACATCCTTCTGAAAGACGACAAGACCTATCCTTATCTCGCCGTCAATTTGAAAGAGCCGTTTCCGACTTTCCGCATCACGCGCAAAATCAGGCGGGACGGCAGCAGGTATTTCGGCCCTTATATGGGAGGCGTTTCCGTGCGGGAAGTGCTGGAAATTTTATCGCTCGCCTTTTCCCTGCGCCCCTGCGCGACGCCGATCGTGCCGGAAAAGCCCCGCCGCCCCTGCCTGAATTATCACATCAAGCGCTGCATGGCGCCCTGTGCGGGGCTGTGCACCGCGCAGGAATATCGGGAAAAGGTGGACGCGGCGATTGACTTTTTGAACGGAAACGAATATAATGTAGAGAAAATCCTCCGGGACCGCATGCTGAACGCCGCGGCGAACGAGGAATTCGAACAGGCCGCCAATTACCGGGACAAGCTCGGCATGCTGGAAAAGGTGAAGGAAAAGCGCCTGGTGGCCATCAATCGCTTTTTGGATGCGGATATCGTTTCCTTCGTCACCAACAACGTCTATTCGGCGGTCAATCTTCTCGTCATCCGCAAGGGCGTGATGCTGGGGGGAAAGAGCTTTTCCATGGAGGAGGCCTCCTTTGACCGCGCGGAGGCGCTCGCGGAGTTCATCGCGCGCTATTATAAGGAGGGCGCGGAGGTGCCGGACGAAATCGTCGTCAACGCGGAGGGGGATTTTTCACTGCTCGAAGAGTATTTTAAGGAAAAGTCGGGAAAAATAGTCAATATCCTTTGCCCGAAAATGGGCGTAAGGAAGCAGCTTTCGGAGATGGCGGAGAAAAACGCCGCCGACTATCTGGAAAAGACGGTGGATAAGATCCGCCACAAGGAGGACCGCACGGTGCTTGCCTGCCGCAGATTGCAGGAGGCGCTCCGGCTTTCCCGCTATCCCCGCCGCATGGAATGTTACGATATCTCCCATATCAGCGGCGTGGACAAGGTGGGATCCATGGTCGTGTTTGCGGACGGCGAACCCGAGCGGGACAGCTACCGCCGCTTTAAGATCCGGACGGTGGAGGGCTCCAACGACTTCGCCTGTCTGCAGGAAGTGCTGAAGCGCCGCCTTGGCAAGCTGGGAACGGAGGAGGAAGAACGCTTTCCCCGCCCCGACCTCATCGTGATCGACGGGGGAAAGGGACAGCTCTCTTCGGTCAAGGAGATCTTCGACGGAATGGGTGTGGAGGGAATCGACCTCGTATCCCTCGCCAAGCGCGAAGAAGAGGTGTTTACGCTCTTTTCCCGCGAATCCGTCCGTCTCGATCACAGCGACTATGCGCTGCAGGTATTGCAGCGACTGCGCGACGAGGCCCACCGTTTTGCGATCACGTATCACCGGACGCTGCGCGGGAAGCGCTCTCTCTCTTCCGTGCTCGACGGGATCGAGGGGATCGGCAGGAAGCGCCGGATGGCGCTGATGGAGCGGTTCAAAGATATTTACGAGATCGAAAAAGCCTCGGTTTCCCAGCTGACGGAAGTGGCCGGCATCGGGAAAAAACAGGCGGAAGCGATCGTCGCTTATTTTTCAAAAGAGGAGAATCATGAAATATAAAATGGTTGTCGCCGATTTCGACGGCACGCTGGGAACGGCTCCCGATCACATCGAGGAAAGCACGGTCGCGGCGATCAGGGAATATCAGAGAAAGGGCGGCAGATTTGTCGTCTGCACGGGGCGCATGCTCTCGTCTATCCGCCCGATTTGTCTGAAATACGGCCTGACGGGGGACGTGATCGCGGCGCAGGGCGCGATCGCCGCGAATATTCTGACGGGGGATATCTTCTATTCCTCCGGCATTCCGCCCGCGCTCGCCCTCGAAGTAGTGACGGATTTGGAGAAGGACGGAGAGCCCGTGCTCGTCAACGTCGGCGACGTTCTGTATTACGCCGCGGGAAACGCGCTCACGGAGACGTACGAGAAAAATTCGGGCGTGAGCGGCGTCGCGGTGGGAAAACTCTCTGATTTTCTGGCAAAGAATCAGGCGCCCGTGCAGAAGGTCATGGCGATCGTCGGCGCGGGGCGCGTGGAAGATAAAATGGAGCAGTACGCCGAAAAGTACGGCGGCAAGTGCGTGGTGAATACCGGATTCGATCCGGACAGGCTCCCCGCACAGATCGCGGCGTACGCCGAGCGCTATCAGGGGCGGCTGGTGATCAATTCGGGTTTTCAGTTCCTGATGGAGATCATCTCTCCCGCCTGCACGAAGGGGGATACCGTCCGCGCGGTGGCGAAGCGCTGCGGCGTGGAAGAAAGCGAGATATTGACGGTGGGGGATTCCACCAACGACCTCTCGCTGATCGCCGTCGGGCACGGGGTCGCCGTCGGAGACGGCAGCGCCGCACTGAAGGCGGTCGCTGAGGAGATCGCGCCGCCGTATGCGGAAAAGCCGGTGGAGTATCTCCTGAAAAAATATTGTCTTTAATAACGGAAAGTGAATGATGGAAGGAAATGAATTGATCAAAGAGGAAAGGCCCGTTTATCCGGTCATACCGCTGCGGGGCAAAGTGATTTTTCCGAATACGTTTGTGAATTTCGACGTCGGCAGGCCGATGTCGCTGAACGCCGTCAAGGCGGCTTCCGACGGGGATCTGAAGGTGTTTATCGCCGCGCAGAAAAACGCGCTCGTGGAAAACCCGAAAAAATCCGATCTGTATCAGACGGGCGTTCTCGCCAAGATCCGGCAGGTCATCAAACTGCCGAACGGCAACGTCAAGGTGAGCGTGCAGGCGGTCGCCCGCGCGCGCGTTCTCACGCTCGTCAAGAGCAAGGAGCGCTTCGACGCGACGGTGGAGGAGCTTTCCTATACGACGGCGGACGAAATCGAGGCGGAGGCGTATTTCCGCGTGGCGAAGGCCGCGTTCTGGGAGTATTCCCTCTTCGACAAGAAGATGGGAAAGGACGTTCTCACCACGCTTGCGGAGATGAATTCGCCCAACGAGTTTATCGACAACGCCGTCGTCGTGCTCACGCTGAAGGAGTCGGACTGCCAGAAACTTCTGGAAGAGAGCGACACCGTGAACCGGCTCAAGCTGTTCGAGAAGCTGATGGTGAGCGAACTGGAGATCGCCAAAATCGAGCAGAAGATCAGCGCCGAAGTGCGGAAATCCATCGACAGGGGCCAGAAAGAATACTATCTCCGCGAACAGCTGAAGGCGATTCACACCGAGCTCGGCGACAACGAGGATGAAAAGCAGTCTCTGACGGACGACATCAAAAAGAAACACCTCCCCGCGGAAATCGAGGAGAAAGCGCTCAAGGAGATCGCGCGGCTGGATAAAATCAATCCCTCCTCGCCGGACTATTCGGTGATCCTCAATTACATCGACTGGATCAAGGAACTGCCCTTCGGCGTCTATACGGAGGATACGGAGAGCCTGAAAGAGGCGAAAGCGGTTTTGGACGCCGACCATTTCGGTCTGGAAAAGGTGAAGGAGCGCATCGTGGAATATCTCGCCGTCCTGCATCTGACCAAGGCGCTGAAAGGCCCTATTTTATGTTTCGTCGGGCCTCCGGGCGTGGGGAAGACGTCTATTGCAAAGTCCATCGCCCGCGCGCTGGGCAGAAAATTCGTGCGCATGAGCCTGGGCGGCGTGCGCGACGAGGCGGAGATCCGCGGCCATCGGAGAACGTACGTGGGCGCCATGCCCGGCCGCATCATTTTCGGGCTGAAAAACGCGGGTTCCTCGAACCCGGTGTTTTTGCTGGACGAGGTGGATAAGCTCTCTTCGGATATCCACGGCGATCCCGCTTCCGCGCTGTTGGAGGTGCTGGATCCCGAACAGAATTCCACGTTCCGCGACCGGTTTATGGAAATCCCCTACGATCTCTCCAAAGTGATGTTTATCACGACGGCGAATTCGCTGGATACCATTCCCTATCCGCTGCTCGACCGCATGGAGATCATCGAGATCAACGGCTACACGGAGGAGGAGAAGGTGCAGATCGCCAAGCGCTATCTGATTCCCAAGCAGATCGCGGCGAACGGCATCACGGAGGAAAAGATCGCGTTTACGGACGACGGCATCGTCGAGATCGTCCGCGGCTACACGATGGAAGCGGGCGTGAGAAATCTGGAGCGCGAGATCGGCTCGGTCGTGCGCAAGGCGGCGACCTTCGTCGCCGAAGACCCGGATACGCCGCAGAAGATTGTGGACCGGAAAGCGGTCCCCGCCTATCTCGGCATCCGCAAGTTCCTGCCCGACGAGGAGCGGAACGCGGACGAGGTGGGGGCGGCTACGGGGCTCGCGTGGACGGCGTTCGGCGGCACCACGCTGACCATCGAGGTCAGCCTGATGCGCGGGAAGGGCGAGATCCTGCTGACGGGCAAGCTGGGCGACGTCATGAAGGAATCCGCCCGCGCGGCGATCAGCTATATCCGCGCCCATGCGGACGAATACGGCATCGAGGCGGACGCGTTTGAAAAGAACGACATTCACATTCACGTGCCGGAGGGCGCCACGCCGAAGGACGGCCCCAGCGCGGGGATCACGATGGCGACCGCCATTTTGTCGGCGTTTACTTCCCGTCCGGTGAAGCGGAGCATCGCCATGACGGGGGAAATCACCCTGCGCGGCAAGGTGCTTCCCATCGGCGGTTTAAAGGAAAAGGCGCTCGCCGCCCGCCGCATCGGCATCCGCGACGTGATCATCCCCGCGGGGAACCGCAAGGACGTGGAGGAGATTCCTGCGGAAATCAGAAAAGAAATCAATTTTTATCCCGTTGAGACTGTAAGAGAGGTTTTCAGCAGGGCAATCGGCAACATATGATCATAAGAGACGCGCAGTTTATCACTTCGGTGGCGCACGAAAACAATTTTTTAAAGTCAGACCGCCCGATTGTGGCGGTAGCGGGGAAATCCAACGTCGGCAAGAGCTCGTTCATCAACATGCTGGCAAACCGCAAAAAGCTCGCAAAGACCTCCAATACGCCGGGGCGCACCCGCCTCGTCAATTACTTTGATTTCGGCCCGTTTATTCTGGCGGATCTGCCGGGATACGGCTTCGCGCGGGTGTCGAAGGAAGAGCAGCGGCGCTGGGGAAGGCTGATGGAGCGCTTTTTCGAGCGGACAGAGATCGCGCACGTGTTTTCCCTCCTGGATATCCGGCACGATCCCACGGCGGAGGACCTCCAGATGATCGCCTATCTGTATCACTACGCGCTTCCATTTTCCATCGTCTGCACCAAGGCGGACAAGCTGGGGAAGAGCAAGGTAAAGCCGCGGACGGCGGAGATCGCCGCGCGCGTCAAGGTGGGGGTGGGAGACATCATTGCGACGTCCGCCGAAACCGCTTACGGCAGAGACGCGGTGCTGTCCCGGCTGGACGGAATCCTCGCGGTACATAACGAATCATTTGACGACTGCGACGGGGAATAAATTTTTTTGCGTAAGAGACGGAAAAATGTTCCGCTCCTTCGGGGCCCCGCGGCGAACAGTGATGAAAATGACTTTCGGCAACAGAAAAAGCGCTGTTCCGCTTGAAGCGGAACAGCGCTTTTGATCGATAAAAAATTGTTTATATTTACGAAAAAACGACTTAATTTTAAAAAAAGGTTGCAAAGAGAAAAAAGATGTGATAAAATACAGAAAAACAGGAGTAAAAGTGTGGGAGGAACAAACGGTTTTCTGCCGTAAGGCGTATACGCCTTTTTCGTTCGCAATGCGAACGAAAAAGAGAGCGGCATTGCAAGCGCACCATGGCGGCCGCGTTTGCGGGGATGTAAATGGTATGCGGCATCATAACCGCGCGTTTTGGATAGAAAAATCAGGAGGGAAGAGATGAAAAAATTTATTTTGGGATTGGTGCTTGTCTTATTGTTTTCAGCGCTGTGCACGGGATGCAATGCCCCCGGCGCGTTTTATTCGTTGGATGAGGCGTACGATAACGGTTGGCTGACGCAGGAAGATTTGAAAAATATCGCATATTATTACAACTCATACAGTGCGCCGGATCTCGAACCGGATGATACTTTTATTCCTGAACCGATTGACCCGAATCAATTGGATAACCAAACAATCAAAAAAATGAAGAAAACATATCAGTTAACAATACTGAAGGATTGGAAAGCTCCGTTAAAATCTGTTTTTTTAAAAGTCTATTACGGTACTTATCAAAATTGCGTTATTGCAGAGTGGGGTCATAATTGGTTTGCATATGATCCGTATTATGAAAAAGAAAAAATGATAGGAGATGTTTTATTTTATAATTACAACAGCTGTCTTCTTGTTTGGCGAGAAGGCTGAGTAAAAAGAGGGGCAGACGTCGGTCAGAAACATCGCCCGCTCTTTTTCTCGTTTTGCCGTTTTTTCCCTTATCTCTTGCCGGTCTGTAAAGAGCGGCCGGAACGTATCGGGCCATGTAAAAAGGTCTGAACGGGATAAATTGTAAGAGAAAACCCTGAAAGCGATTCAAAACGCCTGTTTCATATAACGGGAAAAAGTTTTCCGCCGGGGATTGACAACCGCGCGGGCCTCTGCTATAATGAAAGCAAGCGGACGTTTGCGCCGCATTTTTTCAGGAGGGTATTATGGGTAAAAGAAAAAAGAAATTGAGTCTGATCGGAATCATTCTGCTGGTTGCGGCCGTCGCCGGCGCGATCGTCGCCGTCACGGGAATCTTTCTCAGCTGGTTCAAGGGCACGTTAAGCAGCGGCTTTATGGGCCTTGAAAAGTCTATGGAGTACGGGCTTTTCGGCGACCTTTCCGCCGAAACGGATTTTCCCCTGTGGCTGGTGCAGGTCATCGCGATTGCGGCGGGCGTCTTTGCGGTTCTCTCCGCGGCGGTCACGGCACTCAAGGCGTTCGGCGCGGTCAAAATCGGCTTTTTGGCAAAGATCCTGCTCGCGGCGCTGACCATCGCGCTCGCCGTTCTGGCAATCATCTTCGGCTTCACCTATGTGGGGCAGTTCGCAGAACTTAACGGCGGAGACTTTCTCAAATATACATGGACGGTCGGGGCGGGCGGTTATCTGACCGCGATCGGCGGCGTTGTCAGCGGCGCCGCGCTCCTGCTGAAATAAAAAAACGGCCGCCGCGCGCGGCCTTTTTTTTGCGGGGAAGACAGAACATGAAGAAATTTTGGTGTATTTTACTCTGCGCCGCGCTGCTGTTTGCCTGCTGTCTGCCTTCGGAGGGCCGCGTCCCGGAAACGCCGGGAGAATCCGAAACGCCGGCCGAACCTGCGGATCCGGAGACTCCTGCCGACCCGGAACCTCCCGCGCCGGCGGCTTATCTCGTATTCACGTTGAACGGGGCGGAATACGCGCGGATGCCGGTGGCGGAAGACGGGCGTTTTACCTTCCCCGCAAACCCGAAGGACGGGGACAGGGCATTCACCGGCTGGTATGTTTCCGGGACGGATGAGCGGCTTACCGAGGATTATTTTGAAGGAAAAGCGCCCTGCGATCTCACCGCCGAACCGCGGTGGATGGAGGGCTACGGCGTTCCCATCGTCATGGTGGATACGGGCGGCAAAGAGATCGAGAGCAAGGAAGATTACCTCGACGCGGAGATCTGCCTGTACAACGCCGCGGACGAATATTGTTTTTACGACGTCTCCGCGGGGGTGCGCGGGCGGGGGAATTTTACCTGGACCAACCCCAAAAAGGGGTATCGGATCAAGTTCGGCAAAAAGCGGGCGATGCTATCCGATTACGCCGCGAAGAGCTGGACGCTCATTCCCTCCTACAACGACAAGACGCTGATGCGCGATTATATCGCCTTGGATTTTGCGCGCAATTTGGAGGGGATCGAGTGGACGAGCAGCGCGGAATACGTGGAGCTCTATCTGAACGGCGCCTATAACGGCGTGTATCTCCTGTGCGAACAGAACCAGGTGAACGAGAACCGCGTAGACGTCGAAGAGGGCTCTCTCGAAGTCGACACGGGGTATTTTATCGAGCGCGATCAGTACGCGCCGTCCGATCCGACGCTGACCGAAAACGTGGATTATTTCTATATCGAGGGCGATGCATATCCGTACAACATCAAGTCTCCCGAGCGCCCCGCGCGGGAGGATTTCGGTACGCAGGCGGAATATGACGATGCGATGGAAGCGTTTGCGGCGCAGCGGGAATATATCAAAGATTACATGACGCGCGTATTCGCCGCCGTCCGGGCGGGGGATTGGAACACCCTGACGAAGCTGTGCGATATCCCTTCCATGGTGGATTTTTTCATCCCCGACCAGGTCTTCCTGAACTGGGAGATCGACCGGTTCAGCAACCTGTTCTTTTACAAGGACAAAGGAGAAAAGCTGAAATTCGGCCCGCTGTGGGACTTTGAACTTTCCGCCGGCTTTGTCGAGGGGTTTCAGCCGGATACCTTTTACGCCAATAACCAGTGGTTTTCGGGGCTGTATGCGATTTCCGCCTACAGGCAGGCGTTCGACGCGCGCCTAAGGGAATTGGACAGCGCATACGACCGGATTCTTACCCTGATCGATGCGGCCTCCGCGCGCTGTCGCAAGGCGTTCGACCACAATTTTACGCGGTGGGAGATCACGCGGCACGACTTTCCCGAAAACGCCCTCGCGCACCTGAATACGTACGAGGACAACGTCGCGTTTTATCGGGACTTTATGGAGCGAAGAATCGGCTATCTGAAAAGCCGCTGACCGCACGGGCAGGTAAAAATGCCTTTGCAAGGGAAGAAAAGGCGAAAAATGCGCATTTTGGCGAAAAAAATAAAAAAAGTTCTTGTCATTTGTTCTTTTTTGTGATAAGATAAAGGTAACGAAATCAATGGGTATACCCATTTTTGTTTGCCGAATTTACTTTTCGGCAAACAAAAATGGGTATACCCATTTTTGTTTGCCGAATTTACTTTTCGGCAAACAAAAAGAGGGGGCCTAAATGAAAAAGGAGAGGAACCATGAAGAGAAACAGAAAGGGCTTTACCATTGTGGAGCTGGTAATCGTCATCGCGGTGATCGCGATTTTGGCGGCGGTGCTGATCCCCACGTTTTCTAGTCTGATTCAGAAAGCGAATCTCTCTGCGGACGAGCAGGCGGTCAGGAGCATGAATACGGCGCTGATGGCGGACGAGGCGATCAACGGAAAGCCCTCCAATCTCGGCGAAGCGCGCGCCGTGCTGGCGGCGGCAGGGTACAACGCCGAAAGCTATCATCCCATTTCCGCCGGCCATAATTTTTACTGGGATGCGGAGCTCAACTGCATTTTGCTGGTGAAGGGCTCGCGGGAGACGCAGGAGGTCGTCTATCCCACCGAATACGCGGGCGCGGGGGAGGATTTCTTTGCGAACGACACGAGAAGGTACAATCTCTTTGACGGCTGGACGCTGGGAGACGAGACCATCGTCGCGGAGGTGGACGCGGGCGTCACGCTCACCGCGGACGAGGCCGGCAAGGAAAAACTCGCGGATATCATCCGCATCGGCGCGCTTTCGGGCGAGACGTTTGACGGCGGAAAGATTACGCTGGCGGAAAACGCGACCTATGACTTTACGGATTCTCCCATCAAGACGCCCATCGTCAAGTTCGAGGGGACGATCGACGGCAACGGCGCCACGCTCAAAGGGATCGATATCACCCCCGTGCACGGAAAGGACGGCAACGGCTGCCTTTACATCGATTACTATGACCCCGAACAGGGCGTTCAGAAATCAAAATACGGCGTGGGGCTCTTTGATTATCTGGGAGAGGGCGGACTGATCGAAAACCTCACCATAGAATACAGCGATACCGAAACCACGCACGCCATGCCGGACAGCGAGTATACCTACTTCGGCGGGATCGTGGGCTGCCTGAACGGCGGAACCATCCGCAACTGCGCAGTGACGGGGGATATCGTGCAGTACAACCGCGTGGGAGGGATCGTCGGCTCCGCGCTCGCGGGAACGATCGAAAACTGCAGCGTCACTGCGAATATCACGTCTTTGGCGGTGACTTCCTCGACGAGCGGCAGAACCTCCGACTTTGAAGCATACTCCTATGTCGGCGGCATCGTCGCCTATGTGGGAAATGCCGGGAAAGCCGTCAACGATCAGCTGACGATCAAAAACTGCACGGTCGGAAAAACGGAAGGAACGATTGAACTGACAGCGAATTTCTGTGCGGTCGGCGGTATTTTCGCCTGGTCTGCGGGCGGAACGGACGTCGAAGTGAGCGACTGCACGATTCGGAACGTATCCCTCGACAAGCCCGGCTCCACAGGCTGGGGCGCCGGACTGGTCTGCGGTTATGCGCATGCTGACGACGTGACCATTGCGCTGTCCGGTATCGCGGTTCAGGGATGCACCGTCAAGATGAACGGGGTTGTACAGGACGCCTCCAAAGCGGCAGTCAAAGACGAATCGGGCAACATCCTCATCTGGAAATCAGAAGTTGCCGTCACCGTTCAGTAGAGTTTCATAACGACAGCCCCGCGTTCGGCGGGGCTGTTTTCATCCTCAAATAAAACAATCATGCAAAATCGCAGGCAATAAAACCGTGTCCGGCAGTTTCTGACAGGGCCGCCGCGGCGGACAGTAAAAAAAGCCCCGCCGAACGCGGGGCTTTTTTCAGCTGAAAGAGGCGGCGCGTCACAGCGCCGTTCCCTTTTCAGGCGTTTTCAGGCGGGATACGTCCGCGCCTTCCAGCCGCAGAAGCGCGATCTTTTGGGCAACGCCGCCCGCGTAGCCGGTGAGGTTGCCGCCCTGCCCCAGCACCCTGTGACAGGGGACGATGACGGAGACGGGGTTGCGGCCCACCGCCCCGCCGACCGCCTGCGCGGAGGCCTTTCTTCCGGCGGACCGGAGGCGGAGCGCGATATCGCCGTACGTGACCGTTTGTCCGTAGGGGATTTCCTTCAATATCGCCCAAACCGCCTGCTGAAAGGGCGAGCCGCTCAGGGAAACGGGGGGAAGAAAATCCGGCTCCCTGCCCTCAAAATAGAGATCCAGCCAACGCCTCGTTTCGAGAAAGACGGGGAGCGCCTCTTCTCTTTGCGCGGTCTCTTCTCCGCCGTAATACTTCTGTCCTTCAAACCACAGCCCCGTCAGCGCGGTCCCGTCGCTCGCCAGCGTTATGGAACCAAGCGGGGAGCGGTAATGTCCTTCGTAACGATTCATGGCTTATGCGAAAAAACAGGGGAGGTTGTCAAAGGAGGGCTTTTTTTCGCCCGCTTCGATCGCGCGCACGACTTCGATTACCTTGTCGTTGCAGGGCGTGGGAACGCCGTATTTTTTCCCGTAGCGGGAGACGACGCCGTTGATCGCCTCGATTTCGCAGCGCTTGCCCTTTTCGAGGTCCTGCAGCATGCTCGCCTTTAACATGCGGTGCTTTTTCATGGCGATCGGGATGATGAAAAAGGAAATCTTCCGTTTGAACGCGCCCTTGTAATCCAGAAGTTTCACGACGTCCTTTCCCTGTATGGGCTCGATTCTGATCTGCGCCGCCTTCGCCACGTCGATGCACTCTTTGATGATGCGCTGGGCGATGAGGCGGCTCTTTTTGTTGTCCGAAACTTCCCCGAACGTACAGCCGAGCGCGGCGGAAAGCCCGCTGAACGCGCTGTTGATCAGCAGTTTGGACCAGCGCGCGCCCAAAAAGTTTTTCTCGATCTCCACCGTTCCCATGGTGCGGAGCAGTTCGATCGCATAGTCGAATTTATCGTCCCGATGTCCGTCAGTACTGCCGATGGCGAAGGTGAGGCTGTCCGGTTCGGAAGTGAGCTCGCTGACGCCCGGCCCGAGCAGGGTGGCGCCCCAACCCACCGTGCAGCCGTAAGTGCGCGCTTCCCCCACGACTTCGGAGACGGACAGCTCGGGCATGCCGTTCTGCATCGTCACGATCGCTCCCTCTTTTTCCAGGTGCGGGAGGAGCGAGCGGACGACCGCCTCGTTGTCCAGCTGTTTGGTCATGAGAAAGATGAGATCGTACGTCTCCGTCATCTCTTCGGGTAAAAGCGCGCGGACGGGCACCGTCATCTCGACTTTGCCCACGATATGCGCGCCGCTCTCCTTCAGCGCCGCGACGTGCGCGGCGTTGCGGTTGATGAGGTCGATTTGGTACCCCGCTTTGGCGATATAGGCGCCCAGGACCGTGCCCAGGGAGCCCGCGCCGTAAATTGCCGCTTTCATGTTGATTCCTCCTTTCGGTTATATGGTTTTTTTGCCGTAAAATTTGGTGCGGGAGCGGGGGAGCGCGTCTGCGGAGGCACCCAGGGGCTTCTCGCGGTTACGATAGTCGTGCTTGTCGCAGAACCACTGCAATTCCCCGTTCATGCGCGAGAGATTTTTCTCCTCCGTCTCTGCGAGCGCCCGGATATAGTCTTTCACTTTGCCGCCCGCTTCTTTGGCGTTGCGCAGAAGTTCCGCATAATGGTGGAAGCAGAACCCCTTTGTCCCCGCGAGCATGGCGGGGAATTCCCTTTCATTGCCGTACATCTGCGCAATCGTCTTGTAATAGCGCTGCATGTTGAAATCGATGAGGTCGCAGATCAGGCAGGTTTCTCCCGCTTTGTCGATGGCGTCCGCCTGCCTGGCGGCGTCTTTCGCGTTTTTGGGTACGGTCACGTTCCCGGCGAGCGCCTTCATTCGTGTGATCGCCTGCAGCGCGACGCCCAGCTTCGAGATGCCCGCTAAAAGCATGTCGTAATGGTGCGCGCAGAAGCCGCGCTTGTTGACCTTGTCGCGGTAATTGTCCACCATGACGGCTTCGTTCAGAAACTGATCCACGATCTGTTTTTCGACGATCGCTCTGATCTCGCAGACGGGGCACTCGCTCCCCTTGGGGAATTCCTGTAAAATAAGACCTGTGCTGATGTGATAGTGCATTGCGACCTCCGCGGGGAATTTTTCTTTTATTTTATCATTTCTTTCGTAAAAATTCAATAAAATGTTGACAATTAACGCAAATTGTGCTATAAATAAAATAAGAATCTTTGCAATGATTTAGGAGGACGACTATGATACCCGCAGGCAAATATGAATATACGATCAAAGGGAAGCTGGGAACGAAGAAAGGCATCATCGATTTTAAAGAGGTCGGAAAGAACGTGACCGGCGTCATGTATTTCGGAAAGTACGGCTGTGAAATCAACGGCAATACGGACAATAAAAAAATTCGCTTCTGGGGCAATTATCTGACGAAGTTCAAAAATCATTTCATCAACGTAAAGCATTGCCCGATGAAGGAAAACGGTTTCGAGGGCGAAATCGAATTCGGAACCAAGAAGAAGGCAATTTCCGCCGTCAAGATCGACGATGCGACTCCCGTTCCGGCAGATGCGGTCGTCACCGAAAAAGCGGAAAAAGCCGAAAAGGCGGAAGGTTAAGCAAAAGATAAAACTGCCGGATCGGCAGTTTTTTTCGTACGGAGGAAATATGATTTTTCGGAAAATCGATCTGTATGAGTTCTATTCGATCCGGAAAAAGAGGGGCGCGCGGGCAGAGCTCTTTGTCTACGCGTGGGAAAATTCTCCCGAATTTTGCGAAAACCGGCGCCGCCCCGCGATTCTGATCTGTCCGGGCGGCGGATACGCGATGTGTTCGGACCGCGAAGCGGAGGCGATCGCCTTCCGCTTTTTCGCCGCCGGGTTTCAGGCGTTCGTGCTGCGCTATTCGGTCGCGCCCGTGCGCCATCCCGCGCAGCTTGCGGAGGCGGTTCTGGCGGTGGATTATATCCGCAAAAACGCGGAAGAACTCAAGGTGATACCGGATCGGATCGCCGCCTGCGGCTTTTCCGCCGGCGGGCACCTGGTCGGCATGCTGGCCACGATGGCGGACGCGCCCGAAGTCGCTGCGTACGTCGGCGAAAGGGACGGAAAGCCGAACGCCTGCATTCTCGGCTATCCCGTGATCACGGCGGGCATTCGCTCGGACGGAGAATCTATCCGCAACCTCACCGGAAAGGTGAGGGGGAACGGGGCGTTCTCCCTCGAACGCCGCGTCAGCAGGGATACCGTTCCCTCTTTTCTGTGGACAACGGCGAAGGACGGCGCGGTTCCCGCGCAGAACTCTTTGCTCTTTGCCTCGGCGCTCGCCGCCGCGGGCGTGGACTATGAACTTCACATCTATCAGGACGGTCCGCACGGTCTGGCGACTGCGGACGAAGAGACTGCGGTCCCGGGAATGCCCGCGTACATCGATCCGCGCGCCGCGACCTGGATCCCTCTCGCGCTGTCCTGGCTGAAACGCCGGGGAATCTGTCTGGAGGTACTATGAAAAAACTGGGACTTGCCCTCGGGGCGGGCGGCAGCCGCGGCGTCGCGCATATCGGCTTTCTGAAAGCCCTCGAGGAGGAGGAAATTCCCATTGCGTGCATCTCCGGCACCTCGATGGGGTCGGTGGTCGGCGCGTGTTACGCGGCGGGGATTTCCGTTGAAAAAATGATCGGGGAGGTCGATAAGATCAAGCCCTCCGATCTCATCGACCTGTCTGCCAACCCGCTGAAAAAGCTGGGGCTTTTAAAAGCCGTCAAAATGAAGGAAAAGCTGCGGGAGCTCCTCGGTACGATCCGCATTTCGGAAATGAAGATCCCCTTTTGCTGCACTGCGGTGGATATCCTGAAGGGAACGCCCAAGGTGTTTGCGGGGGACGAGCTCGCGTTCGAGTGCGTCGCGGCAAGCTCGTCCATTCCGGGAATCTTCCGCCCGACGGAGATCGACGGCGTGATGTACGTGGACGGCGGGCTCATCAGCCGCCTTCCCATCGACGAGTGCCGCGCGCTGGGCGCGGAAGCCGTCGTCACGGTGGACGTCCTGGGGGAAATCCGCGAGGAAAAGCGGCTTTCCAATATCTTTTCCGTGCTGTTCCGCACCATCGACCTCTACGACGGGACTGCCACGCAGAGCAAGCTGAAGGAATTGAAGCCCGATCTGTACCTTGCGCCCGATCTGGGGAGTATGTCGCAGTACCGCTTCGAGGGGATGCCGGAAGCGATCGAAGCGGGGTACCGGCTGGGAAAGGACAATATCTCCGTCATCCGGGAGCTCTGCGAAATTTCAGGGTAAAAACAGAAAAAATCGGCGTTTCTGATGTTTTAAAAATTGTATAAATTATTATCGCCTGAACTGTGGTTTTGTGAGTTTGCTTTCAAAAAGCGGCAAAAAGCCACAGTTTTTTCACATATTTTTGCCGAAAACCGAAAAGAGCACAGAATTTTCGGGATTTATCGCGGATTTTTTCAAATTTTTCGCCTCCGCAGCCTGTGAAAAAATTTTTGAAAAGTTTTCAAATATCCCCTTCAAACGATTGACTATTTATTGAAATTGTATTAAAATAGTCAAAATTTATCTTTATCCGGCTGCGCCGTCATCTGCATAATCATGCAAAAAAGCCGTGAACTTTTTTGCCAATTATTGTCGATAGAAAAAAATCGGAGGTTTCAGAGGAATGAAAAGAGTCATCAGGTTGTTTTGTGTATTTTGTGCGATCGCGATCGCTTCCGCCTCCCTTCTTGCGTGCGGCGGCGGCAGCTATGATCCCGACACGATGATCTTTATCGGCGCGACCGGCCCGCTGACGGGCGGCGAGGCCAGCTACGGCATCTCGGTGCAGCGGGGCGCTACCGTTGCGGTGGAGGAGATCAACGCCGCGGGCGGGCTCAACGGCTACACGTTCTATTTTGACATGCGCGACGATCAGGCGCAGGCTACGCCGGCGGCAAACGCCTACACCTCTTTGATCGAGGCGGGCATGCAGGTCAGCCTGGGATCGGTCACTTCCGCTTCCTGCCTCGCGTTTGCGAACGAGGCGAAAAAGGATAATCTCTTCTTTATCACGCCTTCGGCCTCCGCGGCGGAAGTCATCAAGGAAGACAACGCCTACCGCATCTGTTTTGACGACCCCGATCAGGGGCGGATTTCCGCGGAGACGCTCGCGGAGAAATACACCAAAATCGGCGCGATCTACGATTCGAGCGATACGTATTCCAAGGGCATTTTCGACAGCTTCAAGGCTGAGATCCAGAAATACGAAAACGTCACGCTGACGGAGGCCTCCTTTTTGGAAGGCGCAGTGGACTTCAATCAGCAGGTGACCAATCTGAAAAACGCCGGCTGCGAGGTCGTTTACCTCCCCATTTACTATACGGAGGCGAACCTCATCATCCGCAACGCGGTGACGACGCAGGGCTGGCAGCCCGACTTCTTCGGGTGCGACGGCCTGGACGGGCTGAAGGCGCTGATCGAACAGAACGGCTTTATCGACACCGTGGAAGGGGAGATCTCCTACATGACCGCTTTTGACGCCGCGGCGACGGACGAAAAGACGAAGAAGTTCGTGGATGACTACAAGGCGAAATACAACGAGACGCCCGATCAGTTTGCGGCGGACGCATACGACGCGGTTTACGTCCTTTACGAGGCGATGAAAGAGGCGAACGTGACAGACGCTACGATTTCGGTCAGCGATCTGTGCGAGATCCTGAAATCGACGATCAGCGGCGAGGGGTTTGTGTTTACCGGGACGACGGGGACCATGACGTGGGACGCTTCCGGCGCGCCGGACAAAGAGCCCGTCATCGTGGCGCTCACCTGAGAACAGAACGGACAGATTTTAGCCGGGCGGAGACGCTTCGGATACGGAAAGTAAGTTTTTCGATGAGAAAAACTTATTTTCATAAAGAGGAGAAATTATGGAGTTTGTCAGTACCCTCATCAACGGCCTGAGCCTGGGCAGCATCTATGCGCTCATCGCGCTGGGCTATACCATGGTGTACGGGATCGCCAAGATGCTGAACTTCGCCCACGGAGACATCATCATGGTCGGGGCGTATTCGGTGTTCGTCTTTCTCGGCTGGTGGAATATGCCGCTCGTCGCCATGCTGTTCGCGGTCGTCGTCTGCTGCGCGCTCGGGTTCGCGGTGGAAAAGTGCGCATATAAGCCGCTCAGGGGCGCGTCGCCGCTCGCCGTTTTGATCACCGCGATCGGCGTCAGCTATCTCCTGCAGGGCGTCGCGCAGGTGGCGTTCGGCTCCGCTCCCGAAAACGTGGACATTGCAATCCGTTTCGGAGGAAAGACCTGGTTTCAGGTCGGGGGGATCACAATCTCCTATTCCACGGTCGTGACGCTCGTCGTCGGCGCGCTGCTGATGGCGGGGCTCACCGTATTTATCAAGCGGACGCGCACCGGGCGGGCGATGCTCGCGCTCTCCGAAGACCGCGGCGCCGCGCAGCTGATGGGCGTCAACGCGAACGCCCTGATCTCGCTCACCTTTATCATCGGCTCTGCGCTCGCGGCGGTGGCGGGGAGTTTCTATCTGATGCAGATTCCCACCGTCACGCCCTCTACGGGCGCGCTCCCGGGGATCAAGGCGTTTACCGCCGCGGTCATCGGGGGGATCGGCTCCATTCCCGGCGCGATGCTGGGAGGAATCCTGCTCGGCATTGTCGAGAAAATCTGCGAGAGCGTTCCCGTGCTCGCGCCCTTTACCACGGCGATCGAGTTCGGGCTCCTGATCCTCATTCTCTTGATCAAGCCGACCGGGCTTTTGGGCGTAAAACGCAGGGAGAAGGTGTGATATGACGGCGAAAGCGAAGAAATTTAAATTAAAACCCAAAAATTACATGAGTTACGTCGTCATCGGAGCCGTTCTCGCGGTGCTGGTGATCCTCTATTATACGGGCAACCTGAAGACCTCTTACACCAAGATGTTCCATCAGATCGCATACAGCATTCTTTTGGCGGTTTCCCTCAATCTCGTGGTCGGTTTTTTGGGCGAGCTGTCTTTGGGGCATGCGGGGTTTATGTGCGTGGGCGCATATATCGGCGGATATTGTTCCAATCTGCTGCATCAGGTGATTCCCGTTCCCGTGGTCGTGGTAATTTTGTCCCTCGTCATCGGCGGCATTGCCGCGGCGGTGTTCGGCTTCGTCATCGGGCTTCCGGCGCTCAGGCTGAAGGGGGATTATCTCGCCATCGTCACCCTGGCGTTCGGCGAGATCGTGCGGACGGTGTTCCAGAATATCGACGCGCTGGGCGGCCCCCTGGGCCTGCAGACGGAGACGTATACCAACGCGCTCTTCATCATCTCCTTCGTCGTGCTGCTCCTGGGACTTCTGGTCATACAGAACCTCGTGCGGAGCAAGCACGGGCGGGCGATCACGGCGATCCGCGACAGCGAGATCGCGGCGCGCGCTTCGGGCATCAACGTCACGTTCTACAAGCTCCTGGCGTTCGTGGTGGCGGCGTTTTTCGCGGGGATGGCCGGCGTATTGTACGCGCAGGGCGTCACGCCGGTGTCTAGCAGTTTTTTCTCCTATAACTATTCCATCGAGATCCTGGTGATGGTGGTGCTGGGCGGCATGGGAAGCCTGAACGGCAGCATCGTCGCGGCGGCGCTGCTCGCCTATATCAACTTTAAATTCAACAATCTCTTTACGGGCAACATGACGGCGTTCCGCAACATCATCTACGCGCTGGTGCTCATCTTCATCGTCATCGTAAACAACGCGCCTTCTTTAAAGAAGTTCCGCGACCGGTTCAATTTCCGCACCCTCGGCACCTTCCTCTCGGCGCAGGTTCAGAAGCTCGTGCGGAAATTCAGGAAAAAGAGCCCGGAGGAAGAGGAGGCGGAGATCGTCGATCACCCGGCGGACTGGAGCGACATTCCCACGAAAGTGGATATGGACGCGATTTTATCCGTCGATCTCAGGCACGATGGGGAAGAGGCCGAGGGAATCAAAGAACGAACGGAGGAAAAGTAGCATGGCGGAAGTGATTTTACAGGCGAAAAACCTCGGCATTTCGTTCGGCGGCCTGAAGGCGGTAGACGGCTTCAACCTTCAAATCAGAAAAAATCAGATTTACGGGCTGATCGGCCCGAACGGCGCGGGCAAGACCACCGTGTTCAATATGCTGACGGGCGTTTACAAGCCCACCGAGGGGGAAATCGTGCTGGACGGCGAGAGCATCGCCGGGCTGTCGCCCATCGTCATCAACCGCAAGGGCCTGGCGCGCACCTTTCAGAACATCCGGCTGTTCAACAACATGAGCGTCATCCGCAACGTGCTCGTCGGGCTCCACAATCTGCCCGCGTACCGCTGCAATTTTATGGAGAGCATACTCCGCCTGCCGCGGCACGCGCGGGCGGAAAAGGCAATGCGGGACCGCGCGAAGGAAATCCTCCGCGTGTTCGATCTCGAAAAGGAGCGCAACCGGCTGGCGAGCAATCTTCCCTACGGCAAACAGCGGAAGCTCGAAATCGCCCGCGCACTCGCGACGGAGCCGAAAGTTCTGCTGCTGGACGAACCGGCCGCGGGCATGAATCCGCAGGAGACGGAGGAGCTCATGCAGACCATCCGCTTCGTGCGGGACAATTTCGATATGACGATTTTGCTGATCGAGCACGATATGCGCCTGGTGGCGGGCATCTGCGAGGAGCTCACCGTCCTCAATTTCGGGACGACGCTGGCGTCCGGCGCCGTATCGGACGTGCTGAACGATCCCGCCGTCGTGCGGGCGTACCTCGGCGATTAGGAGGAAATATGGCGATACTGGAAGTCAGGGATCTGGAAGTCAATTACGGTCTCATCCGCGCGATCAAGGGCGTCTCGTTTGAAGTCGGGGAAGGGGAAATCATCGCCCTGATCGGGGCGAACGGTGCCGGCAAGACCACGATATTGCAGTCCGTCATCGGGCTGATTCCCATCAAGGGGGGATCGGTCACGCTGTACGGGCAGAACGTCACGCACACGCCCACGCAGAAGATCGTCAAGATGGGCATGGCGGAGGTGCCGGAAGGGCGGCGCGTGTTTGCCGAACTCACGGTCTACGAGAATCTTCAGCTGGGGGCCTATACGCGCAGAGATAAAAAGGAATTTTCGGAGACCCTGGACGCGGTCTATGCGAAATTCCCCATATTAAAAGAGCGCGCCAGACAGGAGGCGGGCACGCTTTCGGGCGGCGAACAGCAGATGCTGGCGATGGGGCGCGCGCTCATGTCTCACCCCAAAATATTGCTGCTGGACGAGCCCAGCATGGGGCTCTCGCCTCTCTACGTGAGCGAGATATTCAAGACCATTCAGGAGATCAACAAGAGCGGAACGACCATTCTGCTGGTGGAACAGAACGCCAGGAAGGCGCTCTCCATCGCGGACCGCGCCTACGTGCTCGAGACGGGCACGATCGCGTTTTCGGGCAAAGCCTCGGAGCTTGCCGGCAACGATCAGATCAAAAAGGCGTATCTCGGCGAATGAAGCCTACGGGACGGCGCCCGAAAAATAAAGATACGCCGCCCGCGCAGATTGCGCGGGCGGCAATTTTTTGTTTTGATTTCTGTTCTGTTCTGATGATAAAGATTTTATAGTTTTACGAAGTCGCTCACACCGTGTTTGCAGATGGGGCAGATAAAGTCGGGCGGGAGTTCTTCCCCCTCATACACGTAGTTGCAGATGGTGCATCTCCAGCCCTTTTTCGCCTGCGCCTGCGGTTTGGGTTTGATGTTCGCATGGTAATATGCGTAAGTAAGGCTTTCGTCTTCCCCGGTGACGTCGCCGTCGACCACTTCCGCGAGGAACAAAAGGTGCGTTCCGAGATCCGTCACGGTCAGTACGTTGCAGCAGAGGTAGGCGTTGCATTCCCTGCGGACGTAAGGGATGCCGTTCGCCGCGCGCGCAAAGGGGAAGTTTTCAAATTTATCAGCAGTCCTGCCCGATTGGAAGCCGAACCGCTCGATGGTCTCCATCTTCGCGGTTACGGTCAGCATGGAAACGTTGAACGCCTTGGTGCGGGAGATCATCTCCGCCGTGTAGTTCGCCTTGTTGACGGCGATCGTCACGCGGTTGGGCGAAGAAGTGACCTGGACCAGGGTGTTGACGATGCAGCCGTTGTCCCTGCCGTTTTCGCTTGCGGTCAGGATATAGAGTCCGTAACCGATTTTAAACATTGCTTTGTCGTTCATATCTTACTCCTTATTTTCGTTATTTTCCGAATATTCTTCAGACTCGCCGTCCTCCGCATATTCGTCCGATTCATCATATTCCTCATATTCTTGTTCCGGGGCTCCATAAGCGTCGCCGCCGTCCGCTTGCTCGAAGAGGTGTTTTGCCTCCAAAATTCTCGTGCGGATTTCGGCGATATCGCCCTTGAGCGTAACTGTCTTTAATTTTTCCCCGTTTTTTAATACGATATGCAGTGCACCGTAATGCAGAAAATAATCACTGCGCGGGTGGAACTCGCGGATGTAGTCGATTTCATTTAGCGGCACCTGACGGAAGTGCTTGCCATAATAGACGCGCAGCTCGTCTCCGCAGCGGATAATCGCGTTCTTTGGCGTATTTTTATGTTTTACGTAGCTGAAAATCATCGCGCCGATCGCTGTGATCAGCAAGATAATATACAGGAAATCCAGATTTTTCAGTTCTGCCTTTCGAGGCGCAAAACAAATACCGTAAATCAGAAAAGCGATAAGCAAAAAAATAAAAATGAGCGAGACGAGGAGAAGCATTTGTATCCCTTTGGAACGCTCTGCAATCACCTCGACCGATTCCGGCTCGGGCGCATAGACCGCTGGCGGCGCTTCGTATTCCGTCTGCGGTTCTTCCTGCGGACGGGCGGCAAAATCGGTTATCGTATCCGCGGAATTTTCTTTCAGCAGCTCGTCGAGATCCAAGTCCAGAATATCGCTCAGTTTGATCAGGGCTTCAATGTCGGGAAAACTCTCGTCCGCCTCCCATTGGGAGACGGTCTGCTCGGTGACAGATAAAAGCTCCGCGAGCTGTTCTCCCGTCAGCCCCTTTTTCAGGCGGGCTTCTTTCAAATCTTTTCCGATCGCTTTCATTTTGTTCTCTCCTCAGTGCTTTTATTGTAACATACGCGCGCGCATTTGTAAAGCCGAAAAAGAAAAAAGCGGTCAACTGTCCGTTGACCGCCGCGGTTTCGCGCTGTTTTTCTGTCTCCGACGCGTCAGTTTGCTTCGCCCGCGGGTGACTGCGCGGCAAATGAGCGCGGTGAAATCCTCCGGCGGCGCGCTTGCCGGAATGCCGCGGATCAGAATTCAAATTCCGTCCGCTCGTCCGGGAAGAGAATCTCTTTTTCGCGCTCGGCTTTCATTTCCTCGGTTTCGCTCTTGATTTTAAAATACGTGCCCGTCGCGGTGGCGTAGACAGCGCCGGTCTCATCCGTGATCTTTCCCGCGCCCTCGAAGATACGGGAGGTGTTTCTGACGATTTCGCCCACTACGTACAGCTCTTTTCCGAGCGGTACGGGCTTGCGGAATTTGACGTTGATCTCCGTCGTCACGGCGTAGATATCCCGTTCGACGAGCCAGAGCGCGCGCCCGATGGTCTCGTCCAGCGCCGCGGTGATCAGACCGCCGTGCATGCGTTCGGGGTAGGACTGGTGCTGAAAGCTCCCGTTCAACGTGCCGACGACCAGGTTGTCTTCGGTCTCGTAAAAACTCATGTGAAGGCCGAAGTTGTTTTCATAGCCGCAGACCAGGCAGCTTTTCGCGTTGATCTGCTTTCTTGCGATTTTATGTTTCATGGCCGAATATCTCCTTTTCTCTATGATAGCATGATTTCGCCGATTTTGCAAGGTTTTAAGTTGACGAATTTGGGGAGGTTCTGTATAATAAAGGCATGAAACTGAGCGATACGCTGAAAAATTATCGTCCCGCGCCCGGAGAAGAGCAGATCTACGCCGAGCTCTGCGCGCTGTATGAAAGTATGGGCAATTTCTCATGTGAACGCGCGTGCCCGGCGCACGTCACGAGCTCCGCCTTCGTGATCAACGAGGCGGCAGATGCCGCCCTGCTCGTCAGGCACGACATCATGGGGCGCTTCGTCTGGCCGGGCGGACATAACGACGGAGAGGAAGACTGCCTCGCCGTCGCGCTGCGGGAGACGGAGGAAGAGACGGGCCTGTCCGCGCACCCCGCTTCCGGCATGCCCTTTATGCTGAATCGGTTTGTCGTGCCCGCTCATGTGAAAAACGGAGAAAGGGTTGCGGAACACACGCACTTTTCGCTCGCCTATCTTCTGATTGCGGAGGGAGAGCCCCGTCCCCGCGCGGGCGAAAACTCCGCCGCAATCTGGGTTCCCTTTTCGGAGTTGGAGCGCGTGTGGGCGGAGGGAGACCTTCCCCGCCGCTGCATGGAGGCGGCGCGCCGCGCCGCGGAGGAAAAGGCGCATGCGTTCGCGGCGATTCCCGATTTATTGCTGCCGTGGTTCTATGCGCATAAGCGCATACTGCCATGGAGAGAGGAGAGAAATCCGTATGCCACGTGGGTCTCCGAGATCATGCTGCAGCAGACCCGCGTAGAGGCGGTCAAAGAATACTTCGTCCGCTTTCTCGCCGAACTGCCGGACGTCTACGCCCTCGCGGCGTGCGAAGAGGAAAAGCTGATGAAGCTGTGGGAAGGGCTGGGATATTACAGCCGCGCCCGCAACTTGCAGAAGGCGGCGAGAGAGATCGTCTCCGTCTACGGCGGAAAGCTGCCCGCCGACCGCGGCGCGCTGTCCCGCCTCCCGGGGATCGGGGACTATACGGCGGG
>UQTB01000022.1 GCA_900543915.1 uncultured Eubacteriales bacterium | reverse complement strand
GTTCTTCTTCCCTCGGCGCTTCTTCGGCAGCCGTTTCCGCGGCGCTTCTCGCGGCAGCAGCCCTGCCCGTCCTGAAAAAACGCCGCAGATTCCATATCCGCAAAGGGAGATAAACAGCAGATTGCTTCTTCCTTTTTTGCGATCTTGCTGACGGCTCCGGCAGGCGCCGGCCTCAGAAAAAAATAAAAAGACGGAGGTCTATGATGAACAGGAAAAAGACAGCGCTTTTGATCTTATCGGTTTTGATGTGCTGCTGTTTGGTCGGCGGTATTTTCGCCGCGACGGCAGCTGCGCCAAAAACCTATTATGACGAAGCGGGCAACGTGCTCGACTGGGCGTTCGACCAGAACGGCGTCAGTCCGGTGATCCCGTATGCGGATCAGAACAAGACGCCGGTCAGTCAATACTACGGCATCTACTCGCCGGATAAAGCTTACAGCGTCCGGGAAGACGGCTCCATTTTCGTGCTTGCGGCGGCGAAATACACGCTTTTGGGCGGAGAGCTGGACGTGACGAAGGATATCAACATCTCCTTTACCATGGATCCGAACAACGCGTGGAGCGCGGAAGACGGCGTTCCCGACGTGAAGCTCGGCAGATTTTTCTTCGCCTTGTTCGGCGATCTCGACACGGCGCTTGCGGCGGGCAACAACGCATGGCAGACGAGTTCGGGCTCCAAGTTCGTCGCGTTCGGCAATCTGAATCCGAACCAGAGCAATCTCCATCGGATTTCCGTAAACGGCGGCGGCGTGAGCGACGAATTCAATTATAACGGCAACAACGCCGTGCTCACCATCCGCATCGGGGAGACGAAAGAGGAATCCAAAGTGTTTTTCAACGGCGTGGAATTCTCCTCCTTCAACGCGCAGCAAAGCGATTTTGCGGAGGGAAAGGCGTTCATGTCCTTCGTTGCGCTCGACAAAACCTTGGAAGCGAAGATGAAGATCACGCAGTCTGCGTCCGTCGAGCCCTCCGAACCCGGAGTTTACTATGACCAGGAGGGGAATGTGCTCGACTGGGCGTTCGATCAGAACGGCGTCAGCCAGGAAATCCCTTACGATCAAAACGGCAATGCATTCAGGGATAACTACGGCATGTATGCCCCCGAAAACTGCTATGCGGTGAAAGAAGAGGGCTCCATTTTCGTCCTCGTAAACGGAAATTACATCGTGCTCGGCGAGGAGCTGGATATCACGCAGGCGATCGATATCGATTTCCAGATGGATCCGCAGGCGGCGTGGAGCGCAAACGGCCTCGGCCGGTTCTTTTTCGCCCTCTTCGATTCTCTGGACGCCGCGATGATCGCAGGTTCCGATGCCTGGAAGGCAGAAAGCGGCTCGAAGGCCGTGATGTTCGGCGGCATGAACGAGATGCTGGCGGGAGAGCCCTGTCCCTACTACCACAGAATTTCGGTTGCGGGCGGGGAAATCAGCGACGAATGCAACTATGACGGCGGCTGGGCAAAGCTCACGATCTATATCGGCGAGACGGAGGAAGAGAGCTTCGTCGCGTTCAACAACGTGGCTTTTTCGGGATTGTCGCTGAAACAGAGCGATTTTGCGGACGGCACCGCCCGCCTTTCGATGGTCGCGTTGGAAGCGCACCTGGAGGCGCAGATTAAGATCAGCCAAAGGGATATCCGCACGGAAGTTCACTTAAAGTCCTCCGTCGACGGGTTCGAGGAGACGACCGTAAAGGCGACCGTCGGCCGCCCGATGGCGGAACCCGCGGCTCCCACGCTCTCCGGTTATACGTTCGAGGGCTGGTATCAGGACGAGGCGTGTATCCTCCGCTATGATTTTGCCTATCCCGTCACGGGCGAGATGACGCTTTACGCGAACTATCTGGATAATTCCAGGACCTATCACACGGTGACGCTCCGTTCGGAACGCGGCGATTATCGGGAACTTACGTTCAAGGTCGCCTCCGGAGACGCGATCGGCGCGATCGGCACCGTTTTCGAGTCGGAAGGCTTTACGCAGGAATGGAAGACGGAGGACGGCCCCTACGATCTGAGTACGCCCGTCAACGAGGATATCACCCTCACTGCGGTTTGGGTGGAGGAACCGCTGATCCTCTATCATAAGATGAACGGCGTGGTGGACGAATCCTATCGCTGGGAAGGGCTCATGGAGGAAAACGGCTTCGACATAGAGGCGACGATCTGGGATAACGGGGACACCTTCGTGGACGAAAACGGGAACGAGATCATCTCCATGTATTACGGCAGCTATCAGTACGATACCTCCTTTAAGACGTACGATCAGTATACCGATTTTCTCCTGGCAGCCGCCGGCGCGATCACCAATCTGAAGCGCCTGGATCTCACGAAGGAGATCGTCATCACTTATTCGGTGAACAACTGGGATACCGCGAACAACAACGCTCCCGCGGCGGGCGACATCACCTTCCAGCTGTTCGACAACGTGCTCTCCGCGCTGAAAGCGGGGCACGCGGGCAATGCGGGCGCAAAAGCCGCCATTCTCACCTCCACGGTGGACGCCAGCGTGGATTACGGCAAATTCAAGGACGTATTCAACAACGTCAAGACGCCGAATCTGGGCTACGAGCAGGATAAACAGTTCGTCATTAAGATCTTCGTCTCGGAGGACGGCGCTTCCAATTACGTCACGGTGAACGGCACGGCGATCGAAGGCGCGCTCGCGGGGCTGAAGCGCTCGGATTTTAAGGGCGGATACGCATACCTGCACATCGCGAATTCCGGTTCCACGCACATGTTCCGCTGTCTGGTCTCCCAGACTTCGGGCCTCACGCTGGCGGAAACGGAAAACGGCAGCTATACCTCCGACAAGCAGGGCGAAGTGCTCTTTAAAGACCGCGTCACGCTCACCATAAAGCCGGACGCCGGCTATGCGGTCAGCAAGGTGGTCGTCGGCGGCAGGGAGTATCTGGCGGATGCGAACAACATCGTCACGTTCTACAAGGGCTGGGACGACGAGACGGTGGAAGTCTATTTTGACAAAGCGTACACGGCGACCTTCCACTCCAACGGCGGGAGCGAAGTCGCCCCGCAGACGGTCTGCGAAGGGGGACTCTTCTATAAGCCCTCCAATCCCAGGCGCGAAGGGTACAAATTCGTCGGATGGTATACGGACGAGGCGCTGACGCAGGAATACGACTTCAAAACGGCCGTGACTGCGGATATTTCCCTCTATGCGAAGTGGGAAGAGAATCGGTCTGCAGGCTGCGATTGCGGCGGTTCGATCGGATTCGGCTCCGCGCTCCTGGCGCTGGCGGCGATCGGGCTTTCCTGCGCGCTGACCTTCCGCAGAAAGAGATAACATTCTATGGCAGAAAGGGGGCGCATTCGCGCCCCTCGCAATAAGGAGAAGAAAATATGAAAAAGATATTCCGCGGCTTTTTTCTCGCCGTTTTAATCTGCGTGCTCGCGGTCGGCTCCCTTGCCGGGTGCAAACTGTCCGGCGACGGCGGATTTGACGAGAAACTCCTGGATGAAATCGACCTCACGGCGGACGAATCCTTTTCGGGAGAACTGAACATCCGCACGACTTCGGAGGAAAGCGAAGTCGTCATCATGAACGCGCTGATCAAGGCGTTCAATGAAAAATATCCCTATATCCGCGTCAATTACACGCAGGAACTTCTGGATAACTATTACTCTTCGCTCTCCAACGACGCGGGCACTGCGGAGACGCTGGGAGACTATTCCCTGATGCCGGACGTGTTCTGGCTGGCGCAGGACCGCCTGGATTCCCTTTACAGCCTGGATTCCCTCCTGTTTCCGCTGGGCAGAATCGAGGCGCGGGATGAAACTTTCTCCTCGGATATTTTAGTGGACGAAGCGCTCTCCGTCTCGACGGTGAACGATATGCTCTACATGATGCCGCGCGACTATAATCAGGTCGTCATGTACTTCAACCAGGATATTTTCGACGCGGCCGGCGTCGATTATCCCACCGCGCAGATGAGCCGCGAGGCGTTCGTCGGGATGCTGGCGGATCTCCGCGCCGGGCTGGACGCCTCGGACGCGGTGAACGGGTACGGCGTTCCCTATAAAGACGCGGTGAAAAACCTGATCGACGTCAACTCCCAGTGGGATTCCTGGGTATGGCCGCTGGTCAAGAGCTTCGGGGGAGAAGTCGTCAACGAAGACGGCTCTTCCGCGCTGAACAGCGAAAACACCTTCAACGCCGTCTCGTTCTGGAAGTCGCTGCGCACCGCGAATTACGTGGGCACGATTACCACCACCAACAGCGGCGTCAACTTCCGTATGCAGCAGTCCGCGATCTATTTTCATGCCCGCGCGGTGCTCTCGGATATCATCAAATCCACCAAGCAGATCAAGGGCGTGCAGAACCTGGGGGTGACCGCCATTCCGCAGTTCGGCTCCGAATACGCGATCGGCGGCGGCTCTTCGGGATACGGCATGTATCTGAAAGCGCAGAACAAAACCGCCGCCTGGCTGTTCTTGAAATTCGTCGTGAGCGAGGCGGGGCAGAACGCCTTTTGCGCGACGGGAAACGGCGTTCCCTCCGTGCGGTCGCTGCTGAACGATGAAGCCGCCTCCTGGCGGGCGTACGAATCGGAGGCGTTCGGGACGGCGTTCGACAACGACGCCTTTGTCTACGGGCTCGGGACGGAAAACGCTCCCTTTGCTTCGACGCGCGATTTCTTCCGATATATCCCCGTCGCCGCGCAGACGGACGTTCTCACCTGCCTGAGAAGCTGCTTTACGATCATCGATGCCGAGGATAACTCGGACGCTACGATCCGCCAGCAGATTTCCAATCAGTCCGAACTCATCAACTACTACGTCAATCAGGCGAAGAAATAAGGAGAATCTATGCGTTCTTGCGCGCTGACGGAACGCCGCGGGGCAAAGCTGCTCCGCGGCGTCAAGCGGGAATATTCCAACTGGCTGTTTATGTCGCCGTTTATCGTGGGATTTCTGGTCTTCGTGCTCTATCCCATCGTGATGTCGCTCGCTTACAGCTTTACCGATTACAATTCCATCCGGATCACGGAAATCGGCTTTTTCAACTATGCGGACATCTTCGATTTTTCCAGATTCGGCATGGGGCACGATATCTGGAAATCCTACGGCCTTACGGCGCTGTACGCCGTATTGTCCATTCCGCTCAACATTTTTTTATCGTATACGCTCGCGCTGCTCCTGCAAAAGAACATTCCGGGCATCAAGGCGATCCGCCTGCTGTGCTATCTCCCCGTCCTGATCCCCGGTATCGTCTTCGGGCAGATCTGGATGGACATGCTGGGGTATCCGGAGGGGCTGATCAATCAGTGGCTTGCGCAGCTGGGGCTTTCCAAGCATACTTTTTTCAGCGCGGAATCCACGCAGCTGATGACGCTTTTGGTGGTGTCTCAGTGGGGGGTCGGCGGCGGCATGATCGTATGGCTCGCCGCGCTCGAAAACGTCCCCAAGACGCTGTACGAGGCGGCGGAGATCGACGGGGCGCGCTTTTTTACCAAGCTGTTCCGCATCACGCTGCCGATGTCCAGCCCGATTATTTTCTATAATCTCATCTGCTCGCTGATCGCCTGCCTGCAGACCTTCGATTCGTACGCCTATCTCGGCGTAGGGGAGAACAACGCCACCAACTTCATCTCCATCCGCATCTACGTCACGGCGTTTGCGGGAGACGTGCACAATTACGGGCTTGCATGCGCGATGGCGTGGATCCTCTTTTTGGTCATCGCGGTGCTGACGGGCGTCATGTTCAGGACGAGCAAATGGGTTTTTTACGGAGACAAATAGATGGATAAGAGCAGAAAAAACGCCGGGAAGAGGGCTTACCGCATCGAGCTGGCGCTGAAATATACCCTGTTTGTTTTCTTGCTGGCGGTCCTGCTGTTCCCGTATCTGTTTATGCTGTTAAAGAGCCTCATGGATATCGTGGACATCAACGCGCCCGTCGTCCGCTTTTTCCCGACGCACGTCACGTTGGAAAACTACGCGGTGTTCGGGGAGTATGCGGGGTACTTTCTCAATTCGTTTATCGTCGTGATCGTCAATACGATCTTCGTGCCGCTGACGAGCTGCCTCGTGGCGTTTCCGCTGGCGCGCTGCCGGTTCAGGGGATCCAATTTCATGTTTTCGCTGATTTTGGCGACTTCCATGATCCCGAGTTCCGTCCTGCAGGTGCCGCAGTACCAGCTCTTTATCCGGCTGGGGCTGAACGATACGCTCGCCTCTCAGTTCATCGGCTCGTTTTTCGGCGGGAGCGGCATGCAGATCTTTCTGATCATACAGTTTATGCGCGCGATTCCCAGGGAGATGGACGAGGCGGCGAAGATCGACGGCGCAAATCAGTTTATGATTTTTCTGCTGATCGTCCTGCCGCTGTGTTTCAACGTGTGCGTTTACATCGGCATCGGTGTGGCGATCGCGAAGTGGAACGACTTTCAGGGCCCGCTCATTTATTTGAAGACGGATGCGAAGCGCACGATGGCGGTCGCGTTCTACTACCACTTCGGCTCGAGCGGCGACGCCAGCCTGCTCACGAACGTAAAGATGGCGATGGCAACTTGTATGACGATCTTTCCCGCAATTCTCTTCTTCGTGTTCCAGAAGCAGATGATCGGCGGAGTAAAACTGGGAGCAGTAAAGGAATAAAGCTATGTTTCAAATCAAAGAACTGAAAACGGAATACCGCGTGAACCCTTTGGGCATCGGGACGGCACGTCCCCGCTTCCTGTGGGCGTTTACCGCGGATACGGACGAAAAGCAGACGGCGTACCGCATCGTCGTGACATCCCGCGGGAAAACGCTTTGGGATTCGGGCAAGGTCGCTTCCCCCCAATGCGTCAACGTCGTATACGCGGGGGAACCCTTGGAGAGTTCCGCTCTGTGCGCGGTCGCCGTGGAGGCATGGAGCGGCAGGAAAAAAGCGGAAGCCTCCGGCACCTTTGAGACCGCGCTGCTGAAAGACAGCGACTGGACGGGGCGCTGGGCGGGCTCCAACGCGGTGTTCACGGATACGACCACAGTCGTGCGCAAGGATTTCCGCGTGGAAGAAAAGGAAGTTGCGCGCGCACGCGTCTATTTGCTGGGCATCGGCTATCACGAGCTGTACGTCAACGGGAAAAAGGTCGGCGACGGATATCTCGCGCCCTCCAATTCGGACTATACCAAGAGCCTCTATTACAAGACTTACGACATAACGCCCTTTCTTTCGGCGGGCGTCAATGCGATCGCCGTCGAGCTGGGTTACGGCTGGTACGGCAAGAAGGCTCTTTTGCTGCAGATGTTCGCGGAATATGCGGACGGAACGCGCTGGGACGATCATTCTTTCCTGGACGGCATGTGGCGGGTAGGCGGGGGCGCCGTCACCCGGCACAGCATTTTCGGCGGGGAAACGCACGACCATATCCGCGCGGAGGCGATCGGAAACTATCGTTTGCCCGGCTATCCTGCGGACTGGGACAACGGCTGGATGTTCGCCTTTTATCAGCTCCCCGAGCAAGGCGTCAAGCGGGCGGATCAGACGGATCCCATCCGCGTCACGGGAATTTACGAGCCCGTATCCTCCCACCGCGCGGGCGGCGATATCGTCTATGATTTCGGGCAGAACCTCGCCGGATGGGCGGAGATTACCGCCGAGGGCGCGCGCGGGACTAAGATAACCCTTCGATTTGCGGAGGGGCTGAACGGGGACGGCAGCGTCAATCAGCTCAATCTCCGCACGGCGGAATCGCGCGACGAGGTGATTTTGTCCGGAAAGGGCAGGGAGACGTTCGAGCCGCGCTTTACCTACCACGGTTTTCAGTATGTGCAGGTTTCCGTGGAGGGTGCGGCGGAGATTTTATCGATCCGGGCGAAGCACGTCCACAACGACGTTCCCGCAGTCGGGGCGTTCCGCTGTTCGGACGAGGCGCTCAACCGCCTTCACAGAAACGCCGTGATGACCGAGCGCAACAATCTTCACTCCGTCATGACGGACTGCCCGCAGCGGGACGAACGCCTGGGGTGGCTGAACGACCTCACTTCGCGCATCTATCAGAACATCAATAACTTCGACTTAAGCCGCATGATCCCGAAGATCCTGCAGGATATCCGCGACACGCAGGCGGCGGACGGATCAATCGCGGACACCGCGCCCTTCCTGGGCGGGACCCGCCCCGCGGATCCCGTCTGCGCCAGCTACCTGCTGTTCGGCAAGATGGCTTACCGCTATTACGGCGACCGCGAACTGCTGGAGGAATATTACGATTCTTACGCGGCGTGGATCAGCTGCCTGCTCTCTTACGCCGACCGTTACATCCTGCCGCTCTCCTATTACGGGGACTGGGTGGTGCCGGAGTGCTATATGGATACGCGCACCGAGGGCGCCTATATGTCCTCCGCATATCTCTGCTGGCAGCTGAAGCTGATGGCGGAAATCGCCGGGATCCTCGGCAGGGAGGAGGACGCCGCGCGGTATAAAAAGATGTACGGGGAGAGCGGGCTGGCGGTCAACCGCCGCTGGTTCGACGAGAAAAAAGTCTGTTACGCCAACAATTCGCAGACGGCGAACGCCGTCGCGCTGAGCATCGGCTTTGCTCCCGCCTGGGCGAAAGAGGCGCTGGCCCGGCAGATCCGGGAGGACGTCTTGGCGCGCGGCAATCATAACACCTCGGGGAATCAGGGATACCGCCACTTCTTTTACGCGATGGCAGAGGCGGGGGAGACGCAGCTGTTGATCGACGTGCTCAAAAATCCCGAATACCCCGGCTGGGGGTATATGCTGGCGAACGGCGCCACTACGGTGTGGGAGAGATGGGAAAAGACCATGAAGCTGGAGATGCACTCTTTCGATCATCCCATGTTTGCCAGCTACGACGGCATCTTTTACCACTATCTGGCGGGCATCCTCGTCGACGAGAACGCCTGCGCATGCGATAAGCTGACCATACGTCCGCAGTGGAACAACGAACTGACCGAAGTGCACGCGCATCTCGACACGGTGCGCGGCAGGGTCGCTTCCGCCTGGATCAAGGAGAAAGGGCGCGTCGCGCTGACGCTGACCATCCCGCCGACCGCCTCCGCCATACTGGATTTTGACGGAGAAATGGAAGGCAAACCCTTTTCGCGCGGGAAAAAAGTGGAAGGCGGCACTTATTTGATCACGGCGGCGCTGTGATTGCAAAACCATGGGAGGATCAACGATATGAATAAACTGTTGCGTTGCATCGGCATCTGTCTGGGGGCGGTATTCGCGTTCGGCGCCGCCGCCTGCGGGGAGGGCGGCGATCCGCCCGAGAAAAAGCTGCAGCCCGCGCCCGAACGGGCGTGGGCGGACATCACTACGTACGGCGAGGCCGCCGCGGAGGCGTACCTGCAGCCCTTCTGGTACACCCGCGAGATCTATGACGAATCCGTCGTGATGGTGGGAGAGACGGCGAGCGCCTCTCTTCTGTACCTGCCGAGCGGGAGCGTCACCGTGCGGGACTATCAGCTGGGCGTCACTTATGTGGAGGGGCGCGACTATACGGTCGAGGGAAAGACGATCACCCGCGTGGCGGGCGGACGGCTTCCCTACTTTGAACCGGACGAGTATTTTCTCGTGTCGCCCAACGTCGCGGGCGTTTCCATCGGCGTAAACGCCTCCCGCTGTGAATTTGAATTCGACGAGAACCGCTATCTGTATTACGGAGAGGGCACCTCTCTCACCAAAAATCACGTCGTCGTCTCTTACCGGACGGACGAAATGTGGCCCGGGGAACGCCCGGCGGGGCAGACCGACCGCACGGGGAAGCTGATCGAAACGCTGAAGACGGAAAAGAAAGGGACCATTTTATATTACGGGGATTCCATCACCGTCGGCTGCAATGCCAGCGGTACGAGCTACGGCGGAAACGTCAACCCCTATCTTCCCTCCTGGCCGGAGCTGGTTGCGTCCTGGCTGGAAAAACAGTACGGCGCGGAAATCGAGGTCGTCAACAAGGCGGTCGGCGGCTGGCAGGTTTCGGACGGCTTCGCGAGCTATAACGCTTCCGTCGCCCCGGACGCGGCGAATACGGATCTTCTGGTCCTCGCGTTCGGCATGAACGACGCCGCCACCGCGCCCGCAACCTACCGCGGCATGATCGCGGAGATGGCGGACCGCTATCTCTCGGCAAATCCGGAGGGGACGGTCTTGCTCGTCTCTCCCATGAATCCCAACACGCAGTCCACCTGGGTGGGCAATCAGAGCAAGTTCGAGGCGGAGCTGGAAGCGGTCGCGGCAGAGCGGGATTCGGTCGCCGTCGCGCCGGTCAACACCCTTTTCACCGCGTTCGAAACGATGGGAAAGCGCACGCGCGACTGGCTGGCGAACAACATCAATCATCCCAACGACTTCGGCGTGCGGGCGTACGCGCAGGTCATCCTGAAGACGCTGGCGGGAAATGATTTCTGCGAGGAGGTATACGCATGAAGAAGGGAAAACTGATCGCCCTCATTTTGTCCGGGATCTTTCTGACGGGCACGGTCGCCGGCTGCAGAAAAGCGGATACGCGCGCGCTGACGCCGCAGGAATACACCTATCTCAACCTCTCCGGCACGGACGCTTTGGGCCGCAGAATTCAGCCGGGCGCCGCGCGGAAGGAAGGGGAAAAATACGTCGGCATCTTCTATTCGCTCTGGCACGGGCAGCACGCGGGGCTTCAGCAGAGCATTCAGAATATTCAGGAACTGCTCGATGCGGGGGCGGAAGGCGTGAAGAAGCTGCAGGATAAATCGGACGTCGGCCAATTTTATTATTGGGGCGAACCGCTGTACGGCTATTACAATACCCAGGATCCCTGGGTGCTGACGCGCCACGTCGAGCTCCTCACGATGGCGGGCGTCGACTTTCTCTGCATCGACGCCACCAACGCGTACGATTACGTTCAGTCGGGGGAAACCCTGCTCGGGATCCTACGGCAGATGAAGGAGCAGGGATTTCAGGTGCCCGGCGTGTGCTTTTATACGAACACCTCTTCGGGAACGACTGCGAATCAGATTTACAAGGACTATTACGAGAGCGGAAAGTGGGACGATCTTTGGTATGCGCCCAACGGGCGGCCGCTCCTCGTGGGAATCACCGAGAACAACGGCATGGCTTCCGACCAGACGCGTTTCTGGGGAACCACGGACTTCGTTTCTCCCGCATTGCAGCGCTATTTTGAAGTGAAGGAATCCGAATGGCCGAACGGGATACACAACGACAATTCCATGCCCTGGATGAGCTGGGATTACCCGCAGAGAATTCACAGCGGCTATATTTCCGTGCCCGTCGCGCAGCACAGCCATACGACGACGAGCGTCAGCCACATGGCGCCCGAATCGCACCGCGGGTACGATAACGTCAGCGGACGCGTCACGGGGGATTACCGGGAAGGGCAGTCTTTTCAGCAGATGTGGAACACCGTGTTTGAACACGAGAACGACGTCACCACCGTTCTGGTTTGCGGGTGGAACGAGTGGATGGCGCAGAAGCAGACGTCCGGCGACTTTGTGGACGTCTATAACTGGGAGTATTCGCGCGACTGCGAGATGATGAAGGGCGGCTACGGAGACAATTATTACCTGCAGCTCTGCCAGAATATCCGCAAGTATAAGCTGACCGATCCGCAAAAATACGAGTATCCCGCCGCAGAAATCAACATGGACGCAGCCGATCTCGGGGCGGAATTCGAGGGGGTAACCTCCCATTACAAAGATTTTTCCGGAGACGCGCTCGCGCGGGATTTCCGCGATGCGGCGAACACCGAGGGCGCCTATCGGGACGACAGCAACCGCAACGACATCACGGACGTGAAGGTCGCGCACGACGGCGCGAATCTCTACTTCTACGTCAAAACGGCGGCCGACATCACCGAACACAACGGCACGGACCTCAACTGGATGAATATTCTGATCGGGGACGGCGGCACGGACAACGCTTTCGCCGGCTACCGCTATATTTTAAACCGCATGCCGGACGGCGATACGACGAGCGTGGAGCGGTATGAAAACGGGGCATGGCAGTCCGTCGGCACGGCGCGGCTTCGGGTTTCGGGCAATGAGATGGCGGTTTGCGTGCCGCTGTCGCTGATCGGAAAATCCGCGCGGGATCTTTCCGTCGAGTTCAAAGTGGCGGACAACGTGACGCATCCGGACGACATCATGGATTACTACGTGACCGGGGACTCCGCTCCCATCGGACGGCTGAGTTATTCTTACGGATATTAAAGAGAGAACGATGAAACGGATTTTAACGGTTTTACTCGCCGCGCTGCTCGTCCTTTCGTCCGCGGCGTGCGGAAATGGGGAAAATACGGTGAACAATGAGATTTTTCCGAAAAAAACGGAGATGAAGACGGACGGTCAGCTGTATACGGGCGGGGAAGTGAAATTCCCCGCAACGCTCTGGGAGACGCCGACGGCGGAGCGCTACGACGCGCTCGACCGCGAGGCGCTGAACGTGGAGGGATATTTTATCGATTCGGTGCAGGGCACGAAGGTGTTTGCCTTCGTCGGCCTTCCGGAAGGAGCTTCCGCGGAAAATCCCGTCCCCGGAATCGTGCTGGTGCACGGCGGCGGGGGTACGGCGTTCGCGGACTGGGTAAAGCTCTGGACCGCGCGCGGCTATGCGGCGATCTCCATGAGCTACGACGGGATGATACCCACGGAGACGACGCTGCTCTCCAACTCGCTCACCCAGCGGAGCCCGAAGCCGAGCGGCCCGGCCTTCGTCACGTTTACCGATTTCAATAAACCGGTCGAAGAGCAGTGGGCGTATTACGCGCTCTCCGCCGTCATTTCGTCTCACTCCTTTCTGAGGAGCTTCGACTGCGTGGATCGGACGAAGATCGGCGTGACCGGGATCTCGCGGGGCGGATATCTTGCCGCCGCCGTGACGGGCTTTGACGACCGCTTCTGTTTCGCCGTTCCCGTCTACGGCGCGCTCGGGATCCTCGAACCGTGGTGCAACTACGGAAGGGTGTTCTCTGCGAACGAGCGCGCAAACGAACTGTGGAATACCACGGAGATCATCCGCGCGTCCCGCACGCCGATGCTCTTTGTTTGCGGAAGCAACGATACCTTCATCCCGCTCGCGGCGATTGCGCGCAGCGCCGCTGCGGCGAAATACGGCAATATCCTCATCATTCAGGGGTATCCGCACAGCCATGCGCACGGCTCGGACGTGGAAGAGATTTTCGTCTTTGCGGACAGCATCTGCAAGGGCGCCGCCGGGCTGACGCATCTGGCGGAAGAACGGGAGGGCGGCTTCTCTTTCGATCTCCCGTCCGGCGTATCGCTGGAGGACGTCACCGGATGGTATGTCGGCGCGGAGTCTGTGGACTGCAATTCGACCTGGCTTCCCGTTTCGGGAGACGCCGACGGCTCCCTGGCTTCGGCCGTTTTTCCGGAGAGCGCGGCTTATACTTACGTTACGGTTACCGACAGCCGCGGTTACCGCATCACCACGCCGATGAAAGCTCTGTAAGCGAAAAGAACGCGGAAACGCGTTCTTTTTTCTTTTTTTCGGAAAGTTACACGAATCACTTGAAATTTGTCGAAAATTGTGATAATCTTATTGCATCACAGAAGGAGCGGTTACACAGTTGAAAGTAAAGAGAAACGACGTGGCAAAAGCGGCGGGGGTATCCGGGGCGACGGTATCCTATGTGCTCAACGGAACCAAGCGCGTCTCGCCGGAGGTGGAAAAGAGAGTGCTGGAGGCGGCGAAGGAACTCAATTACGTCCCCAACCGGATCGCGCAGACGCTGGTGGGGCGGCGGTCCAACTCCATCGCCATCATGACGAACGACATCACCAACGTCTATCAGGTGGAGGTCATCAAGGGGCTGCAGGAGGCCGCCCTTGCAAACGACTATATCGTCTATGTGTTCGACGCGTTTGGCAACATCGATAAGTATTTGCAGCATATCGTCTCCCGCCAGGTGGACGGGCTGTTCGTCGTCGCCGCGCCGGATGCGCTCCCGGATGAGAAACTCGCGGAGCTCAGGGATTCGGGCATCAAGGTGCTTGCGGACTATTCCAGAGGGACGTTCGTCCCCGGGGTCTCCTACATTATGTCCGACTTAAAGGGCGGCGTGGAGCGGGCGATCAACTACCTCTACCGCATGGGACACCGCAAGATCGGTTATCTGAGCGGATTTGACGACGCCTGTTACTATGACATCCGCCTTTCCGCCTTCCGCGAGGCGATGAGAAAGCTGAATCTGGACGATACGGCGGTGGAGTGCCGCGGCTGGCCGTACAGCACGATCAGCGAGGTGGGAGAGACGCTGATGAGGCAGCTGCTCGCGCACCGCCCGGAAGTGACGGCAGTGCTCTGCACCAACGACATGATGGCGATCGGCGGCATGTACGCGGCAAAGCTGATGGGAAAAAAGATTCCGGAGGAGCTTTCCGTCGTCGGGATCGACAATATCGCGCAGTCAAAGACCTGTATTCCCAAGCTCACAACCATCAACCAGGACGGGAGAACGTACGGCAAACACGTCTTTGAAATTTTGCTGAAAGCGATCCGCGGGGGAGAGGCGGATAAATACGTTATCCCGATGGAACTCGTGGAACGCGACTCCTGCGCGCCGCCGCGCGCGGAAGGCGTTTAAGGCCGCATTCCAGGCCGAAGAGGTGGAGGTGTAATCGATGAAAAGCGAAATCATCGGAGAAAGAGACGGTTATATCATCCGGCCGGCAAAAAAAGATGACTTAGATCATTATTACGAACAGAATTATTGCCCGTTAGAGGAAGAGGCGGCTCGTTTGACTGGCTGTAAAAAATCCTTTACCAAAGAAGAGGTCGCTTCCTTTTTTCTGAAATCGCTTTCAGAAGAGGACAGATATTTGTTTCTGATCGTTTCCCCGGACGGGCAGATTGTGGGAGAGAGCGTTATCAATGAAATCGACCGGGATCTGCGCTGTGCGAACTTTCGCATCTGTCTCTACCGCAAGCAGGTGCGGGGAAAGGGGCTGGGAACTTGGGCAACGGAAGTGACGCGGGACTTTGCCTTTGAAAAACTGAAACTGCATCGCCTGCAGCTGGACGTTTATTCCTTTAACCCCGGGGCGGAGAAGGCCTATTGCAAAGCGGGCTTTAAGAGAGAAGGAATCCTGAAAGATGCCGTCAGGGACGGCGGACAATATGCAGACGTCGTTTTAATGGCAATTTTAGAGGACGAATGGAAAGCGTTGAAGGGGAAGATGAATGGAGATTGATACGTTACCGTTCTGAAAATCCGCGATGCGGAAAGGGACGCGCCCAAAGTAAGGCGCGTCCCTTTTTTGAGGGGATAGTTCCGTTAAGCGAGTTTCAGTACGGTGATGCCCGCATCCGTCACCGTGGCGGTTACCGTGGAGGCGTTCTCCAGCGAATAGGTGGTGGGAGAGGCTTCCGTGCGGATCACGGTGCCGGTGACCGTCGCCGGGGCGTTGGCGGTGGAGACTTCCGCGCTGGACGTGCTGATCGGCGTGGTGTTTTCCAGCAGCTCAACGGTCAGAACGTCGTTGGCGGCAGGCAGCGTCGCCGAAACGTGATAGGTGATGAGATAGGTGCCCGCCGGGACGGAAACGGCGTTTGCGGAGACGGACATCGTCGTTCCGGTCGTCGCCGCAGACTGCGTGATGGGAATCGCTGTGTCCGTTGTGACGGCGCCCGGCGTTCCCGCCGCATACAGGGCGTCGTTGGTGCCGGTTGCGCCCGTCGGACCGGTAGCCCCCGTTGCGCCTGTGGCGCCGGTCGGCCCTTCGGCTCCCTGAAGCCCCTGAATGCCCTGCGCGCCTTCCGCTCCCGTCGCTCCGGTGGGACCGGTAGCACCGGTAGCCCCCGTTGCGCCCGTGGGGCCAGTGGGGCCTTCCGCCCCCTGTGCGCCGACTGCGCCGGTAGGTCCTGTGGGACCGGTCGGTCCGGCTACGCCCTGAATGCCCTGAAGTCCCTGGACGCCCTGCGCTCCGGCGGCTCCGGTAGCGCCCGTCGGCCCGGTTGCACCCGTAGCCCCGGTGGGACCCGTCGGCCCGGTTGCGCCCTGCACGCCCTGGATACCCTGCGCCCCGGTTGCTCCCGTTGCGCCCGTCGCTCCGGTGGGACCGGTAGCGCCGGCGAAGCCCTGAATGCCCTGAAGCCCCTGTAATCCCTGCGGACCGGTGGGGCCGGTGGGACCCGTTGCACCCGTGGGACCCTGGATGCCCTGCGGTCCGGCGGGACCCTGCGGTCCGATGGGCCCTCTGGCGCCGACCGTTATGGCAGTCACGGTCTGATTATTCTGATTGTTACAACGGCTGCAGCGGCAGCCGAAAGGATGACAATGATCGTACATAATACCTCCGAACGTATAATTACGTGAGAATGAACGCTCTGCCGCTCACAACGGCGGATTCTTCTCATTTACACATTATGATTTTTTGTCATAATTTGTGAAAATACCGCGATTTATTCGCGTAAACAGTCCGAATGATTTGACAAAACGGCGGCGAAACGATAAAATGTTTAAGGAAAGAAAAAAGGAGAAGCAGTCATGGGAATGATCAAAAAATATATTTATCCGACGCGCGTGGTGAAAACGTACGGCGATATCGCCGGCGCGGACGAACTGAAACGGGAAAAAGACCTGCAGATCGGCTTTTACGAGCCGAGCGTTTGCGTCATGAATCCGGGGTCCTCCGTGATCCTCGATTTCGGAAAGGAACTGCAGGGAGGCGTCCGCATCATCACGTTTATGGGAGGGGACGACTGTTTTCTGCGCATCCGATTCGGCGAGTCCGTCTCCGAATGTATGGCGGAGCTGGGAGAGAAAAACGCCACCAACAATCACGCCGTGCGCGACAGAACGGTCTGCGCGCCCGACTATTCGGATATGGAATACGGCAACACGGGCTTCCGGTTCGTCAAGCTGGACAACGTCGGCGGCCGCCGCGTCGTCGTCAAAGCCGCCGTCGCTTATCTGGAGATGATAAAGATGCCGAAGAAGGGTAGCTTCGAGTGCGACGATAAGCTGATCAATAAGATCTTCAGGGTATCGTCTTACACGGTGGATCTCTGCGTGCAGAACGGACTGATCTGGGACGGCATCAAGCGCGACCGCCTGGTCTGGATCGGCGATATACATCCCGAAATGCTCTCTCTGTCCACGCTGTACGGCAGATTTGCGCCCATCGAAAAATCCCTCGATTTCATCAAGCGCCAGACGCCGCTGCCCGCCTGGATGAACAACATCCCCACCTATTCCATGTGGTGGATGATCATTCTGCACGACTATTATCTCCGCACGGGCTGTATGGATTACCTGGCGGAGCAGAAAGAATATCTCCTGGGACTTCTGAAACAGATCGACGAGAATATTTCGCCGGAAGGGGAGATTCTCTACACGGGCTATCTGCTGGATTGGCCGACGCACGAACAGCCGGATGAGATTCCCGGCGTGCGCGCGCTCAACGTGCTCGCCGTTCAGAAAGCGGCGAAGATCCTGGCGTTTTTAAAGGAGGACTGCGATCTCCCGGAAAAGATCCTGGCGAAACTTGCGCAGAAGCGTTATCCCGTCGCGGATAAAAAGCAGGTCAAGGCGTTCGAGTGCCTGGCTTACGGCGAACATACGCCCGAGACGCTTCGCTTTCTCACGCAGGGCGGCGTAAAGGGTTTTTCCACCTTTATGATCTACTACATACTGAAATCCATCGTCCTCTGCGGCGGGGAAGACGAGAGCGTGGAGCTTTTGAAAAAGTATTACGGCGGCATGCTCGCCATGGGCGCGACCACCTTCTGGGAGGATTTCGATATCGACTGGACGGAAAACGCGACCAAGATCACGGAGCTCCCGAAGCGCAATAAAAAGGACATTCACGGCGACTACGGCAGATACTGCTACGTCGGGTTCCGCCATTCGTTCTGTCACGGCTGGGCTTCCGGTCCGATCGGCTATCTGAGCGAATGCGTCGCGGGATTCAATGCGACGGAGCCGGGAAAACTGACCATTCATCCTCATTTGGGCACGCTTCGCTACGTCAAGGCGAAATTCCCCACGCCCTACGGCGTCGTGGAGGTGTATCACGAAAAGGAGAACGGAAAGACCGTCACCGCCTGCCGCGCGCCGCGCGAGGTGGCCGTCACCTTCGAAGGGTGCGAGGTAACGGAATTCAGGCAATACTGATGCTGTTTCGGCGGAACGGGTGTTCCGCCGATTTCAGCTTTTCCCGCTCTGCGGGAAGGCGATGCGCGGAAAGAAAGGAACCATGATAAAGATACTTTTCGTCTGCCACGGCAACATCTGCCGCAGCCCGATGGCGGAATTTTATATGAAGGATCTCGTCCGCAGAATGGGGCGGGAGGGCGATTTTTACATCTCTTCCGCGGCGACTTCGGCAGAGGAAACGGGCAATCCCGTCCATCCCGGCACGCGGCGCATTCTGGACCGCCTGGGGATCTCCTGCGCGGGCAAGCGCGCCCGCAGGCTTACGGCGGAAGATTATACTTCTTTCGACTACCTGATCGGCATGGACGAGGCGAACCGCCGCAATATGAAGCGGCTGTTCGGCGGCGATCCCGCGGGCAAGGTGTTCAATCTGCTCGACTTTACGGATGCGCCCCGCGAGGTCGCGGATCCCTGGTATACGGGGGATTTCGAGCGGACGTTTTCGGACGTCAGCGCGGGCTGCGCCGCGCTCTGGCGGTATCTTTCGGAGGAGGAAAAAGATGAACGGAGATAAAAGGCCCGTCGTCGCGTTCTGCTACGATTTTGACAGGACGCTGACCCCTGACGACATGCAGGCGCAGGGCTATATCCAGGATATCGGCTATGACGTCGCGCGGTTCTGGGAGGAATCCAACCGGCTGGCCGCGGAACATGCGATGGACAGGAATCTTGCGTATATGTACCGCATGGTGGAGGGCGCCGAGGGGCAGGTCATCGTCAACCGGAAGGCGCTCATGGCATACGGCGGGCGCGTCGCGCTCTACGACGGCGTGGACAGCTGGTTTTCCCGCGTGCGCAGCTACGGCGCGGAGAAAGGGCTCGCGGTGGAGCATTACATCATTTCGTCCGGTTTGAAAGAGATGATCGAAGGGACGGAACCCGCAAAACGGGGCGAATTTTCGGAGATATACGCCAGCTCCTTTTACTTTAACGAGCGCGGCGTGGCGAAGTGGCCGGCGCAGGCGGTGAATTTTACCAACAAGACGCAGTTTCTGTTCCGCATCTCGAAGGGAACCATGGACGTCAACGACGACAGGGTGAACGACTATATGCGGGAAGAAGAGCTCCGCGTTCCCTTCCGCAATTTCGTCTATATCGGCGACAGCGCGACGGATATCCCCTGCATGAAGCTGGTCAATTCGTACGGCGGGCATTCGGTGGGCGTATACGACGGCGCGCGGGCGGACCGCTCCGCCGTCTGCCGCATGCTGAAAGAAAACCGCATCCGCTATTTTTCGGCGGCGGACTACCGCGCCGGGAGCGAACTGGAGACGCTGGTGTTCCGCATTCTCGATAAGATCGCCGCGGACGAAGTGCTTTACCGCTTCACGGCGGAGAACAAAAAACTTCTGGAAAAAAGTTGAAAAAAGCACGCAAAAACGCCCCTTTCCGGGGCGTTTTCCGATGATTCCGTTTGACTTTTCGCAAATTTGACGATATAATGGTAAAGGAAAAAAACAGTTAGTTGAAAAGGAGATACGATCAATGAATAAGATGTCCGTCAAAGACGTCGACGTAAAGGGCAAATATTGCCTGGTCAGATGCGATTTCAACGTCCCGATGAAGGACGGTGTCATCACGGATGAAAACCGCATTCAGGGCGCGCTTCCCACCATTCGTTACCTGATGGAGCACGGTGCAAAAGTGGTTCTCTGTTCGCACATGGGCAAGCCGCACAGTATTTTCAGCAGCGAAATAAAACTCAACAAGAAGGAGAAAAAGGCCGTCGAAGCGCTCCCCGAAGCAGAGCGCGCCGCAGCGACCGCCGCGTATATCGAAAAAGCGAAGGCGGGCGACGCGAAGAAGCTCACGTTAAAGCCGGTCGCCGACCGCCTGAACGAACTGCTGGGCGGAAAAGTGACGTTTGCTAAAGACGTCGTGGGGCCGGATGCGAAGGCAAAGGTCGCCGCGCTCAAAGAGGGCGAATGCGTGCTTCTGGAAAATCTTCGTTTCCACGCCGAAGAGGAGGGGAGAGATCCCGCATTCTGCCGTGAACTGGCGCAGTATGCGGATATCTACGTGAACGACGCGTTCGGCACCGCGCACCGCTCGCACGCTTCCACTGCGGCGATCGCGGAGTACGGTTACGTCAAGACGGCGGTCTGCGGGTTCCTGATCGAAAAAGAGCTCTCCGTCATGGCGGACGCGCTCGAGCATCCCGTTCATCCGTTCGTCGCGATCTTAGGCGGCGCAAAGGTGGCGGATAAGCTGAACGTCATCAGCAATCTTCTCGAAAAGTGCGATACCCTGGTGATCGGCGGCGGCATGGCGTATACGTTTTTGAAGGCAAAGGGATATGAAGTGGGCACCTCGCTGGTGGACGACGAGAAGATCGGCTATTGCAGCGATATGATGGCGAAAGCGGAGAAAGAGGGCAAAAAACTCCTGCTCCCCGTGGACTGCGTGATCACCGACCGTTTCCCCGATCCCATCGACGCAAAAATCGAGGTCCGTCAGGTTCCCGTGGGAGAGATCCCCGCGGATATGCAGTCGCTCGATATCGGCGATCAGACCCGCGCGCTGTATGCGCAGGCGATCAAGGGCGCCAAAACGGTCATCTGGAACGGACCGATGGGCGTATTTGAAAATCCCATCCTGGCGGGCGGCACCATAGCCGTCGCAAAGGCAATGGCGGAAGCGGAAGGCGCGACGACCATCATCGGCGGGGGAGATTCCGCCGCGGCCGTTCAGCAGCTGGGCTTTGCGGACAAAATGACGCACATTTCGACGGGCGGCGGCGCTTCGCTCGAACTCTTTGAAGGGAAAGTACTGCCGGGCATCGCCTGCCTGAACGAGAAAAAATAAGGAGAAATACCGAACATGAGAAAACCCATTATCGCGGGAAACTGGAAAATGAATAAGACCAATGCGGAAGCGGAGGCGCTGATCAACGAATTAAAGCCGCTGGTGGCGCGCGCGCGGGCGGAGGTCGTCGTGTGCGTTCCTTACACCGATTTGACTACGGTGGGAAAGCTGATCGAGGGAACGAAGATTCACCTGGGAGCGCAGAACGTTTCCTGGGCGGATAAAGGCGCCTTTACGGGTGAAATCAGCGCGGATATGCTGAAAGAACTGGGCGTCGAATACGTCATCATCGGGCATTCCGAGCGCCGTCAGTACTTCGGCGAGACGGACGAATCCGTCAATAAGCGCGTCAAACAGGCGCTGGCGAAGGGATTGAAGCCCATCGTCTGCGTGGGCGAAACGCTCGTCGAGCGGGAGAAAAACCGCACCAAGCGCGTTCTGAAAAAACAGATCGTCGAGGGGCTTGCCGGGATCGAGGATTTCACCGACGTGGTGATCGCCTACGAACCCGTCTGGGCGATCGGCACGGGCAAGACCGCGACGAAAGAGGACGCAAACCTCACCATCGGCTATATCCGCCGCGTCGTCAGCCAGACGTTCGGCAAGGAGATCAGCAAAAACCTCCGCATTCAGTACGGCGGCAGCATGAATCCCGGCAATGCGAAGGAACTGATGAGCATGAGAAACGTAGACGGCGGACTGATCGGCGGCGCTTCCCTGAAGGCGGAAGACTTCGCCAAAGTCGTCAACTATCATCTTAATTGACAGGAAGCGGGAGAATGCTCCCGCTTTTTTTCGGACAGGAGGAAGGATTATGTCGAGACCGAATTGTATATTGATTATGGACGGATACGGGATCAATCCCGATCGGGAGGGCAACGCCATCGCCATCGAGGGCAGCCCGAATATTAAAAAGCTCTGGGAGAAATATCCCCATACGCAGCTCGGCGCCTCGGGCAGAGACGTCGGCCTGCCGGACGGGCAGATGGGCAACTCCGAAGTGGGGCATCTGAACATCGGCGCGGGCAGGATCGTCTATCAGGAGTTGACCCGCATCACGAAGGAAATCGAGGACGGGGCATTTTTTGAGAATGAAGCCCTGCTCTCTGCCGTGCGCGGCGCAAAGGCGCGCGGCAGAAAACTGCATTTTTACGGGCTGCTGTCTGACGGCGGGGTGCACAGCCATATTTCCCATCTCTACGCGCTCCTGGAGCTCGCCAGACGCGAAGGCGTGGCGGAAACGTACGTGCATTGTTTCATGGACGGCAGAGATGTTTCCCCGACTTCGGGCGCGGGCTATGTGCGCGCGCTGGAGGATAAGGTACGGGAGATCGGCGCGGGAACCGTCGCTTCCGTCGTCGGCCGCTATTACGCCATGGATCGGGACAACCGCTGGGAGCGCGTAGAGGCCGCTTACGATATGCTGACGGCAGGCGAGGGAGAGCAGGTTTCCGACCTCGCGGCGTATATCGAGCGTTCGTATGAAAAGGGCGTGACAGACGAGTTTATTCTGCCCGCCAATAAAGTTTCGGGCGGGAAACCCGTGGGGCTCATCGAGGCGGGCGATTCCGTCGTGTTTTTCAATTTCCGCCCCGACCGCGCCCGTCAGCTGACCCGCGCGATGACGGAGGAAGCGTTTACGGGCTTTGCCCGCAAGACGGGGTATCTGAAACCCGATTACGTCTGCTTCACGCAGTATGACGCGACTTTCCGCAATGTGGAGATCGCCTTCCGCCCGCAGTCGCTCTCAAATACGCTGGGCGCCTATCTCGCACAGCGGGGATATACGCAGCTGCGCATCGCGGAGACGGAGAAATACGCGCACGTCACGTTTTTCTTCAACGGCGGCGTCGAAGCGCCGAACGCAAACGAGGACCGGGATCTCATCCCTTCGCCGAAGGTGGCGACTTACGACTTAAAGCCCGAGATGAGCGCCTTTGAAGTGACCGAAAAAGTGCTTGAAGAGCTGGATTCGGACAAGTACGACGTCGTGATTCTGAACTTTGCAAACTGCGATATGGTCGGGCACACCGGCGTGCTGGAAGCGGCGGTCAAGGCGGTGGAGACGGTGGACACCTGCATGGGCAGAGTCGTGGATAAGATTCTGGAAAAGGGCGGCGTCGCCCTGATCACGGCGGACCACGGCAATGCGGACAAGATGATTGCGGAAGACGGCTCTCCGTTTACCGCGCACACGACCAATCCCGTCCCCTTTATCCTCGCGGGAGACGGCTATATCGGAAGGGAACTTCGCACAGGCGGCATTCTCGCGGATATCGCGCCCACGCTCCTCACCGTAATGGGGGAGAAAATTCCCCCCGAAATGACGGGAAAATCGCTGATTGTCCAAAAATAGCGCTTCAAACGCTTGAAAAAGCGGGAAAAATATGCTATAATAAGAAACGCTTACGATAGCAATATGTAAATTCGGAGATAATCATGTTAGGACGGATAAACTCTTTTCTTATGGCCGCAGGCGACGGGCTGGGGATGTATGATATCGTCAAAGGGATCAGCATTGCCATTCTCGTAATCATGGTGCTGTGCGCCGGTTTTACCATCTGCGTTGTCCTGTTTCAATCCTCGAGCTCGACGGGTATCGGTGCGCTCGGCGGTACGACCGAAACTTTTTTGGGCAAGAACAAAAAGAGCACGACGGAGAGCAAGCTGAAGAGACTGACGGTGGTCTGTCTGGTGCTTCTCATCGTTTTGTCAGTCATCTTTTTCCTGTTGTGGTGGTGGCTGAGCACGTTGGCTTAACAAAAGCGTCGCAGTGGTTTCGGAACCGAAACCACTGTTTTTTTGTATTGGATATGTGGAAGAAAAAGAAAAAAACAATCGAAGGAAAATTGCAGGGAAACGAGCGCGGGTTCGCGTTTCTGATCCCCTCCGGCGGCGGAGAGGATTATTTTATCGCGCATGAAGACCTGAACGGCGCCATGCACGGGGATCTCGTACTGGCGGAGGAAGTCCGCGGCCGCGGCGGTCACCGCACGCTGGCGCGCGTGGTTCAGATCAAAGAGCGCGGCTATCGGAAACTGATCGGCACGTTCCATTCCGCAAAGTCGGGCGGGTTCGTGGTAACGGACGACCGCCGCTATTTTAACGACGTCTTTATCCCGCGCGCGGCGGCAAAAACCGCGAAGACGGGCGATAAAGTGGAGTGCGAGATTACGCGCTACACGAAGGGAAATCCCGAGGGAAAAATCGTCGAAGTGATCGGAAGGCAGTTCGATCGGGATACGGAGATCGCCTGTCTCATCCGCTCGTACGGTCTGGAAACCGCGTTCCCGCCCGCCGTGAAAAAGAATGCGAAGGCGGTTGCGAAACCCGTCTCCGCGCGCGACTGCGCGGGCAGAGAGGACTTTCGGAACTGGATGACGTTCACCATCGACGGGGATGACAGCAAGGATTTCGACGACGCCGTCTCCATCGAGGCGACGGAAAACGGCTGGATTCTGGGCGTGCATATCGCGGACGTCGCCGCGTACGTCAGGCCGGGCAGCGCGCTGGACGAGGAGGCGTACCGCCGCGGCACCAGCGTCTATTTCCCGGAAGCGGTTCTGCCCATGCTGCCGGAGGAACTCTCCAACGACGTCTGCTCCCTCCGTCCGGGCGAAGACCGCCTGACGCTCTCCTGCGTCATGGAATTTGACCGTGCGGCAAACCGCAGAAAATTCCGCATCGCGGAGGGCGTGATCCGTTCGCACGCGCGCCTGACCTATCGCCAGGTGCAGGCGATTCTGGACGGCGGCAGGAAGGTAAGAGAGCAATTTGCCGACGTTCTCCCCGCGCTGACAGAGATGGAAAAGCTCGCCTCGGCGCTGATCCGCATGCGGGAAGAACGCGGTACGGTGGATCTGGCGATCAAGGAGGCGCACATCGCCGTACACGGGGAGGAGGTCGAGATTTCGGAATACCCCCGGCTCTTTTCGCATCGGCTGATCGAAGAGTTCATGATCGCCGCCAACGAGTGCGTTGCGGAATTCGGCGAAAAGAAGAAACTGCCGCTTCTCTACCGCATTCACGAGCGGCCCGCGCCCGACAAAGCGGAGGGGTTCCGCGCCTATCTGGACGCGCTGGGCATACGCGCGCGGTTTGACGCGGAGACGGTCTCTCCCAAACACTTTCAGAGGATTCTGAAATCCCTCGAAGGCACGCGGGAATTCGATCTCGTAAACCGCGTAATGCTCCGCTCCATGCAGAAAGCGCGCTACAGCGGGGAGGACGAGGGGCATTTCGGGCTGGCGAGCGAGCATTACTGTCACTTCACCTCCCCGATCCGCCGGTATCCCGATCTGGTCGTTCACCGCGCCGTCAAGGAGTGGCTGCGGGGCGGGCGCAAATTGGCTGCGCTGAAAGCGCTCATCCCCGAAGAGGCGAAGCACACCTCAGAGCGCGAGCGGATCGCGGTCGAAGCGGAGCGCGCGGTGGACGATTACTATAAACTTCTCTACATGGAGGGGAAGATCGGGGAATCGTTTGCGGGCACGATCAGCGGCGTCACCAACTTCGGCGTGTTTGTGGAACTCGACAATACGGTGGAAGGGCTGATCCGCGTCGATTCGCTGCCGAAGGGGCGGTATGAACTGGACGAGACGCGTTATACGCTGACGGGCGGCGGCAATACCTACCGTCTGGGAGAGCCGATCGAAATAACCGTCGCGGGCGTGGATCGCGCCGCGCGCCGCGTAGAGTTCGTTTTAAAGGAGGAAAAACATGTACGGAAAGACCATCGCGGAAAACAGGGCCGCAAGGCACGAATACTTCATTGACGAGACCGTCGAGACGGGCATTGTGCTGGACGGAGGAGAGGTCAAGTCCGTCCGCGGCGGCAGCGTGAATCTGAAGGACAGCTTCTGTCTGGTCGCGGGAAACGCGGTTTTTCTGAAAAACGCCCACATCGCCGTCTATGACAAAGCGGGCGCGTTCAATGCGCGCGACGCCAAGCGGGACAGAAAGCTGCTCCTGCATAAAAAGGAGATTCTGCGGCTCCGCCAGCGCGTCGAGCAGAAGGGCTGTACGTTGGTTCCCCTCAGGCTGTACTACAAGGATGCGCTCATCAAGGTGGAGCTGGGCGTCTGCCGCGGCAAGCACACGTACGATAAGAAGAAAACCCTGATGGAAAAAGACGTGCGCCGGAAAGCCGAGCGGGAGATCAAGGAATATTCCCGCTGAAAGGGGATTGACAACCGCTTTTGATTGTGTTACAATGAAAATGAAGTCAGAAGATAAAATGAAGGGTACCGCGCGTGCGCGGGGAAGACTTTTCTCCGGAGTACGCCATTGCTGTAAAAGATGCGTTTCCTATGGGCCAGTAGAAGATTCGATTGCGAACGGCGGCTGATGTAAGCATACCGGAGGATCCGGCTCCGTCAAAAACGGTAAATTAAAATTAAACGCTAACAACAATAGCAACAACGCGGAACTCGCGTTCGCGGCCTAAGGGCTGCACGTCGCTTGCCGTCTCCCACAGGCGGTAAGGGGCGTCATTTTCGTGGGGAACATCGCTTTGCGTCCGGCTCTTGGCGCACTGTGAGGACTTTTTAGGGTAAGCCTTCGCGCAGGCTGTCTTTGTCCGAAGCGCAGGCGAGATAAAATCAAAGACTAAGTATGTAGAAAGCACAGGCAAACTTCGTAAGACACGGGAGCGTTACCCGTCTGGTCCACCACCGCGCCGTACGGCGCACAGAGAAAAGCCCCGGCAGGATCCTGCCGGGGCTTTTCCGATATTGATACGGCGGATCCCGCCGTCCGGTACAATAAAACAGGGTTTATGGTTTCTCGATAAAGTGCCCGAACAGAGCCCTTCCGCTCGGAAATATGCGCCCTGTCGCGGCGGCGGTGTCTTCGTCGTAAGAGAGGGCTCCTTCTGCCGCGCGGGTAGAATCGTATAAGAGATAGGGGACTGCGTCGCGCGTGTGCGTTCGCAGCGCAACGGGCGTGGGGTGGTCGGGCAGGAGCAGCAGGCGGAACGCTTCGCCCGCCGCAGACAGGCGATCGCAGACGCACTTTACCACGCCGTCGATCTGCTCGATGGCGTAAATTTTGTGCGCGACGTCTCCCTGATGTCCGCATTCGTCCGGCGCTTCCATGTGGAGGTATACGAAATCCAGACCGGAGAGAAGCGCGTCCGCACAGGCATTTGCCTTGCCGATAAAGTCGGTGTCGTAATTGCCGGTCGCGCCGGGCACGTCGATCACGCGCATGCCTGCCAGTTTTCCGATTCCCTTCAAGAGATCCACCGCGGAGATCATTCCTCCTTTCAGCCCCGTTTTGCGCTCAAAGAGCGGAAGTGCGGGCTTCGTTCCCGCCCCCCAAAGCCAAAGGGAGTTCGCGGGGCGTTTACCTTCCGAGACGCGCCTGCGGTTGACCGGATGCTCCGCCAGCAGGGCGGCAGAGCGCTTCATGAGGCCGAGGTAAAACCCGCCGTCCTCGCCTGCGGGGAGATATGCTCCGATCTTTTTGCCGATGATATCGTGCGGGGGCGTAAAAACCGCTTTTTCCGTCCGCTTGTGCAAAACCAGGCAGTGCCGGTAGGAAACGCCGGCAAACAGCTCGGTTGTCTCGTCATCCAGCGCCGTTTTCAGAAAGGCGATCAGCTCTGCGGCTTCCGCGGTGGAAATTTCTCCCGCGCTGTAATCCTCCATCGACCTGTCCTCGTAGCGCTCCTCTCCGGAGAGCGTCACAAAGTTGGCGCGCAGCGTCAGATCGGTGCCGCTTAACGGAATGCCGATGCTGGCCGCCTCCAGAGGGGAACGCCCCGTGTAATGCTCCGCGGGATCGTAGCCTAAAACGGAGAGGTTTGCCACGTCGCTGCCCGGGCTGAGCGCGGGGGGGACGGTGGAAACCAGCCCCAGCTCGCTCTCTTTTGCGAGCGCGTCGATAAAGGGTTTTCGGGCCGCCTGCAGAGGCGTCTTCTGCGCGAGGGAGGGGATCTTGTAGTCCGCCATGCCGTCGCCTAAAATGATTGCATATTTCATCGATTCAGATTCCAGTTGATCGGGGGAATGCCGTTTTCCTCCAGAAACGCGTTGGTTTTGGAGAAAGGCCTGCTTCCGAAAAATCCGTTGGAGCAGGAGAGGGGGCTGGGGTGTACGCTCTCGACGATCAGGTGCTTCGTGCGGTCAATCAGCGGCTTTTTACTGCGTGCGTTGCTTCCCCAGAGAAGAAAAGAGACGTGCGGGCAATGTTCGCTGATCTTGCGGATCACCGAATCCGTAAACGGCTCCCATCCCCGGTTGCGGTGAGAATTCGCCTGTCCCGCGCGTACGGTGAGGGCGGTATTCAGGAGCAGAACGCCTTCCTCCGCCCATTTGGAGAGGTTGCCGGAGCGCGGTTCGGGAACGTGCACGTCCGACTCCATTTCCGTAAAGATGTTGACGAGAGAGGGCGGTTTCGGAACGCCGTCCGGCACGGAGAACGAAAGCCCCATTGCCTGCCCCGGGCCGTGATAGGGGTCCTGCCCGAGAATCACGCATTTGACGCGGCTGACAGGCGTCAGGCGGAAGCAGTTGAACAAGTCGCTCATGGGCGGATAGACGGTGCGCGTCCTGTATTCCTGTTTGAGAAACTGTCTCAGCTGAAGGTAGCTCTCCGCCTCGAAATCTTCCTTTAAAAGCGCGTCCCAGCCGCCGCCCAGGGGAATCATCGGTATTTCCTCCGTTTTTTTCTTATTTTAGCACATTATAACGGTAAATGGCAATCGGATTTTCCGCGAAAAAAAGGGTTTTCGGCTTTTTTGTCGAATATATTTTTGTATATATGAATCGCGGGAGAAAAACTTTGAGAAAAGATCAGGCGAACGAAACGGCGATATTGAAGGAGAAAACCTACCGGAAGGAGGAGATGTTCCTCTCTCCGTATGCCAAAAAGGCGCGGGAAACGATCGGCCGCGCGCGGGCGGAGGAAGCGTGTCCCATGCGCACGGATTTTCAGCGGGACAGAGACCGCATCATCTACTGCAAGGCGTTCCGCCGCCTGAAGAATAAAACGCAGGTCTTTTTTTCTCCCTTCGGAGACCATTACCGCACGCGCCTGACGCACACGCTGGACGTATCGCAGATCAGCCGCTCCATCGCCCGCGCGCTCTCGCTGAACGAAGATCTGACCGAGGCGATCGCCCTGGGACACGATTTGGGGCACACGCCGTTCGGGCACAGCGGCGAACGGATCCTGAACAAACTGTCTCCCAACGGCTTTTCTCATAACGAGCAGTCTCTCCGCGTGGTGGACGTGCTGGAGAAGAACGGCGCGGGGCTGAATCTCACCGCGGAAGTGCGCGACGGGATTCTCAATCATAAGACCAATCTGAAACCCATGACGCTGGAAGGCCGGGCGGTGTCTCTGTCCGACTGGATCGCCTATATCAATCACGATATCGACGACGCGATCGCGGGGGGCATCATCTCCGAGGGAGATCTTCCGAAGGAGGCGATCTCCGTGCTGGGAAGAAGCTCGCGCGAGCGCATCAACACCATGGTGTTTTCCATTTACCGCATGAGCGAGGGGAAGAATATGGTGGAGATGGAGCCGGATATCTTTGAGGCGACCAAGGAGCTGCGCGCCTTTATGTTCGAGCGCGTCTATTTCCGGGAGGCCTGCCGGGTGGAGGAGGAAAAGGCCTCCCGCATGATCTCCAACCTCTACGGTTATTTTTACGATCATCCCGAACGGCTGTCTCCCTTTTACGCCTCCCTCAGGGAACGCTGTCCGCTCGAGCAGGTATTGTGCGACTATATATCGTCTATGTCCGACCGATACGCGGTCTATCTGTATGAGAGTATATTCGTCCCCAAGAGCTGGGAGAAGATTGATTGAAAATGGCAAGAGGATACGACACCCGATTTCTGGAAGAATTAAAGAGCAAAAACGACATTGTGGACGTCATCTCCCGCTATGTTCCGCTGGAACAGAAAGGCAAGAACTTTTGGGGGAGATGTCCCTTTCATCATGAAAAGACGGCGTCTTTTTGCATCAACTCGCTGGATCAGTTTTACCACTGTTTCGGCTGCGGCACGAGCGGAGACGTCATCACGTTCGTCCAGCAGATCGAATCGCTGGACTTTCCGGACGCGGTCAAATTTCTCGCGGAGCGCGCCCACATTCCGCTTCCCGAAAGCAGCTTCGAGACGGATAAAATACGGGAGAACAAGCGAAAAAAAGAGCGGCTTCTGTCTGTTCTGACGGATACCGCGCGCTTTTACGCGGCAAACCTGAAGAGCGTGAAGGCCGGGAAGCATCAGGAATATCTCCGCTCGCGCGGGTACGATCACGCCGCCGTGGTGAAATTCGGTCTCGGCGCCTCTCTTACGTTTCACGAGCTCCCTTCCTATCTCGAACAGAAGGGGTATTCGCTGGAAGAGATGAAGGAAGCGGGCGTCGTCGATCAGAAAGAGGGAAACAAGCGGAAATACGATTCGCTGGGCGGCAGGCTCATCGTCCCGATCATCAATCAGTTCAATCAGGTGGTCGCGTTCGGCGGCAGGCTGCTGGAAAAGTCGGACTTCGCGAAGTATAAAAATACCAGGGAGACGGCGGTGTTCAACAAGAGCAACACGCTGTTCAACATCAATAACCTGAAGAAGCTCAAAAACGAAACGGGCTTTTCGGAAGTGATCATCGTCGAGGGGTATATGGATACCATTTCCCTCGTCATGGCGGGGTTTGAAAACGTCGTCGCGAGCATGGGGACTTCCCTTACAAAGGACCAGGCGCGCATCTTAAAGCGCTATACGGACAATGTTCTGATCAGTTACGACGGGGATTTTGCGGGGCAGAAAGCCGCCATCCGCGGGCTGGAAATTCTGAAGGACGAGGGGCTGAACGTGAAAGTCGTCTCTCTGCCGGACGGAATGGATCCGGACGACGTGGTAAAGAAGCTGGGCGCTCCCGCTTATCGGAAATGCCTCGACGAAGCGAAGCCGCTGATCGACTTTAAGCTGGAAATTCTCAAGAGGACGTTTGACGTCAGCACTTCGGAGGGAAAGCGCAGGTACGTCTCCAAGGCGATGGAGGTCATCCGCGGCAGCGAATCCGCCGCGGAGCAGGAAGAGCTGCTGAAACAGGTGCGCGCGGAGACGGGCATCAGCTACGAATCCTTGAAGCGCGAACTGGAAAACGCCTCCGAGCAGAAAGCGCCCGTCAAGGCGACCGAGCCCGCCGCGCCCCCGGTAGAGCGGAATCTGGCGGCGGCGCGCTATGTGCTCAACTGTCTTTTGACCAATCTGCCGTTTACGCGGGGCTTTGATCTGGACAGCGTGGGGTTCAGGCTCCCGGCGCACCGCGCGATCGCGGAGTTTATCCGCGGGGAGCGCTTCAAGAACGAACTCATCAAGCCGACGCTTCTGATGGACGAGATCGACGAAGCGTATAAAGTGGAACTCTTTCAGATCCTGTCGCTCGATCTGGAGGAGCGCAGCACATACGATAAAGAGCGGTATTTCAAGGACTGCGTGAGGACGATGGTCAAGGCGCGCGTAGAAGAGGAGATCGCCTCGCTTACGAAGCTGTACGAACAGGAAACGGATCTCGGAGAAAGGAAGGCGCTCGCCTTCCGGCTGCAGGAAAAATTAGCGGAAAACAACCGATTAAACTAAGGACGGAGAACAAGGAATGGGTAATGAAAAGACTTTGAACGACGCCGTGCTGGAGCTCGTTGCAGAGTACAAAAAAAAGGGAAGCATCAATTCGGAGACGCTGTACGACGTGCTGGAAAAGTACGACGCCACGCCGATGGAGCTCGAAGAGGTCTATAAGACCCTGGACGACGCCGGCATTCAGATCATCAACGAGTACGAGCGCGACAAGGATCTCTACGATCAGCTTCTGAAAGAAGTCAATATGGACGATCCCGTCAAGATGTACCTGAAGGATATCGGGAAAGTCCCCCTGCTCGCCGCGGACGAAGAGATCGAGCTCGCAAAGAAGATGCTGGACGGCGACGAGGAATCCAAGCGCAAGCTGTCCGAGGCGAACCTGAGGCTGGTGGTCTCCATCGCCAAGCGCTACATGGGCAGAGGGATGCTCTTTCTCGACCTCATCCAGGAGGGGAACCTCGGGCTGATGAAGGCGGTGGAGAAGTTCGACTACCAGAAGGGATTTAAATTTTCCACGTACGCGACCTGGTGGATCCGCCAGGCGATCACGCGCGCCATCGCGGATCAGGCGCGCACCATCCGCATTCCCGTCCATATGGTGGAAACCATCAACAAGCAGATCCGCGTCTCCCGCACGCTGCTGCAGGAGTTCGGCAGAGAGCCCACGCCGGAAGAGATCGCCAAATACATGGGAATATCCGAGGATAAGGTGCGCGAGATCCAGAAAATCGCGCAGGATCCCGTCTCGCTGGAGACCCCGATCGGCGAGGAGGAAGACAGCCACCTGGGCGATTTTCTGGAAGACGAGACCTCTACCGCGCCCAGCGATATGGTGGCGTTTACCCTCTTAAAAGAGCAGCTCATCGGCGTATTGGATACGCTCACCCCGCGCGAGGAGAAGGTGCTCCGCCTGCGCTACGGCATCGACGACGGCCGCCCCCGCACGCTGGAAGAAGTGGGCAAGGAATTCAACGTGACGAGAGAGCGCATCCGCCAGATCGAGGCGAAGGCGCTGAGAAAGCTCCGTCATCCCAGCCGCAGCAAACGGCTGAAAGACTTTCTCGACTGATGACGGCGCGGCTGGACGAGCTGTTTTCCCTTTTGCCCCCCTGTTCTAAATTTGCGGATGTGGGGTGCGATCACGGATATATCGCGCAGAGAATGCTCCTTTCGGGAAAGTGCGGGCACGCCGTGATCTCGGATATCAGCGAAAAGTGCCTGAAAAAAGCGGAGACGCTCTTAAAAGGGGAGATCGAAGCGGGGCGGGCGACCGCCGTCGTATCGAACGGGCTGGAAAAGCTCCCTGCCGACTGCGATCTGGCGCTCATCGCGGGCATGGGCGGCGAGGAGATCGTCGAGATTTTAAAGCGCGCTCCCTTTCTGCCCGCAACGCTGTGCCTGCAGCCCATGAAAAACGCGGAAAAACTGCGCGTGGCGCTCATGGTGCTGGGGTATCGCATCGAAAAGGATTATACCTTTCGGGACGGAAAGTTTTACGACGCAATCCTGGCAGTGCGCGGGGAAGACCGCCTGAGCGCGCGGGAAGCGCAGTTCGGCAGGACGAATCTGAACGAACGGCCGCCCGCTTTTTTGGAAAAACTGCAGGAAGAGAGAGGGAAAATTGACGGCTATTTGGAGCGGGATCTATCGGCGGCGGCGCGCGGAGAACTGCTCGCCCGCCGTTCCCGCCTGACGGAGATCATCGATGAAGACATCTGACGTATTGAACAAACTGGAGGAATACGCCCCCCTGGAAATCAGCCGCGCGTTTGTGGCGGCGGGGGCTTATGACAACAGCGGCCTGCTCGTTGACACGGGGGAGCCGGTGAAAAAAGCCGCTTTTACCCTGGAGCTTTCGGCCGCCGCGGTCGCATTTGCAGAAGAAGAGGGCTGCAACCTGATCGTCACGCATCACCCGGCGATCTACCGCCCGGTCGCTTCCCTTTGTGCGGGAGATCCGACGACCGGTCCGCTCGTTAAGGCGATCCGCGCGGGGATCTCCGTGATTTCCATGCATCTGAATCTCGATGCCGCTCCGGGCGGAATCGACGAAGGCCTGGCGCGCGCGTTGGGCGCGGAAGAAACAAAGATTTTGCGCCCCATTTTGGGCGATGCGGGGTACGGCAGGGCTTTTTCGGTCGGGCCGATCCGCTTTTCGGCATATCTGGAATACGTCAGAAAGACGTTCGGCGACCGCGTGATCGCTTACGGGGAAGACCGCCCGGTCAGTCGGGTAGCCTCGTTCTGCGGCGGCGGCGCGGGGGACGCCCTTGAGTACGGCGCGGCGGCCGATGTGATCGTCACGTCCGATATGCCCCATCACGTCATCAAAGAATTGGTCGAACGCGGAAAAAATCTCATTCTGATTCCCCATTACACGGCGGAAGAGCGGGGATTTTTCCTGTTTTTCAATCGGATCGCGCCGACGCTCGGCGTTCCGTCGTCCTATTTTAAGGACGGGAGATTATGAAGAAGGAGTAACGAATTATGTTAGAGACAATGTTAAAGTATCAGGAGACGGATAAGGGGCTCAAAGAGCTGGAAAACGAGCTGATGTCCAGCGAAGAGCGCAGAAAGACCGCTTCCGCCAAGAAATTTCTGGATACGGTCAACGACTCGGTCGCGCGGATGGATAAGCGCGCGGAGGAGCTCGCCGGCATATACGAGAGTCTGATCGCCGATTACCGCTCTTTGGAGGAGGCGAGCGGCGAGTTTCAGGGCGCCACGGAGGGCGTCGAGGACGAGGCAGAGGCGGATTACCTGAAAAAACGCGCGGAGGAGCTCCTCACCCGCATGCGCACGCTGGAGGGAAAGATCGCGAAGCTGCGGGAAGAATCCGAGCAGATCGTCTCCCAATACAACGCGCTGAAGGTCAAAACCAGGGACGCGAAAGAGCAATATACCGTTTACGGGCAGAAATATAAGGAGCTGAAGGCGTCGCGCCAGGGCGAGATCGCGCGCATCGAGGGCGAGCTCGGCGAGCTGGAAAAGAGCGTGGATCCCGCGCTGATGCAGCGCTACAAGGCGAAGCGGAAGGACAAAATGTTCCCCGTATTATATGAACTCAGCGGGGAGTTGTGCAGCCACTGCCGCATGTCCCTTTCCATGGTGGATATCAACCGCCTGAACAACGGAGAAATCATCGAGTGCGACAACTGCCGCTGCCTGATTTATAAAAAGAAATAAGAGGAAAAAGCCCGTCAGGGCTTTTTTGTCAAAGAGGAGAAAGAGATGGATGATCTGATTGCCGCCGCGGCGGGCAGGGAGCCCGCGGATATCGTTTTGAAAAATTGCAGATATGTGGATGTATTTACGGGCAAAATCCGCTCGGGAGACATCGCGCTGAAAGGCGACCGGATCGCCGGCGTCGGGGAGGGGTATCGCGGCAGGGAAGAGGCGGACCTTGCGGGGAAGATCGTGATTCCCGGCCTGATTGACGGGCACATGCACATCGAGAGCACGCAGCTCACGCCGGAAGAACTGGCAAAGGCGATCGTGCCGCACGGTACGACCGCGATCATCGCCGACCCGCACGAGATCGCCAACGTGTGCGGAATGGACGGCGTAAATTACATCGTGAACGCCTCGCGCGCGCTTCCGCTGGACGTCATGGTGATGCTCCCCTCCTGCGTCCCGGCGACCCCGTTTGAAGACAGCGGCGCAGTGCTTTCCGCAGAGACTGTCGGGCAGGAGATCGGCAGGGGAGATCTGTTCGGGCTGGGAGAATTTATGAATTATCCCGGCGTGATCGGGGGTGCGGAAGAAGACGTCCGCAAGCTGAAGGCTGCGGCCGCAGCCGGAAAAATCGTGGACGGGCACGCGCCCGGCGTGACCGGGCAGGCCCTGAACGCCTATGCCGCCGCGGGGATTGCGACCGATCACGAATGCGTCACGGCGGAGGAAATCGACGAGAAAATTTCAAAGGGAATGTACGTCCACATCCGCGAGGGCTCCGCCACGCGCAACGCGCGCGCGAACGCGCCGGCAGTCACGGCGGCGAATATGCGCCGCTGTATCCTCTGTACGGATGACCGCCATGTGTGCAGTCTGCGCCGCCAGGGGCACATCGACAACAACCTGCGCGTGCTCGTCTCCGCGGGGATCGACCCCGTCTGGGCAGTCACGATGGGGTCGCTGAACGTAGCGGAATGCTACGGCCTGTCCCGCC
>UQTB01000021.1 GCA_900543915.1 uncultured Eubacteriales bacterium | reverse complement strand
GATGACGCACGGTCCTTTCGCGGCAAGTTGCTTGATGAGATTGGACTGCGCGATATAGATCTGATCGGTCATCGGCATCTGATAGTAGGAATAGAGGCTTCTCGAAAAAATTCCAGGCGCGCTTTCCTCGTAGTGGCGCATGAATTCTTCGGAAAGATTGCTGTTTTGCGCTGCCATGGAAATCAGATCTTTATCATAAAAGGGTAATTTCAGTTCGTGCGCGAGTTTGATGCCGAATTCGCGTCCGCCGCTGCCGAACTGTCTGCTGATCGTAATAACCTTATTCATAATCTGCCTCCGAAAACACATAGTATCCCGCCGAACGAAGGGCGCGGCGGCGTGTTTACCCACTTCTATTAAACACCATAAATTCCGCTTTGTCAATAAATTTCTCAAAATTTATCTTCTTGCGCGCAACCCGTAAAAAATTTTTGAATTTTTTTGAAAATCCATGCAAAAATAATTGAAATATTTTCCGATATCCATTATAATATATAGGTAATAAATACGGGGATGTAGCTCACCCGGTAGAGCGATACGTTCGCAACGTATAGGTAGTCAGTTCGAGTCTGATCATCTCCACCAAACGGGAACTATCCGAACACCACTATTACGCAGCAGTGGGTTCGGGTAGTTTTTTATATAGTTGACTATAAATAAGTTTTATTGTATAATTAAAAAAACGAGGTTGAATTATGATTCCAGCAGAAATTTTGAAAATTGTATATTATATTGAAGTTGGGGCAAAATGTGGGACATCTTTTTTATTGAAGCAAAATGAAAAAATTTTTCTAATTACGGCTAAACATTTATTTGAGGAGTTAAATTATCCTAAAGATTTGTCAATAAAATTACAAATCAATCGTTCATTGACTGAGTTAATTGTTAGTGCAAAATATTCATGTGATTCAGAGGGTGATATAGCAGTATTAGAGCCAATTACCCCTATTGAATTAAATCTAACAAAAGATATAACTTATAGTATAGCAGGTACAAATTTTGGACAAGATGTATTCTTTTTGGGGTTCCCATATCACACGGAACAAAGCCTAATTTCTTTAGCAGACGGAGAGAACCCTATTCCAATTATTAAAAGAGCGTGTTTCTCTGGGATGTTATCACCTTCACAAATTCTATTGGATGGCATTAACAATAAAGGCTTTTCAGGTGGGCCAATATGTGCATTTAATTATAGTACGCACAAATGGCAAATCATTGGAGTTATTAACAGCTATCATAAAGATATACAAGAAGTTTATAACGAAAGAAAGATTCCTCAGAAATTATTTGTCGACGGTAATTCTGGCATTATTCATGCAACTTCAATACAGGTTGCGCTTCAACTGATTGAAGAAAAGTAAATATGCTTTTAACCAGCATCAAGAGTGTTTTCCTCTTTTTTTGCCCTTCGTTGTGGCTATCGTAGCACAGTTCTCGCGGAAGTCAACGGGAAAAATTATTGCTGAAAAATAGAATAGCCCTATACACGGAAAGCCGGGTAGGTCAAATTGACCTGCTCGGCTTTTTTCGTTTACAGCAGATTTCCCGTTATCCGTATGCAATAATTTTGTCCTTTGTCGTTGACTTCCGATTTACCTCTTTTGAATGAATGAGAGTATCTCTCGCCCGGTGCTTACTTCGCCCCTGCCGAAAGGCAAAATAAAAATTTGGAGGTAAAACTCTATGGAAACCAACAAAGAAGGGTATTATGTACGGCGAATGGAACGATAACGGACGATTATTAAACTATTGATAAATTTCAATTTTTCGGGCATTTTAATGATTCGTTTTATGTTATGATTTCTTCCCCAGTAAGACACATGCAAAGGAGTGTATAAACGCGAAGCATGTGTCTTTTGTTTTGCAAAAACGCTCTTTCCGGTTTGCATGACGGATTCACAGGAAGAATGGAATCCCCCATCTGATTTTCCCTTGCATAAGGAAACGAAAACAGCCGCCTGCCGTAATTACGGCAGGCGGCTGGCTGTAAAAACATTTATGAATTTTCCGTCATATGGCTGCGGAAATTCTGCGGAATCATTCTTTCAGCCGATCGTAATCCACTTTTCCGAAGGAAGTGAGCGGCAGTTTTTCGAGAAATACATAGCGTTTGGGCTGAGACCACTTATTCAGATGAACGGAAGCGGCTGCCCGAATCCTGGCAAGCGTCTCCTCTTCCGTTTCCGAAACCTTTTTCCGCTCAATAAAAGCGACAAGAATGTGCCCTTTTTTTTCATCCGCGGCGGCCTTGACGCCGACTGACCCCACGGCGGGATCTTCCGCCAGAACCGATTCGACTTCCGAAGGGAAAACATTTACGCCCGACACTTTGACAATCCGCTTTTCCCGTTCCCGGAAGAAGAGATACCCGTCCTGATCGACATAGCCGATATCCCCCGTTTTCAGCCATAATGCGCCGCGGTCGTGAAACAGAGCGGAACTGTCTCCGCCCAGGTATCCCTTCATCAGCGACGGCGAAGAAAGACAGATTTCCCCGGTAACGCCGCGGGGCTGCCGCTTTCCATCGATATACGCTTCCGCCTGATAGGCTTTGCACAGCGGACGGCCAACTGAGCCCTCCCGCTCCGCGCCACGCTTATTGACACTGTACACGCCCGCGGCCTCAGTAATTCCGTATCCCTCGTACAGGCGGCACGTTCCGCCGCGTCTTTCAATCAACTCATTCATTTTCAGGCGGACCGGATCGTCTAGGCGGTCGCCGCCGCAAAACGCCGCCGTCAAATTTTTCAGCTTGGGACAATCGAAGCGCGGTTCCGCGACGATGCCTTTATACATCGTAGGCACGCCCGCCATGACCGTAATTTTCCCCGCCGCGATATACGCCGCGATCTTGCGCGGAGAATAACGCGGAATCAGGACGGATTCATAGCCGAACAAAAACGCGCAGTGAAACCCTACGCCAAGCCCGAACGCGTGAAACATGGGTAAAACCGCGGACAGTTTCTCCCTTTCGCCCAGCGTTTCGCCGTTAACCGCGTTGATGATGGCCTTTCCTGCCGTATTGAGCGCGCCGTTCGTGAGCAGTACGCTCTTTGCCTGCCCGGTCGTGCCGCCGCTGTGCATGACCGCGGCGACGAGATCCGCATCTTTTTCGGCCGCGGGAAGCGGCGCGCCCTCTCCCTTCTCCAAAAAGGAGAAATATTCCATCAGATGCGCATTTTTCTCCAACGAAGCGACGCGCCTGCGCCGCCTGCCAAATGCAAGGCGATAAAAAACGCTTTCAAAATCCGAGATATTATCCGTTACCGAACAGAACACCACGGCGCAGGGAAACTGCTCCCACTCCGAAGCCCAGCGCTCGGCAAGCTCGTCAAAGACAAAGACCGCTTTGCTTTGCGTTTGTACGGCGTATCCTTTCAGTTTTTCAAAGGGCTCGAGCGGATGGACAAGATTGACCGTAATTCCCAGTCGGTTCGCCCCGTAAAACAGATATGGCGCCAGCGGCATGTTCGGCAAAGCGAGCGTAATCGTATCCCCTCTGTCAATCCCCATTCCCGAAAGCGCTTCGGAGACGCGCTCCATCTGATAAAACATGCGGGAATAAGAAATATGTCTGCCGTAAAAATAGAGCGCGGGCTTTTTCAGGTTGACCGCACGGCGGCGCACCTCCGCATACATGCTCTGCGATGCGCCGACCTCGTCCCGCCCCGCAGTCCGTTCGACGGCCGTTTTGTAGCAGAACAGATACGCCGTGTAAAAGAGCCAGGCGGAAACAATAATCGCCGCACAGTAGAGAACGGCGTTGCATTCCCAGCCAAGCGTTCTTACGATATCCCTGCAAATGATGAGAGGACTCGGCTTGGGCCCCAGATAAAAGAGATTGACATCCGCGCCGGGAAGGTCGTAACAGAGCAGATTGACGGCAAAGGCGACCGCACAGCAGGAGAGGTAAACGCCGACTGCCGGCATAAAATCACGGAAGGATTTTCCCGCCCGCCCCGTCGTGAAAAGATACAGACCCAAAAATATGAGGATCATGTGCCAGGTAAAGGAGTGGATCGTGAGCGTCCAATAGGGAAGGCACATGCTTTCAGGCGAAAAATAGGAGACGAATCCGCCCATGAATCCGAACGATCCCGTAAACGTATAGAGCGCACGCTTTGCCTTGCCCTCTTTCAGCCAGGGAACGATCAGGCATACGTACATGGGAATACTGCAGAGCTGGAAAGGGATTCTGTCGTACTGATAAGAGCCTTCGCCGACGACGTACGTATAAAACAGCTGTTTGTAAAGTTCGGAAATCAGGAGAAAAAGGCCGATGCCGAAAATCAGCCAACGATTCTTTTTTTCGTTGATTCTGCGTAACATAATCGCAGCGAAAATCGACAGAGATAATCCGACGATCCAAAAGGTCAGATGAAATGCGCCGTAAGGAGAAGGCGGCGTCATTTCCCAAGCGGTCAGACGTAAAAAATCAATCACTTTTCCTCTCCTTTACAAAATATTCAGCACTGCGGACAAAAATACGATCAGGCAGTACATGATAATCTGAGATCCGAAATAAAACCAAAGCGAATGCCTGCCGATAAAGGTGACGGGCGAAACGTATTTGGGATTGACGGAGGGAAACAGCGTTTTCTTTTCCCGATACAGCACCATGCCGAGCCCCGCCCCCAGCAGAAACCAGCCGAAAGCAGGAAACAGAGAGAGATAATCCCCCTCGGATATTCTTGTTTCCAGCTTGTCCTTCGGCTGAAAGAACAGCCCGCCCAGCAAATTGCCGTCATAAAAATGCTCGAGGAAATAATATCCCGCCACAAGAGCGAACACGACGAGTATCGTCGTGCAGGCGAAAAACAGGTTTTTCGCCCAATCAGAGCGGCAGCGCCTGTAGATCTGCTCCAGCCCGGAAAACGCGAGCGTACAGATTGCCAGCACGTGAATGACGTTGAAACGGATCGGATAAACGCCCTCGATGCCGATGAGGGGAAGTAAAACGGTGATCAGCGTAAAACCGATTCCCGCCCCCGCCAGCAGCATTCCCCTGACAAAATTATTTTTGGAAAAACGGGAAGATACGCCGCTGATTGCGACGAACAGCATGACGAACGAATAGCGCGTGATTTCCCTGAGGCCGCCGAATACGGTCGCATTGGCGCCTGTGGTGTAATAGCTGACCGACCACTCATAGAGCTTTTTCCCGAAAGAGGAGGAAAAGCTCCCTCCCAATTCGTTGACGTCCCACATAAAGTGATCGAAAATAACGAACAAGATCAGAAAACCGCGCAGAAAATCGATTTCCCATATCCTCTGTTTTTTAACCATTGGTTCCGATTTCCCTTCTTTTTTCTTCTTGCGTGCGTTGATCCGCCAACATGCGGTAGACTTCTCCGTTTGTCATAGAATGAATTTCTGCGCTGTTCCCCAGCGTTTCAAAAATTTTACCGACTTCTTCCCAGCTGTCGTAATAGTCGAATTCATAGCTGTGTCCCCAGATATAGAGGAGCTTTATGCTTTCATCGTCTTTTTCAGCGAGAAAGCGTCGGACGGTATCCGCAAGCGCACGGACATCGTTTGCCTGAATCGTGGGGCGCCAGCGGTAAAAATCCTCCGGCAGGGAAAAGTCGCCCGTGTTTTCGATGGTGCGGGCATATTTTACGCCCGTCTCCCGCACGGCGCGGAGCACAGACGCGTTGTAATTCGGGTGCGCGCCCGGATAGGCGAAGCCGATCACTTTTCTCTCCGCAATCGCCTCGAGCGCCCTCCTGTCCTCCTCGATTTCCCTCAGAATCCGGCCGTAGGAGAGTTTCTTGAGATCGGGATGCGTGAGCGTATGAGCGGCCACTTCGTGGCCTTGGTAAAGCGATTTTACGCGTTCAGGCGCAATTTTATCGTGCGCGACCCTCTTATCGGGAAACGTCAGTTCTCCCTTTGTTCCCAAAAGAGCGGAATTGAGATTGAACGTCCCCTTCAAACGGCAGGCGTTGAGAATGGACACAAGCCGTTCATCCTGTAAAATACCGTCGTCAAACGACAATGTGACAATTTTCATTTCATCTCCCGAGCGCGCGCATCACGCCCTCTTCAAACAAATTCATGTGCGGAGCGCCCGCACCGCCGTACGTCAGGGAGTTGTGCATATACACCGCGGCGAGCCGGCGCGCGGGTTCCGCCCAGAAATGCGTACCGTAGGCGCCGCTCCAGCCGAAACTGCCGGGTGCAAGCGGCTGCCCCGGAATCGTCTTCGACAGCGTGCGCACGCCCAGCCCCCAGTTAAACCAATCGGTGATTCCGGCGACCGATTGCGGCAGCCATGGTTTTTGCATCAGCCCGACGCTCTCGCGCCGCAAAATGCGTACCCCGTCCAGTTCCCCCATACAGGCGAGCATGGACGCGAAGCGGGCGTAATCTTCCGCCGTCGCCATCAGCCCGGCGCCGCCGCCCGGATAATCGGCCGGAAAGTCGTCAAAATTATGCTCCTCCAGCGGGTCGCGGAGCAAGCGCCCATCCTCGTGGCGATAGGATACGACGATACTGCCGGGCGCAAAAGCCGCGCGGGAATAGCCCGTATTCCGCATACCGAGGGGAAGAAAAATATTTTTCTCCAAAAACGCGGCATAGGGCATGCCGGAAACGATTTCGACGATGCGCGCCGCGACATCCAGCGCCATCACGGGACTGTAGCTCTGAGCGGTCCCGGGGATAAATTCCAGCGGAAAATCCGCGTAGCGCTGAACCGCCGCGGCGAGCGTGTCCCCTTCCCGCGGCTTTGCCTCACAATAAAAGTCCGCTACCGGCTCCCCGGAACCGATTCCGGAGGAATGCGTGAGCAGATGAAGTACGGTTACGGGAACGGGATTTTTCCGCCCCCGTTCGTAATGACCGCGCTTTTTTTCCGCCAGAAAGGTATCCTGAAACGCGGGCAGATAGCGGGAGACGGGATCCTCCAACGCCAGCCATCCGCGCTCCCGGCAGATCAGCACGGCGGCGGCAGTGACAGGCTTCGTCATCGAAGCGAGGCGGAACACGCTCTTTGGAGAGAGCGCGATCTTTTTTTCCAGATCCGCATAACCGCAGCTGACCTCGAACACGGGCGAACCGGCGAGATAAACCGCCGCGCTTGCGCCGGCGATTTTCCCCTCACGCACCATGCGCGTAAGATTTTCTTCTACTTCCTTAAAGTCATACATGGTTTTCTTCTTACGATATTTTCTTTTTATTATACCGTAAACAGGCAAATAAAGTCAAAGCCTTTGGGAAAACAAAAAGAATTCCGCCCGAAAAAGCGGGCGGAATTTCCCTTTCACAGGCGGTAGTCGATATCGAACGGCCGTTTTTTGTAATAATACTTTTTATCTTCCTCCGTGATTTCCCGTATGACGCGGCAGGGATTTCCCGCCGCGACGACGTCGGGAGGAATCCTTCCCGTGACGACGCTGCCCGAACCGATCACCGAATTCGCTCCGACGGACGCGCCGGGATTCACGACCACGTTCGCGCCCAGCCAGACGTTATCGCCGATCTCGATCGGAATACCGTACTCGTAGAGCGAATTGCGCGGTTCATAATGAACGGGGTGCCCCGCCGTCGTCAGCGTGACGTTCGGCCCGCAGAAAACGTCATTGCCGATCGTCACCTTCGCGACATCCAGCACGACAAAGTTGTAATTGGCGAAAAAGCCCTCTCCGATCTCCGTATTTTTCCCGTAGTCCACGTAGAGAGGCGCGCAGACGACGCAGTTTTTTCCCACTTTACCGAATATTTCGGCAAGCAGCGCGGTCTGCCCCTGCACGTCGCCGGGATCGAGCAGATTGAAACGGCGCGCGCGCCGTTTCGCCTCAAGGCTTTCCCCGAGCAGAACATCGTCCACGCGGTAAGGAAGGCCCGCGCGCATCCGCTCCTTCATGTCCATCGTTCCGTCCTCCGATCAGGCGAGCGACCCCATGGGATCCCACGGATCCAGCTCCACGGGTTTCGACTCATAAGCCGCACGCTGCTCTGCGGAGAGGTATTTTTTATGTACCACTACCTGATAATTATATTCGTCGAACCAACGGTCGCTCATCACCATAAAGCCCTCTTTGAACCGCTCTTTCCCCCAGCTGTTCTCCACTCTCCAGCGGTTCGGCAAGCCGTTTTCATCCAGATTGACGCCGACAAACACCATTGCGTGCGTCATCAGGCTGTTGCCGTACAGGATGCGTTCGCCCTTGGTCATGCCCCGGCGGATCCCGAACAGCTCGTCTGTCTTATAATTTTCGGTGTCCAGAATTCCCGCATCGCGGTCGAATTCCTTGCCGACGTCGCAGCCGAACCAGACGGGAGAGCCGTCCTTCAGCTGTGCGATTGCGAGCGCCTTCACCTCATCTGACGGCAGATTTAGATAGCGGACGATCCGCCCTTCCCGGACGTTCCCCAGATATCTGACCGTAAAGCTCCTGTAATAGGGTTTGTCTTCGGTGGGCGCGTTGATCACGCTGATGTAATCGTTGACGTCCACGCCGACAAATTCGCGGTAGAAGCGCTCGGGCGTCATATCCCGGAAGCGGATAAACTTTTTGTCCTTGTCGCGCGCCTCGAAATCAAAGGTTTTGGGCGGCTTTCCGAGCGATATGGCGAGAATCTTATAGATATCCGCCAGCATCTCGTCCTTCTGCGCCGAAATTTCCGCGCGGTCCGCCCCGCTCCGCATCGCTCTGCGCAGCAGCATGGCGTCCTCCTGCAGTTTGGTAAGAAGGAGAAAGTCCATTTCCGCGGTCGCGGAAGAGCAGGCAGTCTCCGGCATCGCATCCTTGGGCACGACGCCGTACTTGGTGATGATATTGCAGATCATATCCCACTGTCCGCCGTCCTGCGTGGCGGCGCCGATCAGGTGCTGCAGCAGGCGGCTGTCGGCAGGCTCTTCATACGTTTCGATGACGTTTTCCAGAAAATAATTCGCCTTCTCCAGCTTATCGTAAAAGAGCGTGTAGTTCTGGGAAAACTCAAAGGATTCCAGATTGTACTTTTTTACGACGCCGAAGCGCAGAACGTTCAGCGCCGCAAACATCCAGCAGCGCCCGCTCTGCTTCTGATTGGTCACGCCCGTCTGCTCGAGCGAGATGGAAAATTCGTTGCGCATGTCCCGCGCAGCCTGATAGTTGAGCGCCGCTTTTTTAATCCCGTTCGAAGTGACGGCGTTCATCGCGACCGCGTTTTTTCCGTCACGGTCAAACCGCTCTTCAAACAGAGAAAGCATTTTTTTCGTTACTTCCATAATATCTCCTTTCCGTTCATTATCTTATGCCGAATCCTGTTTCAGTGTAGCATAAATTCCTTTCAAATGTCAATTTTACGGCGGGCATAAAGAAAATACGCGGCAGAACCCTGCCGCGCAACCGCCGTTTATCGGATTCCAAGCTGGCAGTACGTCTCCGTAATGCGCTCGACTTTCTCTTTGAATTTCTCCTCTTCTTCCTCCGTGAGAGGCATCGCAACGCGGCGTTTGATGCCGTTTCCGTCCAGAAAACAGGGAACGCCCGTGCAGATATCCTTTCCGTCCGCCCCCGGAATGAGGGTGGAAACGGGGAGAATTTTGTTGGAGTTGGAGATGATCGCCTCCACCAGCTGCGCGACGGATGCCGCGATCGCGTAGAACGTCGCTCCTTTCAGCTGAATCACCTTTGCGCCGGACTTGACCACCTTATCGTAGAGGTCCTTGAAATTGCCGTCAATATCCGCTTCTTCCCCGAACAGCTCCTTTGCGTAAGTCTTCACGGGGACGCCGCCGACCGTGCAGAGGCTCCAGGGCACGAAGCACTGATCGCCGTGCTCTCCGAACACGTAGGAATTGACGCTCTTGATATCCACGTCGAGATACTCCGCAATCGCCTGCGACAGGCGGTTGGAATCCAGAAGCGTACCCGTACCGACCACGCGCGAAGCGGGAAGCCCCGTGCAGCGGACGGTGACGTACGTCAGCACGTCGACGGGATTGGAAACGATGATGTAGATCGCATCCGGGGCGATTTTCGCCACCTTCGGCATCACGCTTTCGATGATGCCGACGTTGATCTTTGCCAGATCCAGACGGGACTGACCGGGTTTTCTGCCCACGCCCAGCGTGGCGATGACGATATCCGAACCGGCCGCGTCTTCATATTCCCCGAAGCGCACTTTTACGGAAGGAAAGCACGCCGCGCACTGCGCCAGGTCGAGGGATTCGCCCTCCGCCTTGTCGCGGTTGATATCGACGAGCAAAATTTCCGAACACGTTCCCTGCTGCATCAGCGTATAGGCGATGGTCGAGCCGACGTTTCCTGCGCCGATAATGGATATTTTCTTCTTGGATTGCATAGTTATCTCCTGTCGTATATTATTAGGGCAAATTCCCTCGTTATCAAAGTATGCCGGCGGACAGCCGCGCGGTTCAGGTTTTCGCCATCGGCATCACCCACGCCGTGGGCAAGACCTTTGCCAAGAGGCGGTAAAACTTGAAAAACAGCCGGTTGGTATAGATAAATTTACCGCGTTTTGCGCACTTCAGCGTGCCGCGCACCACCTTTACCGGATCGCAGTACGGCAATTTGTCGAACGTCTTTGACTTGACGCCGCCGACGGCGATAAATTCGGTCGCCATCGGGCCGGGACAGACCACCGTCACGCGGATCTCTCTGTCATCCTTTCTGAGCTCGTAGTTCAGCCCGCGCGCAAACGCCGTCACATAGGCTTTGGTAGACGAATACGTCGTCATAAACGCATTGGGCGCAAAAGAGGCGATGGAAGAGGTGAAGATCATTCTTCCGCCCTTTCCCATATAGGGAAGCGCGATTGCGGAGAGCGCGGTGACGGCTTTCACGTTGACATCCACGCAGTTTATCTGCTTTTCCGCCCCGAGCGACTCCACGCTGCCCCAAAAGCCCAAACCAGCGTTGTTGACGAACAGGCGGATTTCCGGCTGTTCTGCCGCGAGCTTTTCCCGCAGGGCGGCATAGCTTTCGTCCTGCGCGAGATCCAAAGCGAGGCTTACGACCTTTTTCTCCGGCAACAGCGCGGCGTATTCGCTCAGGCGCTCCGCACGGCGGGCAATCAGCCAATATTCCTCCACCTCCGGAAAAAAGGAAGCGGCCTGCAAAAAAAATTCTCTCCCCAGCCCGGAAGAAGCGCCCGTTATGATCGCTATTTTCATATCATCCCCCTCATACCACCTGAAACAGGTAAAATTTCAAATAATCCGTCTCCGGAACGTTCCACAAAATCGGATGATCGGGCGCCTGCTTTTTCGCCTCGATCTGACGGAGATTCACACCCGCCTCGCGCGCGGCGCCCGTCAGCATTTGGCGGAATGCGTCGTCGTAGGCGAAATGCGAACAGGAGCAGGTGGCGAAATATCCGCCGCGCTGAACCAGCTTCATGCCCCGGTAATTGATCTCCCGATAACCGCGCATCGCGGCGTCGATCGTCTTTCTCGACTTCGTGAAAGCGGGTGGATCCAGAATCACGAAATCAAACTTTTTCCGCTCCTCTTCCATGCGGCGGAGGGTCTCGAACACGTCTTCCACCAGAAAGTCGATCTTATCTTCCATCCCGTTTAGGCGGGCGTTCCGTTTCGCCGTCTCGATCGCGTTTTCCGAGATATCGACTGCGGTCACATGCAGCGCGCCGCCCCGGACGGCATTCAGCGCGAAAGAGCCGGTGTGCGTAAAACAGTCGAGCACGCGCTTGCCGTTTGCAATATGAGACACTGCCAGGCGGTTGTATTTCTGATCCAAAAAGTACCCCGTCTTCTGCCCGTTGCCGAAATCTACCGAGAAACGCAGGCCGTTTTCGACGCTCTCCGTCTCTGCGGCGTCATCCGACGGCGTTCGGTACCAGCCCTTGCTCTCTTCCAGCCCCTCCAGCCGGCGGACGGAAACGTCGTTCCGCTCGTAGATGCCGCGCACCGCTATGCCGTTTTCTTCCAATACCCGCAGCATTGCGTCAAAAAGGACGTCCTTGCGCACTTCCAGCCCGTAAGACAGGATCTGAACCACCAATACGTCGTGAAACAGATCCGCCGTGAGCCCGGGCAGCTGGTCTGCCTCGCCGAAAATCAGGCGGAAGCAATCCATGTTATCCGCATGCAAAACGGTTTTGCGGTATTCGTAAGCGTATTTTATCCGTCGGCAGAAAAAAGCCTCGTCGAATCGGTCGTTCGCGTTCCGGGACAGAAGGCGGACTCTGATTTTTGAATGCGCGTTGTAAAAGCCCGTACCCAGATAACTCCCCTTCCTGCTGACGACGTCCACCAGTTCTCCGTTCTCCGGCGCTCCTTCGCAGGAGACGATTTCCTCCCCGAAAATCCAGGGATGACCGGCAAGCACGGAACGCTCCTGCTTTTCGGTTATCGCCGCCCGTTTATATTCTCTCGGTACGTTCATAGATCACCACGCGGAAAAACAAAAGCCCCCTTAACAAACCGTTTTTCCCCTTCTGCCGCTCCTTTTTTTATCTTTTTCTGAAAATCCAAATTCTCTCACTTATACTGATATGATAACACATTTGCAACGATTTGACAAGGATTTGACAAAAAAATATGCCGCGATTTTTATCGCGGCATCCGTTTGCGCTTTTTGTCAGGCGTTGAACATCAGGCGCTCGGAGCGGAACATGCGCGTCAGCACCCATATCAGTACGCCCGTATAGAGCAGATTGCAGCCGATCGTGAGAACCAGGTTCAGCGTGCTCATCTGGAAGGAAAGAATCCCGTTCATCATGGCGATGCTGTTGTAAACGGGGATCAGCGATACCCAGAAAGCGGCAGAGCCGCCGCCGAACATCCCCGCCACGCCGCAGAGCATGACGAGCACCATGAAGGGCACCAGATACGTCGTCGCTTCCTTTACGTTCTTCGAAAACGCGGAGACGACGGAGATGATGGAGACAAACAACAGGACGGTGGAGAGAATAATCCCCAGGAGCGCGAGATATTCCCCCGCGCCGTAGACGGCGGTATTCATCCCGTCCATTGCCCCGCCCATCATCTTGGGCAGGGATGTGATGGTTCCGATAAAGCTGGATAATCCGGAAAGAAGCGCCAGCGTCCCCAAGCTCAAAATCTTGCCGACGGCGAGGTTCCCGCGCTTCATCGGCGTGACCAGCATGGTCGCCAGCGTGCCGCGCTCCTTTTCTCCCGCGATGGAATCGGGAGCGATGGACATACAGCCGGAATATAGGAAAATGAGCATCAGCATGGGAAAGAGCTGCGAGAAGAGCTGTCCGACGACTTCCTTTTCCGAAGCGAGGTCAAAGTCCTCTCCCCGGTTGATATCGAACTTATTGGACAACGCGCTCTCAAAGGCGTTCAGCGCGGCGGCGACGAGCTGATAGGCGGATCCGCTCTCCGTACGCGCCGAGTTATAATAAATTTCCACGTTGGGCGCGGGGCTGCCGCCGGCGGGGTCGTAAGATGCGATGTCTTCCAGGAAATGCTCGGGGAAAATAATGACGGCATCCGCCTCTTTATTCTGCACTGCAGCCTTCGCCTCTTCGACGGAAAGGTCGTCTTTCCACTCAAAATTCTCCAACGCCCCGAAAAAATCGGGCACGGGGAGATGATATGCGTATACGCGGTAAACGTAGTCTTTATCCTGCCCGAAGAGATCGCCGAACGCGCTCCCCATCAGCGAATAAAGCACGTAGATCATCAGGCCTGGGAGGATCAAGGCGTTGATCCAAAGGCGCTTGTCCGTGAAAAAACGCACGAACTCCTTTTTTACGATGGTGAAAATCTCCTTCATACCGCGCCTCCTTTCGCCGCCGCGTAGAGATCGAAAAAGGCGTCTTCCAACGATTTACCGCCGCAGATCTCCGGCAGCGCCCCCTCGACCGCCATTTTTCCGTCGATGATGATACCGACGCGGTCGCAGAGCTTTTCCACCAGGCTGAAGATATGCGTCGACAACAGGACCGTTTTCCCCTGCGCGCGCAGCTCCGCCAGAAAATCCGTTACGACTTTCGCCGTCAATACGTCCAGTCCGTTTGTCGGCTCGTCGAAAATAATGATTTTGGGATCGTGAACCAGCGCGATGACCAGAGATACTTTTTGCTTCATGCCGGTAGAGAGATTCCCCACTTTTACTTCGGCAAACGAATCGATGCCGAATTTTTCAAACAGCATGCGCTTGCGCTCCGCGCGCAGGTTTTCCGGAACACCGTGCAGTTCGCAGAAGAAATCGAAGAGATAGTTGGGGGTAAAATACTCCTCCAGTTTCAGCTCGCCCGTCAGAAATCCTATCTTTCTGCGCACGCGCTCCGGCTCGGCGACGATATCCGCGCCGTCCAGAACGGCGGTTCCTTCGTCCGGTCGGATCAGGGTCGCAAGCATACGGAGCGTGGTGGTTTTTCCCGCGCCGTTCGCCCCCAAAAGCCCGAAAATCTCCCCCTCGTTGGCGGAAAACGAGAGATCGTTCACCGCGACCTTCAGGCGGGAATTTGTGCGTTCCAGCTTCTGTTGTCTGGCCGAAAGACGAAAGGTCTTTTTCAGCCCCGTTACCTGAATAATGTTACTCATACAGCCTCTTTTTCTGATACTCAATTTCATTATAACGCGGGTTTATTCGTTTCCCCTGTTTCCGTCATTATAATGAACAGGTGTTATTATAGCATAATCGCTCCGCGCTGTCAAGGCGGGCAACGGGAATCCTGCTCCCGCAAACTGTTGACTTTTTCTCACCCGCTGCCTTATAATGGAGAAAAAAAGGAGCACATCATGCGATACTTAAAACCGAACGGCACCGATCTGACCGTTCCCGTAATCGCCCAGGGCTGTATGCGCATAGCGGAAATGACCGACGCAGAGGTCGAGGCGCTTGTCAAGACGGATTTAGAAAACGGGATCGACTTTTTCGACCACGCGGATATCTACGGCCGCGGCGCGTGCGAAGCGCGCTTCGGGGCGCTCTTGCGGCGGGAGCCTTCGCTCCGCGACAGGATCACCGTTCAGACAAAATGCGGCATTGTGCCCGGAGAGGGATACGATTTCAGCCGCGGACATATCCTGGACAGCGTGGACGGCAGCCTGAAACGGCTGAATACCGAGCGGATAGACGTTCTGCTGCTGCACCGCCCGGACGCGCTCTGTCAGCCCGAAGAGGTGGCGGAAGCCCTTGAGGCGCTACACGCCGCGGGAAAGGTGCGCTATTTCGGCGTATCCAACTTCAACCCCTTACAGATCGCGCTCTTAAAAAAATATTGCCGCCTGCCGATCGTGTTCAATCAGCTGCAGTTCAGCCCCGTACATACCGGCCTGGTAGACTGCGGGATCCATGTGAACACAAGCGAAGAAGCGAGCGCGGTGCGGGACGGCATGATCCTGGATTACTGCCGGCTGAACGATATCGTAATTCAGCCGTGGTCTCCCTTCCGTGCCGATTCCGGCACGTATATCGGGAATCCCGCTTTCCAAGCGCTGAACGACGCGCTGCAAGCCGTTGCCGGGCGGTACGGCATCACGGTTTCCGCCGCGACGATCGCCTGGATTTTGCGCCACCCCGCGGGGATGCAGCCGATCATCGGGACGACAAACGGAGCGCGCGTCGCGCAGATCGCCAAGGCCGCCGATGTGACGATTACCCGCGGAGAATGGTATGCAATCTACCGCACGGCGGGAAACAGCATTCCCTGAATGGAAAACAACGTAAAAAAGAGGGCGTTAATCCCTCTTTTTTCTTTGTTACGGCTGCGGCCCGTCGTCCGGCGCGCCGCTGTCTTCGCTGCCCTGCGGCGCTTCTTCGGTTTGTTCAGGCGCCTTTTTCTTTCTGCCGTGCAGCGCCTTATATTCCGCCAACGTCAGAATACTTCCCTCTGGATCTCGGAACCGCCACTTGCATGCGAACATTACAATGAGCATCGCGATTCCTCCCAAAATGAAGAGAATTGACTGAAACTGCGAGGGAGAAATCCCGGATCCCGGAATGATCTCCCCGCGGTGGTCGGCACGGAAAAACTCGATAAAGATGCGCCACGCGCCGTAGGCGATCAGATAGACGACGTACGTAAAATTGTAGCGCTTGAAGTACAAAAACGTAAGAACGCCGAACAGCAGGAACAGAAACAGCGATTCGTACAGCTGCGTGGGGATGTAATATCCCCCATTCGCCTTCATCCACAAGCCGCCATGATACCAGAGGCTGCCCTGATAATTTTTTTCCACGAGCGCGCCGTGGCAGCACCCGCTCATCAGGCAGCCGATTCTGCCGATCGCATGGGCGAGCGTGATACAGATGGGCGCGACCTGCAGGATTTTCATAAATTCGCCTTTATGCACGCCCTCGTCTTTTTCAAAATAGAAATGCCCCACGCCGAAATAAATGCCGATAAAGACCAGCGCGCCGCCGATAAAACCGCCCATAGCGGTGATGCCCGCATTGGCGAAATCGAACGTGCCGTCCTCGATCCAATCGTAAACCGCCTGGAACAGCTTGGCGAAGAGAAAGCCCCCCGCCATCGCGCAGATCGCGGTAATATAGCCGAAATCCTGCACTTTGGAATTGAGTTTTTTAAAACTCGTATAAAAGTGAAATACCAGGAGCGCCGCCAAAAGCGCCAGGGCGATGCAGATGCCGTACAGATTGATTGTGACCGGCTCGCCGAACAAGGTAAATGAAATAAGATTGTCGGGGTACATAGTTTCTCCTTTGTCGTTTGGGATTATTATACCGCGAATTCCGCGGGCATGTCAACCCTTTTTATAAAAAAGCTCCCGCGGGTCAACGCGGGAGCCGGCGAATTTCTGACGTTTACAGGAGATAGACGGGAACGGTGCGCTGCTCCACGCTCCCCCCCGTGACTGCCTTGAACTTTTCCTCGTGAATGGACGCGGGAACCGCTGAGAACTTTTTCAGTTCGCGCTCGGCGTCTTTTTCGTTCCCTGAAAGGACGATCACTTTCACCGTTTCGACGCCCAGCTCTTTGAGCGCGGAAACGCGTTTCACGCCGTCCACCACAGCGAGCTGCTCTCCTCTGCGGACGACCGCGACGGGAAGGATCGCGCCGTACGTCTTTACCGATTTCACAAAGTCACCCGAGACGACGACCGGCTGAAAGACGAGCGAACCGATCGCCACGTCCAGCACCGTATTGTCGCAGATCACTTTTTTTGCCGCGGGCTTCGCCTGACCGGAAGCGCGCTTTAAACTGCCCTTACCTACTGACATGATTGATAACCTCCTCTGCTAAATTCATATATTCTTTGGCGCTGCGGCTGCTCCGCTTGTATTTGCCTACCGGCTTGGAGTTATCCTGCGCCCATTCGATGCTGGAATCCAGATGGATTACGTTTTCAAAGACGTTGACGTCCTTTAACTCTGCCAGCGACTCCATCGTCTGCTTGAAGTAGTTTTTGCGGGCGTCCACCTTCGTCACGACGACGCCGGCCAGTTTCAGCGCCGGGTTGAGATTTTTCACCTCTTCCAAAAATTCAAACATATTGGCGAGACCGAACAATCCCCACGGGCTCGCTTCGACCGGAATGATCAGGTAATCGGAAGCTGCCAAAATATTCATCACCCAGCCGCCCAGCGTAGGCGGCGCGTCGATCAGGATATAATCGTATTCGCCGCTCTCTTTGATCTTTTGCAGGCAGTTTTTCAGGATATACTCCCGCTGCCATTTCGTAAACAGCTCGTATTCGATACTGCTCATCAGCGTGGAGGACGGGATCAGCGAAAGATTCTCATATTCCGTTTTCTTCACGTAAGGCGTCAGATCCTTCTGCCCTTTGATCGCGTAATAGAGGTTTTCCTCCCCGCCGGCAAAAGAGAGAACGGTATCTTCGTCGAAGAAAGCGAGGGATAAATTCAGCTGCATGTCGCCGTCGACGACCAGCACTTTTTTCCCCATCTGGGAAAACGCGTAGGCCAAGCTCGAACAGGTAGTGGATTTCCCGCTCCCGCCCTTATTGTTCGCAAAACAAATGGTCTTCGTATCAGCCATTCTGCTCTTCCTCCGGATAATGGCATTCGATGCCGTATTTCTCAAACACCTTCATCCACTCGGAAGAAGGTCTGCGGTCGGTCACGATGACGTCGATGTTTTCAAACCCGCACACGCGGTCAAAGGCGCTGCGGTCGAACTTCAGATGATCTACCGCCAAAATCTTTTTCTCTGCCGCGGCGAGCATGGCGCGCTTCGTGGAGCTGTGCACCTCGGAGGAATCCGTGATGCCGCGCCGCTTTTCCAGCCCTTTGCAGGAAACGATGGTCTTTGCGACGTGCAGACGCTCCACCATGCTGTTCGCGTACGTGCCGATCAGCGCCATCGCGCCTTCCGCCATGATCCCGCCCGTGGAAAAGATCTTCCAGCCAGCCATATCGCTCGTCTCATAGAGAATCTCCACCGAATTTGTGATGAGCGTGATATTCTTTTTATCTTTGATCTTCTGCGCGATATAGAGCGCCGTGGAAGATGCGTCCAGCATAATGGAATCGCCGTCCTTGATACGCGCGGAAATCAGCTCTGCGATCCGCTGTTTCCCGACGATGTTCGTCTTGCGGCGAACCATGGACGGGAGATCTTTCTGCGCGTTTTCATTCAACACCGCGCCGCCGTACGCCTTGACGACATACCCCTCTTTTTCCAGCTTTTCCAGATCCCTGCGGATGGTCTCTTCGGATACCCCGAACTTTGCCGACAGTTCCGCGACCACGACCTTTTTTTCGTCCTGTAATATGGTAAGAATCTGATTTTTTCTCTCTATTGCAAGCATTTGCTTTCCCCTTTTCACGTTTACCGGGTTTTCGGCAAATTCAAAAAAATTGCAAACCCGAGCATGCAGATTTGCAATTTCTTCTTTCGTTACAGAATCGTATTGATAATCTTCTTGTCCGGGCGCGCGATCACGGAGCTGTCCAGATACATGCCGTTCTTCTGCGTCGCCTTGCGCGCGCGCTCGATCGCCGCTTCCACGGCGGCGACTTCGCCGGTCAGCATGAGATAAGACTTGCCGCACATCCCGCGCGCAAGACGGATCTCAATCAGCGAGACGTTTGCGGTCTTCGCCGCTTCATCCGCGGCGACGATGATCTGCGCGGCATCGTAAGTCTCCATGATGCCGAGCGCCTTGACGTCTTCCACATTGCTCGTGCCCACGATCGCGGGAAAGATCGATTCGTGCGGGTTGCCGAGGACGAAGGTATCGATCAGCTGAAGGGGAAGCTGCTTGGTCGCCGCATCCACCGCCGCTTTGACCGCGCTCAGATCCCCCGCGATGATCGCGATGAATTTTCCGGGACATACGGTCTGCGCCTCGATGATGTCGACTTCCGAAGTCTTCACCATCAGATCGGCCGCGGTAACGCCCGCCGCCGTCGTCTTATATTCCACCATTCCGATAGCTTTACTCATGGTCTACCTCTTAATTCTGCGTAATTCTGATATATTTGTCCGTCACCTGCGTGACCATGCCGTCGATGGAAGCGTGAATCGCCACGCTCAGACCGTTGCCCGGCTGGGCAATCATCATCCCCGCGCTCACGCGGTCGCCCTGCCTGACGACGGGAACGGCAGGAGCCCCGATATGCTGTGAAAGCAGGATCCTGACTTCCTTGCACGGCTTCAGATCTTCCTCAAGCGGAGCGGGTCTGTCATATTTGGACAGATCTATACGGGCCATCAGGCGCTCGATCGGCGCTTTCCGCCCCTCCCGTGCGGGAGAAACGGGAGCCGCCTGCACGACGGGCGGTTTGACGCCGGCCGCGCGGAGACCGTTTTTCACTTCCTGAATGAGCGTTCTCGGCGCAAGCCCCTGGAAACAGGAGTACAGCTCGCAGAGACCGCAGCCGCAGCAGAAAAACGTATTGACAAACGCCTCGGTATGCTGAATGTCCTTGCAGATCGCCGCGCGCATGAGAAGATGCGGTTCGATCGGGTGTCCCAAGAGATGGCGGGGACAGAGATCGGTGCACATCGAGCACTGGCAGCAGCTCGCCGCCGCGCGCTTTAAGTTGATCTTATTGTTGGAGAGCTTGCGCTCGATCAGATAATGATCGGGCGGCAGCACCAAAATCGCGTTCGTCGTCTTGGTTACCGTCTCGGTGGGAGGAAGAATCCGCCCCATCATCGGCCCGCCGACGAGATAGACGGGATCCTTGATGGTAGAGCCGCCCGCCAAAGAGACGACTTCCTGCAGGGGCATTCCGATGGGAACGCGCACCGTGACCGGCCGGTTGACTTCCGCGACGACGGAAACCAGCTTTTCGGTCACCGGCTTGCCCTTCATCGCCTGCGCGAGATTGTAGACCGTCTCGACGTTGAAGACGGCGATGCCGCTCTCGATGGGAAGACCGCCCGGACGGACGACCTTTTTCGTCACTTCGTAAATCAGAACGACTTCGTCGCCCGCGGGATATACTTCTTCCAGTTCCGCGATGCGGATGTGAGGAAATTCCCCGATAATCTGCTTAATCGCCTGAACCGTGGTCACGTAAGCTTCTTTGATGCCGATCACGGCTTCCTTCGCGCCCACCGTCTCGCGGATCACCTCAAACGCGTTCAGAATTTCGCGCGTGTCCTTTTCCAGCAGCTGCCGGTGGAGCTTCAGCAGAGGCTCGCACTCGCAGCAATTCATGATAATCGTTTCCGCCCGCTCGTCTATCTTGGCATAAGTCGGGAACCCGGCGCCGCCGGCGCCTACGATTCCGTTCTCTTTCAGCAGGGAAACCAATGTCGATTTATCCATAGTCCGCTATTACTCCATATCCTGCCCTTCGTCGATGATCCCGACGATGGCGGCATCTACCGGCGCGGTCTCCATTCCGCAGCCGACGCGCGCAGCACTCCCCTGCGCCACCAGGACGTATTCGCCGATGCCGGCGCCGATCTTATCGATCGCCACGATGCGATTTTCCACCTTGAGGCTGGGAATGGGCTCGACGATCATAAACTTATTCCCGATTAAATTGTCATTTTTGCGCGTGGAAACCACGCTTCCGACCACTTTTCCGATAATCATTTCATTCCTCTCGGCAGTATCCTGCTATTTTACGATCTCGGCGAGCTGCCCCGTCGCGATCTCCGCGGCGTTCGCTTCATCCGTATCGATGTGCATTTCCAGCGTAAACGAAGGATGCACGCGGATCAGCACGTTATTGAAAACGGTGCCGCGCTCATTGTCTACTTTTACGGAGACGATCTGTCCGTCGGTAACGCCCGCCTGGCGCGCGTCTTCCGGCGACATGTGAATGTGCCGCTTGGCGACGATACATCCCTCCTTTAAGTAAATCGCCCCCTTCGGCCCGACTACCGCGATCGGCGCGGACCCCGCGATATTGCCCGACTCGCGGACAGGAGCCTTTATCCCCAGCTTTACGGCGTCCGTAGCGGAAATCTCCACCTGCGAAGCCTTTCTCACCGGGCCTAAAATACGGACGTTCTCGATTGCGCGGAGTTTCAGACCGACTATGGTCACCAACTCGTTGGACGCAAACTGACCGCCCATCAGTTCTTTCTTCTTTGTCAGTTGATATCCCGCTCCGAACAGCGTTTCAACGTCTTGCTGCGTCAGATGAATGTGACGCGCGGAAACCCCGATGGGGACCATGTAGCCCTTGGATGAGCTCTTTCCCTTTTCGATGGATTCCAATATCATTCTGGTTACGACTGCAATTTCATTTTGATCCATGCCGTCCGACCCGTTCCTTATATTATTTTTCGCTCAAAAAAGCAATACTGAAAAATACGGCGTTAAAAATAACCCGCTATGAAACATTCGTACTTGAAAAAACAGTTTTCCCCCGCGCCTTGCGGCGCGGGAGCAATTGTTTTTTTTTGTGCCGTTAAGTAGATTCCGACCTTATTTTACCTGGGGAAGAATCTTCTCAACATCGTTGTGGGGTCTGGGGATTACGTGCGTCGCAACCAGTTCGCCCAGTCTCGAAGCGTTGTTCGCGCCGGCTTCGACCGCGCTCTTGACCGCGCCGACATCGCCTCTGACCATGACGGTCACCAATCCGCTGCCGATCTTCTCGGTGCCGATCAGCGTAACGTTCGCCGCTTTGACCATGGAGTCCGCCGCTTCGATCGCCGCAACCAAACCTCTGGTTTCAACCATACCCAATGCTTCCAATGCCATTTTTATATCCTCCTTAAAGATATCGAATTATTTTTTGCGGGAAGGTTTCTCTTCCTTGCCGCCTTGCTGCGCCGCTTGCTTTTTTTCCAGCCGCGCCGCGCTTTTCGCTATGATTTTTTCCACTTCGGGATGCGGATTCGCTATCACCGCTTTACAGACGGGTTTCTTGATCGCCTGCGCGGAAGCGGTTTCCACCGCCTGCGTGACGGCGGATACATTTCCCCGTACGATCAGAGTAACCAATCTGCCGCCGAGTTTCCGCTCCCAGGTGACCAGCTCGACGTCGGCAGTCTTGCACATGATATCGAGTGCGTCGACCGCCGCGACTACGCCGGAAATCTCAATAAAACCCAGTGCGTTTCCCATGCGCGTTCAGCTTATTTGCCGAATCCGGGCAAAATCTTCTCTACGTCGTTGTGAGGTCTCGGGATCACGTGAACCGCGACCAGCTCGCCGAGCTTCGCGGCGGCGTTGCTGCCGACTTCGGTCGCCGCCTTCACTGCGCCGACGTCTCCCCTGACCATGACGGTCACCAATCCGCTGCCGATCTTTTCGGTGCCGATCAGCGTGACTTCCGCAGCCTTTACCATCGCGTCCGCCGCTTCGATCGCAGCGGTCAGCCCTCTGGTTTCAACCATGCCCAATGCTTCGTATGCCATTTTATTATCCTCCGATTTTTTATCTGATTTTAATTTTTATCCATACCGCTGAGATTCAACATCTTCTGCGTGTCGGATTCGGGATTCGGGATCACGTGGCTCGCCACGATTCCCGTCAATGCGGTCGCCGCCGATTTCGCGGCTTCCAGCGCGCATTCTACCGCGGAGACGTCTCCGCGCATCTTTATTGTCACCAAAAGAGGGACGGGCAGTTTATCGGCGTTCGCAGGTTTGTTCTTATCGAAGTTCTCCAGCGTGACGTCCGCCGCCTTACAGGCAGCGTCCGCGGCGACAAACGCACAGGTAAGCCCGTATACCTCCAGGATCCCGACTGCTTTTGCCATGACGATTCCCCGGCGGTTACTCGTTTACGATCGCGATCTTTAATCCCTGCATCGCAAGATTGACGCGGAGCGCTTCGTTGATTTCGTTCAGCGGGAACCGGTGCGTGACCAGCTCTTCGATCGGAAGCCCGATCGCCTTCGCGCGCTTTAAGAAAGCGAACGTCGTGACGTAATCTCTCAGCGTGTAAACCCAGGAGCCAACCAGCGTGATCTCCTTGGCGCAGAGATCGAAATGCGGGTTGATCGTAGCGTCTCCGCCGTTGATGAAGAAGCCGAGTTCGCACAGCCCGCCGCCGTTGCGGATGAATTTATAGATATTGGCGTGCGCTACGGGCGAGCCCGTGCACTGGAACGCAAAGTCGACCAGCTTCCCGCCGTTCGCCTCTTTGACGGCGCCGGCCAGAGCGTCGATCCCCTTGTAGTCCTTGAAGTTCACCGTCTTGGACGCGCCCAGTCTCTTTGCGAAATCGAGGCGCTTCTGCTCTCCGTCAACCGCGATGATGGTTTCGATGCCCATCGTGCGGAGCACTGCGATACAGATCAGGCCGATGGGGCCGCAGCCCTGAACGGCGACCGGCGTATTGAAACGCAGAATCCCCGTCGTCTTCGCGCGCTCGACCGCGTGCACCAGCACCGCGCAGGGTTCGATTAAAATTCTCGAAGTGAGGTCGAGATCGCTCACGTTGAAAACGGTGGAGCCCTTGCGGATCAGGATGTAATCCGAAAACCAGCCGTTCAGATGAATGTCGTCATCCGGAAGCAGGCCGTAGACATCCGCCCCGCCGACGTTCTGTTTGTTGAGGTCATACATCGTGATATCCGGATCGTCTTTGAAGATCATGCAGGTGACGACTTTATCTCCGATATGGAGATCTTTCCCCGCGCTGTCCTTCTTGACGTTTTTCCCCATCTTCACGATTTCGCCCGTTCCCTCGTGCCCTAAGGCGACGGGAATCAGGTTGAACGGGTCGCGCTTAAATTCGTGCGCGTCCGTCCCGCAGACGCCGCAGCCCTCGACTTTGACGAGAATATCGTCGTCGCCGACGGGGGGCATCGGGTACTCTTTTACTTCAAATTTCTCGGGAGCCACAAGCATGGCGACGTGCGCCGTCTTGGGGATTTCCCCGCTCGCTTTGGCAGCCGTCCCGGCGGAGGAAGGGACGCTGTCCGTCATCCCCGCGAGAACCTGTCTTACGATTTCCTCGATATTGGCAGAATTGATATCCATGTTCAATCTCCTTTTTTCTTATCTGATACACAAGCTGTCCGACATCACGCATCTTCTGCGCTTGGTGAACGTGCTTGCAGACGTCAAACCTTCTCCCGTTCTCGACGCGATGGTAAAGGTACAGTACCCTTCTCCGCCGAAGCCCAGCGCCGCATAAGAGGGCGCGTTCTTGACGAGAATCGCGGTGTCGATGGCCTTTGCATATTTCGTGATATTGTCGATGTTTTTGGAATGGATATGCGCGGAATGACGGTTGCCGTGTTCCAGCCAGACGGCTTTTTCCACCGCGTCGTCGAAATCCCTGGCGCGCACGATTCCGAGAATGGGCATCATCAGTTCTTCCGAAATGAGCGGATGCTCCTTTTCTCCCTCAAACACGATACACCTGATATTGTCCGGCACGTCTACGCCGACCATGGCGAGCAGCGCTTTCGCGCTTCTGCCCACGCACTTTCTGTTGAGGCCTTTCGGCGTCAGAACGGTCGCGACCAGCTTATCCTGCACTTCCTTGGAAGCCAAGTAACACCCCTGCTCTTCCACCATGTAGTGCATCAGTTCGTCCATGATGCCGGAGACGGCGACGACTTCTTTCTCCGCGATACACGGAAGATTGTTGTCGAACGTGCAGCCGTTTACGATATCTTCCGCGGCTTTGCGGATATCGGCGGTTTCATCCACCAGTGCGGGAGGATTGCCCGCGCCCGCGCCGATGCCGCGCTTTCCCGAAGAGAGCACAGCCGTTACGACGCCGGGACCGCCGGTCGCCACGATCAGCGGGATATCTTTATGCTTCATCATGACCGCCGAGGAATCGATGGTCGGTTTTTCCAGCGAACAGCAGATGTTGTTGGGGCCGCCCGCTTCCAAAGAAGCCTCGTTGAGCATGTTGACGGCGTAATTGGAAGTGCGGATCGCCGCCGGATGCGGGTTGAATACGACGGTATTCCCGCCCGCCAGCATGCCGATGGTATTGCAGATAATCGTCTCGCTCGGGTTGGTGCAGGGCGTAATCGCGCCGATGACGCCGAACGGACCCATCTCGATCAAGGTAAGGCCGCGGTCGCCCGACCAGGCGGTCGTCGTGATATCCTCCGTTCCGGGCGTTTTTTCCGCGACGAGATGATGCTTTAAGATCTTGTGTCCGACATTTCCCATCCCGGTCTCCTCGACGCCCATGCGCGCGAGTATCTCCGCGTTTTCCTTCGTCTTTTTTCTGATATTGGAAATGATCTTCTCACGTTGATCCATCGTCATCCTGCGAACGACGGCCTGAGCCTCCTTCGCAGCGGCAATCGCCTCGTTCATGTCCGTAAAGATGCCGTTTTTCCCTTCCGGGCGGCTGAGCTGCATCTTCGCGACGACCTGACTGACGATCTCCTGAACCATTTGTTCGTTTATTGCCACGAGATAATCTCCTTAAATTTATTTTTGCCGAATGCGGCGAGCGCGGTATCCTGCTCCGCCGTTCCGCCCGAAACGCCCAGCCCGCCGATCACTTTGCCGTTTCTTTCGAGCGGCTCCCCGCCGCCGAAGATCACGATTTTACCGTCGTTGGTAAACTGGATCCCGTACAGGGGCTGACCGGGCTGCGCGAGATGCGAGAGCGCCTCGGTGCTCATTTTGAGCGCGACGACCGTATACGCCTTGCCCACCGCGATGTCGTAGCTGGCAAGATATGCGCCGTCCATGGAGTGAACCAAAACCGGGTGGCCGCCCGCGTCTGAGACGCATACCACCGCCTTTACCCCCATTTCCGCCGCGCGCGCCTCGACGGCCGCCGCGAGCTCTTTTGCGATTGCAAGCGAAATGTTGCAGGTACAGACGTGTTTCTTTTCCGGAACGCCGCCGTTCGACTGCCAATCGCGCACAGCCTTTTCCACCGCGCGCGAAAGTTCTTCCCGATTCATTCTTATTTATTGAGCCCTAACTCGCTCATCACTTTTTTGGTGATCTCGGCTACCATGTCCGAATTGCTTTCCGCAGAAGCGGGAGCGGAGCCGGACGCCGCGCAGGCGCCGCCGCAGGTGTGGCAGCTCGGGCAGCCCTGTTTGTTCGCCACGCAGACGTTGGCGGGGTGTTTCCCTTTCAGGCCGAACTGACGGCGGATCTCATACAGCCGCTCGACCTGCGCCTTGGAGAGCTCCTTCGGCCCGCCCAGCTGACGCGCATTGAAGAGCAGTTTCGCATAGAACTCGACGGATTCCATCTTGTGATAAGCCGCGAGCAGAGAATCCGCATAGGTCAGAGCGCCGTGGTTTTCGAGCAGAACCGCGTCGAAGTACGGGAGCCATTCGGAAACGGCGTCGGGGATCTCCTCCGTGGAGGGCGTGCCGTATTTCGCGATGGGAACGCAGCCGAGCGCGATTACCGCTTCGGGCATGATGGGCTGCGTCAGCGGAATGCCCGCGATCGCGAAGCTGGTCGCATAAATGGGATGCGCGTGGACGACGGACTGCACGTCCGGTCTCTCTTTGTATACGCGCATGTGCATCTTGATTTCGCTGGAAGGTTTGAACCCGGCATTCGCCTGGATCACCTTTCCGTTTTCGTCTACTTTACAGATATATTCGGGGGTCATGAATCCCTTGCTGACGCCGGTCGGCGTGCAGAGAAATTCGTGATCGTTCAATTTGACGGAAATATTGCCGTCGTTCGCCGCGACCATCCCCTGGTTGTAAATTCTCTTCCCGATTTCGCAAATTTGCTTTTTAATCTCAAATTCGTTTACCATAATGATCTCCTTACCTCACTTTTATTTTACAGTTATATTATATCTTAAAAAAACACAAAAGTCAACGCATTTTAAAAATTATTTGTTGGTTTTTGTTGTTTTTTTAGTTTCTTTCCCGCCGGAAGCGGTCAACTTCCCACATTTTTCCGGTTTTTCGCCTGTCAGAAAGGCAATCAGCCCGTCCAGCCCGTCCAGCCCTTCCCGCGTGACGCTGTCGATGAAAAAAATGCGTTCGCACCCCGCGAGCCGCAGCCACTGCGCCGCCAGCGCGGGATTCGCATCCGGATGGTTGATCTGCGTTACGATCCCCACCACTTCGCGGTTCGTCAGCGCGGTACAGCAGGGCGAATAGAGGGAGAACGGCTCGTTGGCGGCGATCAGAAAACCGACCGCATCCACTTCATAGGAGTAGAGCGCAAGCGCGAAGCCGAACTGCTTGTCCTCGATATATTCCCCCGGAGGATCGATGATGTATTCGTGATAGTTGACGTACTGCGTCTTCTGATACTGAAGATCGACGCCGGAGAGCGCCTGGGTGAGCGTCGTCTTCCCCGCGCCGCTCCTGCCGATGAACATTATTTTTTTCTTGGTCATCAGGTCTTCGTGATCTGGCAGGTCACGAACTGCAGCGTCTCTCTCGCATAAGCGAGGATCGCCTCGAGGGAAGAAGTCACTTCCGAAACCGTACCCAGCAAAATGAGCGTGCCGCTGAAGCGATCGACAAAGCCGACTTCCGCCGCGGACGCTTTCAGCGCGATATCCCCCGCGATGATCGCGGTTTCCGCCGGAGACATACAGACGATGCCGATGGCGCTCTTGGAATAGTCGACCGCGGGATTGAGCCCCAGCTTCTGATAGAGTATTTTGTCCGGATTCGCAATGATGTGCGCGATGGTGATCTGTTTGCCGGGAACCAGTTCCTGGACGATGCGCAGTTTCCCCTCGCTGTTCAGCAAATCCTCTAATTTCTGACCATCCATTTTAACCTCCGATCTGGCAGTTCAGATCCGTTGCGGCGCGCACCGCGTCCGCGAGCGCTTCCATATGCTCCCGGCCGGGAGGAAGCACGCCGTCCAGCAGATACGGGCGGTTCAGCCCCGTATATTTATCCTGCCCCAAACGATGGTAGGGCAAAAGATGAATTTTCGTAACGCCGGGCAGGGACGCGGCGAATTTCGCAATCGCCGTGATCTCCGGCACGGTATCATTGAACCCGGGCACCGTCGGCACGCGGATCACGAGATTTGTCTGGCCGGAAGCGGCGACCTTTTTTGCGTTTTCCAGCATCAGCTCGTTGGATTTCCCGGTAAACTTTTTGTGTTTTTCGGGATCCATGTGCTTGATATCCATCAGATAAACGTCCAGATACGGCAAGATACTCTGGATCACTTCGTATTTCACGCAAGCCATGCTCTCGATCGCGGTGGAGATGTTCGCCTCCTTCGCCGCCCATAACAGCGCTTTGGCGAATTCGGGCTGCAGCAGGCACTCGCCGCCCGAGAGCGTCAGGCCCCCGCCGCTTCTGCGATAATAGGCGAGATCCTGCATGACTTCCGCCATGACTTCGCGGGCGGTGACGTCTCTGCCGACGACTTTCTCCTTGCCGGCAATCGTCATCTTTTCCACTTCAAACCGCTGGGATTCCGGGTTGCAGCACCACTGACAGCGCAACACGCAGCCCTTGAAAAAGACGATGGTGCGGATGCCCGGCCCGTCGTGAACGGAGAATTTCTGTATATCGAAGATTCTCCCTTTTGTCTCTAATATATCCATTCGGAATGCTCCGCTCAATACGTACCCTGCTCGGTACGGTTGATAATATCGTCCTGCAGCGACTTGGACAGCGTGGTAAACAGCGCGCTGTAGCCCGCCACGCGGACGACGAGGTGCTTGTATTTCTCCGGATTCTTCTGCGCATCCAGCAAAGTCTCCTTGGAGACGACGTTGAACTGCATGTGGCTCCCCTTCTTGTCGAAATACGTCCTGATCAGCGCGACGAAATTATGAAGCCCCGTTCTTCCCGCAAGCGCGGACGGATGGAATTTCTGATTGTACAGCGTGCCGTTGGAGGCAATGTAGTGATCGAGCTTGGAGACGGAATTGGCCGCGGCGGTCGGACCGTGCGTATCCCGCCCGGCGGTCGGCGAAACGCCGTCCGCCACCGGCATATTGGCAAAGCGCCCGTCCGGCAAAGCGCCCGTCTGCGCGCCCAGGGGAACGTTTGCAGAAACGGGATACAGCCCCGCCTGATATCTCCCGCCCCGCGGGTTTTCATATTTTTCAATGGGTTTCGTATACGTATAAGCGACCTCGCGGGCGAAATAATCCACCTCCGGAACGTCGTTCCCGAACTTGGGCAGTTCCTCGATCGCATCCAAAATCTTCTTGTATTTCGCGGCCTCCGGGCGATCCGCCATCAGGGAGGCTTTCATCGCTTCTTTTTCCGCTTCGCTCATGGTTTTGCCCTGCTGCGCGAGCGCGGCAGACACCTTTGCAACCACTTTTTCCGCCATGTGGCGCTCCACGCCGTGGCCGAAATTGTGGTCGACCGCCTCGATAAGCTCCGCCATCGTAAAGCGCTTTTCTTCAAAAACAAGCTTTTTGATCGTATAGAGAGAATCCGCCATATTGGCGACGCCGAAGCCCTGCGGCCCCGTAAAGTTATAGACCGCGCCGCCCTCCTGCACGCTCTTCCCCTCTGAAATGCAGTCTTCCACCATAGAGGAAAGGAAGGGCAGCGGCGTGCGCTCCGCATGTGCGACGTCGATCGCGTTGTCCGCATTCACCAGCAGGCGGATAAAGTAATTCATCTGCTTCTGATAGGCTTCATAGACTTCTTCAAACGTGGTAAACTGCGCCGCGTCGCCCGTATGCGGGCCGACCTGAACGTCTCCGTCCCTGCCGTCGTGCAGGGCGAATTCGAAGGGACGGCACATGTTGAAGAATGCGGCGTCGTGCCAGCCGTCCGTCTTCCCCGCTTTCTGGGGTTCCACGCAGCCGATGATGTTGTAAGTACGGGCGTCTTCCAGCGTAAGGCCTCTCGCCATCAATGCGGGAATAATCACCTCGTCGTTGTAATAGGCGGGCAGGCCGACGCCGGTGCGCGTCAGTTCCGCCGCCTTAATTAAGAGATCCTCGGGGCTTCCGTTCCATACGCGGATGGAAAGCGAAGGCTGAGGCAGCTGCACGTGCATGGAGGCCTCCAGGCACATGTAGGAGAGTTCGTTTGTGACGTCCAGCCCCTCTTCGTTCTGTCCGCCGACGATCAGATTCTGGAAGAGCGAATACCCCGCAAACCCTTCCGCGGAAGCGGCGTCGCGGCATTTATTGAGGTCGTTTAATTTGATCCAGATGCAGTCAAGAAGCTCCTGCGCGAATTCCAGGGTAATTTTGCCCGCGTCGTAATCCTTTTTGAAATAAGGATACATATACTGATCGAAGCGCCCCGGAGAAATGGAGTGCCCACTGCTCTCCATCTGCAGAAGCTGCTGCACGAACCAGAAGGACTGGCATGCTTCGTAAAAACCCGACGCGCCGTTTTCGGGCACGTTCAGGCAGTTCTTCGCGATGACGAGAAGCTCCTTTTTACGCGCGGGATCCGCACACGCCTCCGCCTCCCGATAGGCGAGTTCGGCGTAACGGTGCGCATAATGAATCGCCGCGTCGCACGAAATGATGACCGCCTGCAGAAAACGGCTCTTCTTCGCATAGTTGCCCTGACCGGGGCAGCAGGCTTTCAGTTCGTTCTCCGCACGCGTGCGGATGCCCTTAAAGCCGACCGCCAGAACCCAGTCGTAATGAACGGTCACGTGACCGATTCCGTTATAAAAGTAATTCCCGGGCGTGAAGACGTTGTGCTCCATTGCCAGAAGCGTCTCCGGCTCCATATAGGACGTAGCCAGCTCGCTGTTGGTTTTCCCCTTCCAATAGGCGTTTGCCTCTTTCAGCTCCGCCTTGGTCTTTTCGGAAATATAGAAAGGGTCCGCAGAGCGCTCGGCGACCGTGTCGAACTCGGCTTCCAGCCACTCGTACGAATATTCGGGGAACGTCTGACAGCCGCGCGCTTTGGTCGTCGAACTGCCGACGATGAGTTCTTCCTCCCGGATGACGATGGGGATGTTTTTCAGAATATGCTCGAACGCCTTTGCCCGGCGGATGATCGTGGGCAGGCTTTCCGTCGCGCGGTAAGACTCCGTCAGAAGCCTGGCGCGGTCGGATTCAATTTCGGGCAGTTTTGCAAACGTCCGTTCGACGATACGCGAAATGCGGTCGGTTTTTTTGATAAAAGACTGTTTATAAAAATCCATCTGACCCCTTCCTTTTCTGCCGGAAAAAAAGATATCTTCCGACGATAATTCTTGATACAGTGTTATTATATAAAAAACTTTCCGGTTTGTCAATCTTTATTTTCCATTATTTTTGGTTTTTCTTGGCTTTTATATGAATTTATGTGGAATTTCAGGATTTTATCAAAAAATATAACAAAATAATTGTCAAAACCCCACAAATGTAGTATAATGAGAAAAAACCGAAAAAGTTGGAAGGCACATGCAGATTGCGGTCGATTTTCATACGCATACAATCGCCAGCGGGCACTATACGACGGATACGCTGACCGATCTCGCCAAGGCGGCAAACAGCGCCGGCCTCGCTTATCTCGCCGTGACCGATCATGCGTTCGGCCTCACAAACGGCGCGGCGGACGCTTACTTTAAGGGCCTGAAGCTGGTCGAACGGAAAAAATGCGGCGTTTCGCTGCTATTCGGCGCGGAAGTCAATATTCTGGACGGGACGGGAGCGGTCGATCTCTCCCCCGCGACCATGAAGGAACTGGATTTCACCATCGCGAGCCAGCACCCGGGCTGTTTTGAAAACATGGGTGAACGCTCGAACACGATGGCGCTCGTCGGCGCGATGAAGAATCCCTACGTCAATATCATCGGGCATCCGGACGATGAAAAGTATCCTCTGAATTATCACATGCTGACGGACGCGGCGAAGGAATACAACGTCTTTCTGGAAGTAAACAACGCCTCCCTTTCTCCCGAGGGGTATCGCGGCGCGGCGCGCGAGCGCTATGCGGAAATGCTCGCGCTGTGCAGGCAAAAGGGCGTAGCGGTCACGTTCGGCAGCGACTCGCACGGGAGAAAACACGTGGGCGACTTCACGTATTGTCTGCAGCTGACCGAAGCGCTTCACTTTCCGAAAGAGCTGATCGCGAACTACGACGTGAACAATTTTTTCGTACAGGTAAAAAAGCACCGGGAACTGACAAAATAGAGAAAGTCAAAAGGGCCTTTTCCCCGGAAAACAAACAGGCGCGGAGATTTTTATCAATCTCCGCGCCCATTTTTTCCCGATCAATCAGGAAATATCAATCCAACTCGTTTTTAAATCTTTGTAAACCCTGCATTTTTGCGCCGTAAATTTCAGCACGCAGTAGTCCGGATCGGCTTTGCCTTTCCTGTAAAACACAGAATCTCCCGTGCGCCAAATTTCGTCTTTTATGCCCTGATCAGTCAGCACCTGCATGACGCCGACAAACATGACCCCCGTATAACTGAACCGCCCGCGTTTGTAAAAATATACGCACGCTTTTTCGTCGGCGTTATACTGCGAAACTCTCATGGAAGAAGTATTTGTGCTGAAATAAAAATCGTTGCCGTCAATTTTACGCGGCGCGAGCATGGCCTTTGTATTGGGAAAACCGTTTTCGTCAACCGAAGAAATCACAGCGGTTTTCTGTTCCTTTATAAATTCAAAAATCTGTTTTTCCGTCATGCAACCCACCTTCATGAATGACTGAAATTTCTGTTTATTTCAGCGCTGTTATTTCTGAAACAAATGAAAAGCAAGATAAATAAGCCCCGTCTTTGCAGGCAGGACAGTGCGATTATTTGCTTTTGCGACGCTGATTCCGTCAAAGCGGCGCAAAGCGCCGCTCTATTTACTGAATGACGCGGAACGCTTTTTCGGGCATTCTCTTTTTATTCTCACCGCGCAGGGTCTTTCCCTTCGTGACACGGTTGTCGATGGAGATATCCTCCGAATTGACGACAAATGCGACTCCGTCCCGATCGACTACGGCGACGTCATAGGGATCCTGCACGAAATCGGCGAAAATCACCTTGTCTTTTTCCCCGAGATCGACGATCTTGACGCCCTTCCGGTAGCGCGCCATGGGCTCGAAATCCGAAACCAGCACGCGTTTATACGTTCCGGCGCTGGTGATTACGATGATTTCGCCCGCGTCGTCCACCTGCTTGATCATGACGGCCGAATCGCCTTCCGCCAGATTGATGCCCTTTACGCCGCCGGCGACGCGCCCCTGAACGGGGATATCGTCCATCAATGCGTTCAGGCACATCCCGCGCTCGGTGACGAACGCGAGCGTCATGTCGAACAGTTCGGGAACGACGGCGATCAGCTCGTCGTCCTCTTTCAGCTTGATCGCCTGATAATAATTTTTAAGCAGGCTGTACTCGCTCCAATTGGTCTTTTTGATCATGCCCTGCCGGGTCAAAAAGAGGAGATTGCCGAGCGGAAGTTCCTCTTCGAGGGGGTAAAACGCCACGGGATATTCGTTTTGCTGCGCATCCTTCGCGACGTCCGTAAACTTCTGCCCCTTGTCTCTCAGTTTCGCCGCCTGCACGATCTCGGGATCGATCTTGAACGCATTGCCCAGGTTGCTGAACGCGAGAAGCATCTGATCGGAACGGACGGGAACGGAGAGCGTCAGAATGTCGCCCGCGCCGCCGCCCTCCACGCTGCGGTCGGACAGGTTGTAATTCTTCTCCGGGACGAGCTTGAACGTGCGGTCCGCGGTAAAGACCGCCACCAGATTGCGGACGGCTTTTTCTTCCGCGGCGGTTTCCTCGATGGCGACTTCCGCCGCACCGCCGATCCCCGTGCGGCGCGCGTTTTTGTACTTCTTCTTGATCTCGGTCAGCTCCGTCTTCACCACTTCCATCTGCAGTTTTTTGCTGCCGATGATCGCAGTCAGCTCCTTGATCAGCCGGCGGAGCTGTTCCAGCTCCTCCTGCAGCTTGGTGATTTCCAGGCGCGTCAGGCGGGCGAGGCGCAGATCCAGTACGGCGTTTGCCTGGATCTCCGAGAGCTGAAAGCGCGCGCGCAAATTCTGCCGCGCTTCCGGCGTATTTGCCGAGTTCTTGATGATCCGCACCACCTCGTCGATGTTGAGAACGGCGATGATCAGACCTTCCAAAATATGAGCGCGTTCCTTCGCGCGTTCCAGGTCGTACTTGGAGCGGCGCAGAATTACCTCGCGCTGATAGTTGATATAATAGGAGAGGATCTCCAGCAGTCCCATCTGCTTGGGCTTTCCCCCCGCAATGGCGACCATGTTGATGCCGAAAGTGGTCTCGAGATCGGTGTACTTTAAGAGCAGCGCGCAGATCTTGTTGGCGTCCGCATCCTTTTTCAGCCGCACGACGGCGCGCATGCCCGTTCTGTCCGATTCGTCCACCACTTCCGCAATGTCCGCGAATGCTTCCTCTTTTTTATCCTCCTTCAGATCGGCAATCTTCTTTAAGAGATTCGCCTTGTTGACCTGATAGGGGATTTCCTTGATGACGATGCTTCTCTTTGCGCCGTCCGTTTCCAGCGAGATATTCGCGCGGATGCGGATTTTGCCGCGCCCCGTCGCATAGGCGTTTTCCAGCTCTTCCCCGCCGACGATCTGCGCACCCGTCGGAAAATCCGGCCCCTTGATGTGCTTCATCATCTCTTTTAAGGAGATTTTGGGATTGTCGATCATCGCGATTGTGCCGTCGATGACTTCCCCCAGATTATGCGGGGGGATATTGGTCGCCAGCCCGACCGCGATTCCCGTGGCGCCGTTCACCAAGAGGTTGGGAAACCTGCCGGGGAGCGTGTTCGGTTCCATCAGCGAATCGTCGAAATTCAGAGAAAAGTCGACGGTATCCTTGTCGATATCGCGCAGCAGCTCGAGCGCCAGCTGTTCCAGGCGCGCCTCCGTATAGCGGTATGCCGCGGCGGTATCTCCGTCCACCGTGCCGAAATTGCCGTGGCCGTTGACCAGCGGCATCCGCATATTGAAGTCCTGCGCCATGCGCACCAGCGCGTCGTACACCGAAGAGTCGCCGTGCGGGTGATATTTTCCCAGACAGTCGCCCACGATCTTGGCACATTTTTTGTGCGGCTTGTCCGGCGTCAGCCCGAGCTCGTACATCGTGTACAGAATGCGGCGCTGAACGGGCTTCAGACCGTCCTCCACCCGGGGCAGAGCGCGGTCCAGAATAACGTGCTCCGCATAGGGCATCATGGAATTATGAAGGACCTCGTCCAGAGAGACTTCAAAAATCGGCTGTTTATTCTCACTCATCTATTTATCCTCATAGCTTGACTTCTTTGATGAAGGTATCCTCTTTGTTGAAGTTGGCGTGTTCGGCGATGTAGCGCTTGCGCTCCTCCAGCTGATCTCCCATCAGAACGGTTATCATGCGCTCCGCTTCCGCCGCGTCCTCCACGGTGACCTGCATCATGCTGCGCGTGGAGGGATCCATCGTCGTCTCCCAAAGCTGCGCGGGATCCATTTCTCCCAGCCCTTTATATCGCTGGATCTGATAGCCCTTGCCCACCCGCTTGATCGCATCCTGCAGTTCGGCGTCGTCATAGGCGTATTCCACGACGTCTTTTTTGTAAACTTTATAGAGCGGAGGCATTCCGATATAGACGTGCCCGCGGTTGACCAGCTCCCGCATATAGCGGAAAAAGAACGTGAGCAGGATGGCGCGGATATGCGCGCCGTCCTGATCGGCATCCGATAAAATAATGACTTTATGATACTTCAGATCCTCCGGATCGAAATCGTTTCCGATGCCCGCGCCCAGCGCGGAGATGATCGTGCGGATCTCCTCATTCTGCAGAATCTGATCCAGTTTTTTCTTTTCCACGTTCAGGGGCTTTCCGCGCAGCGGCAGGATTGCCTGGAACTGCCTGACGCGCGCCTGCTTCGCGGAACCGCCCGCGGAGTCTCCCTCCACGATAAAGAGCTCGTTGAGCTCCGGTTTTTTCCCCGTGCAGGCGGAGAGCTTGCCGACGAGGTTCTGCGCTTCGATCCCCTTCGCGGCGCGCGCGATCTCCTTCGCTTTCCGCGTGGCGATGCGCACCTTTGCGGCGGCGAGCGCCTTCTTCATCACGCCGTCAAACGTCGAAGCGAGTTTCCTGTTGCGGGAAAGCGCGTCGATGCCCTCGATGGTTGCGGCCTCTACCGCCGGCTTCGCCTCGGGGTTGCCGAGCTTCCCCTTCGTCTGCCCCTCGAACTGCACGTTCTTCATCTTCACCGAGAGAATCGCCGTCAGACCTTCGCGGAAATCGTCCCCCATAAGGCTCTCGTCCTTTTCCTTGAGGAAATTTTCCCGCCGGGCAAAGTCGTTGAGCACTTTGGTGAGGCCGGACTTGAAGCCGGTCTCGTGCGTGCCGCCGTCCGACGTGGGAATGTTGTTGACATACGAGACGACCGATTCCGTATAGGTGTCCGTATGCTGAATTGCGAATTCGACCAAGATGTCGTCTTTGACCGCCGAGACGTAAAGGGGATCCGCATACAGCGCGTTTTTCCCCTCGTTGAGATATCTGACGAAGTCGATGAGCCCGCCGTCGTAACGGAACTCCGCCGGCCTGGCGTTGGCGCGGCGCTCGTCTTCGAACGTGATGGTGATTCCCTTGTTGAGAAAGGCGAGCTCTTTCAGCCGGCGCAAAATCAGATCGGGCTGAAAAATGACCGTTTCAAACACCGTTTTATCCGGTTTGAAGCGGATGAACGTCCCCTTTTTCTCCGTCTTCTCCCCGGTATCGACGAGGTGCCCCTGCGGAATGCCGGAAAGCATTTTCCCCGTCTTCTCATCCGGATAGGAGCGGAATTCCATTTTATGAACGGTCTTGTGATAGACCTCTACCCGGAGCCATTCGGAAAGCGCGTTCGTCACCGAAGCGCCCACGCCGTGCAGTCCCCCCGAATAATTGTAATTATGCGCGTCGAATTTTCCGCCCGCGTGCAGCTGCGTAAATACGACTTCCACCGCGGAGACGCCCATTTTGGGATGGATATCCGTGGGAATGCCGCGGCCGTTGTCCTCCACCGAGGCGGAACCGTCGGTATACAATTTGACGTCAATGCGGTCGGCGTAGCCGTTTGCCGCCTCGTCGATCGCATTATCCACGATCTCCCAAAGGATATGGTGAAGCCCGCGGCTTCCGGTGGACCCGATGTACATGCCGGGCCGCATGCGGACCGCGTCCAGCCCCTCGAGAACCTTGATATCCTCTGCCTGATAAGAAGAAGTTTTATTTGCCTTTGCCATGCCGGATCATCTCCTATACGGCGAAATATGCCGAATTTTAACCTTTTACAGATATTTTACTATATTTTGAAAAATTTTTCAAGAATTTTCCGCGAAAAAGCACAAGAAAAAGTGGTTACAGAAAAATATAACCACTAAATCTAGTTTTCATACCGCATGCGCGGCGGGGCGCGGTCACTCGCCGCCGGCCTCTCCCCGCCGGCGGTAAAACATGTAGTACCGGCATTCTTTGTTGGAATTATAGAGCTTGCGGTTTTTATCCGCCTTTCTGCCGAAATGATATTCAAACGCAGGCGCGGACGTCAGCACGAACGCGGACCAGTTGTCCAGTCCCCGCCAC
>UQTB01000020.1 GCA_900543915.1 uncultured Eubacteriales bacterium | reverse complement strand
GAAAAACCTTGATTTTCCAGTGTTTTCAAAAGTATCGTTATCTAACGTCAGCTTTCAATCGTCCCGACTTTCAGCGAATGATGGCTGACGCGGAGGAAGGCAAAATTTCTACTGTTATCGTAAAGGATATGTCTCGATTCGGCAGAGATTACATAATGGTTGGGTATTACACCGAAATCTATTTCTCGAATCTTGACATTCGCTTTATTGCGATCAACGATAACGTAGACAGCAATATTCAGACGGAAAACGACCTGACGCCGTTCAAAAACGTATTTAATGAGTGGTATGCAAGAGATACGTCGAAGAAAATTCGCGCAGTATTCAAAGCAAAAGGCAATTCCGGTAAACATCTTACGACTAATCCCCCGTTCGGATATAAAAAAGATCCGAATGACAAAGATAAATGGATTATAGACGATGAAGCCGCGGCTACGGTAAGGCGAATTTTCCAAATGTACGTTGACGGTTATCGCATTTCGGAAATCGGGCACAAGTTAACGGAAGAGAAAGTTGAAACGCCTATACTGTATTATATGAATCGCGGAATTAAAACCAATGCAAGAAGCGAATACCCCGAAATATGGGATTTGATGAGTATTAAATATATTTTAAGCCAAACGGCATACGCGGGACATACAGTAAATTTTCAGACGGCAGTAAAATCTTATAAAACAAAAAAGCAAATTCGTTTGCCCAAGGAAGATTGGATCATCTACCGTAATACGCAAGAGCCGATTATAGATGAGAAAACTTTTGAAACGGTACAGCAAATGCGAAAAGTAAAACGCGCCCGCACAAAATACAATGAGCCGAATATGTTTTCAGGATTGCTCTACTGCGCTGACTGCGGCAATCATCTGACGATTCAGCGCGTGGCACGAAACAGAAAAATGGACAATTTTTCCTGTGCGACCTATCGCAAGAAAAAGAAAGGCTTATGTAGTTGCCACCGTATTTTAGTATCCGACCTTGAAACGATAGTTAAAGAAGATTTGCAAAAAGTATGCGAATATGTCTTGTTTCACGAAAAGGAATTTACGGACGAATATTTGTCCGGTTCTAAAAAAGAAACGGTAAAGTTTCAGTCTAAAACGAAAGCCGAATTAAAACGGCTTTCCGAAAGACAGGAAGAAATCGGCAAAATTATCCGCAAACTTTACGAAGATAACGTAAACGGCAGAATCACCGACGAACGATTTGACTTCCTTGCAAAATCTTACGAGGACGAAGGTAACGAGCTGAAAACGAAAATCCAAGAGTTCAAAAACGCTCTTGCTTCATCGGTTCAGGACGAAGAAAAACTCTCAAAGTTTCTGAAAGTCGTAAAGAGTTACACGGAAATCGAAGAGTTGACTCCCGAAATTCTCAACAGTTTCATCGAAAAGATTTATATCGGCGAAACCGAGAAATACGACGGCAGAAAAATGCAGGAAGTAGAAATTATTTACAAATTCATAGGCGCAATCAATTTACCGCAGTATAGCTCATATTAAAATGCACTAAAACCGCGCGGGAACGAAAACGGGTAGGCAGTTAAAACCTACCTACCCGAAAATTCCCCACGAATAATTAACTAAATGCAGCTCCTAAAATCAAATATTCCGCAAGGTGCGCGAACCACAAGATATGGCAACAAAAAAGCACAAGACCTACTAAATCTTGTGCTTTTTATGTTTTGTAGCTTTTTCGTACTACAAAGATGGTGAAGATAGTAGGATTTGAACCTACGACCTCTTGCATGTCAAGCAAGCGCTCTGACCAGCTGAGCTATACCTTCATCCGTCAAGCGAAAATTATTATATCACATTTTTTTCCGTTTGAAAACTGTTTGAAGGCTATTTTTTTAATTTTATGGATTTTTTCTGCGATCCCCGCGGAAGAAAGGGGGCGCTTATCTGCTCATCTGCATATTTCCCGCAGTTTTTTTATAGCGCCTCTCTTTAATCCGCTTCCGGCAGTCTGACCGCCTTTTTCTTTTTTTCCGACACAAGAATCATCGCCATGCCGACGACCAGAATGACGGGAAATACGATCGCCGCCAGCACGCCGTATCTCAGCTGCTCTCCGCAGGCGCTCGCGACCATCCCCGCGACGGTCGGACCGACGGTGCACCCCAGATCCCCCGCCACCGCAAAGAGCGCGAACATGGCAGTTCCGCCGCCGCGGATGGAAGAAGAACCGATGCTGAAAATTCCCGGCCAAAGCATCCCCACCGAAAGGCCGCTCAGCCCGACGCCGATGAGCCCCAGGACGGGAGAAGCGGACAGCGAAATCAGCAGATATGAGACAACGCAGAGCAGCGAGCTCGCCATCATCACGGCGTTCAGGTTGACGTTTTTTCCCAGTTTCCCGTAAATCAGCCGCGCGCTGCCTATCAGCAGGGCGAACAGCGCGGGACCGGCGAGGTCGCCTACCGTCTTGGAAACGCCGAGCCCCTTTTCCGCAAAGACGGAAGCCCACTGACTGATTGAAAGCTCGCCGGCTCCTGCGCAGAACATAATCAGCAGAAAAAGCCAGAACATTTTGTTGCGGAAAAGCTGCGGCAGTGAAACGCCTTTTTCCCCTTCTTCCGCGGACGCGATCGGCACTTTGATAAAATAAAAGAAGTTAAACAGCGGCAGCACGATCCAGACTGCCGTCAGGATTTTCCAGCTCTGCGTACCGAACAGCGCGAAAAACAGCGTCGAAAGACAGATTACGCCCACGCTCCCCCAGCAGTAGAAAGAATGGAGAACCGCCATCGTCTGCGATTTGTGTTCCGTCGGGCAGGCTTCGACGAGCGGGCTGAGAAGCACCTCCAAAAAGCCCCCGCCGACCGCGTAGATCACAACGGAAATCAGCAGTCCGACAAAGGCATTTGGGAACAGTTCGGGCAGAAAAATCAGCGCCGCCATGCCGACGATAATAAACGCGTGAGCGACAAACGCGCTGGCGCGGTATCCCATCCGGTCGATCAAAAAGACGGACAGCAGATCGACGCTCAGCTGTACGACGAAATTCACCGTAATTAAAACGGTGATCTGCGAAAGCGGAATGTGATACTGCGACTGAAAGGTGACAAACAGCAGCGGTACGAAATTGTTGACAATTGCCTGTATGATATACCCGATAAAGCAGGCTCTGATCGTGTGTCGGTATCCCAGTTTCATATCAATGTTTCTTTTTTTCGGCGCGCTCTTTTTTCCAGTTTTTGATCTCGTTCAGGCGCGCTTTGAACTTTCCTTCCGCTCCCTCTTCCGTAGGCGCGTAATATTCTCTCCCCAAAAGGGAATCGGGCAGGCACTGCATGTCGGTCAGCTTTTCCTTTGCGTCGTGCGCGTACTGGTAGCCTTTCCCGTAATCCAAATCCTTCATCAGTCGGGTGGGCGCGTTGCGGATCGCCAAGGGGACGGGATCGGCGATCATCGTCAGCGCGTCCTTTTTTGCCCTACCGTAAGCGACGTAGAGCGCGTTGGATTTCGGCGCCAGCGAAAGATAGACGACCGCCTGCGTCAGATGTACGGTGCACTCCGGCATGCCGATCAGATGGCACGCCTGATAGGCGGCGACGGAAATTTCCAGTGCGCGCGGATCGGCGAGCCCGACATCCTCGCTCGCGAAGCGCGTCACGCGGCGCGCGATGTAGAGAGGATCCTCCCCCGCTTCCAGCATGCGGGCAAGCCAGTAAACCGCGGCGTCCGGATCGGAATTGCGCATGGATTTATGGAGCGCCGAAATAAGATTGTAATGCTCTTCCCCCGTTTTATCGTAAAGGAGGGATTTTTTCGACGTGCACTGTTCGAAATTTTCCGCCGTGATCACCGTTTTGTCGCCGACGATATCTCCGTTTAATACCGCCATTTCGAGGGTGGAAAGCGCGCTGCGCGCGTCTCCGTTGGCAAATTCCGCGATCCCTTCCACAAGCTCATCCGAAATTTCGATCTTCCTGTGCCCGAATCCGCGTTCGTCTTCCAGCGCGTGACGGATCAGACGGCAAAGGTCTTCCTTTTTCAGCGCGTGCAGGACGAACACTTTGCAGCGGGACAGCAGCGCGCCGTTTACCTCAAACGAGGGGTTTTCCGTCGTGGCGCCGATGAGAATAATGCTGCCCTTTTCCACGAACGGCAGAAAAGCATCCTGCTGGGCTTTATTGAAGCGGTGAATCTCATCCACGAACAGGATGGTTTTCCCGCCGAACAGGCGGCTTTTATCCGCCTGTTCCATGACCTGCCTGATCTCCTTGATTCCGCTCGTTACCGCGGAAAAATCGATAAAATCGGCGCGCGTACGGTTTGCGATGATGCGCGCCAGCGTCGTCTTCCCTACGCCGGGAGGCCCCCAGAAGATCATAGAGCCGATCTGATCTCCCTCGATCAGTCTGCGCAGTATTTTCCCCTCGCCGAGCAGGTGCTCCTGCCCGTAAAACGTATCCAGCGACTGTGGCCGCAGCCGCGCAGCCAGAGGTTGACTGTCTTCCCGTTCAAACAAAGTCTGTTCCCGCATCGTAATAAACACCGGCTCCTGTTTTCTCCTTAACAGTATATTCCGGCAGGACGGAAATGTCAAGTTTGCAGGCAGAGAAAAAGCCGGGATGAAACTTCCCGGCCGTTTCAGTTTTTATTTTTGATTTCTACGACGTCGTAATATCCCCGCTTCACGGGATAATGATTTTGATTGATGACGATACACTCGCAGTCCTCCGTCGGCGCCGCCTCCACTTCGTAATATCTGATTTCCGAAAAATGATAGGGAACATCCTCGCACTGCCGATACAGATTTTTCCAACGCTCAATCGCCTGTTCCGACTCGATGAAATCGCCGCAGTTAAATTCGGCGTAGTTGCCGGAATCGTCTTCGAACACAATGTAAACGGAATATATTTTTACTCTCAACTTGACCCTCTTTTTTATATTTTTTCTTTCATGAATATAATACCAAATTTTTCCAAAAAGAAAAAACGTTTTAAGCAGAAAATCATGTTAAATCGTAAAAAATATTTTAATGAATATAGTTTTTTAGTATATTTGAAATAAAATTCCAAAATTTTATTCGTATTTTTTTCTCTTTTTCACCGCCATGACAGCCAAGTTCGCGCCCGCGAAGAGAAGAACGGATCCCGCGAGAATCCATGCCATCCCCGCCCCCGTGATTTCCATGCCGAAAAAATCGTACGTCATCGAATATTGTTTTGCCAATTCTTCGACGAACGCGGCGGGCACGGCTCCGCTCAGCCGTTCGAGTGCTCCGCCCATGAAGAACTGGCGGAACAGCCCGGCGGAATACGAGCCGGGAATAAACAGCGTAACGGTCTGAACCGCTTTCGGGAACGTGCTGATGGGCATATATGCGCCGATCAGAAAGCCGACGACCGTACCGATAATGATATTGACGCCCGAAAACGCGCCCTCCGTCCGCACAAACGACACGATGAGCGAAACGACGGCAGTCGACGACAGAACGGACAGCAGCGTGACTCCCACGCAGCCGAATACGTCGGACACGGAGAGATACCAGCTGCCCAGCGCCGCCAGATAGACAAAACAGATCGCCAGCACGACAAGGCTGACCGCAGAGGCGATCAGCGCCACCGCGAGGATGTATCCGGCGGTAAACTTCCACCCGGGAAGGGGCGAAGCCATGACGTCCGCCAGAATGCCGCGGGAACGGTCGGTGACCGCAACGCCGCTTGCGCACAGCGCGACCGTAATGCAGGCGCACGCCATGACGCCCGTGATCATCCAGCTGTCGCAAAATCCTTTCACCTCCGCTTCCGCGCCCGTGACGCCCATTTCGGCGAGCGCCTGGGTCAGACCGTCCGTCTGGAGCTTTCCGATAAACAGTAGGTATAAGACGAGAATGATTACGGGAGACAACAGCGAAAAAAAGATGTTTGCTTTGTCTTTCAGATATATTTTAATGTTGCGCAGGGTAATGAGCCAAAGCGTGTTCATGCCGTCACCTCCAGGCGTTTTCCCGTCGCCGCGAGAAAAACGTCGTCCATCGTGCCCTTGACAAATTCAAAATCCCGCGTTTCTTCCGGATAGGCGGCAAGGAACGCGCGCGCCTCATCCGCGCCGGCGAGCGTCACGCGGCAGGAGACCTCGCTCTGCTCGCAGCGGTACCCCCTAGCCTGCAGCATTGCGGCTGTTTCCCGCGGGTTAACTGGGTAAAACGTGAGATAATCGGACGAATAGCGTTTTTTCAGACGCAGCGGCGTATCGTTTGCGGCGATTTTCCCCTCGTCGATGATCACGACGCGGTCAGAACCGTCCGCCTCCTCCATATAATGGGTGGTCAGAAAGACGGTCATCCCCGTTTCCCGCCGCAGTTTGCCGACGATCTCCCAGACATTCCTGCGCGTCTGCGGATCCAGCCCGGTTGTCGGTTCGTCCAGAATCAGAAGCTGCGGGCGGTTGATCAGACCGCGCGCGATATCCACGCGGCGCTTCTGTCCGCCGGACAGCTTGCCGAACGGACGGCTGACGAGTTCTTCCAGCTCCAGCAGCGAGACCAGTTCGGCGTACCGCCGTTTCCATTCCCGCCCGGAAAGACCGTAAAAACCGGCGCGGGTGGTCAAATTATCTTTTACCGTTAAAAGCGCGTCCAGAACGGAATTCTGAAAGACAATGCCCACGCAAGGCTTAATCTTCGCCGCTTCCCGATCCAGATCCATTCCCTCAATCCACACTTTGCCAGCGTCTTTTTGCAGGATGGAACAGACGATATTGATGGTCGTGCTCTTTCCCGCGCCGTTGACGCCCAAAAAAGAAAAGAGAGACCCCTTATCGACGGAAAACGAGATGTCGTTCACCGCCGGAATCGCGCCGTAAGATTTTTTCAGTCCCTCGATCCTCAGACTTTCCTTTTCCATAAACCTCCCTGTCAAACACTTTTCTCAAATTCAGCTTATTTCTTCCCGTCCGCGGAAGCGGCATAAAAATCCGCGGTAGGCGTCGGTCAGCATTTCCCCGATCTCCCTTTCCGAAAATGCCGCGGCGCCGGTTGCGAGCATGACCGCGATTCCGTGGGTGAAGATCCACATGGCTGTATACAGCCGATTCGCACGTATGTCGTCCAGCCCCGTCTGCATACGGATGATGCCGAGCAATTCTTCTTTGTTCTCGTCCAACGTCGATTCCAATATCGGAACCGCTTTGGTCTCGGACATAAACAATATTCTGAAGAGCTCCCTCTCTTCTTTCGCAAAGCGGATATAGTTGATTCCCGCCGCTTTGTAGAGCGGCACATTTTCAACCGGCTGAAAAAGAAAAGATTTGTACCGCTCTCCGGCACGGCGCCTTACCGCTGCTTTCAGCGAATCCATCGTGCCGAACCACCAATATACGGGCTGCGTTGAACAGCGCAGCCGCTCCGCAACGCCCGTTGCGGTAATTGCGGACATTCCCTTTTCTCTCGCTATTTCGAACGCGGCTTCCTCCACCCGTTCGCGGGGTATTCTCGTCTTCGGCGGCATGACTGCTCCTTAATATATTTTATAATATATATCATACAGTATATATAAAATCTGCGGCGATGTCAAGTTTTTTTCATAAAAAAACGAACGGCGTGAAAACCGTTCGTCCTGTTTCATCCATTTAATAATTTTCTTTGCGGACCTCGAAGTAGCTCTGCGGATGTTTACATACCGGGCAGACGACCGGGGCGTTTTTCCCCATAACGAGGTGCCCGCAGTTGCGGCATTCCCACATTTTCTCCTCCGACTTCGCGAAAACGCTCTGCATTTCGACGTTGTTCAGGAGCTTGCGGTAGCGCTCTTCGTGCGAGCGCTCGATGAGCGCCACGCCGCGGAACTGCTCCGCCAGCTCGTGGAAGCCCTCTTCGTCCGCTTCTTCCGCAAACTGCTTATACATATCCGTCCACTCGTAATTCTCGCCCGCAGCGGCCGCAGCGAGATTTTCCGCAGTCTTGCCGAGTTCGCCGAGCGCTTTGAACCACAGCTTCGCATGTTCTTTTTCATTGTCCGCAGTTTTCGTGAAGATCTCGGCGATCTGTTCATATCCCTCTTTTTTGGCTACGCTCGCAAAATAGGTGTATTTGTTTCTCGCCTGCGATTCCCCCGCAAAAGCCGCCATCAGGTTTTTTTCCGTCTTAGTGCCTTTCAGTTCCATATTTTACCTCCGTAACTGATAATCATTCTTATTTACAGTATAATATACGGAAGCGGAATTGTCAAGCGTTTTTTTCATTTTTCATCTTTCATCTATTTTTACGTACCCGACGGGGTGAGAAACGCTGACGTAAGCGGGCCGGATGATTCTGCTGGAATTGAGCAGTTCCTCGATGCGGTGCGCGCTCCACCCGGCGATGCGGGATACGGCAAAGATGGGCGTATACAGTTCGGATGGCAGATTGAGCATCTTATATGCCAGGCCGCTGTAAAAATCCACGTTTACACAGACGCCTTTGTAGATTTTCCGCTTTTTCGCGATGAGATCCAGGGCGATCTTTTCCACGCGTTCGTAGAGCGCAAACTCCTCTTCAAACCCCTTTTCGACGGATAATTTGCGGACAAAACCCTTGAAGATCTCCGCGCGCGGATCGGAAACCGAATAGACCGCGTGCCCGACGCCGTAAATAAGCCCGCTGCGATCCCCCGCTCTTCCGTCCAGCAGCGCGTCGATATAGTCCGTGAGCGCGCGCTCGTCCGACCAGTCGGAAACATGCGCCTTGATGTCGCCGAACATCTCGATCACCTTTTGATTTGCGCCGCCGTGCTTCGCCCCTTTCAGCGAACAGAGCGCCGCCGTCACGGCGGAATACGTATCCGTGCCGGAAGACGTCACGACGCGCGTGGTAAAGGTGGAATTATTTCCGCCGCCGTGTTCTGCATGCAGGATAAAGGCGATATCCAGAACGCGCGCCTCCAGCTCGGTGAAATTCCCGTCCGGCCGAAGCATGTGAAGGACGTTTTCCGCGGTGGAAAACGCCTTTTTCGGCGGATGGATGATCAGACTGTTTCCCTCGTTATAATGCGTATGCGCCTGATAGGCGTAGACCGCGAGCAAGGGAAAGACCGCGATCATCTGGATGCACTGCCGCAAAATATTTTCTATGCTCATATCCGACGCGTTGGTATCGTACGAATATAACGTAAGCACGCTGCGCGAGAGGGAGTTCATGATATCGCCGTTCGGCGCCTTCAGAATGACGTCTCGCACAAAATTGGTGGGAAGGGTGCGGTACTCCGCGAGAGTATCGCAGAATTCATCCAGCTCCGCGCGGCCGGGCAGTTTGTTGAACAGCAAAAGATACGCCGCCTCTTCAAATCCGCGGTGATCGCCCGCGTAATTTTTCACCAGATCTCTGACGTCTACGCCACGGTAGTAGAGTTCGCCGGGAATGGAGACCCAATGATCGTCCTCCCATCGTTTTCCGTTGACGATGGAAATATCCGTCAGCCCCGCGACGACCCCCGCGCCGTTCTGATCGCGGAGTCCCCTCTTTACGTCGTATTTTTCGTAAAGCGCCTGATCGAATTTATCGTTTCTCTCGCACCGCTTGGCAAGTCTTTTGATGGTCTCTGTTATTTCCGAATATTGATTCATAGCGCCTCCTCCAAAAATTTTTGTAATAATATCATAAATTCGACAATTTGTCAACAAAATTCGATAAAAAGCATAATGCAGGGGGATATTTCGCCTAATTGCAAATATAGATATTCAAAAATATTCATAATTATTCGGAAATTTTACGCCGGCTCTGTTCCTGAAAAAGATTGCCGCGGCATTTTGCTTGCTTTTTTTACCGAAACATTCTAAAATAAAAACGGACTGAAATTCGAAATTTGGAGAATACGATGAAAAAGACGAAAATTATCTGCACGATCGGCCCTGCCAGCGAATCCGAAGAAGTGCTCACGCAGATGGCTCTCGCCGGCATGAATGTGGCGCGCCTCAATTTTTCCCACGGTACGCACGAAGAACACGCCGAAAAAATCGCAACCATCAAGCGTGTGCGCGAAAAGCTCAATCTGCCCATCTCCATCATGCTGGATACCAAGGGCCCGGAATACCGCATCAAGACCTTCCGCAACGGAAGCGTAATGCTGAAAGACGGCGATACGTTCTCCTTCACCGCCGAAGAGATCGAGGGCGACGAACATCGCGTATCCGTCTCATACAAGCCTATGATCCGCGAACTGGCCGTCGGAGATAAAATTCTCCTCAGCAACGGACTTCTCATTTTCGAGGTAACGGAACTCACGGAGACGGACGCGGTCTGCACCGTACTCGCCGGCGGAGAGCTCAGCAACCGCAAGAGCATGAGTTTCCCCAACAAAGTGCTGAATCAGGTCTATCTCAGCGAACAGGATAAAGAGGATCTGCTGTTCGGCATTGAACACGACGTGGATTTCGTCGCCTGTTCCTTTGTCTCCAACCGTCAGAATCTGGAAGACGTCCGCACTTTTCTCGCCGGGCACGGAGGCGGAAACATCGACCTCATCGCAAAGATCGAGAACCGCTCCGGCGTGGACAATATCGAAGACATCATCGAAGCGAGCGACGGCATCATGGTGGCGCGCGGCGACATGGGCGTGGAGATCCCCTTTGAAGAGCTCCCCGCCATCCAAAAGATGCTGATCCAAAAATGCCGCATGCTCGGCAAGCGCGTGATCACGGCGACCGAAATGCTGGAATCCATGATCGTCAATCCCCGCCCCACGAGAGCGGAGATCTCGGATGTGGCCAACGCCGTGTACGACGGCACGAGCGCCATCATGCTTTCCGGCGAAACGGCGATGGGAAAATACCCCGTGCTCACCGTAAAGACCATGAGCCGCATCGCCGAGGCGACCGAGACGAAGATCGATTATGCGAAGCGCTTCCGCAACTCGGAATTCAAAATCAGGAGCACGCTGGACGCGATCTCGCACGCTACCTGCTCGGTGGCGATCGACGTCGGCGCGGAACTGATGGTCATATGCACCCGCAGCGGCTGTACCGCGCGCATGGTGTCCCGCTTCCGTTCCCCTATCAATATTCTGGGAATGACGACGGACGAGCGCGTTTGGAGAAAGCTCTCTCTTTCCTGGGGTGTAATTCCCGTCATCGCGGAAGAATTCCAGTCCACCGACGTGCTCTTCTATCACGCGATCGCGGCGGCGAAAGCTACCAAGCTCGCAAAAAAAGGCGACAAGATCGTGATTACCGCCGGTTCCCCGAACGGAAAACCGGGAAATACCAACCTCATCAAAATCGAAAGCGTATAAGCGCAAACCCCGCGGATGGACCGCGGGGTATTTTTATGGACAGAAGAAAACACCTCGTTCGAGGTGTTTTTACTTTTAAAATGTGCGGTGCGGCTCAGACGATCGTACGCGCCATCAGCACGCCCATGACAGACGCCATCATCAAACCGTGCGTCCATCCGGTGGAATCGCCCAGACAGTGCAGATTGCGCACGGAGGTACGGAACGCGCTGTCCATCCCGATTTTGTTGCTGTAGAATTTCAGCTCGGGCGAATAGAGCAGCGTTTCCGCGCTCGCGAATCCCGGCACTACCGTATCTACTTCCGCGATGAAATTCAGGATGGAAGTCATCGCGCGGTAGGGCATCGCCGCCGTGATGTCGCCTGCAACCGCATCCGCCAGCGTCGGCCTGACGTTGGAGCGATCCAGCTCCTCCTGCCAGCTCCGTTTTCCGTCCAGAATATCGCCGTAGCGCTGTACGAGGATATGACCGCCGCCCAGCATATTCGTCAGCTCTCCCACCTTCTTGGCGTAAGAGATCGGCTGATGAAAGGGCGCCGTAAAGTGGTGCGAACACAAAATCGCGAGATTCGTATTGTTAGACTTTTTATCTTTGTAAGAATGACCGTTCACGACGGCGAGCGCGTCGTCATAATTTTCCTGGCTGACGAAGCCGCCGGGGTTCTGGCAGAACGTGCGCACCTTGTCTTTAAACGGCTTCGGATAGCCGATCAGCTTGGATTCGTAGAGGATGTTGTTGACTTCCTCCATCACCTCGTTGCGCACTTCCACGCGCACGCCGATATCCACAGTGCCCGGCGCATGCGCGACGCCGTGTTTTTCACACATCCGTTCCAGCCAGTCCGCGCCCCGCCTGCCGGTCGCCACGATGACCCGCTCCGCCGAAATCGCTTCCTCTCGCCCCTTACGGACGACGTATGCGCCCGAACAAACGCCGTTTTCGACGATGAGATCCGTACAGTCGGCGGAAAATAAGATTTCCACGCCGCGCGAAAGGAGATTCTGCTCGATTTTATAATAGATCTCCTGCGCCTTTTCCGTGCCGAGGTGGCGGATGGGGCAGTCTACCAGCTTTAAGTTCGCCTGAATGGCCTTTTTGCGGATCTCCTTTACCTTCTCCGTCATCGAGACGCCCTCCACCTTCGGATCCGCGCCGAACGACAGGTAGATCCCGTCGGTATACTCGATGGTCTCTTTCACCAGCGCCGCGCCGACGAGCTCGGGGAGCTCGCCGCCGACTTCGGGAGAGAGGGAAAGTTTCCCGTCCGAAAAAGCGCCCGCGCCCGAAAAACCGGTTGTGATGTGGCAGTTCTTACAGCTGACGCAATGCCCCGTTTTCGCCTTCGGGCATGCGCGGTTTTCGATGGCGACGCCCTTTTCGGCGATGAGGATTTTCCCTTTGTATCCCCTGTTCAGCAACTCGTATGCGGCGAAAATGCCGGCGGGCCCCGCTCCTATAATCAGAATATCCGTCTTCATGATTCCTCCTTGCTCACAAAAAAAGAGCAGCCTTGCGGCTACCCTTACAGATCCATATCTTTCAATATGCTTTCGTCTTCCCGCAACTCTTTTGGGATAACCTTTTCATCAAACGTCACGTAATATTTCTTTTTTTCCAGCGTGTAATAATTGACGAACTGCATGTTGACCAGGAAAAAGAAGGTCAGCGGCAGCGTCAGGATCAGCCCCACGAAAAACGTGAATATGGTGAAGGAAAGGTTCAGATACAGCACGACGAGGCAGTAAACGAGATAACCGGAATAAAGCCTCCCGAACTGCTTTTCGGGGATTTCAAAGGATTTTTTCAGCGCCTTTCCGACCGGCAGACCGTCGGCGATCATCGCCGGCATAAAGCCGGATAAGAAGGACAGCTTCAGCGAAAGCACCAGAATAAAAACCAGCACCGAGAGAGACACAGCCAAAAGCGGCACGTCCTCAAAAGCGAATAAAAAGATCAGCAGGCTGACGCCGAATCCCGCCAGGAAAAACAGGAAAGAAAACAATACGTCCAACAGCGAAAACTGACAGGCTTTTCCCAAATTCTTGAACAGACTCACGACGAAGCTGGGATGGGACATGCTGGACATATGATCGTTCGTCAGCTCCCCGACCGCGTAATTCGAGAGCCCCATGAAAAACGAGCAGGCGAGATAGAGCACCACCGTCACGGAGAGCAGAACGTAGACCTTGCTCATATTTTGGGCAAAATACGCCTGCGTGGCGGCAATGTTCTCCGCAAAGGCGGCGCGCGCTTCCGCCATTGCCTCCGGCTCCAACGTGGTGAATACGCTCTTGAGCACGTCCCAGCCGGAGGTGATCAGCTCCAGTGCGCGACTCTCCTGCAAAATGGAGTTGAAATTGTTGTAAAGGCATGCGAGGCCGATGAGCACGAACACCGCGAGCACGATCAGCCGGTATAACAATATCTTATAGGCGTTGCCGAAATTGGCAAACAGCATTTTAAATGCGTTTCTGAATCTCAAAAGGCACCTCTTCGGGACAGACCTCTCCGCCTGCCGCCCGAATAACATTGTACAATAAATCGCCGAAGAAATCAATCTTTTTTTTCATTTTCTCCCGAAAAAGCGAAAATTAGACGAAACAGACAAAAATTTTTGCCCGTTCTCCTGTTATAACATTTTCTGTATTTCAAAAAAATAATTATATTATCGTATATTTTATGTAGTTTCCGGGAATAATAGAGGAAAGCGACCGGATTGCGCCCCATTTAAACATACACTCTAAGCATAATCGACAAAATTCTACATTATTTGTCTTAAAATTATATTGTTCGACATAAAACCACTTGGTCAAAAGGAGGAAATGACATGAAAGAACAACTGGGCAGGCGGCTGAAGGAGTGCAGACTGATGAACAAAATGACGCAGAAAGAAGTGGCACTCAAACTCGGCGTTGCGCAGCCAGTGTATCAGCGCTTTGAAAAGGGAATTTACGAATGCAGTTACGAACAGCTGAATATGCTGTGCGATATTTTCGACGTCAGCGCCGATTATCTTCTCGGAAGAGAAAATTACTGAACGAAAAGCGGGGATCCCCCCGCTTTTATCATACGAAAAAAGAGCGCTTCACCAGCCCGTTTTCATCAAATTCCACGCCCTCGCTTTTTAAAAGCGCAACCTGCATATTTTCTCCCCCGAACACAAAGGCGGGAGAAACCCTGCCCTCCCGGTTCACCACGCGGTGACAGGGAATGTGCTCCGGATCCGGATTGACATGGAGCGCCCAGCCGACTTCGCGCGCCTTTCTGGGAAAGCCCGCCGCGCGGGCGATCTGCCCGTAGCTCAGCACCTTTCCGCGGGGAATTTGTTTTACGATTTCATAGACCGTTTCAAAAAAACTCATAGATACCAGAGTTCCTCCCTGGACGTGGAAACGGCGACCGCACCCGCTTTCAGCGCCGCCATGACGGCCTGCTTATCCCTGATCAGTCCGCCGGCGATGACGTTGTCTCTGCCCTTTTTGCGGAAAGTCTCCAATTCGGACGCAATGACGCCGGGCATCAGTTCGATCAGATCGGGAAACGACTGCCCGGCCGTGTCGAGCGCCGTCGCGACGGAACGGGAGTCGATGAGAAAAAAGCGCTGCACGGTAAACAGCCCCAGTTCCTTCGCGAGCAGTACGAGATGCGTTTTGGTCGTGATTACGCCGTCTCCGCCTTTTTCCTTCAGAAACGCGAGCCCGCAGCGGTCCTTGCCCAATCCCTCTACGAAGTCGATGTGGAAAAACAGCTTTTTCCCCGCGGCGTGCGCGCGTTCCGCACAGCCGGAGATCTGATTGAGATTGGCGGAGAGCAGAAAAATCAATTCCACCGGACTCTTCAACGCGCGCAGGAACTCCCGCTCCGTACGGACGGCCGCGATCAGCGGCGTTTCCAATTCAAATTTCATAGTTCCATTCCTTTCACCGCGACGAGATCAACGCCCGGGACGAGATCTTTGATCAGCACATCCCCCGCATTCACCGGAAGATCGGGATGACAGGCCGAAATCGCTTTCATCAGAGAGAGCACCTCTTCTTTCGGAACGCCGCCGCTCGTCCTGACGGGAATCATCCCGCCGTTTTTCGCGCGGACGGTGGAAGTGACCGTCCGTACGGGAGCGGTAAACTCGCTCTCAGCGTACGCTTTTCCCCGCGGACAGGAGTTCCCCGTTACGGAAATAATTTTCTTTCCCTCTCCCTCCACCGTCAGCAGACAGCCGACGGGACATTCGATACAGGTAAACTGCTTAACCATCGCAAACCTCCACGGCAATATCCTTTCCGCCGGCAAGGGAAAGCGCCTCGGGAGAGAGGGTTACGCGCTCCATCTCGCCGGGCGCGACGATCCTCTTTTTCCGTTCCGCCAGCGTTTGTTCGCCGCAAGTCACTTTTATTATAACATTTTTCTGCGGTTTTGCAACCCGAAAGAAGAGCTTAACCTCCTCTTTTTCGCATAAATTCAGCTTCTGCGGCAGAACATAACCGATGCCCCGGCCGGGCAGAACGCCGCAAAAGCGCTTTTCTCCCGCTCCTTCCGTTACGCAGCGCGCGGCGGAAGCGCCCGCAATCTCCGCTTCTTCTGAGACGAAATCCACCAGGTCGTGCACCTGCAGGACATTGCCGCAGGCGAAGATCCCCGGAACTTCCGTCTCGCGGGACTGGTCGACGACGGCGCCCTTCGTCCGCGGAGAAAGCGTTATCCCCGCCCCCGAAGTCAGTTCGTTCTCGGGGATAAGCCCGACGGAAAACAGAACGGTGTCGCAGGGAAGATAGCGCTCTGTGCCCGCGATCGGGCGTTTCGCTTCGTCTACTTCAGCGTACGTGACGCCCGTCACGCGCTCTCTGCCGTGAATTTCCACTATCGTGTGGCTCAGATAAAGGGGTATGCCGAAATCATCCAGACACTGCACGATATTCCGCTTCAATCCGCTCGAATAGGGCATGATCTCCAGGACGGCAGAGACGTGCGCTCCTTCCAGCGTCATGCGGCGCGCCATGATGAGCCCGATATCCCCCGAGCCGAGTATAACGACCTCCTTTCCCGGAAGATAGCCCATCAGGTTGACGTACTTCTGCGCCGTCCCCGCGGAATAAAGCCCGGCGGGACGGGTCCCCGCGATATTCAGCGCCCCGCGGCTCCGTTCCCTGCACCCCATCGCCAGAATACACGCCTTGGCTTCCACGCGGAAAACGCCCAGTTCGCGGTTCATGGCGGTCACCGTCTTATCCCGTGAAAGCGAAAGAACCATCGTATCGGTCATCACGCGGATATCCCGTTCCTTCACGCCTTCGATAAAACGCGCGGCGTATTCCGGGCCCGTCAGATTCGCCCGGAACCGCGTCAGCCCGAATCCGTTGTGTATACACTGATTGAGCACGCCGCCGAGCGCGCTGTCCCGCTCGAGGATCAGAATGTCCTTCGCCCCGCGGTCGTACGCGGCGATCGCCGCGGCGAGCCCCGCAGGCCCTCCGCCTATTACGACGATATCTGCTTTCATTTCGTTCTTCCCTCCAGCAAATAATAATGTTTCCCGCACTTTGTGACGTCTGTAAGCGGAATGCCGCGGCATTCCGCGATAATTTCCGCAACAGAGGGCTGGCAGAACCCGCCCTGACAGCGCCCCATCCCGGCACGCGTCCGCCGTTTGACGCCGTCCGTCGTGTTTGCCGGCGGATTTCTCAGCACGGCATCGACAATCTCCCCGCGCGTGATGCCCTCACAGCGGCAGATTACCTTTCCGAAATCGCCGTTTTCGGCGATGAGCCTGTTTTTCTCCGCCGCACCGAGCGATTGAAAATAAGAATCAGCTCTCCGGTAAGGTGAAAAATCTTCGTTCGGTTTCAGCTCCGTCTGCAGGGAAATCAGCCGCACGACCTCTTCCGCGATTGCGGGCGCGGAAGTAAGCCCGGGCGATTCAATCCCCGCGACATGGATCATGCGGGCGTTCACACCGGAAGCGCCGATCACGAAATCATGCCGGTCTGAAAAGGCGCGGACTCCCGCAAAGGAGGTAATCGTATTCTGCAGCGGAAGATCCTTCACCATTTGCCCCGCGCGGCGGATGAGGTCGGACAGGCCGTTTGCGGTCGTCGCTTTGTCCTCTTTGGAGTCAATTTCCTCCGCGGTCGGACCGACGATGAGATTGCCGTCCACGGTCGGCGAAATCAGAATGCCTTTCCCGCGTTTCGTGGGGCATCCGAACAGAGTATGTCTGACATAATGACCACTGGATTTGTCAAGTAAAATATATTCTCCCTTCCGCGCGTGCACCTGAAAAGAAGCGTCGCCGATCATACCCGCGATCCGATCGGCAAACAGCCCCGCGGCATTCACGATAAAACGCGTTTCAATCTCCCCGGTTTTGCTGCGGACGAGAAATCCGTCCGCCGTGCTCCGAATGGCCGTCACTTCCGAATCGTAAAACAGGTCCGCCCCGTTGTCCATCGCGTTGCCGACCGCGGCGATTGTCAGCCCGTACGGGCAGACGATGCCGCCTGTCTCTGCATACAGCGCGCCGCGCGCCGCCTCGCTGATATTCGGCTCGGTTGCAAACAGCTCTTCCCGGCTCAGGATGGAAAGCCCCTGCACGCCGTTCGCCACCCCGCGGGCAAGGAGAATGCGGAGCGTTTCCTCCTCTTCCTCCGTATATGCCGCGACGAGTGAACCGTTGCGCCGGTATTTTACGCCGAGCTCCTCGCAGACGCGCGGCATCATGCCGGCGCCCAGCAGATTATATTTTGCCTTGAGCGTGCCCGTATCGGCGTCAAATCCCGCGTGCGCGATCCCGCTGTTCGCACCGGACGCGCCCATCGCCACGTCGCTCTCACTTTCCAGAATGCAGACTTTCAGCCGATAGCGCGTCAGCGCCCGCGCCGTCAGCCCGCCGATCACTCCCGCGCCGATCACCGTAACGTCGTACATATTCCCTCCAAATAAAAAAGCCGTAATCAAAAGAGAGGATCTTTCGCCTCTTTCATTACGACTCCGTTTCTCAAACTGATTTTTCTTTCAGTATAATATGTTTTTGCCGATTTGTCAAGTTTTAATTCCTGCTGGCAGATAATTTCTGATAAATCGAAGTTATCCCCCGCAGAATATCCATGTGCTCAAAATCCTTATGATAGACGATGTTGATTTCCCGCGTCATGGAGAGATTTTCGATGGGGATAACCGTGAGCTTTTTCTTTCTGATCTCGTTCAGGCACGCGCTTTTCGGCAGAATGGATACGCCGAAATCGTGGATGACCAGATCTTTGATCGTGGCGATATTGTCCACTTCGATCGTCACGTTGAAGGCATCCAGATCCTCGTTGTTGCTCTCCAGATGCGCCTCGAAGAGCGAGCGCGTTCCCGAATTCGGAAGCCGCAAAATCAGTTTTTCCTTTTTCAGTTCTTCCAGCGTGATCACGCTCCGGCGGGAAAGGGGGTTTTCGTTGCTGACCGCAAGCACCAGATAGTCGGTATCCAGCAGGATGCTGTTGAAATTATAGTCGAGAATCCGCCCCTCCGCTACGATAAGATCAATCTGATAGGTCTTCAGACGGGTATAAAGATTATTGATATCGTCCGAAATGATGCGGATGTTGACTCCCTCGTGCTCCTTGGCGTATTTTGCAAAGACCTCCGAGACCATATTGCTCTCCGAAGTATGCGAGACGCCGACAGTGAGGTGCTTGATGTTCTTCTTGCTGTCCTTGATCGCCAGCTTGAGATTCTGATAGAGCTGGACGATCCTGCGGGCATATTTGACGGCGATCTCTCCCTCTTTTGTCAGGCCGAGGGATCGGTCCGCGCGGTTAAACAGCTTGATTCCCAAATCCTCTTCCAGCTGGCGGATATGCTGACTGACCGCCGGCTGGGTGAGCCCGAGCGCCTCCGCCGCCTTTGTAAAACTCTGTTTTTCCACCACCGCAAGCAAGGTGGTAATCTTTGCATCCAACACAGCGCACCGTAATTTTCGTTATTGAAACGAGTTTTATTATAATGTTTTATTATAACAGATATTTTTGATTTGTCAATCGCTTTTCAGATCATTTTATAAACCAGCGGTTTTTTGGCGGGCTTTTCTGACGCGTACGAGAGCGCGGAGAGAATTTCCCGCTCCGCCGCGCCGAACAAAGCTGTATCCGAGGCGTGCAGCACTGCGAGCGTTTCGCCCTTCCGGACAAAATCTCCCGTCTTTTTCATCACCTCGATCCCCGCGGCGTGATCAATGACATCCTCCTTGCGGCTGCGCCCAGCGCCCAACAGGACGCTCGCCTTGCCGTAGGCCTCCGCATTCATCTCCGTCAGATACCCTTCCCGCTGCGAAAGCACCTCCCGCCGGTATGCCGCTGCAGGGAGCAGGGAAAAATCGTCCAGACAAGCCGCGTCTCCGCCCTGCGCGAGAACCATTTCCCGCAGAACGGCGAACGCCCTGCCGGACGAGAGCGCAAGCGAAACTTCCTCCCGGCACTGCGCGGCGGGCTTCTCCGTCGCGAGCGAAAGGATCGTCGCAGCAAGCAGAACGCACAATTCGGTCAGATCGGCGGGGCCTTCCCCTTTCAGCGTCCGGACGGCTTCCTTGACCTCCAGGGCGTTTCCGATCGCACAGCCCAGCGGAACGGACATATCCGAGATGACCGCGGCGGTCTTTTTCCCCGCGCTGTTTCCGATGCCGACCATGAGGGAGGCGAGCGACTCCGCCTCCTCCGGCGTCTTCATGAACGCGCCGCTTCCCGTCTTTACATCCAGGACGATGATATCCGCCCCTGCCGCCAGTTTCTTGCCCATGATGCTGGCGGCGATCAGCGCCGGGCTGTCGACGGTCGCCGTCACGTCGCGCAGAGCGTACAGCTTTTTATCGGCGGGCGCGAGATCGCCCGACTGACCGACGACGGCAATGCCCGTCCGGTTGACCGCCGCGATAAATTCCGCGCGGGACAGATCGGTGCGAAAGCCGGGAATGGACTCCAGTTTATCCACCGTGCCGCCGGTGTGCCCCAGCCCTCTCCCGCTCATTTTGGCGATCTTTACGCCGCACGCTGCCGCGAGCGGCGCCACAATCAGCGTCGTCTTATCCCCTACGCCGCCCGTAGAATGTTTATCCGCCTTGATCCCCTCGATCCCGCTCAGATCGACGGTATCGCCCGAACGCGAAACCGCGCGCGTCAGATCTGCGGTCTCTTTCAGCGTCATCCCCTTAAGGTAAACCGCCATCAGAAGCGCGGCAGCCTGGTAATCGGGAATTTCGCCCCGCGTATATCCGTCGATAAAAAAGCGGATCTCCTCCTCGCCGAGCGCAAAGCCGTCCCTCTTTTTCTGAATGATATCGTACATCCTCATATTTTCACCTCAAAATGCATGCGGAAGGAGATCGCGCAGCAGATATGTGCGAATCGCCGCTCCCTCGCACAGGACGATCGGAAAATCCCCCGCGCAGAATTCGGCGATCACCTGCCGGCACACGCCGCAGGGTGAGCAGAATACCGGGCTTTCCCCTGCCTTTCCGCCGGCGACCGCCAGCTTGACGAACGACCGCTCGCCCTCGCTTACCGCCTTGAAAAAAGCGGTGCGTTCGGCGCAGTTGGAGGGCGAAAACGCCCGATTTTCGATATTGCAGCCGAGATAAACCTTTCCGGATTTCGCAAGCAGCGCCGCTCCGACCGAAACCCCGGAATAAGGCGCATACGCGCGCTCGCGCGCAGAGCATGCCAGTTCGTACAGTTCTTCATCCGTCATCCCGGATTTCCTCCAAAAAACTCGCGCCGCACAGCGAATACGGCACTTTCAGATAATCCGCCACGGTCGCGGCGACGTCCGAAAACGTCCCGCGCGTGCCCAGGTTTACCGCTTTTACGCCGTCGCCGTATACCAGTACGGGAACGTACTCCCGCGAATGGTCGGTAGAGGGCGTAGAGGGATCGCACCCGTGATCCGCCGTGACAATCAGAAGATCCCCCCGCCGCATGCGGGAGAGCAGGGAGGGCAGGAACGCGTCGAACGCGTTGAGCGCGCGCGCGTAGCCCGGCGCGTCGTTCCGATGCCCGTATAGCATATCGAAGTCGACGAGATTTACAAAACAGAGCCCGTCGAAATCTTCCTTTGCGCAAGCAGCGAGGGCAGCCATGCCCTCCTCGTTTTTGTGCGCCGTCACCGCGCGGGTGATGCCTTCCCCTGCGAAAATATCGTTGATCTTGCCGACAGAGATCACGTCCTTTCCCTCTTCTTTCAGGATGTTTAACAGCGTGCGCGGCGGTTTCAGGGAAAAATCGCGGCGGTTCTCCGTGCGCTTAAAGGGATACTCTCCGGCAAACGGGCGCGCGATCACGCGGCCGACCGCGTATTCTCCCGTCAGAATTTCCCTGGCGGTTTCGCACGCGCGGTACAACTCTTCCAAAGGGATAACGTCCTCATGCGCAGCGATCTGAAATACCGAATCCGCAGAAGTATAGACGATATAAGCCCCCGTTCTGCGGTGTTCTTCGCCGTAATCCCGGATGACTTCCGTCCCCGAATACGGGCGGTTGCAGATCGCCCCGCGCCCCGTTTTTCGCTCGAACGCCCCGATCACTTCCGGCGGAAAGCCGTTCGGAAACACGGGAAAAGCGCGGTCCAGCCGAACGCCGGCGAGCTCCCAATGCCCCGTCGTCGTATCCTTCCCCTTGCTCGCTTCCGCCATGCGCCCGTAAGCGGCAAACGGATTGACGGAAGAAGCAGGGCTCACGCCGTCAATCTGAAACAGCCCCATCTTTTCGAGATTGGGCACGTGCAAAAGGCCGGTCTTCGCGCAAGACAGAAGCGTGTCGCTCCCTTCGTCCTCGTAAGCCGCGGCGTCCGGCAGAGCGCCCACGCCGAAGCTGTCCAATACAACCAAAAATACCCGCTTCATGCCATCTCCAATGCGACTTCCATCATATCCGTAAAGGAGCGTTCCCGCTCCTCTGCGGTGCACTTTTTCCCCGTAAAAATCTCGTCGCTGACCGTGCAGAGCGCGAGCGCCTTTTTCCCTGCGCGGGCGGCGTTGATATAGAGTGCCGCTGCCTCCATCTCCACCGCCAGCACGCCGAGATCCCGCCACTTTGCGAGATTTTCCCCGTCGTCGTAAAAAATATCGCTGGACAGGAGATTGCCGACGCGGTGCGGGATCTTCTTTTCCGCACACAGCTCCTGCGCGCGGCGGACGAGACCGTAATCCGCGATGGGCGCAAACGCGCCCCGCAGGCGAAACTGCTCCGCGTAATTTCCGTCCGTACAGGCGCCCATTCCGATCACGAGATCGCGCAGGCGCAGTCCGTCCGCCAAGGCGCCTGCCGAGCCGATGCGGATGATCGCATCGACGCCGTAGAAGTGATACAGTTCATACGAATAGATCCCCATGGAAGGCATCCCCATGCCGGACGCCATCACCGTCACGCGCTTCCCGCGGTACGTGCCTGTATAGCCCTGAATGCCGCGGACGTTGCTGACCAGCTCCGCATGTTCCAGATAGTGTTCCGCAATAAAACGCGAACGCATCGGATCGCCCGGCATCAGCACCGTGTCCGCGATCTTTTCTCGCTCCGCGCCGATATGCAGCGAAGTATGATTCATCTCAGTTCCTCCTCAAAAGCGATATGATTTTGCTGGTGCCCAGCCGGGACGCGCCCAAAGCGAGGAACGCCTCCGCGTCTTCGAGCGTCGCGATTCCGCCTGCGGCTTTGATCCGGACGTTTTTCCCCACATGTGCGGCAAACAGGGCGACGTCTTCGCGCGTGGCGCCGCCCGAAGAGAACCCCGTGGAGGTCTTGATATAATCCGCGCCGCTCTCCGTGACGATTTCACACATCCTGATTTTTTCCTCTTCGGTCAGAAGACAGGCTTCCACGATGACTTTCAGGATCCTGTCTTTGCAGATCCCCTTCCATTCTCTTAAATCGGAGAGAATCTTCCGATCGTTCCCCTCTTTTAAAGCGCCGAGATCGATCACCGCATCCAGTTCGTCCGCGCCGTCTTCGATCGCGCGTTCGATCTCAAAGGATTTTACCTGTGACGACTGACAGCCGTTCGGAAAACCGATCACCGTACACAGCCGGACGGCATTCCCTTTGTATGCCTTTGCGCGCGCGAGCATCGTAGGCGATATGCAGGCGGAAGCGGTATGAAAGCGCTCCGCCTCATCCAGCAATTTTTTGACATCCGCAAAGACCGCGGTCTGTTTCAACAGCGTGTGATCCACGCATTTTAATATTTGGTCGATTTCCATAGCGCCTCCTTTGCTTTTATTATACCACAGAAAGGATTATTTAGCGAATCGTTTGACTAATTTTTCCAATGCGTGTAAAATTTATTTACGGCTTACAGCCGACTTTCTCAAGGAGGGAACCATGAAAGTTCTCGCATCGTTCGGCACGGAGATTCCCCTGGAGGCGACGAAGGTATTTTCCATACTCGCATTTTTATTTATGCTGGGCTCGCTGCTGGGCTGGGTGCTGGAGCTTTTGTTCCGCAGATTTTTTTCCGCAAAGAAATGGATCAATCCAGGCTTTTTGACCGGCCCGTATCTGCCCATCTACGGCTTCGGCGTTTCCCTTCTCTTTCTGATCTGCTCCGTCGATTACCGCGCGCTGTTCTCCTTTGACTTCTGGGGCAGCCAGGCTGTCTACGATATTTTCGTCATCCTGCTGATCGGCATCGCCATGACGCTGATCGAACTGATCGCGGGGCTGATCTTTATCCGCGGCATGAAGATCCGCCTATGGGACTACTCGGACCGCTGGGGAAACTTCAAGGGCATTATCTGCCCCCTCTTCTCCTTTCTGTGGACTGCCGCCGGGGCGCTGTTCTACTTCTTCCTGAACCCTTTGCTGATGAAGACCGCATACTGGCTTTTGGACAATTACTATTTTATCTTTTTTGTCGGCGTCTTTTTCGGGGTGCTCATCGTCGATTTCTGCCATTCCGTCCAGCTGACGGCGAAGATCAAAAAATTCGCCGAGGACAGGCAGATCGTCATCAAATACGAAAAGCTGAAAGAGAGCATTCGGGCGCAGCTGGAAGCGAAGAAGGAAAAGGCGAAGTTTCTGTTCGCTTTCCGGTCTTCTCACCGGTTGGAGGAGCATATCGAACGCTATGCGGAAGACGAAGCGGAAAAATCAAAAGAGCATAAGTAAAACAAAAAAACGGCGGAAGCCGTTTTTTGTTTTCCTCTTTCCGGATTGATTCCCGCCACGCCTGCGGCGCGTTTTTTCCATAAATTCTTTGCCTCAAACGGTATCGAACCGTCAGCCGATCTTGACGAACGTGCTCTTAAACGGCACCGTGACCGAAACAGTCGTTCCCTCGTCGACATACTCGGTGATCTGCCCGTCGACATATACGCGGAACGCCTTTTCCGGTTTTAAAAAGCGCACCGTAATCCATACGTCGTCGTCGCGGTTTTGCAGCTTTGAAACGTTGGAAATCCGCACGAAATCGCTGCCCACGCAGCAATCGTATTTGCGATAGCAGAAGGTGAGATTTTCCAGCTTGAAACACTCGAAGCCTGCGGGAAGAGACGGGGAGACATTCAGCGTGCGATAATTTTCCGAAGACAGCCCTAAAATTGCGTCCGGGATCGCCGTATACACGACCGCGTTCTCCAAGAACTCCGCGTCCAGCCCCAGTCCGCCCGCCGAATCCTTTCCGTTCACCTGTCCCTGCAGCACGAGGCCCCGGGGATTGTACGTCTTGTTAAACACATCGTACGCATTGGAACTGCATTTGGAGAGATCGTAATAATAGGAGCGGTAAAACTCCTTCGCTTTGTCCGTATATCCGTTTTCAACCGCCGAGGCATAGGCGTCGGATACGTCCGAATACCACGCGATGATCTCTCCCAGCCGCTCCGAAAAGCTGTCCATTCCCAGCGTTTTGAAGCGCGCCATCAGGTCATAATAGGAAATCCACAGACAGCTCCCGCCGTTTTGTACCTGCTGGGTAAAGGGGTAGTTATCGTCGGTCGCGACGCCGCAATAGTACCAGTAATCGTTGTTGACGGTATTGAACCGGGGCGCGCAATCAAAGATATACAGATCCTTCCCCGTAGAATCGTCGCCTTCTATGATGCGCGAGCCGTCCGCCCAGCTCAGGATGGCTTTCGCCTGCTCGTCAGACGCGACGCCCGCCGCCACCGCTTCCAGGTTGAACGCGAGAAAACCGAGGTCGAATTCCTCTCCGCGCGCCGCCAGTTCTGCAATCTTCGTTTCCGCCTCGGCCGTACCGGAGGTATACCGCTTCAATGCGTCCGACCAATCGTTATAGCCCTCGATGAACCTCCCCTTTTCTTCGCTCCAAAACGTGCTCTGAATCGCGGAGCGCGTCTTTTCCAGAAGCGCGGCAAGGCTCTGCTCCGTCTCTGCATACGTCTCTTCGCCCGAAAAATCGGGGGCGGATACGGCTGCGGCTGTGCTCTGCGCGATTCCCGCAGCCTTTGCCATCCGCTCCAAATAGAGCATGGCTTCGACTGCCTTATAGTAATAGACGTTGAAGTAAAAATCTACCGAAGGCAGAGAAACGATGTCGAAATACCCCGCCGAAATGCCGTGCCCCGCGAGCGGGACGCCGTCGTGCCCGACAAAGTTATCCTGATCGATCAGCCCGTCTGCGCCGTTGCAGTAGGTCAGATAGAACTGGAACGCGCGGCGGCAGGTCTCCAGCATCTGCGCGAGATAGGCGTCGTCGCCCGTATAGCGGTAATACTCCGCGATGCTGTCGAGAAAGATCGCATTGTTCTGCGCACAGCGGGTGTCGAAATCCGTGCGGAAATAGTCGATGTAAAAGCCGATGCCGCTGAGCTGTTTGCCCTCGGCAGGTTTGAAAACGAGGCTCATGGACGTGACTGCAGGCGCAGTGTCGCCGTACACGTTGTCCGAGCTGCCCCAGCCTTCGACGGGCGCCATCCAGAAGTACAGCCGCACGCTGCTTTTGAAACTGCCGTCATTGAAATCTTTTATTTGCGTCCCCGCCTCCGCGTATGAAACAGAGTGCGTAGCCCCGTCGGAAGTCGTCCATTCCAGGAACAGGTCCCCCATCACGTCGCTCTCGTTTTCGAGAATGCGGAAGCGCGTTTCCACGAACGGAGCGTAATACGTATAGCCCTTCTGTATGCCCGTAAGCGTAAAGCGCAGTTCGTCGCGGCTGTCGTCGTCGGGCGTGAGGCGATAGCCGCCGTTCTGGACGGAATACTGTCCGTTCGTTTCAAACCCCGTGCAGCGCGTCGCCCAGCCGGAAACATTCGGCGCATCGTTTAAGTTCGATCCCCAGCCGTAGCCTCGTCCTCCCATGCTCTCCATACTCGGGAAGGGCCAGCCCTGGTCGAACGAGGTGTAGGAACTGGTCGAATAGCTGGTTCCGGAATCGTCGCGGCTGCTCCAGACGTAGCCGAAGCGATCGACCGGAGTCTGGTTCAGCCATTCGCGCACGAGTTGGTAGCGGTCGCTGTTCAGCCCCTGCGTGCTGTTGTGCCACATAAGGGACTTTGTTTCCCACTCCTTCCAGGCGGTGCCGCCGTCGCCGACGTCGAGATTGACGACTTTGTTACTCGTAGGATAGCCGACGTGGCGCGAAAAGTAGTCGTTCAAAAAGGCGTTCCACTCCGCGTTGGAGGAATTGAAATAGAGCGTGCTCTGGCTGACCTTGTCGATGAGCCCGTCCGAAAAGTCGGTGATGGGCGTATAATCATCTCCGCCTATAATAGGGGGCTTTTCCCCGTCTCCGCACGCGGACAGCGCGAAAAACATTGCCGCGAGCAGAACGGAAAAGATCCATTTTCCAATCTTATTCATGTTGTGCCTCCTACTGTACTTTGACATAGAAATTACCGAACGGCAGAGTGAGCACGATCTCGCCGTTTACGACGGTGTAATCGGCGGTAGCCGCCCCGTCGACCAGAACGCTGTAATTGCCGTCGGGTTCGGGCAGACGGATGCAGACGGACAGCCCGTCGTGTTTGCCCTGGAGGGTGCCGACGGCGTTGTCGCGCACGTTGCTCATCCGCACGAAATCACTGCCCGCGGTCACGTCATACTTCACGCCGTGGAACGCGAGGTTTTCCATCTTGTAGTACAGCAGCGAAGACGGGAGCGAAGGCGCCAGGTCGAGCGTCTTATACTGGGTAGAATTGAGCCCGAGCGTGATCTGGGGGAACGCCGCGTAAACGATCGCGTTTTCCAAAAACTCGCAGTCAAGGCCCAGCCCGCCGGACTGCCCGCCGCCCTGCAGCGAAATGCTGCGGGTGTAATAACTGCGGTAAAACTGCGTGGGATTGTCGTCGTCCGGATATTCTTTCAGATATTTTTTGGTAACATCCTCGTACCAATCGACGATCTCGAAAATGCGCTCGTAAGCATTGTCCGTGCCGTAGACGCGCTGCCGGGAAACAAGGTCGTAATAGGTTACCCACATGGCAGAACCGCCGTCCTGCACCTGTCTGCCGAAATCGATCAGACTGCTCGCCCATCCCCCGTACGCATATTGGTTGGAATTGCTCTTCGTGCTGATGCGCGGAACGCATTCAAAGTAATAGATGGTGTTCTTGGCAAGCGTCGCGTCGGACGTGGCGGTATCTCCTTCCACGTTGCGCACGCCCGTACACCAATCCATGATCGCCTTTGCCTGTTCGTCGGAAGCCATGCCGCAGGCGACCGCTTCCAGGTTGAACGCGAGGAATCCGTAATCGATCTCATCGTTTTTGACGATGTTGCCCAGTTCGCTCAGCGCGGAATTGTCGTTCAGATGCCCCGAAGCGTCCCAGTCGATGGTGCCCTCGATAAAGCGCCCCTTCTCTTCGTTCCAGAACGCATCCGTCGCCTTCTCGGAAATGAGCCCGAGGCGGGCGGAAAGCGTCTGCGCCGTTTCCGCATACGTTACGGCGGATTTCAGATCGGGCGTGCCGACCGATACGGTTTCTTTTTGCAGCTTTGCGGCGTCCGCCATGCGTTCAAGGTACTCCATCGCCTGCGTCGCCTTATAAAAATAGACGTTGAAGTAGAAATCGGTGGACGGCAGGGCGAGGATATCGAAATATCCCGTGGAAATGCCGTGTCCGGAAATGGGAAGGCCGTCATGCCCGACGAAATTCTCCTGATCGATCAGTCCGTTCGTCCCGTTGCAATAGGTGAGATAGAACTGATAGGCGCGGCGCGCTTTGCCGATGAGTTCGGCGAGCACTTCGTCGCTGCCGGTATAGCGGTAATATTCCGCGAGGGAGTTGATGAAGATCGCGTTGTTCTGCAGGCAGCGGTCGTCGTAATCGGACCGCAGAAAGTCGACGCGGATCTCCAAGCCGTCGAGAACGGCGCCGCTCTTCGCGCGGAACACGAGGGAAACTTCGGTAATGTCCTTATCCGCGTCCCTGCCGCCCGTCTTGCAGACGTCGTTCGTTCTGCCCCAGCCTTCCACCTCGGACATGTTGAAGTAATAGTGCCCGTTTTCGTTGACGTCCTTTTCCTGCGTGCCCGCTTCCGAATAACTGACGGAATAAGCGTTGCCGTCCGCCGTTTTCCACTCGATATACAAATCATCGAGCACCTTTCCGCTGTTGCCGCTGTACTTCAGTTCGGTCTCCATAAAGGGCGCGAAGAACGCGTACCCCCCTGCGATATTGACGAGCGAAACGCTCAGTTCGGTCGCACCCGTTTTGGCGGAAACGAGCAGGCTGCCGCTCGCAGCGCGGCCGGAGCCGTTATCCACGCGCCACGCGGTCTGCGAGGCGGTGTCCGCCGAATTGAAGTTGTTTCCGAAGCCGTGCGAAACGGCGCCGCAGTGCTCGAAACTGGGGAACGGCCAGCCCTGGTCGAAATTGGTGTAAGAGTTGTTGCTGTCCGGCGTGTCGTCTTCCGTCAGGGTAGACCAGATATACCCGTAGCGGTCGATGGGAATTCCGCGCAGATCGGAGAGGATCTTGGAATAGCCGTTCGGGAGACTTTCACGGTTCAGCCCGCCCGTCTCGGTGCTGTCGAACCACATGAGCGACATGGCTTCCCACTCCTTCCAAGCAGTGACGCCCTGCCCTACATCGAGCTCGACGACTTTTTTGCCGTTCGCACCTACATGCCGCTCGAAAAAGTCGTTCATAAAACTGTTCAGGCGGGCGTTTGAAGTTACGAATTGCAATTCCTGCGACGACTGTTTTTCGACGATCCCGTCCTGCGTAATGGCGGGGCCGGTGTTTTCGGGCGGCTCCACGGCGGGTTCCCCCACGCAGCCCGGCGCACAGAGCAGGAACAGCGCCAGCAGGAACGAAAGCCATTTCTTTTTCATGTATTACTCCTTTGGATGAATTTATTTTTTAAAAAATTCCGCGCCCGAGAAACTTCGGGCGCGGAAACTGTCTCCGATCAGTTGCTGCGCTTTTTCGCAACCGCGATCAACGCGCCCGCCGCAAGGAAAGCAATCACGCAAGCGAGCCCAAGGGACCCCGTAAGAGAGGACCCGCAGCCCGGGTTATTATCGTCATCGCCGCCCGGAGTATCTCCGCCCGGGGTGTCGCCTCCGGGGGTAGAAGCATTGGAAACGGTAATGTCGTAGGAAGAGGACGAACCGTCGTCTGTGGTAAACGTGATCGTCACGCTGCCCTCTTTCACGCCCGTGACAACGCCGTTCTCATCGACCGTCGCGACAGAGGTGTCGGACGAACTCCAGGTTCCCGTCTGCGTTGCCATCGAGGGGCTGACCGTAGCCGTAAGTTTTACGGTTTCGCCGACCTTTACGGTGCTGTTGCCGTCGATGCTGACGGTGCCCGTCGTGAGCGTCTTGAAAAACGACACAAAGCCGGGATTCGTCTCGTCCGTATAGTTTACAAAATAACCGTTGCCCGTTCTGCTGCCGCTGGTGAACTGGGCGAACGCGGCTTCCATATCCGCATTGAACGCGGCCTGGTCAAACGATTCCATATAATCGACGGAAGAAAGGAGCGTATCGTTCAGATACACCGCCCAGTCGGATCCCGCCTTGCGGATGGAAAGGGTGTAGTAGACGTCGTCCTGCCAATCGACCACGACGTTATCCAGCAGCCCCTTCTGCGAAGCACTCGATTCGGGCTGGTGCCACGTGAAGTCGATGAGCGCCTTCCCCTCCTGCGCTACCCCGTCGACGATATGTTTGTTGATGATAAAGATCAAACCGCTGTAGTCTGCCAAAGTGAACCACTCGGTGTTCTGCGAGCCGCTCTGCAGACCGAAGGTCATATTGCCCTTAGTCCAGTTGTGTAATTTGAAAGTCGCCGTAAAGCTGTCGATGGCGATTTCCGAACTGTACATCTGCGACGTGGAGTTGGTATGCACGATACCGACGGAACCATCCACTCCATATACGAATTCGGCATTTTCATTGCGCGCGCCCGGCTTCCAGCCCGCCGCGGGGTCGCTCATGTAGACGAGCTCGGAAACGCCGCGCGCCACAAAGACGGACATCGCATCTCCCATGCTCTGTACGGCGGGCATACCGCCCTCGGCAAAGTTATCGTCCACAAATGCGTTCAGCTCAGCATTGCCGTTGAAGCGGAGAGCCGTACTGCGGTTGACGAACACGCGCGCCTCGCCCGTATCGTATTTGAGGAAGGAAACGGAGTTTACGCTGTTCTGTCCCCAGTTGAAAGAGACGTTTTCGGCGGTTTCGAGAACCGTCTCTTTGCCGCTGTCGGAGAGAATCAGGCTGATCTTCGCCTTGGCTGCGTCAGTCTTAGCCAGTTCAATGACGAGCATCTTGACTGCCTGCGCATCGGAAGCGTCGACCAGTCCGACGCGGAAAGCCTTGGTATTCGTATCCAGCTTGTCAAGCGACAGATTGATCGTGAAGCTGTTTGCGGGAAGCATCTGTAAAATACCCACTTCATAGCTTTCGTCCGCCGTGCTGTAGAACATGGGCGAACCCTCGAGGTCGCGGATACGCTTGTTAGCTGTTTTTTCAAAGATATAGCCTTCGGGCGTATCGATCTCGGCGATCGCCGTGGTGATGATGCGCTTGATGACCAGATCGTTTCCGGCGGAGCCGTTCACGCCGAAGGTGAGCTTCGCATTCAGATCGTCCTCGCCCAGAGCGGAGATGATACCGCCGCTGACGTTCGCCACGTCGGCGCCGTTTACGGTGAGCGAATAGCTGCCGACGGAATTCTGCAGAATCACCTTGTTATAGATATGTACAAGCCCGCCGGAGCCCGTGCGTCCGTCCCAGGTGAAGGAAACTTCGGCGTCGCTGACGATCGCCGTGCGGTTGGAACTGTTGATCCCCGTCACGGTGAGAAGCGCTTTGCCGTCCGCATCGCGTTCGCCCGGCTTTTTGAAGGAAAGCTCCAAAGCTTTATCGGTCTTTCCGCCGAGTTCGTCGACGATATCATATGTCATCACGAACGCATCGTTTGCAAGGAGATTGACCGCATCCAGCTGGAACTCGGAAGATACGTTAGAGAGCGCTACGTCGTTCGCATAGCTCGCCGCATAGGTGTAGTTGTTGACGGCGTTGCCGCTGAATTTAGCGAAACCGAGTTTGTTATATCCGCCGAAAATCGGCTCTTCGGTCGCGTTCACATAGTTGCGGGGAAGCACATCCTGAGCGGTTTCCTCGGAAGCAGACGTAACCTCAGTAATGCGCATTGCGCCCGTCAGACCGTCTGCAAACCACACGACCATGTTGGTCGTTTCGCCCGCCTGCAGATCGCTGAAATCGTAAAGGCGCTCCTGCGGGCTCTCTACGCCTTCCATTCTCCCCGTCGCTTCGGGCGAGAGATCGACGGTCTTCGTGCGGGCTTCCGCGCCGTCCTTTCCTGCCGCCGTGGCTTCGAGCATCAGCATGCCGTCTTCATCAAAATAGAAACGCCAGGTATTCAGCGAACCTTCCGCGGGAGCGGCGCTCTGCCCCGCTTTGTCCGTTGCGTCCTTCGCCGGATCGGTGAAATAGTTGTAGTCGAAGTTGATGGGAACGTTTGCGGCATCGGCGATGGATCCGACCGCTTCGCCCGATTCCGTCTTGACCTGAATCGCGATATTGGCGGTGCCGGCAGCGGAGTCAATCCCCCACAGCCAAAGCGCCATACCCGCCGTACTGCCGTTATACCAGCCCACGTTGTTTACAAAGTACAGGCGGATCTGCCCGCCGCCGTTCGGCGAAGCGTTCAGATAGAACTTGATCGTGAGGTCGTTCAGTCCCCAGCCTGCCGTGCCCAGCGCATTGTTCTGAACAAAGCCCGCGTTTGCGCCGGCGGGTACGCTGAACGCGTTGCCGTCCGCATTGACCGTAGAATGCAGGATCAGCTGATTGCTTTCCTCCAGATTGTCGATCTCGTTCGGCCAACTGGACGCGTAGACGTCGAACGTTCCGGGGAGCGTATACGTCGTCCGCCCTGCCGCAGAAGCGGGAGCAAACGGCGCACCCCAAGCGAATGCCACGGCGAGAAGAATGCTCGCCATGAACATACATGCCAAAATGAAGATACTCTTCTTTTTAGCCACCATTTTCCTTATACCTCCAAAAGATTTTTAATTAACGGGGGAAAAAGCCCGTATAATTTGAAATTAAAATAACGTAATCGTTTTCAGTTGCCCCGGGCCGCAAAGAAACTTTTTCAGCCCTTCACCGCTCCCATCTGCACGCCGTCAATCAGCTGGCGCTGGAAGACGAAAAAGACGATTGCGCAGGGAATCAGCATGTACATACCCGTCGCCATACGAACGTTCGGGAACTTCCCCGGCACGGGCGCGCCCTTGAACAGATTGTAGATGCCGAGCGCGAGCGTGTACTGCGATTCGTTGTTCAGATACAGCAGCGGCGTCGTAATGTCGTTCCAGACGCCCGTGAACGTCGTGATCATCATATAAATGATGATGGGTTTGCACAGGGGGAAATAGATGCGGAAGAACACGTCGAAGCGGTTTGCGCCGTCAATCGTGGCGGCCTCGTCGAGCGAAGCGGAGATCGTGCGCATATACTGCCGCGCCAAAAAGATGTTGCCCGCGCCGCCGCCCAGGATGGCGGGGACGATGAGCGGGGTGAGCGTGTTGTACCAGCCGATGCGCACGTAGATGACGAACATGGGAATCTGGCAGACGATGCCGGGAATCATCATCGTCGAAAGGATGATGGCGAACAGGACGTTCTGCCCCACGAATTTACAGCGGACAAACGCAAACGCAGTAAAGGTCGCCGCCAGCGGGATAAAGATAACGTTGCACCCGACGACGATGAGCGAGTTCTTGAAAAAGATCAGAAACTTTTTGTCCAGCGCGGTCACATAGTTTTCAAAATGCCATTCGGTAGGAAAAAAGTTCCCCTGCCCGGATTCGACTTCGCCCATAAAGCTGGTCACAACCATATAAAAGATCGGGATGAGAAAGAGCAGCGCAAGGACGATCAAAAAGAAATGCGCAATCGTGTGCAAAGCGATTTTCCTGGCTTTGAAGCGCTTTCTCATCTGTTTAACCTGTAAATCCACTCAATCACCTCCGTAGAACACCCATTTTGACGTTTTGAAAATAACGCCCGTCAAAATCGCAATGACAACGAACAGGAACCACGCCATGGCGCAGGTATACCCCATGCTTCCGGTCGTGATGCACGTCTCGTAAGAAGAATAAATCTTGGTCACATAGAACAGCAGCGAATTTTCCACCCCAGCCGTGCCGCCCGTCAGCGTCGTCACCGCCGCGAAAGTCTGCAGCGTCGCAATGATGTTCATGATCAGGTTATAGAAGATCATCGGCGAACACATTGGTATGGTGATCGTAATCAGCTTGCGGAAGCTGTTTGCGCCGTCGAGATCGGCTGCTTCGTACAGATCGGCGGAAATATTTTTCAGCTGCGAAAGCCACAGCACCATCGGGCCGCCCAAACTCCACAGCCCCACGATGATGAGCGTCGGCATCGAGGTAGCCGCCTCGCTCAGAAAGGGATACGGCTCCAGATTGAGCAGTCTCAGCACGCGGTTGAACCAGCCGTAGTCGACGTCGATAAGCGAACGCCACGCGATGCCCGAAACGACCGCCGACATTACGCACGGCATATAGATCAGCATGCGGTAGATGCCGATTCCCTTAATGCGGGAATTCAAAGCAAGCGCCAGCGCAAAGGAGAGCACCATGAACATCGGAACGCTGATCAGCGTATAAATGCCCGTGTTTGCGATTGCCTTGATCCATTCCTGATCCGAAAACATCTTGGCGAAGTTAAACGTCAGCGAGAAGCCCTCGGGCGGACGGATGACCGTATACGTCTTAAAAAAGCTGTAATAGAGGGATGCGAGCAGCGGATAAGCGGTGAAAAACAACAGGCCGAGCGTTACCGGAAGGGCGAATACGAACCCGGCGCCGTTCTTTTTGAAGAACCGGACGAAGGCGTTTTTCCCGTTCCCTTTCGGATGCCCGGAAGGGCTGATTTTTACCGCTCCCGCGTTTTGCTTGCTTTGTATATTCTCCATAGAACCTCCGTGAAAGCACTATCTGGTAGCCGTCTTGTAGCGGTCAATCACGTCGATCAGAGAAGCGGAGCCTTCGCTCTTCCAATACGCTTCAAACAGGGCGCGCAACGCGTCGTCGTGCGTTTTGGCAGCGGCAGACGTGAGCATGTCGTAATAGTCCATTACGACGTCGCGCTCGGGCGCAAACACGAAGGCATCATGATTATAGTTGTACTGCGAATAAAACTGCTTCCAGCCGGGGTTTTCGCCCGTCTGCAAAGAGATCATGGACGGGACGGCTTTTCCCGTTTCGGACAGAACGGTCTGCCCGTTTGCACTCATCATGTAGCGGATAAACTCCCATGCGAGGTCGGGATTCTCCGACGAGGTGCAGATGCCGTAGCCAGTGGTTCCCGTGCCGACCTTCGGGTCGTCTCCGATCGCCGGGAACGGCAGGATTTCGAGGTCATCCTCCAGAACGACCGCCGTAGCCAGATACGGGCGGGACTGGAAGGCGATCACAGACTGCGCCGAGTGGAAGCGATTCAGTTCGGTCAGGTTGGTGTCGAACGTGGTATATCCTTTGTCGATGAGGTCGCGCACGAGATTGAGCGCATTCTGGAAGCCCTCGTCGAGCACGGCGCTGCCGGATGCGTCGAGATAAACGCCGTCCTCCGCGCGGACAAGTCCGTAAAAGAGAATCAGCCAGCGCCACATCGCTTCGACGATGCGGGGCTTCGTCTGTTCGTTCGCCATCCCCTTTTGCAGCTGCCCGCACAAATCGAGCATGACGTCCCACGTCCATTCGTCCATGTGCTCCACATAATACTGCACATCGAACTCCGGGGCGTACTTCTCTACCAGCGCAGTATTGATGTAGGTGACAATCTTACTGTAATCGCGGGGCAGAAAATACTGCGCCGTGTTTTCGGGATCGGAACCGTGCTTATACTGCCCGAGCTGCATCATTGCGGGCTGGTAATCGTCGGGATCGAACAGGCCGTCCTTTTCGGACTTTTCCATATACTTTTCCAGATTATACAGCAAGCCCTGATCGGCAAGGCTGGTAACGTATGCGTCCGGAACCCAAATGACGTCGAGGTTGGTGCCCGTCGCAATCGTCTGCGCGATCCCGGATTCGTATGTAGTCAGCTTTGTGAACTCAAAATCCACGTTCGGATAGATGACGTTGAACCCTGCGGCGAGTTCGTCCATCAGTTCCTCCTCCTGCGTGGTATTGAGCATCGCCACGCGAAGCGTCGCGCTGATTTCGGGGTCAACGTCGCCGGGAACATAGTCGTTAGGATTTTTCAGATTCATCCCGACCGAGCAGGCGGGCAAGCTGAATATCCCCGTCACAAGCAACGCTAAGGCACAGAGCGCAACTATCCATCTTTTCATTGTTTTTACCTCCATTAAATTGAACGCACACGGCGTTATTGATGCTTTTTTGTTTTCGCAGTTTGCCGGCCGGACCAAGCGCGCAGATTCAGCCCCGCTTAGCCCTGCGCATGACGGCGACCGCCGCCCACAGAAGGGCTGCCGCGGCGATCGTGCCGCCGGCGGAACCCGCAACCGAAGAGCCACAGCCCTTCCCTTCCTCCGGAGCGGAAGCGCCGCTGACGACGACGAGGAAGGAATCCATCACCGTTTTATCCTTATTCGTGACCGTGATCGTGACCTGTTTTGCCCCCGTGATGTTCTCCCCGAATACGACCGCACCGTTTTCCACCTTTACCACGGAAGCATCGGTAGACGACCACACCACGTCGGTCGGGTCGAGATACTGCTGATTGGAAACCGTGTAATCCATTTTCACGTCGGAGAGGAACACTTCTTCGGAGAGGTTTTTTCCGTTTTCCTGATAGACAAGCGTAATTTTATCGCTGCCTGCGGTATAGCGCATCCCCGTAATGAAGATGTCGTTCGCCCTGATATTGACGTCCGCAGCCATCTGCTGGTATACTGCCGTGAGGACAAACGTTTTCGGCGTGCCGACGGGTTCGCCGCCCCGGTACATCGTGACGCTGGCGGAAGCCGATCCGACGCCAGTCACCGTGAGCGTTCCCCATACGTCCGCTGCCTCCGCTTCCCCCTCTGCCGGAACAAACGCCGCGCCGCAGGTATTGTCGCCAAACGCCCAGACGTACTGCATTTCGGGGTCGACCGTGCCGGAATTTCCGCGGCTGTCCAGCCCCGTCACATAGACCGGGAAGGGAATTCCGTATTCCACGGTCAATGCCGCCCCTATCTCCGTACGGTTGATTGCGCCCGGTTTTTCGCCGTCCGTTGTCAGCCCGACGGTGCCGGGGAGCGCGTAATCGGTCGTGACCGAAAGCGTGACGGAAGCGCCGCTTTCCGCGGAAATTACGACATCCGTCGTACCCGCCCGGTTTTGCCCGGCGGTCGCCACAAAGCCGATCCTGCCCGACAAAACGATTACCTGTACGATACTTTCATCCTCCGCGACGGCGGTCAACGCCGTTTCCGCAGAGCCGCCGACGAAGTAATACAGATCGGTGCGGGCTTCGCCAATGCGGACGGTGAGAGTATTGCCCGCCGCCTGCGTCCTGTCTTTGTCGGTAAAGAGTTCGATGCCGCCGCCCGTTTCGGCAGAAACGGGTACGAACGGAACGAGAAGGAACAGCGCGACAAACAAAGCCGCAAATAAACATAGTTTTCTCTTCATACTGCCTCCGCGATCAATTTAAAAAGCTATTAACAGCGGTTTCTTTTTTGGGGACACCCCAAAAAAGAAACCGGGCCCGGTTCGGGAACGATATGGGTACGCCTGATTCGAGGCGTCCTTTTTTTATTTCAATTTCGTTTTCCTGCGGATACTCCCGCGCGGATAAAACACGGCGCGCGTTTCCATGCGGGAGCGGTCGGACGCGCCCACGATATATTGGATATAGCCCTCCGCCTCGTCGCGCAGAGAAGAACCGATGCTCGAAAGGGTCGGGGTGAGGTATCGGTCCAGCAGCGTATTGTCGAACCCGATCACGGAAACGTCTCTGGGGACTTTAAAGCCGCAGTCGCGGATTCCGCAGATCGCCCCGTACGCCATCATATCATTCAGACAGAAAATCGCGTCGTAACGGATGCCGTCCTGAAACAGTTTTTTCGCCGTGCGGTACCCTTCGTCGAGCGCGGGACAGTCGGTATATTCCCCAAAGAAAATATCTTCCTCCGAAACGCTGAAACCGAACGCTTCGCCATACTTTAAAAACGCTTTCAGCCGTCCGTCCTGCAACAGACGCCGCTTTGTACCGAAGATAAAACAAACCCGTTTTGCGCCGCCCTCTTTCAAGGCCGCCATCGCCTCAGCCATGCCATCTTCGTAATCGGTGTTAAATTGATAAAACTCATCCTCGGGCCAGCCGGGATAAATGATCTTGATGCCCGCCGCGCGCACCTTTTTCAGGCTGTCCTCCGAAATGGAATCCAACCCCAAATTCACGATGCCACAGACGCGGTTGCAGACGACTTCGTTGACCACCTCGTCGAGCGTATCGGTACTGATGCTGTATATGGAAATCGTATAGCCGTATTTGCGCGCGCAGGATACCATTTCGTTGAACATCTGCATGTAGTAGTAATTCGTCATATCCGGCACGAGCATGGCAACGGCGGTGCTGCGTTTGTTTTTGGCGAGGTTTGAAGCAAGCACATTCCTCGTATAACCGCTGTCCTCCACAACCTGCATGATCTTTTTGCGGTTTTCGGGCAGAACCGTCTCATCCCCTGCGAGAACACGCGTTACAGTCGTCTTGGAAACCCCCGCGCGCAGAGCGATCTCTTTTCTGCTCAACATACTTCTTTTCCCCCGTACCGAATGCAAAATGCCTGTCCCAATGTCGTAGCCCCACTTCAGATTTCGCGTACCTGGGTATTCGACTTGGCGTGTACCTAGGTATTTACGCGTTTATTATATCATAGAGAGATTGCCTTGTCAATACCTTTTTTCGATTTTTTTTGCGATAATTTTGCGTAAAAATATCCCCGCCGCGAGTGAACCGCGCAAAAAGCGCGGCGCGGCG
>UQTB01000019.1 GCA_900543915.1 uncultured Eubacteriales bacterium | reverse complement strand
TTCGCTGTGCACAGCGAAAAGGGAGCGCTCCCTTTTCGCTGTGCACAGCGAAAAGGGAGCGCTCCCTTTTTTTACCATAATACTATGATTCAGCCGGATTTTGCAGCCGTTTTATGAAAAAACGATCTGAATGTTCTGTTTTCCCCCTATTCTCCGGCCGCGGCGCTTTCCGCAAGCGGAAGGGGATTGACTTCCAGCACCATGCGGCTGATCGAGCGGGGCAGCAGGAATGCGATGCCCGCGGCCAGCACGATAGCGAGATCGGCGATCGTAAAGAGATTATAGACCAGGCTCCAGGTGAGCGCGGTGTATCCCTCCATTTTCCAGGAGGAAAACACGAAATACCCGCTGATAAAGTGCGCCGCATAGCGGAGCAGGACGGCGATCGTCGCCCCTGCGGAAAATTCGAGCGCTACGTTCCAGCGGCCGAGCGCCTTTTTATCCGCGATATGGAAACAGCGGGAGATTCCCGCGATCCCGATCGCGCCGAACGCGATGGGATAGTCGATGAGCGCCTGCATCGGCTGATAGAACTGCGGGCTCTGAATGAACTGCAAAAAGCCGTAGATGACCCCGGCGAACACACCCTTTCTGGCGCCGAACATATAGGCGTAGAGCATGAGCGGAAGCAGGCTCGCAAACGTGACCGAGCCGCCCTGCGGCAGGGAGAAAAACTTGACGTAAGACAACGCGAACGAGAGCGAAATACACACGCCCGCATAGGCGATCTGCCTGGTCTGGGAGGCCGTACCGGGATCCTTTCCGAACAGCAACGCGAGCACCGCGATGACGGCGACCAGCACCAGCGAGCAGATATACATGCCCGCGGAGGAAAGCGGCTCGTAATCGGGCTCCGCTGCCGGGATCAGACAGCACAGCAGGATGCCGTACAGCACGACCGCGGCGCCTGCCGCATAGAGATAGATGCGGAACGCCTTTTTCGCATAGCGCCGGATCACCAGCCCGACGGCGCCCAGGAGCACGACCGCCGCGAAGAAGCCGACCGTCAGCCAGAAATTGAGCCCGAGCTCCTCCTTGATGGCGCTCCGCCACACGTTGAGATAGGTAAAGACCGCGATGATCGCGACCGCATACCCCACCGCGAGCCCCCCGCAGAAGCGGGCGACAGGGGCGAAGGAATCCTTTTTCAGGCGATAGACGAGCACGAGAACGGCGCAAAGCGCGAGAATCACGCCGATCGAGAGATACAGGATATAGCTCCCCGCGAGGGAAAGCATGCCCTTGATGACGTCCTGAAAGGCCCCCTCCGCATCGTACGGCATCGCAAACAGATAGATGTAGAGCGCCGCAATCCCGAGGGCATACCCCGCGGCGAGCCCCATGCAGACGGGGGCGGAAGCGACAGCGCCGCCCTGCGCTTTCCGCCATTTTACGGTGTAGTAAACGGCGAGCGCGAGGAAAAAGACCAGCGTGAACAGGAGCGCGAACGGCGCGGAGAACGCGGCGACTTCCGCCTTTCCGCCCGTCTGAGCGAGAAACAACATAAAAACCTCCCCGATCGCCGTAAAAAAACCCGCTGTACGCAAAATAAGCGCACTGCGGGCGTGAAAAAACGTCACTATCCCCTTCAAGCATTACCTTGGCAGGTTCGAATGGTATCATCTCAGCCTTGCGGCACCCACAGCGATCATAAATATTTCGTTGGGATAAGCATAACACTTTCGCAATCTGTTGTCAACCGAATGAAAATGTGTTACAATATTTTCACCGAAAAAAGGAGTCTGCAATGTACAAGTTTCACGCATTTCTGAACCGGATGAAATATATCAGGCGCTGGTCGCTGATGCGCTCCGTGAAAGAGGAAAACATCATGGAGCACAGCTGGCAGGTGGTGACCATCGCGCACGCGCTGGCGCTCATTAAAAACAAGCTGTTCGGCGGGACGGTCGACATCAAGACCGTGCTGTTATACGCGCAGTATCACGAGACCTCGGAGGTCATCACGGGCGATCTCCCCACGCCCATCAAATATTTCAATCCGGAGATCCTCTCCGCCTACAAGGGGCTGGAAGAGGTCGCCTGCGAAAAGCTGCTCACGCTCCTGCCGCCCGAGCTCGCCGAAGAATACCGCGCGAGCGTGCTGCCGGACACCGCTTCGTACGAATACCGCGTCGTGAAAGCCGCGGACAGGCTCGCCGCCTATTTAAAGTGCCTCGAAGAGCTGAACGCGGGGAACGCGGAGTTCAAAAAGGCGAAAGCCTCCATCGAAAAGGACCTCAAAAACCTGGATATGAAGGAGACGGATTATTTCTTGAAGCAGATCGCGCCGGCTTACAGCCTGACGCTGGACGAACTGGATTAGGAGAAAGCGCATGGACGAACGGCTGAAAAAACAACTGGAATTTCTCTCTGTGATCGACAGGATGAAGAGTATTTACCGCCGCAACGTGATTGCGGACGGCTCCAGGCGGGGAGAAACGGACGCCGAACACAGCTGGCATCTCTGCCTGTATGCGATCACGCTCGCCGAATACGCGCCCCGCGGGACGGATATCGACCGCACGGTGCGCCTGTGCCTGACGCACGACCTGGTGGAAGTCTATGCGGGCGACACCTTCTGCTACGACGAAGCGGGCTACCGCGACAAGGAACAGCGGGAACGCGCCGCCGCGGACAGGCTGTTCGCCCTGCTCCCGCCCGAACAGGAAAGAGAATTCCACGCTTACTGGGAGGAATTTGAACAAAACGAGACGAACGAGGCGAAATTCGCCAACGCGCTCGACCGCATGCAGCCCTTTTTGCTGAACGCGGCGACCGACTTTCACACCTGGCACCAGAGCGCCGTGACGGCAGAGAAGATTCTGGAGCGGGAAGCGCCCGTAAAAGAATATTTCCCGGACGTGTTTTCGTATGCGGAGGCGTGCGTGAACGACGCGTTGAAGAGCGGGCTGATCAAAGAACGCTGAAGGAGAAAAACAGCATAAAAGCGGAAAGCAGGATATTTCAAAAAACGCTCTTCCGGATGAAACCAAAAGGACGCGATCTCCGCGTCCTTTTCGATTTCCAAATCAATTCCGCCGTCTTTTCCGGTTGCGTTATTTTTAGTATGTCATTTATTACGGCGGTTTCAACTGCGCGTTTGCGATTCGCCGCTCCCCTGCTTTTTCGCGCGGACTTTGACGGCGGGAGAGGCCTCGTAGCCGTTGTTCTTCGGTTCGTAATAGACTCTGTCTTTCAGCGCGTCCGGCAGATATTGCTGCTCTACGTACCCGCCGAAATCGTGCGGGTAACGGTAGCGGCGGGCGTTTTCCCTGTCCTCCTTCCCGCCGTAAACGGCGTTTTTCAGGTGCGCGGGCACGGCGTCGTCCCGCAGCATGCGGGCGTCCTGCTCTGCCCGTTCGAGCGCGATTACGGTCGAGTTGGACTTTTCCGCCATGCAGACGTAAATCACCGCGTGAGCGAGCGGAATCCGCCCTTCGGGAAGGCCGATCTTTTCGAGCGCGGTCATTGCGGCGACCGAGACGACGAGCGCCTGCGGATCCGCCATGCCCACGTCTTCCGAGGAATGGACGACCAGCCGCCGCGCGAGCAGCATGGGATCGCAGCCGCCGGCGATCAGCCGTTCCATATAGTAGAGCGCGGCGTTTGCGTCGCTGCCCCTGAGGCTCTTGCAGAAGGCGGACAGCATATCGTAATAGAGCTGTTCGTCGAAGGACAGCGCCTTCTGCTGAATGGACTCTTCCGCGTCCTTCAGCGTGACGACGATTTCCCCCGTCGGAGCGGGCGGCGTTGTGAGAACGGCGAGTTCCAGCGCGTTGTACGCGATGCGCATATCGCCCGCGCTCATCCGCGCGATATGACGGAGCGCCTCTTCCGAGACGGCTGTTTTGTATTTTCCGAGTCCCCGCGTCTCGTCCGCGAGCGCGCGGCGGAGCGCCGTCATGATATTCTCCTCGGACAGGCGCTTCAACTCAAACACCCGGCAGCGGGAGACGATGGCGGGCGTCATGGAGGCATAGGGATTTTCGGTCGTGGAGCCGATGAAGATGATGTCTCCCCGCTCGGCTGGGACATACCTTGTACAACCGTTAAGCATGGAAATACCCCTGAGGGAACTTCACCCACAGCTTTATCGTTATCAATATCAAATTTTGCTCCTCCTCGGAGATAATTGCACTTAAACTTATATTTAACCGTTACTTTATCATCGAAAACGGTAATACGGTCAATCGCATTGATCAACATTGCTTTTTTTGCAGGAATATCTTGGATATCAAACCGCTCCGCCCAATTGTTCAGCTCCGAAAAATTAGCCTTTCTTTCCGCCAAATATGCGGACAGTTCTTTCAACTTAATTCCGACCTCTTCTTGCTTTTTTACGATATCGGATAACTCCTGCTCTTTTGAGTCTATCAGCTTTGAAAGTACGCTTTGCGACCATTGACTTTCGCCCATAATCACTTTACAAACTTCATCGCTAAGTTTATGCAATTCTTTTTCTAACTGTGTTTTTTCTTTCGAGATGCGTTTTAACTGCTCGGACAGCATAACTTCTCTTTCCTGTAGACAGTCATCGTCAGAGTGTAAAAGTTTCTCGAAGTCCGCCGTAGTGATGAAGTTCTTCGCATCGCGAACGACTAAGTTATCTAACATATCGGCTTTAATAGGCAACTTATTGCATTGCCCTATCTTGGGCGTTCTAAACGCGCCGCAACGATATGTATGGAGTTCGTAAAGCCAAGTCGTTCCGTCCTTCCGTTTATTCAGATGTCTATAAGATTGGCTAGTATATTTTCTTCCGCATTCACAATAAAGCAACCCGCTTAAAAGACTTGCGCCGCGAATCGTCGGTCGACCTCTGTTAGGGACCTTCGTATTTTTCTTAATCAGCTCTTGCACCTCGTAAAATTCCTCTTCGGAAATGATTACCAAGTGCGGCATTACCGGAGAAACTGCTCTTATCTTTTTGGCTTTTTTCCCCAACTCATAAATGCCGATATATAATTTATTATGCAAAATATCTTCTATTTGAGTCCACGACCAAAGAGCCCCGGTTGTCGTGGGAATCTCATTGTCATTGAGGTATTTAGCTATCCCCTTAAATGCGTAATGCTCTCGGTACAGCCTGAAAATAGTTCTAACCACCTCGGCTGCTTCGGAATCAATTTCTACGTCAAATATCGGACGACCTTTTCCGTTCAAAGTACCTTTACTGACCGTTCTATATCCGTAAGGCGGATGCCCACCCCGCCACTTTCCTTGTTCAACAGCCTGACCGTGAGCATCTTTAATTCTTTTCGAAGTTTTGATACTTTCGCCTTCAGCTTGCCAATAACGGATATATGTTCTGCTCTTTACTGCTTTTGGTTCCTTTATTTCTAATGCTTCTGACATAAATATTCTCCATTTTTAGTGGTTTTTAACTTATATCTTCTGTATGTTATTCCGAACGATTTAAATAATCCTTATTTCTCTCATAAAATTTTAATGTTCTACAAAAGTCAGACATATCTTGTTCATTCGGTATATGCTTTAATTTGAATCGCCAATTACCACTCGTCGTTGACGGTATATTCATACGCGATCGGCTATCAAGTAATAAAATATCCTGTATCGGCAATACGGCAAGAAACGCTTTGCTTTTCATCGTGAGATACAATATTGCTTGTGCCATTTCCTTTTTATTCTGCAATGGATAAGCTATATCCGCATCTTTTAGCGCTTCCTCTAAACTGTTTTTGAAATTTCGGAGTTCCCTGCCTTTTAACTTATTTATATAGCCCAATAAAGTATCGTTGTCGTGCGTTCCCGTGTAACAGACAGAATTTTCTTTTATATTCTTCGGTAAATACGGATTATTTTTATTTCCGTCAAATGCAAATTCCAACACTTTCATTCCGGGATACCCTGTTTCGTCCATAAGACGATAAACGCCTTTATCGAGAGAACCGAGATCTTCCGCTATGATATTTAATTTACCTAATTTGTTTTCCACGGTTTGAAACAGTTCATATTTCGGGCCTTGTTTCCATTTCCCTTTGATTGCTGTCTCTTCTCCCGCATCGATTTCATAATAACGATCAAAACCGCGGAAGTGATCCACTCTCACTACATCGTACCACTCAAATGCCTGACGGAATCGTTCTGTCCACCATATATAACCGTCTTTTTTATGGACTGACCAATTATAGACGGGATTTCCCCAAAGCTGTCCCGTTGCAGAAAAATAGTCGGGCGGAACTCCCGCTACCTTTTTCAAACCGCGGTCTGCGTTTAATTTGAACAATTTCGGATTCAACCAAACATCCGCACTGTCGTATGCGACATATAGCGGAATATCACCTATTATAAAAACGCCCTTTTGATTTGCATACGATTTCAATGCTTTCCATTGTTTGGAAAACTCATATTGCAGAAACTGCCAAAACAGATATTCCTGCTCATTTTCTCGCCTAAATTTTTCCAAGCTCCTCTTCTTGGCAAATTTAAATTCGTTCGGCCATTGATCAAAAGATACCCCTCCGAACTTTTCTTTAATCGCCATAAATAAAGCATAGCCGTCAAATCTCTCCGTCTTGACAAACGCCACGAAGTCCTCGCTGCTCACGTCAAAGCTCCCAAATGCTCGGCGTAAAACGGCGTATTTATTTTGATACAGAAACGCATAGTCAATTTTCGATTTTGTATTTCGGCAAGCCGACAATTCCGACTTTCTCAGTAAGCCTTCTTCAACTAAAAATTCAAGGTCTATAAAATACGGGTTGCCCGATCCGCTGTATGCAGACTGATACGGAGAATCCCCGTAACTTGTCTGAACGAGCGGCAATACCTGCCAATAACTTATTCCGCAATCAAATAAAAGATCCACAAACTCATAGGCTGACTTTCCGAATGTTCCGATACCATACTTGTTGGGCAAAGAAGATATGTGCAATAAAATTCCTGTGGCACGATTATTTTGATTTTTCATTATATTCCCCTTATAAAAAAAAGCGCAAAGCATATTGGCCTTGCGTCTTTTTTCACGTTATTAAAACAAATTCCAAATTTTTTCTGCATATTCAAGGATTGAACGGTCAGAAGAAAAATGAAACGAGTTCGCTACATTTTTAAACTGTTTTTGCGCAAAACCTTTCCTGTTTTTATAATCATAATTCGATTGTAATATGGTTTGATAATACTCCTCCAAATCTCTGAATATAAAGTAGTGATCGGGTTTATGCCAAGATGCACCTATCGTTAAAGCATTATATAGTTCCTGAAAACACCCAAATCCTTTATCCGAGAAAGTTCCGTCGATCAAAGTTTTTACGACCTTGTTCCATTCAGGGTGTTCTTTCAGATAGCTATTCGGATCATATCCGCCATTTCGGAGTTTTTCTATTTCTTCCACCCGCGCACCGAAAATATAATTATTTTCTTCGCCCGCTTTTTCAACGATCTCTATGTTCGCTCCGTCCATCGTGCCGAGCGTGACCGCTCCGTTCATCATAAACTTCATATTGCCCGTTCCGCTCGCTTCCAGCCCTGCCGTCGAGACCTGCAACGATACGTCCGTAGCCGCTACGATTTTCTCCGCATACGACACGTTATATTCCGTCACGAATACTCCCGTCAGTCTGCCGTTCGTTTCGGGATCGGCATTGATCAGCTTTATGATCTCGTTTATGTATTTGATAATGCCTTTCGCGCGGAAATATGACGGCGCGCTCTTGGCTCCGAACAGAAATACCGAAGGCGTGAAATCTTTGAGCTTACCATCTTTCAAATCGTAATACAGGCGGAGCAAAGCGAATGCCGTCATCAGCTGCCGCTTATATTCGTGCAGGCGTTTAACCTGCGCGTATAATATCCTCTCTCCGTCGATTTTGACTCCTTCCGTTTTTTCGATGTATCGGAATAACTGCTCTTTTTTCTTTCCTTTGACTTGAATAAACTCCGAAAGCGTTTCTTCGTTGGCAGTATAGGCATTCAGTTTACCCAATTCCTCGAAATGCTCTCTCCAATCCCGCCCGATTTGTTTATCTATCAATTCCGACAATTCGGGATTGGCAAGTTCCAGCCAACGCCTCTGCGTTACGCCGTTCGTCACGTTCTCGAATTTTTCGGGATGATGCGCATATTCTGCAGCAAACAAATCCCGTTTGATGATTTCCGAATGGATCTCCGCCACGCCGTTTATCTTATTAGCGACGAATACGGCAGTATTCGCCATGGAAAAGGCTCGGCGGGAATGTATGTAGATCGACGTTGCCGCGCTCTCCTGCGGCGTATATCCCTCTTTTCTGTGACGCCAACGCGCAGAACTGTTTATCGACAGCAATATCTCCGATATTTCCGGCAATATCTTTTTCAGCAGCCGAACGGCCCAATGTTCTAATGCTTCAGGCAAAATCGTATGGTTCGTATAATTGAACACCTGTTTTGCGATCTTCAACGCCGAAAGATAAGATACCCCTTTCTCTTTCAATACCCGAATCAGTTCGGGAATAGCGAACACGGGATGCGTGTCGTTAAGCTGTATGCTGTTTTCCTCCGCAAAATACTTATAATCGTTTCCGTGCCGTCTTTCGTATTCGCGGACAATATCTCCCACTGCTGCCGCAGAAAGGAAATATTCCTGCCGTATGCGCAATAGCTTTCCTTCTTCCGTATCGTCGGGCGGGTATAAAACGCCGCTGATTTTTTCTGCCTCTTTGCTTCCCTCCGCTTGATACAGCCGTAAAACATTTACGCGTTTTCCGATAATCGGCATATCGTAGGGAACGGCATTGACTTCCATATCTGCAAAACGAACGATTTGCTTTTCTTCCTCTTTCCGGATGCTCCACGGATCGCCGAATCTCTGCCAATCGTCGGGGATTTCTTTCTGGAATCCGTCCTCGAACTTTTGGCGGAACAGACCGTACTTATAGCGGATGCCGTAACCGTACAGCGGGATACCGACCGCAGCACCCGAATCCATATAGCAGGCGGCGAGCCTGCCCAAGCCGCCGTTGCCGAGAGCCGCGTCTTCGATTTCCTCGAAAAGGGCGATGTTTACACCCTTTTCTTTGAGGATCTCCGATACTTCCTGCAATACGCCGAGTTCCAGCAAATTATTATAAAATACTCTGCCGATCAGAAACTCTATGGAAAGATACGACGCGCAACGATTCGGCTTTTCGCTTACCTGTATATATTTCATTGCGAGCAACGATATTGCGTTATATAACTGCGTTGTATCTTTCCTACCAGTTTCGATTTTCCGCAACTCTTCTAAAAACTTCTCTTTTTCCATCATTACTCCTTTACCGCTCCTGCTGCTCCGCCTTGAATAAGATATTTTGAAAGTGCAATATACAATGCAACTATAGGAACCGCAACAAATATAGCACCGGCCGCAAAAATTGAAAACTCGCTTTCATTTAGCTTATTCAATCCGACCGCAACCGTCCAAGATGACTTATCTATAAGTAACATACTCGGCAGCATAAAATCCGCCCACGGCCATACGAACGCCGTCAACGCCGTATATACGATCATCGGCTTTGCAAGAGGTATCGTAATTGAAATAAAAACCCGTAAATCGTTCGCCCCGTCCAACGTTGCCGCATCATATATCGTTCCGGGTATCGTATCGAAAAAGCCCTTTTGGACCAAAAATCCCATTGTAGCGCCGCTGCTGTATAACAAAATCAACCCCCAGAGATTGTTGATCAGTTGAAATTGCGTCATCAATACAAACAACGCCGTCATATTCATAAAGTTCGGAAAGATATTCAGAATAAGCGTCGCTTTCATCATTTGCTTACGGCTCTTAAAACGATAACGTGACATCGTATAGGAAATTGCAATGACAAGTATAGTAGAAATGATGCAACTGACTGCGGCGACAAAAAGGGTATTTGTGAACCAACGCACATAATCATATTTCTTTACTTCCGTAAAAAGTTTTTCAAAAGTATCAAAACTATACTTAGTAGGGAAGAACCCCTCCAAAGTCAGCAAATCCCCCTCCGCGTTAAAAGCCGATAATATCAACCAGATACAAGGAAAAGCAAATAAAAAACTGATCAATAAAATCAAAAGATAGATAATGATCGTTTTTACAGCCGATGAAGGCGTTATTTTAAGTTTTTTCGAGTTAATCGCTTTTATCATTTATATGTATCCTCCTTCTTATATGCAGGTGAACTTACATATACGATTAATGAAAAAATCGCCATGAACGCAAACAAAATTAAACTCAGCGCAGAACCGAGCGCATATAATTTTTTATCGACTGTCAATCTATACATCCAGTTAATGAGCAGATCGGCGCTGTTCGCATTAAAGTATCCCGAAACCAACGTTTCTTCCGGACGCAGGAAATAAAAGATACTGAAATTGTTGAAGTTCGCGATAAAGGTACTGATGATAATCGGGGTTGTCGCAAACAATACAAACGGTAACGTCAAATAAAGGAATTGCTGAAAACCGTTTGCCCCGTCCAACCTCGCGGCTTCATACATGTCATTGTTCGCGTTGGACAAAATCCCCGTACTCAGAAACATGATAGACGGAATACTGATCCACGCGCAGCAGAAGAATCCGAGAAGACGTATCGACCATTTCGAGTCAAATGATATGATGGTAAAATTGCTATCGACCCACTTCCATTCTTTTAAAAGACCTACAATCGGTCCCGCATCACAAAACATAAAGTTGAAAGCGCGCAGCGTTATAAAGCTCGGTATTGCATAAGCAAGCATGGGGAATATTCGCCAAACACGCTTCCACTTGACACATTTCGCGTTATACAACAACGCCAGCCCCAAACCTCCGAAATAGTTGATAAACGTCGAACCGAACGCCCACAAAAAGTTCCAAGCGAGGATTTTGCCCATCGTCGTGACATACTCGCTCATCGTAAAAATGATTTTAAAGCTGTTTAAGCCCGCCCAACTGATGAGTTCCGGAGGCACAGACAAATCATTATAATCGGTAAAAGCAATCGTAGCCGTAAAAACGATCGGCATGATATTAAATATCAGTACGAAAACCAGAGGAACCGTAAGCGTCAGAAAATAAAATTTTCCGTTGACCAGCGCGGAACAGCTCTCAAAAAATGTTTTAACCTTCTTTCCTTTTCTGATTTCCCCGGTAGTAAATATTATGTCTTTAATGTTAGCATAATAGGCCAGTACAAAGAGAAGGCATAAAAATATCGTAACTATCCCCCAAGTCAGCATTGCCACGGAATTATCGCCTTCAATCCCCATCAACGGAACCCCTTCTACCGTTCCTAAAGTAAAAAGACCGATTATATTACTAACCCCTGCTACGGCCAGGAAGAAAATAAACAGTCCTTCAAGTATCATAAGTAAAACGCCCTTGATATACTGTCTGCAAAATATCTGCCCTAGCCCCATAAAGATACAACTCAATTTTACTTGATAAGGAGAAAATTTACTCTCCTTCCGTCCCGGATCGCAGACTGTGATATTTTCTTCCATACATTCCCCTCTCCTTTTCAATTCTTTCCGAGCGCAATAGCCGATTTGATATCTTCGACCATTTTATTCAAGGCTCCCTTCAATGCCTCCGGAGATGTATAAATTGGTTTATCCCGCGTAGTGTTATCTGTTGCCACATCGTTAAATAATGAAGATAACGGCGACCAAATATAACTGATATCTCCCGTCGAAGGCATTACCTTGACTTTTTCGTTTTCGAATCTTTCGCTGATCATTGCGGAAACCCCTCCGAGTTCTTCCGCAAGATCGACACGGGCCGGAGCCGCCCCGAGAGCTTCCGAGCGCCACTTGATATTCTCATATTCCGCGACAAATTTTACAAACGCCAACGAAGCTTTCGGATATTCCGTATATGCGCTTATACTGAATGCATTGACGCCGCCCATAGTAATAGGTTCAAACGTCTCTGTTTCCATCTCGGCAATTTCTTTTTTGATATTACCGTCCTTCGGTAAACTCGGCGGCGCTACGACTACCAAATTCTCTTTGGCGGCCTTGTCTGCTTCCTCCTCGCTCATTCCGCCATTAACATAAGTGGCTGAGAAGTTTTCCTGAAAAGTTGTCAGCCAATCGGGGGTCCCGATTGTGCAAAATACCGTGCCTTTACTATCCGTCAAATACGTTGCTACTTGCGTCGTTGCGTTTTGGGATATACATTTTGATCCTACTACGCCTGCCATATCGCGGAATACGTTCAAGCCCACTTCCGCTCCGTCTGCATTTAAGCCTATATCTTCGGAACTTTCCCCGAACACATATGCGCCGTAAGACAACAGATATTCGCTGTTGAAATACTGATCGACGAGCGACATATACAAACCGTATTTACTTCCGCCTGACTCTGTTGCAACCTGTTGACTGTATTTATACAAGTCATTCATATTTTCGACCATATCGGGAATTCCGTTTTTATTGTCGTCCCATTCAGTTTCCCAATTCTGAGGAAGTAAATCTTTTCTGTAAGTCAAAACGGTCGTCTGTTGCGCTACCGGTATACCGTAGACTAAATCCAAGCCATAAGTTTCCTTTGTATATGTTTCGAGCGCCAAAGGCGTCATTTGATCTATACCCAGCGTTTTATCCTGTTTCAGTTCTTCCATCGGCAAAGGCAGCAGATGCCCGCCTTCGGCGTATCCCATAAGGATATCGTTTGCCTGATATAAAACATCGGGACCATAACCGTCGGGACCGGCAGTTTCCAGATCCGTATAATCGTCAATATTCGCGTCTATTGCCGTAACTCCGTATTCTTTATACTTTTCATTGAACGCATCTACAATTTCATCGAAAAATCCGGTTTCCAAAGACATTTTATTATCAAGTACGCGAATAGTAGCGCCTCGTTCAATTTCGCCCTCAAATTTTTCCATCAACTCGTCATATGTAAAACTTGTTTGTCCCTGACGCCTCGGAGAACAAGCAAAAAACAATGATGCTACCAAAATGAGTACCAAACAAACGCTTAACTTTTTAATGACTTTCATTTTTACCCTCCTTCATTACAAAAGTATAATCGAGCGGCGATATTTTATATATTTTCCCGTTCCACCTTACTTCTCGTTCGATTTCGGTATTGTTGACGAATAAAACAACCTTTTCTCGTTCCAAAATAAACACATCATTTTTTGCGCTCAGCTTCAAACAGCCGAAAATTTTCTCTTTACGCAATTTTACAAGATTTTTTACTGTTGTAAGCAAATCCTTATCCCAATGGCTTTCATTCCAATCGAATGTACGACGCGAGTCAGGATCGTATCCGCCTATCATACCGATTTCCGTACCGTAATAGATACACGGCATACCTACAAAAGCAAACATAACAGCCAGCGCACTTTTCAATTTTGCCTTATTTTCTCCCGTGTTCGTGAGAAACCTTTCCGTATCGTGACTGTCTAATAGATTTAGCATCATTTCATTAACTTGATCCGTATTCCGCATCAATATCTCTGAAAGCCGATTGCAGAACTGCTGCGCCGTATATTTCCCGTATGCGAAATAATCGAGACAAGCCTTTGTAAACGAATAATTCATTATCGAATCGAATTGGTCGCCTTCGAGCCACGGGCGGGAATCGTGCCAATTTTCTCCGATGATCATCGCATCGGGTTTCACGGCTTTTACCGCCTTTCGGAAGTTACGCCAAAAATCGTGCGATACTTCATCCGCAACATCCAAACGCCAACCGTCGATACCGTAGTCTTCAATCCACTTTGTCGCTATATGCAATAAATATTTCTGCACTTCGGAATTATTTGTGTTCCATTTCGGCATATAATTGCACGCCGCGAAACATTCGTAATTCATTTTCTCTAAGTCGGGTTTGTCGCCGTAAATTATGAACCAATCATAATATTCCGATTGTCTGCCGTTTTCCATTACGTCTTGAAATTGTTTGCACAAATAGCTGCAATGGTTGAACACCGCATCCAACAGCAGCCTTATCCCCTTTTTGTGGGCTGCCTCTACCAATTCACGTAAATCCTCGTTTGCCCCGAACATCGAATCAACCGTGTCGTAATCTATTGTATCATACTTATGATTACTTGGCGATTGAAAAATAGGCGTTAAATAGATGCTGTTCACTCCTAAGTCGTTTAGGTAATCCAATTTTTCGGCTATGCCTTTCAAATCTCCGCCGTAAAACCCTTTAGGCTGCGGAAGCTCGCCCCATTTCTTATCTATATATTTTTTATCTTTTAAACTGCTTCCGATACAAAACCGGTCAACGAATATCTGATAAAAAACTGCTTGTTCACACCATTTTACTTTTTTATGAACGTCTATTTCATTGATATACGGATACTGAAAAAAGTTGTAATAACTCTTTTCGTGATTGTAATCTACCGTTAATCCTTCTTCAGAATAATAATATTGCTCTTCCCCGCTCTGCAATAAAAATATATAGCCTATCCGTGAGTCCGGCACGTCAAGCGACACCGTGTAATAATCGTAGAGCGCATCCGAATAGCTTTTTTGCATTTGTTTGATTTTTCTGTCTTTCAGCCAATCGTATTTGCCCGCATATATAATTTCTGCTTTATCTAAATCGTTTCTTGCCGTTCTTAACCGAATTCGCAGCTCTCTATAATCATATGCAAAAGAATATTGACTTTTAGGAATATGTAATATAGCTGTCTTGTTCATGCCGTTCTCCTTTATCTATAACGGGGCGGCAATTTTGCCGCCCCGTTACAACAGTCTTTACGAATTGGCAACCGCCGTTACACTACATTCTCCGTCTGCACTAATCGTTAAGGTAAACGTATAAGTGCCGGCTGTTTTACACGCATAGTTACTTCCCCATACATTTGTGATTCCCGCGCATAAATCTTTGTCTTCCTTTGTAGGCGCTACTTTCGAATCATATCCTGCGGTGGCATAACTATAATTTTTATCAGGATTCTCAGGATCATATCTCCCTGTTTCCCAAACAGTAATCGGTATGCAGAAATAGAAATAATCGCCTACATCCATCTTCAACGTAATTTTGAAAACGGCTTTTCCGTCGGTAGATGCAGTCTCGTCTTTCGTAAACCGTTTAACATTCGTTCCCGCGCCGAAATTGTTTCCGTTCAAATCGGAATCGTATTTGGCATACTCCTCTTCCGTCATCGTAATACCGAGATGTCCGTTTTCCGTTCCGCCCGTTCCCGTGATCTGGTCGAGAGACAGACGATTTCCCAATACCTTCCAATCTCCGTTCTTTAATACATCCAAATTATCTTCGACTTCAATGGCTCCTTTCAGCAAATCCGTCTCAGAATCAAGCGTAACCGTCAAGGTAAACGTATAAGTACCCGCGACTTTAACCGCTATGTTTTTCCCGTCGCCCTTTTCTTCAAAATTTGCCTCCAAACCGTTAAATTCGGTTATTGCATCATATTTAAACAAAGTACCGGCTTCCGTTGCAAGCGCCTTGCCGTTTACACGCAATACAGAGAATAAGAACTCATCTCCGACGGCAAAGTCACCTGTCAAAACCCAAGTTCCCGTTCCGTCAGGTTTATTATTTGATATCTTCTTCATCGCGTAAGTGCTCATATTCGTTGCAAGCCCTTCGTCCGTATATCCGTTACCCCAATTCATATTCCCGACAATAGAATCGTCGTTCTGTTTGGTAGAGCTGCCATAGATATACCATGTGAAATCGGAACGATCAAGCACAACTTCAGGAGCGTCTCCGTTACGCACATACGTTATATCACTGATGTTCTGATCTACCGCATCCGTCAAAAGGGTAAACGTATAATTGCCGCTTTGATCAACCGTTATATTTTGCTGTCCGCCGCTCAAAGCGTCTTTCGCTATCGAGAAATATTCGTCATCCTCCATAAATCTGCCGCCGCGTGCCACCGACGAACCATCCGAATTTGTGGCCCATACGCCATCTTCATCCTGTACGCAAAACTGAAACGAATCTCCCGCATATAAATTGATCGTTATTTTAAATTCGTTTTTCCCTTCGGCTTTGGCAAGAACGTTCTGCACTTCACCTTCGTCAATGATTCCGCCATTCCATCCAATCTCGCGGAGCGGGCCGCCGGAAGACGACTCACCCGCTATCGTCCATGTACGGGTATCCTCCTCATCAGAATACCAAGCGGAATAAACATTTTTATCTTTTGTTATCGCTTCTTCCCAATCCATTTCAAAAGTATAATTCTTGGTAGAAAACCAATCAAAGAAAGTAAAGCCTTCCCCCTTTTCATATCCGACATCCGCAGGAGTAAATTCTTCTAACGTACCATCTTTCTCCACCCATTTTTCCGTGATTACCTTATCCCCGTCGTAAAAGGTCACTTTAACCTCTCCATCATGCGAGGAACATGCAGCCAATGCTGCGCCCATTAAGGAAAGCGACAATATACAAGTCAATATTACGCCGAGCTTTCCCCTTTTTGATTTTAGCATAAAACAAATCCTCCTTAAAAATTTTAATTATTGCCGATTTAACTAATCGGTTATATAGATTATATCATAGATTTTTTATTTGTCAATACCCTTTTGAAAAAAAAATTGCCAAAATTTAAATTTTTTTATTTAATCGATTAAATCGTAAATTGATTTGACAACGGATTCATTTTAGGGTAATATTATGTTACTATGAAAAACGAAGAAGTTACTACAAATGGTATTATCACTATCAATACGATAGCAAAAATGGCGAATGTTTCTACCGCTACGGTATCGTATGTCATTAACGAACGCACCGATAAGAAAGTAGCGGAAGCAACAAGACAAAAGATATTAGATTTATGCCGTAAATATAATTATCAAAAAGGCGCTGCGAGAAAGCGGCCAAAAGACAAAAAGCCTGTTACTATTGATGATATTGCGAAAGAAGCCGGCGTTTCTACCGCAACCGTTTCTTATATTATCAATAACCATCAAGACGTCAAAATTCGGGAAGAAACACGAAGGAAAGTCTTACAAATCTGTAATTTGCGGCAGTTCTTCCCTTCTTCGACCGCGCGGGCATTACGTTCTGCGGACGCAGAAACCGATAAAAACAACACGATCGGCTTATGTTTCAACCGCCCGACTTCTACATTCTACCATAGTGAAGAATGTCTTGATTTAATATGCTCTTTACAGAAATTCTTATATGAGAGAGATTATAAAACTCTATTACTTCCCCCTGTTGAATCCGATTCCATATCCGTACAAAAAGATATAGACGGTATTATCTGCATCGACCTTTCTGAGCAACAGTTTTATACTTTGAAAGAAAGCTATTATGTGCCTATCGTGGCTATTGATATGACAATCAAAGACTCTTTGTTTTTCAAATCATATAATGACTTCAGCGCAATCATCAATTACGCTAAAACTCAACTAAAAACATCGCATCTGATTTTCGTTACGAGCAAATATCAAAATCAACCTTATATGAATAAATTGAAACGAGCTTTGGCTGATGATTTACTGTATGTAGTCAGCACTTATGCCGATCTGATAGAATTTTTACGGCAACATAAAGACGAGCATATCGTTTTTAGTGACATATCTCTTGCCATTTGCAGTTTCCCCTATATAGCGGCAGAAAAAACAGCGGTGATATGTAACAATGCAAAAATAACGTTGCCTTCGGATCAAATGGTCAAAATTTATTTACCTTCCGAGCTGAAAGTTAAAAATGCAGTAGAAATGTTAGAATATGCTATCCAACGGAAAGAAAGCGAACCTCATACTTTCAAACTATCACCTCAGTCTTTGTAAGAAAGGCAGAGAGCATAATGCTCCCTGCCTTTTCATTTTACTGCCAATTAACCGTTACTTCGCCGGTATTGCTGGCGGGCGTGGTATAAACGTGGTTCATACCGCTTTCCCAAACCACATTCCCTGCTCCGTCTATCTTGATAAATTTGTATTCTATCTGAGTATTTGCAGGCACACTGATATCATAGAACCAAGTCGGATATACGCCGATCGTCGGTGTATCGTTAAACAACGGCCCTATCGCTTTCGTCGTATCCCAGCTTCCGAGTTCAGGTACGCTGCCTACAATGTAAACGTTCGTTCCGTAATCCGTAGTTGCATTATTCACCTTAAAGCGAACCGATACTTGAGCACCCGACAAAACATCGAATCCTGCAAATGCTTCACTCGATGTGCCGTTTGCATTTGTTACCACTACGTCAACTTCTCCCGCAACGCCGCCGGGGACGATGGCCTTAATCATACTGTCTGACCAAGACACTATCTGCGCATTCGCCGTACCGAAAGCCACGCTTCCCGTCGTATCGCCAAAACCGCGCCCCGTAATCGTAACCGTATTACCGGGTTTGCTCATCTTCGGATTGATATTGCCGATAATCGGAGTGCCTTCATCGTCCGCCGTATATTGCCATACCGCGCATTGGCCTGCTCCGAGATAATAGTCGGATACACTGCCGTTCGTAACGGTTATATTGCCACCACCAAGAAGATTTCCCAAAACGTCATAATAAGTGCCGTTCGGAAGGCTGGACATCAGATTTTCAAGCTGATAACCGCTGCTCTGATTCCTGTTGATTGCCGTCATAACAACGCTGTCGCCAAATACTCTTTCAAATACATAAACATCGTTGTTCAACCATCTCTGCTGCGTAGAACCGTATGCAAGCGCAGGATTGGTTTTGCGTAAAGGAGCCAACTTCGATATAATACTTGCCTTGCGACATATGTAGTTCATAGGCAATGTAATTATAATTTCCGCGTTCTCTATACCGAGCTTTTATAATATCTTCATACTCAGTTCCTTCAAAAAATTCATATACACGTTTCTTTGTATTTTTTAAGAAAATCAGTTGTTCTGCCGTGCTTATGTATTCCATCGCGTCTTCATGAAATCTTCCCTGTTTTACCTGCGTATTATGAATTTTTATCAATTTGTTAATTCGTTTGATCAAAAGCTCCCTCGATAAATTACTGTTCAACAGAAAGAAATCAATAATTGTTCGTATTTTTATCAATTTAGCACTCATCTTTTTCCTCCTATACCTTAAGTTTACCAGATTTTAAACACCGATTTTTTTAAAAAATCGGTAAATCTATGTTTTTTCGATCTGTAAAAATTATAAAAGCCGATTGCTTTTACGGCAAACGGCTTGCTTCTTAAATATATTTTAATCCCTATAACCCTGCTATCAAATATTTTATCGTTTGCCTTTTTTATTATAAATAAAAGTCTATGTGCATATCAATACTCCTTAAAAAAATGCGGCCGCATTTCTTAATGCGACCGCTCCTTTTTTAACTTATACCCATATTCCCAAAATATCATATCTAATATTTTAGCGACAGGGTAATTCAACTCCTTGTTACCACTTTCGATATGCACTTTTTCATTTACTGAACCCATAATTTTTTCCAAAGCGTCTTTATGATCGCGACTGTAATTAACAAGTTTTTTCAAACTTCTTTTTCCAAGCGTAGCGCATAATTTTTCATTTTTCATCCCATCAACGACATATTCATCGTATGCCGGAATACACCCCAAAGTCGCCATCAATATTTTTCCTATTACCGTGTCATGTACCTTCTTATTTTTATCCTTTGAATTTTTATTGATTCGATAAAACTACAAACATAATACCCGCTTGGTTGATCGTTGTTCTTGCCATCTTATCCGTGAGTCTTCTTTTTTGTTTATCTTATTGGATATATACCTTTGTAAAAGATACTCGTAAAAAATAATTAACCTAGCAAGAGGCACCATTCAAATATGAATAGTGCCTCTTACTCTCTATAATATTCCCTATTACTTTTTATCTTTCGAAAAGTAATCCCTGTCTTTCAGAGAATCCGGAAGATATTGTTGGTCTACCCATCCGCCATAATCATGTGGATACTTATATTTCTTACTCGCTTCCGTATGATTCTTCAAATAGTCAGGTATATTATCGTCGGGATGATTCCGAGCATCATCGATCGCCCGTTCCATTGCGACGATCACACGGTTGTTTTTAGGAGCCTCGCAGACTTCGATAATGGCGTGCGATAGGATAATATTCCCTTCCGGCATTCCTAAATTATTAAGCGCATACAAGGCGTTGCACGCCGTATTCAATGCTTTTGCCGAACAACAATCCTCGCTCGCGTGCGCTATCGTCCGCCTTGCCAAAAGCTGTGGCTCGCAACCCGCCTCGATTAACCGATTTGCATAATATAAAGCCGCTGTTGCATCGCTGCCGCGAAGGCTCTTGCAGAACGCGCTCAATATATGATAGAAGACGTCGTCGTTTAGACTCAAGGCCTTTTTTTGAAGGCATTCTACGGCGATCTCTTTCGTGATCACCATTTCCCCGTTTTGGTTCGGTTTGGTAGTCAATGCGCCTATCTCAAGACCGTTCAATGCGCTGCGTACGTCTCCTCCGCTGGCTGTTGCAAAATAAGTCAAGGCCTCGTCGTCAATCTTGATATTAAACGACTTTAATCCGTTGGGAGCATCTATCGCTCTTTTCAGGGCGCTTTTTATGTCCTCTATTCCGATCGGTTTAAACTCAAACAACGAACAACGGCTTATAATTGCCCTCGTCATATTGAACTGAGGCGTTTCTGTAGTAGCTCCTATGAACAGAATTTGGCCGGATTCCAAACCACCTAACAACGTATCACTTTGAGATTTGCTCCATCTGTGGCATTCGTCCAGGATCAAATAGGTTCTTTTTCCGTACATCTCGAAATTTTTCTTCGCCTCGTCTATGACGCCCTTTACTTCCGCCACTCCGCTCGAAATCGCGTTCAGCATAACAAAATTCGCATTGGCGTTCTCTGCTATTATCCTTGCGAGCGTGGTTTTTCCGGTACCGGGCGGGCCGTAAAAAATTACGCTCGGCACTCTCTTTGCCTCTATTAGACGCCGCAACAACTTCCCTTTTCCTAAGATATGTTGCTGTCCGACAAAATCATCTAAACTTGTGGGACGCATCTTTTCGGCCAACGGTTTAAGATTGTCGTGCATATGTGTAAACAAGTTATCCATTTTTCAAAAACTTCCTATAATACCCTTTTCCTTTTTCCGTATTTATTAATCTTTCGTCATTTATCAACTTTTTAACAATTTTTTCAAACAAAGTATTGCTCAAGTGAAATTCTTTTTTTATTTCGTATGCATACCGAGGTACGTTACAAAACGATATAATATCTTCGTCAGTTACATTTTCCTTGATTACGGTATCATCGGTCAACCCCTTTGCTTTAATTTTTCTGTACCAGCTTCTTGCTTTTTCGGTATAAACCAATTCTCCCGCGGCAAACAATCTATCTAAACGTTTCTTACATTCGTAATTGGTAATGCCAAAATTATTTACAATCTCTTGTATTAACCTCGGCTTCCGACAATATGTGATGAGATCTTCGTCTTTCAGTTTTGTATCGTTTAGCATTTTCATCAATACAGGATCATTTTTTAATACTTTTCTCTTATAACTTTTTATATCCTCCGTATATACCAATCTACCGTCCTCAATTAGTCTGTCAACAATTTTTTGACAAGTTCGAGTAGATATTTCAAATTCTTCCCATAACTCACGATGATGACGCGGAATTTTGCAGAACTCTATAATGTCCTCATCCGTAATTTTTCGTTTCTTGATTATTACTTTTTGAGGATTTTCGTTCTTCACCAATTTTCCGTGTATTATATTCTTTCCAATCCTTACGCTTTTCGTATAAGTCAACTTTCCTTGTTCTATAATCGGATTCAAGAATTTGTAAAGCAAGTCTTGCCCAATTGCAAAATGCTTTTTAATTTCTTCTTTGGTCCGAGGGGTTGAACAAAATAAAATTATATTCTCTTCCGTAAGCTCAGGAAAATCAATCGTGGCTTCCGCTATGACATATTTTTGCTTAACATAAAACGGATCATGCGGATACAGCATCTTGAGTTTACCTTGGTCTATTAACGGTTGAACTGCTCGTTTTCTTACAATGCCGTAACCAGCTAGTCCTATATGATCTTTAATTTCTCCTAAACTACGCGGAATTTTGCAAAACTTTAATGTCTTCCGTTCCAGTTCTAAATGCTTTTCCGTCTTAGCCAGTTGAACCATTGTCTCTTGCATTTCCGGCGTAATATCCACTTCGGCACTCAGATATCTTTGCCAAACAATTTTGGGAGACTCCGGATATATAAACTTTAACTTCCCTTGTTGCATTAAGGGTTTCGTAAATCTCGCCTGTATACTCTTTTTACTCTTGATATCTAAAAATCCCTGTAAGTCTATAATGCTTCTGGGAGATCTGCAATAATCCAACAACTCCTCTTCAATTGTCAATCCAGTCCGTTTATTGACTGTTTTTAGCGTTTTATAGAGTTTTAGTGGTATTTCACGGGTAACATAAATAAATTTATGTTTGTACAAGGTAGGCGCCAATGTCTACGGCGGGCAGAAGAGAATCGGACTGCGTCTTGGAAAAGCGGTGGCATTCGTCCAGCAGCAGATACGTCTTTTTTCCGTAAAGTTTATAGTCGTTCTTTGCCCGATCCACCGCCGCCTTGACGTCCGCAACGCCGGAATTGACTGCGTTTAAGCGGATAACGCTGCCGTCCGTCCCGTTGGCGATGATATTGGCGAGCGTGGTTTTGCCGCTCCCCGGCGGACCCCAGAAAATACAGCTTCCCAGACGGTCCAGTCTGATCGCGCGGTTTAAAAGGCTGCTCTCGGAGACGATGTGCTCCTGCCCCAGAAATTCTTTCAGCGTATTCGCGCGCATGCGCTCGGCGAGCGGCTTGATCTCCGCGCCGTCCCGTATCGTATCGAATAAATCCATGTTGTTCCCTCAGATTCAGTGTACCACAAAAGAGCGCTCTTTGCAAGGGCATGAACGGATTTTTTCCCGCATACCTTAGAATATGAACACCTTTCGCCGTATCCTGCCTCTTCTGCTTTCCGCGCTGTGCCTCGCCGCCATGTTTCTCTTCGCCGCGTTCTCCGACCGCTATCTCTCCGTCGTGGCGGAAGGGATCGCGCTGTGGGCGGCAGTCGTTCTGCCCTCCCTGTTTCCCTTCTTCTTTCTCACCGCACTGCTCACGGGGCTGAACGCCGTTTCCGGGCTCGCCGCGCGGATGACGCCCGTCACGAAAAGGCTCTTCCGCACGCCCGGGCAGACCGCGTACGCCTTTGCGATGAGCGCGGTTTCCGGCTACCCCGTGGGGGCGAAGATCCTCGCCACGCTCGCAGGGGACAAGCAGCTTTCCCCGGACGACGCCACCCGCGCCGCCTGCTTCTGCACCACCGTGTCCCCCATGTTCGCGATCGGGAGCATCGGCGCGCGGCTTTTGTCCGATCAGGCCGCGGGCGTAGCCATCTACCTGTGCCATATCGCCGCGACGCTCGTCACAGGAATGCTCTTCCGCTTCTACGGAAAGCCCCCCGAGATCACCGCCGCCCGCCCCGCCGGGCGTACGGACAACCTCTTAAACGAGGCGATGGCCTCTTCCGTCTCGTCCGTGCTGGCGGTCGGCGGGTTCATCGCCTTTTTCTACACCGTCGCGGCGATGGCGGCGGACTTTTCCCTGCTGGAATTTCTCATCCGCCCCCTGTCCTCCCTCCTGGGCGAACGGGAGCTGGCGGAGGGGCTCGTGTACGGGCTGCTGGAATGCACGACGGGCAGCAAAATCCTCGCCGCCTCCGAAAGCGCGCTCGTCCCCGCGCTGATCGGCTTTCTCGTCAGCTTCGGGGGCGTCTCCGTCTTCTGCCAGAACCTCGTTTTCCTGAAAAAGGCAAACGTAAAGACCGCCGTTTACCTTCTTTCAAAGATAACGCAGGCGGTCCTCAGCTTTCTCTTTCTCTGGCTCTATACGCTTTTATGACGTCCTCCCGGACGGCGGCGGGAAGATATTGCGACACGTCCTCCCCCTGTTTTAGTCCGCGCTTTACCCGCGTGGAACTCACCGCCTCCAATCCCCCCGCGGCGGGGACGAAGAGGGTAAAAAGCCCGGGATCCATCGTTAAGCTTCGGCGGTAATTCTCCATTTCATAGCAAAAATCCCGCTCGTCCCGCACGCCCCGCACGTATGCGGAAGCGCCCGTTTCCCTCATAAAATCCACCAGGAGGCCGTGAAAGACGCGCGTCTTTACCGCGGGAAAGGCGGCAAACGCCTTTTTCAGAAAACCGAACCGCTCTTCTTCGGTAAAAAAACAGGTCTTGTCCGGATTGACCAGCAGCCCCACGTAAACCTCGTCAAAAATTTCGAGGCAGCGCTTCACCGTCTCATAGTGGCCGGCGGTGACGGGGTCGAACGTGCCGGCGAACACGCAGCTTCTCATACGCCCTCCCGCCCGAAAAAACTGAGATACACGCGGCCGTACTTCCGCTCGTCCGTCTTCCGCAGCCCGGGGATCTCCCCCGCAAACGGCTCCTCGTGTTCAAAAACGGCGACCCCGTCCTCCGTCAGAAGCGCGTTCTCTGCGATCACGCGGAGCGCCGCTTCGCCCAGCGCGCCCGCATAGGGCGGATCGATAAAGATCACGTCGAAGGGCTCTGCGCGGCGGAGATAGGCGATCGCATCCGATAAAACGACCTCCGCTTCTTCCTTTAAAAGCGCGAGGTTTTTCTTCACGAGCGCAACGCTTTCCCTGCGCTGGTCGACGAAAACGACCTCCGCCGCCCCGCGGGAAATGGCCTCGATGCCGATGCCGCCCGTCCCCGCGAACAGATCCAGATACCGCCGCCCGACCACTTTGTTTCTCAAAATGTTGAAGAGGCTTTCCTTCACGCGGTCCGCCGTGGGGCGGATTTCATCCCCCCGAAAGGTAGCCAGCGGACGGGAGCGGTGAACGCCTGCGATCACTCTCATTGCTTGTCCCCGTAAATCTGTTTATGAATACTGCCCACCCGCTCGTGCTGTTTCTCGACGCGCTTCGCCCCCACGAAGTAGCCGAACGAGGTCGCGCCGCAGATGATAAAAATTGCATACAGCGAGCAGAAATAGTTGAGCACGCGGATGGAGAGATCCTCGCTTACGATGGAGAGCGGCATGGTAAACGTGCCGTAGAGGATATTGGTGATCACCACGATGGTATTCTGAGCGACGTCCGCCAGGGTGAAGACGAGAAAAAACACGACCAGCAGCAAAAGGGGAATACAGGTGATGAGCCCGGTGAAAAAACCGTTCAGAGGGCGGTATTCCTCCCGTTCGTTGATGTTGACATAGTCCCCTGTCTCCGCGACGTGGCGGCGCTCGATGTCGTTCGCATACTCCTGCTTTTTTTCCTTTTCCCCCTGCGCGCGGGAGGAAAAGAACACGATGGTGGCGTACAGCGCGATGTTCAGGACGAACAGCACCATCTTCAGCCAGGTAATCTCGATGAGCGAGATCGCCGCGGCGGTCATCATCGTCAGGATGAGATAGGCAAAATTAAAGAGACTTTGTTTTAGCAGATAGGAAACCCGACTCATAGCGCCTCACCTTTTCATTCTTCATAGATCCTCTCCGCGCGTTTTGCGGCGCCGACGAGGACCTCATAGCTTATTGTATCATACTTTGCCGCGATTTCGTTAGCGTTTTTATTTAAAATATCCGTAAAAGAACCGATTTTCATGCGTTTTTCCGCCGCGGAAACGTCCATACAGCGGAAAATGCCGTCTTTGCGCGGGAGTCCGTCTGCATACCCGAACCGGACGACGGAAAGATACCCGCTCTCTTTTTTTTGCTGGCGGCCGTAAAATACCCGCTCGCCCTCCTCCACATAGCGGCACGCCGAAACGGGCGCCGAGACGTGCATCGCCGGGCGTACGGCAAACGCGGCGGGAAAGGGCGCGTATCCGTAGAGAAGGATGCCGATGCGCACCATGTCGTAAAACAGCCCCTTGAGAAACCCGCCCGAAGCGGAGAGATGCCGCGTCAGTCCGGGACAGCGCTCTGCAAGTTTTTCCGTCATGCGGTCGAACCGCTCCCGCTGCAGCGCGGTGAAGGCTTCGTCCTCCGGCGCGGCGAGGTGTGAAAAAACGCCCGTCGGACGGACGAGCGGGGCGGCCTCGAAAGCGGAAAACAGGGCGGAAAAATCGCGCTCTTCCGCGCCGAAACGGTTCATGCCCGTATTCAGCTTGACGTGGACGGAGATTCCTCTCCCCGCCCGTTCGCAGGCGGCCTGCAGGCGGCAGATCTCTTCCGCACGGGAAACCGACGCCGTCAGGCCGTGGCGCACGGCGACGGCTTCGTCGCCCGGCTGCAGCGGCGTGAGAACGAGGATCTCCCGCGCTTCCCCCGCAAAGCGCAGTTCCCTCCCCTCTTCGGGAAGCGCGACGGCGAGACAGTCCGCGAGCCCGTACAGCGCGCGCGCCGTACGGACGGCGCCGTGCCCGTAACCGTCCGCCTTGACGACGGCGCAGAGCTTTACCCCTTCGGGCAGTTTTTTCCGGATCGCGGCGGCGTTGCCGCGGATGGCTTTCAGATCGATATAAGCGCGGTTTCTCATACCGTTATTATATGAAGCGGCTCTGCGCTTCGTTCAGGCGCGCTCTTTCAGCCGCCAGCGCTCTCCCTCGCGCACGAGGATCCTGCGCCGCGCGCCCTCGTACAACAGCTCGTCCGCCTCTGCCGTCGAACAGTGCAGATCCCCCGCGAGCTCCGCCGCCGTGGCGGATGCCCGCCGCGTGAGATAATCCAGAAGCAGGCGGAACAGCGCGGCGCGGCCCAGCGTGCAGGGTTTGCCGTCGTCTTTCGTCAGCCACAGCGTCACCGAGACCGACGGGGGCGAAACCGTCTCTTCCATCGTGGGCAGCTTCAGCCCGCGCTCCTTCCAGGTCTCGTACAGCCGCAGGAGCCCCCCGCCCGCGCGGCTTCCCCACCCCATCGCGGAAAAGAGGTCGGACAGCTTTTCGTTGCGCGGCTCGGAAAAGCCGCCGACGGCGCGCTCGGGCGAAGGGGAGAACGAGCCCGCATTCACCGTCTCCGCGCCCTCCTCAAAGAGCGAAACGGATACGCCGCCGCGCTCGTAATCGGCGTTGACGAGCGCATTGGTCAGAACCTCTTTCAGCCCCGCGCGGACGGCGCGGTCGCGGGAAAAGCCCGTCAGTTCGCCCTCTACCGCGCGCGCATAGCGATATAAATTCCAGATATTTTCCCCTTTGGGCGAAAATATCTTTCCGTTTCCCTGAAATGCAAGCGTAAGGTTCGGAAACCGCCTTGCAAGCGCTTCTCCCCTGCCGAAGAAAAGCAGCCCCGCGTACGTGGGAAACACGCCGCGGCTGTCGCCCGCCAGCGCGCCCAACGACAGGAGGATGCGCTCCGCCGAGCCCTCCCGCCCGAGAGAGCGGCAGTAATCGGAGATATCCTCCTCTCTCAGATCGGACAGCGTATAACCGTACAGCAAAGCGCCGTCCGGGCTCTCGCGTTTCTGTTCTTCGAGCATCCGCAGAACGACCTCCCGCGGACAGCGGTAATCCCCTTCTCCGTCGCGCAGATAGGTCCCCGTCAGCGGATCCGAACCGATATAGACCGGCCGCTCCCGCCGGTCGGCGCGCGGGACGAATACGGCGACGATCTCGTTCCCGTCCGCCGGGCAGACGGCGACGTCTTCCTCTTTCAGAAGATTGACGCTCGCAATCTTACCCTCTTTCAGCTGAGAAACGAGCTCTTTTTTCAGGCCGGCGGCGTCGACGGGCACGGAATAAAACCGATGATCCGATCCCTCCATGACACCGAGCAGAATTACGCCGCCCAGGGTGTTCGCAAACGCGGAATACGTTTCCCACAGAGAATGCGGCAGCCCTCCCTGCGCCTTTTTCGCCTCGATGCGGTTATTTTCGCGATAGCGGGCGATATGTAAAAAATCCAACAATTCGTTCATACCGACATTGTACCACAAAACGCACGCACGCGCAAGGGGGATTTTCCCGAAATTTGCCGAATCAGCCTTGCAGGCGGTCTCTTTTCCCGAACCGCACCAGCATCCGCAGGGCGAGCAGGCAGGAGACGGCGCCGACCAGAATGCCCATCGCGGCGTTGCCCTGTAAGACCGCGGGGGAAACGCCCTCTTCCCCCGAGAATGAGAGCAGCGCCGCCTGCGTCAGCGCGATCGCCGCGAGCGCTCCCGAAAAGTTGACCGTTTTCAGTCCGGACAGCAGCAGATCTTTCCGCCTGCCCGAACGGACCAGCCCCGCGATCGCCAGCCCCAGATCCAGAAAGGCGAACGCCGCAATGGAGATCCCCACGATCGTATCATAGCGCACGACGTCCGGCGAGAAGAAATAGCGGACCATGGAAACGCCGTAAAAGAGACCGGACAGCAACAGCCCGACGGCGATATTCCGATAATACTTCCATTCCTCTTCCCGGTCGGCCGCCCGCGCGGCACCGCGGTAAAAAATCTGTTTACAGGCGCCCACTCCGGCGGAATAAGCGCCCGAAATCAGCACGAAGAAGGAGGAAGAAACAATCCCGATTGCGACTTTTCCCGCCGCCGTGACGAAATTCGCAATCATGGTGAAGACCGCGATCAGACGGCTTCTCGCGCGCAGATCCGCTTCCCGATACGCCCGCCACAGCTCTCCCGGCTTTTTCACGCCTTAAAGGAGTTCGCCGTTCGCGGCGAGTTCGTGCGCCTGCTCGCAGACGACCGCCAGCTTCTCGCCGTTTTCCTCTTCCAGCGGCAGGAGCTTCTCCGTCTTTTTCGCGGCGAGGCGGCGATAAAATAGATAGTTTAACGCGCAGAGCGCGATGCCGGCAATCCCCAGTGCGATCCCCCCGATCATGGCAGGCAGGCTGTCCGTCACGAGCATCGTGAGGCTCATCCCCCCGCCCAGCAGCAGCGCGGAACAGCTGCCGAACGTCCACGCAAAGACCGACGCGCCCCTGGTTCTCTCTTTCTTCAGCTTTGCCCCGTTTTCTCTCAGCCCCTCCGCCTTTTTCTCCAGGCGCACGAGCTCCGCCTTGTGTTCCGCTTTGCGGTCGCGGCGGAACGTGATCGTCACGCTCCCGGGCATCGCGGGCGAAATATCCGCCGGCTCCCAGCCGAACGCCCCGTAAAAATCCGTCTCGGCGGTTTGTTCGCTCTGTTTCACCGTTTTGTTCTTGTAATCGTACAATTTAAAATTCTTTTCCATCCTGAACCTCCTTTTATTTGACTTTTTTCTGAAACAGTTGTATCATATTGAGAGACAGCTGTTTCGCTTTTGTCGGTCTGATTATAGCACTGAGCGGCAGAGGCAGGCAACCGAAAGCCCCCCCGTTGAGACAAACGGGCGGAAAACGACCGCCGAAATGAAACAAAAAGGAGAAATTGTATCGTGCAGGAAACCGATTACACGCGGCATTATATCGCGGAAGCGCTTCTGAAACTGATGAAGGCAAAGGACTTTCGGGACATCACCGTCACCGAGATCGTAAAGCGCGCAGGCGTCGGCAGGGCGACCTTTTATCGCTACTTTACGGATAAAGAATCGGTGATCGTCTACTATTTCAACCGCCTGAACGAAAAGTTCAACGAAAACATCCGCTACATTCCCCGCTGCGACGAGGACTATTACGACGTCATCCGTTCGGTCCTGAAAATGCTGCACGCCTATCAGGACTTCGTCCTGCTGCTGCAGGCTTCGCACCTCGAGTATCTCTATCTGGAGTATCTCAACAGGAGTTTTCAACGGGACTTTGCCTACAGCGACAAACCGCAGGCCGCTTATCTCTCCTACGCTTACGCGGGCATGGTTTACAACGTCTCCATACAATGGGTGAAGGACTGCTGTGCGGAGCCCCTTGAAGCCGTCGCGGACACGCTCTTTATCGCCTGCTTCAACTACGACCGGTTCCGAACGCTGAAAGAGAAAAAAAACTGATCCCGTACGATTCATTCGGAATCTGCCGGCTTGCCCCTTGTTTTTTCCCGAGGGGCGGACGGAGAACAAATCCCCCGCGCGCCGGACGGGCGCGCGGGGGATTTGTTTGCTCTTCTGTTAATTCTGATATTTCGCGTCAGCCGATATTTCGCACTTAAAAGGCGATATGGCGGGCATTCTCCTTTTCCGAGCGGCGGTACAGGATGATCTTTCTGCCGATCACCGCCACGACTTCCGCCGACAGCGCTTCCGCCAATCGGACGGAAAACGCCTTTGCATCCGCCTCCGCATTTTCCAGAACGGAGATCTTGATCAGTTCCCGCTTATCCAGCGCGTCCGAGAGCGACTGCACCAGATGATCGGAAATCCCGTTTTTGCCCACCTGCATGATGGTATCTTCCTTTGCCGCGAGACTCCTTAAATTGCTCCTCTGCTTTGAAGTAAACATATCTTCTCCTCAATCCATGAATTCAAATTCGATGCCGCCGATCACGATCGCCGTGCCGTTCTTCGCGCCCTTTGCGCGCAGTTCTTTGAAAATCCCCCGATCCTTCAGCACCTTCTGCATATAGGCGAAGGAGTGCATGTCGGAGATCACCACGTTGCGCGACAGCACGTCCACCAGCGTGCCGACGATCTCGAACGACCCGTCGTCGTTTTCCAGAATCTCGTACGTCAGCCGCTCCGGCTTTTCGTAGACGAAGGGCTCGTATTCCAGCGGCGCGGGCGGGGGAAGCTCCTTCAGCAGTTTCACCGTCGCGTCCAGCAGCGCTTTCGTTCCCGCTCCGCTGACCGCCTCGATGGAAAACACCGGCGCGGCGCCTTTCAGCTTTTCCGTAAAGGCCTTTGCGTTTTCCTCCGCGCCGAATACGTCGCACTTGTTGAGCGCCACGATCTGCGGCAGGCGGGAAAGCACTTCGCTGTACTCCGCCAGCTCCGCGTTGATCTTTCGGTAGTCTTCATAGGGATCCCGCCCTTCCATGCCCGAAACGTCCACCACGTGAATCAGCATGCGCGTGCGCTCGATGTGGCGCAGAAAATCGTGCCCCAGCCCGGCGCCTTCCGCCGCGCCCTCGATCAGCCCGGGGATATCCGCCAGGACAAAGGAGTCGTCGTAGTAATTTACGACGCCGAGGTTGGGCGACAGCGTGGTAAAGTGATAGTTTGCGATCTTGGGGCGCGCCTTGGTCACTTTGGAGAGGAGCGTGGATTTCCCCACGTTGGGGAAGCCGATCAGCCCGACGTCCGCAATGGTCTTCAGCTCCAGCAGAACGCGCTTTTTCTCCGTCTTTTCGCCGGTCTGGGAAAAGTGCGGCGCGTGGCGGCGGCTGTTGGAAAAGCGCGCGTTGCCCTTTCCCCCGTCTCCGCCCGTCAGAACGGTGACCTCCTGCCCCTCGTAATAGAGATCGGCGATGATGTTTTCGGTCTCCGCATCCCGGATCACCGTGCCGAGGGGGACGTTTAAGACGAGATTTTTTCCCGCCTTGCCGAACATGTTTTTGGGTTCGCCGCGGCTTCCGTCCTCCGCGAAATATTTATTTTTATAGTAATAATCGGCGAGATTGTTGACGTGACGGTCGGCGCGGAAGACGATGTCGCCCCCCTTTCCCCCGTCTCCGCCGTCAGGGCCGCCGTTGACGACGCCCTTGTAGTGGAGAAAGGAAGTGATGCCGTCGCCTCCGTTTCCCGCCTTGATCTCAATTTGCGCTCTGTCGATAAACATCTATAAATTCCTCTCGCAATACTCGTAAACGGGGCACGCCCCGCAATTCGCGCCCTTCCCCGCCTTGCAGACGTTTCTGCCCAGATAGATGAGGTAGTGGTGCGTGCGGGACCAGTCCTTCTGCGGCAGAATCGCCATCAGCTGCTTTTCGGTGTTCAGGACGTCTTTCGCGTGCGCCAGCCCGATCCGGTTGGATACGCGGAAGACGTGGGTGTCGACCGCGATCGCGTCTCCCCCCATCGCCACAGAATAGACGACGTTGGCCGTCTTTCTTCCCACGCCCGCGAGCGTGCGCAGTTCTTCCAGCGTGCGCGGCACTTCTCCGTGAAAGCGCGTGACGATATCGCTGCAAGCGCTCAAAATATGCTCCGCCTTGCTGTTGTAGAGCCCGCAGGAAAAGATCTTTTTGCCCAATTCCTCCTTGGTCAGCGTAAGCATTTTTTCAGGCGTGCCGTATTCCGGGAAGAGTTCCGCCGTGACGCGGTTGACGCGCTCGTCCGTGCACTGCGCGGACAGGATTACGGCGATCAGCAGCTGAAACTCCGTTTCGTATCTGAGCGCGGGCTTGTCCGGATAGACGCCGGAAAGCGCCTCTACGATTTTTTCTGCGGTTTGTTTTTCCATCGTAAGTTCCTCTTTTCAGAATATTTTAGCACGTTTCGGGTATTTTTGCAATGATTTCCGCGCGGCTTTTCCGCAACCGTTTGACAAATGCGCTCCGTTTGGTTACAATAAGTACAGAATCTGTAAGGATACGGTGTTTTATTTGAAATTTTCTCATCTTCCGACCGCATGCAGCCGGGCGGAATTCGTGGGGACGGCAGTCCTCGATACCATCGCTCTGGTCATCGCCGGGGCAGACGAACAGCTGATCCGGGAAATGGCTCTCGGCACCTCCTGCCGCGCGCTGGGGGTCTTTTCCTCGCGCACCGGCGCTGCGGGACAGCTGACCGCGATCGACGACGCTGTCAAAGCGACGAACACCGAAGTGCTCTCCGTCGAGCTCCCGCGGGACACCAAGGGCTGGGGCGGACACGGGAATTACGTCGTCGTGGGAGGAAAAAACGTATCCGACGTGCGCCGCTGCATGGAAATCGCCCTCGAACGGACGAACTTCTATGCCGGAGAACTCTATATCAGCGCGGCGGGGCACCTTGAATTTACGTACACCGCAAACGCGGGAGACGCGCTCGTTAAGGCGTTCGGCGCAAAAAAGGGAGAAGCCTTCGGCTTTCTCGCCGGTTCTCCCGCGGCGATCGGTCTGGTAATGGCGGATACCGCGCTGAAAGCGGCGGACGTCTCCGTCGTAAAATACGCTACGCCCGACCGGGGCACCAGCCACTCGAACGAAGTGATTCTGGCGTTTTCGGGAGAGGCCTCCGCCGTGCGGGAAGCGGTGACGGCTGCAGAGCGGATCGGGCTGGAGCTTCTCGTCTCGTTGGGCAGCTACCCCGAGACGCCCTCGAAACCCTGGCTCGCGGAAGAGTGAATTTTGTACGGTATAAATCTGCTTCATTCATCCCCTCTCTTTACAAATCCGGTTTTCAGATTTGTTCTTGGCAGAAAAAGCCCTCCGCTGATTCAGCGGAGGGCTTTTTGTCTATGCAGCAAAGCCGAAATTCATGTGAAGCGACATCTATTTTGTATTGGAAAGAGCGAGCAGCTTTCCTTCGGCATCATATACGCTGATATATTTCGAAGGAGTAACGCCGTTTTTATCCGCTGTTCTTAAAAGATACGTAGAACCGGTTTCTCTGCTCAGTTCGGTAAAATTGATGACGTATATTTTATTAGTCTGATCATACCAATAAGTAATCCCCTGATAACCGTCGATCTTATTCCAGACGAGCTCGGATGGAAGCGTTCCGTATTTATCTTCGTACGAAGTTTTATCCATCATCTTAGAGGAAGCAAGCGGATCGAGCTCTTTCTGACTTTCCTCTCCGACAGAAACGGCAAACCGCAGATTCAGGTATTGCGATCCGGACTGTCCGTCCCGGCTGCTCCAGGTTGCAGACGTAGAAAAGTTGATATAATACGCGCTTGCCCCGCTGACCTCACCTTTCGTCATGATAAGTTTATCTCCTTCCGCGTTGAGGGAGAGTCCGTTCGCACCCAAATGAACGAGCGACGCAGAATCATACGTGATCCCCGTCAAAGTATATTCGTAAGGACACGAGATGGAAGTATCATCTTTTTTGTAAGACTGATTGATAACATACTTGCCGTCTATCAGATTCTTTTCATTGTGCTGATAACCAAGCAAGCCGGCATTGGTATAATAAGAGATCGTTCCTTCGTTGGAACAGTTTTCAAAAATGACGCGTTCCTGGAAGGGTTTAACCATGATTCCGGAGATGTTCTCATATTGCGTTTGATAAAAATTGCCTCCGAACACGCCGATATTTGCCCCGCGGACATCGCCGTAGTTATGGCAGTTTTCAAACTTCAGCGTTCCAAAATACGTGATACCTGCCCCCAGAAATACGCCCGAAAACAGCTGCGCGTTATCTGAATAAAGACTGTAATAATTGTTGCATCCCGTCAGCGTAAGCGTCCCTACGCTGGCATAGTTGCAAAATCCTCCGGCATTCCGGAACAGCTCCACTTCCGTTCCTTTGACGCTCTCGTCTCCCATATTGACGTTCGTAAAGATAACGCCGTCGGCTTTTTTCTGCTCGTCGTTGTGATCGTCGTTCCAGGCTTTACAGATCGAGGCAACACCTCCGGTACGGTAAAATACGTTGAAATTACTCATTTCAACGATTCCTACCGGATCCGTAAAGAACCAGACGGAACCGTACCCGTCGTTGGCAAGACCTCTCACGGAATCCAGCGTAATTTTGTGAGACTGACCGTCAAAGGCGCCGCAGAAAAAAGACGTAACCACATCGCTGGACGACGTACGCGTAAATGTGACATCGGCCGTCAAAGTAAAATAATAGGCGTTTCCTTTCCGCATTTCGCTCCCGAAAATAGCGATAGACCGAAGGTGCGCATCTGTTCCGATCTGATAGGGATCCTCTTTCGTTCCGGAGCCGCCGCCGAAAAAGACAGCTTCTCCGCTGCCGACAACAATATCTGCTTCTTCGGCGCCGCTGACTGCGTTCTTCATTTCGTCGTTTGCAACCGCAATTTTTACTACATTTGCACCCGATAAAATTTGGACCGTCGCTTTTTCCTTTTCGGTCGCAGAGACGGCAATTGCCGTAACGCTTCCACCGTTCATTACCTGCACACGCCCGGAAACAAGCGTCATGATTTCGCTGACGGAACCATACTCATGATAAGAGTTCATTGCAACGGCGTCGATCGTCACCCGCGTTTTTTCGCCGTAAGATTGAACAGCGCCATTCGGTGCAGATACTTTCAGGGTTCCTCCGTTCATACGGACGGTCACCGTGCCGCTGAATGAAGTTGCGTAAGCAATATTGATGTTCCTATTTTCGCCTACGTCGATACCCGTTCCGATATTCAGTTCGGTATCGGCATACACGCCCTCTTTGAGATAATAGCTGAATTTCGGAGCATCCGAAGTGACTTCTTCTAAATCATCCGTAATTTTCCAAACATTGGCCCGCACCGCGGAAGCATCGTTAAAATCCGTACCGGAAACCCCGAACTTTAACTTGCCCTCCTGATCCAACAGCGCGAAGCGGTTTGAAACGCTGTCCCAGACAATTTCCCCCGAACTCGTCGGCGTCAGTTTGTCGACCACATAACCGCCTTCTTCGGCGACAGTCAACGCGTCAGACATCGTCGTGCGTTTTCCGTTTTCCGCCTCATCCGCCGTCAAAACCAAATTCAGATTCTTTACCAAAGCAGTATCGGCACTGACGCGAGCCTGTTCGATAAGGCTTGCAAACGTAGGAATCAGAACCGCCGCCAAAATGGCGATCACCGCGATGACAATCACCAACTCTACGATGGTAAACCCTTTTCTCTTCTTATTCATTCTACTCTCCTTTTTCCGGATAGACCGCTTTTTTGTCTGCCGGCAGAAACCGGCAGACAAAAAATGGGTATACCCATTTAATTGCTTTTATCATACCATAAAAAATGTCAAATTACAAGAGTTTTTTTGTATTTTTATCTTTAAAAAGAAAAATATTACTTTCTTTATCCTGTTGCAGGCGTTCTTTAATCGCCGCGCGCATGCGTTCCGCGTCAGGCGAGCATAACAGCAACAGAGCCTCCTATTTTTTGATCCCCAAAGCGGAACAAAGAAACAATTTGATTTATTCGCCGTCAAACTTTTTTGTACGCGCGCAGGGGCCCCCGCAACGGAATACGCCTCAATAATTGCGACGTCTCCGACTGTCCTGCCGAGCCAGGCGTCATTGCCCTTGTGTTATTCTCCTTTATATGACGCCGTCCATTATTTCAATGAAAAGGGCGCGCCTAAAAAGGCGCGCCCGATGTCTTGCGGTGCTTAAAAATCCACTTTTCCGCCGACGTAAATGGTCTTGAAGAGTTTTGCCATCGTCGCGGGATCGATCGCGCGCGGGTTGGAGCCCGTGCAGGCGTCGCCGACTGCGAGCTCGGCGATCTTGTCCACTTTCTCGTTGAATTCCTTTTCGTCGATGCCGTATTCCTTCAGCGTCTTGGGGATGCCGAAGTACTTGTTCATCTCCTCGATCTTGGCGCAGAGCGCGTCGATCAGGCAGTCCTCGCACTTGCCTTCCAGCTTCAGCGCGGTCGCGATTTCGGCATAGCGCTTCTTCGCGCGCTCGTCCTTCGCGTTGTACTTGATGACGTACGGCAGATACATCGCGTTCGCGCAGCCGTGCGGAATATGCCCGGTAGAGAACGCGGCGCCCGTCTTATGCGCCATGGAGTGAACGATGCCCAGCAGCGCGTTGGAGAACGCCATGCCCGCGAGACACTGCGCGTAGTGCATCTGCTCTCTCGCCTCCATATCGCCGTCATAAGAGTCCTTCAGATATTCCACGACCATCACGATCGCGCGCATCGCGAGGGGATCGGTAAAGGGATTGGCGACGGTGGAGACGTACGCTTCGATCGCGTGCGTCAGCGCGTCCATACCCGTATGGGCGACCAGTTTCGCGGGCATCGTCTCTGCGAGTTCCGGATCGACAATCGCCACGTCCGGCGTGATATTGAAGTCCGCCAGAGGATATTTGACGCCCGTCTGATAGTTGGTGATGACGGAGAACGCCGTCACCTCGGTCGCCGTGCCGGAGGTAGAGGGAATGGCGCAGAATTTCGCCTTCGTGCGGAGCGTGGGGAAGTTAAAGGGAATGCACAGCTCTTCAAACGTGACGTTCGGATATTCGTAGAACGTCCACATCGCCTTCGCCGCGTCGATGGGAGAACCGCCGCCCATGGAGACGATCCAGTCGGGCTCGAACGCGGTCATCGCCGCAGCGCCCTTCATGACCGTTTCGACAGAGGGATCGGGTTCGACGTTTTCAAAGAGCTGAACTTCCATACCCGCTTCTTTCAGGTATGAAATCGCCTTGTCCAAGAAGCCGAAACGCTTCATCGAACCGCCGCCGACGACGACAAACGCCTTTTTCCCCTCGAGGGTCTTTAAGGTTTCCATAGAGCCCTTTCCGAAATACAGATCTCTGGGCAGTGTAAATCTTGCCATAATATTACCTCCTGCAAAAATTATTTTTGATCGGCCGCGTGATTGCGGCTTTGAATCCGTCCTTATTATAAAGCGAACGGCGGCGCAAAGTCAAGGCAAATGAAAAAATTTTGCCAAGATTTTCCGGTAAAAAGCCTTTTTTTACCGATTGTGCGCTTTCGTGCGATTTATCTCGTTTTTCCCCGTTGGTTTTTGTGGAATTCTATTGTTTTCGGGACTGAAAATATCCCCCGAGCACCGTAAAATACGGCTCCGTACCGGTTTTTGTGACCGCGGCGAGAAACTGAATCCCGCCCAGAGCGTCCGCCTGGTAGAGGCCGGTGACAGGCATCCAGATCATCAGCTGCCAGACGCCCTGCGTGCGGTTATAATAGGGGAACGCGGCGTTTACGCCGCCCACTTCCGCCCGAACGGGCTCTTTCAGCGTGCCGTCCGCACGGTAAAGGCCGTCGAGATATTCCTTATCCCGAAGCGAAAGATCCAGATAACCGCTCTCGCTGCCGTTCGTCACCAGCACGCGGTAATTGTCGCGGTATTCCGCGGTGTAGGGGTGCTCCTCGCCGAACGCCTCGAAGTCGAAGAGCGCGCGCGGCGTCTCAGGCGCGGCGTCGTAGACATAAAAATATCCGTAACCGCCGCTGCCGCCGCTGTCTGCCGAATAGTAGATCTGCTGCAATCCGCTGTCAGTAAAGGGCAGAAGCAGAAGGGAGGGGCGGTAACCGCCGTCTTCTGCCGGACGGATGACGCGCTGTACGGTTCCCGTCTTTTTTTCGCGCACTTCGATGCGGATATCCTCCGCATACAGTCCCTTGTTCGGATAGCGCCCGGACAAAACGACGTCGCTTTCCTCCCGTTCGCTCACGACAAAGCCGCTCGCCCGCATGATCTCCGTCTCCGGCACCTCCCGCTCTGCGGAAGCTCCGACGAGCCCCGGAAAAACGGCCGCCAACGCGCATAACAGCGCGATTCGTTTCCAAAATTTCATAAAATTAATATGTCTCGAACAAAAATTTCTATACAAACGAGTTATACTATGGTATAATAACTTTAAAAAAAGAGGAATTTGATATGAACTACGATATCGTGATCATCGGCGGCGGCCCTGCCGGGCTGACCGCGGCAATCTACGGAGCGCGTGCGGAAAAGAAAACGCTCGTCATCGAGAGCGAAGCGCCGGGCGGGCAGATTCTCGTTTCGCCCGAGGTGGATAATTACCCCGGTCTCCCGCACGTTTCGGGCGCCGATTTTTCCATGGCGCTCTGCTCGCAGGCGGAGGAACTGGGCGCGGACGCCGCTTACGACACCGTGCTGGAAGTCCGGCGGGAGGAGAGCGGATTCACAGTTGTATGCGCGGGAGCGGTCTATGAGGCGAAAACCGTCATCGTCGCAGCGGGCGCAAAGCCGAGAAAACTGGGCGTTCCGGACGAAGAAAAATTCATCGGCAAGGGCGTATCCTACTGCGCGACGTGCGACGGGGCCTTTTTCCGCAAGAAAAAAGTCGCGGTCGTGGGCGGCGGAAACACCGCCTTCGAGGACGCGCTCTACCTCTCCAACCTCGCCGAACACGTCTACCTGATCCACCGCAGGGAGGGATTCCGCGCCGATCAAAGAAACGTCGATTCGCTGCGCGCGCGCCCCAACGTGACCTTTCTCACCAACGCGACGGTTACAAAACTGCTGGGCACGGAAACAGTGGAGGGCGTCGTCATCGCCAGACAGGGAACGGAGGAAACGCTTTCCCTGTCCGGCGTGTTCGCGGCCGTAGGCAGAGCGCCCGCATTTCCCTTTCTGAAGGGACTGCTCTCGCCCCTCCCCTCCGGCTACCTTGCCGCCGGCGAGGACTGCAGAACGAACATTCCGGGACTTTTCGTCGCGGGAGACTGCCGCGAAAAGCAGGTCCGCCAGCTGACGACCGCCGCGGCGGACGGGACGGTAGCGGCGATTCACGCCGCCGCCTATCTCGACGAAGCGTGAAACGGACGGCGCTCCCGAAAGCTGTTTCGGGAGCGCTGTTTTTCATCTTTTTTCTGCGCAAAACAGAATGAATCCGTCTGCGACAGAAAAACGCAAAAACAGACTTACAGGCCGTTTTTGCGTTTTCACTTGCCGCCGAACAAAAAATGCGACAAAAAACCGGCGGTAAAACCGCCGGTACCCGAGTTAATCTGTAAGCCGAGTTCTGTCGAGTGCGTTCATTTATCTAGGACGGCCGTCTCCGGCCGCCTCAAGCGACAAAAACCGAACCCGCCTGACGAGCAGCCAATAGCGGATTCCCTGTCTTGCATCGGACGGGGTTTACATGGCTCCGCGCGTTACCGTGCGGACGGTGAGCTCTTACCTCGCCTTTCCATCCTTACAGGGCGAACGCCCTGCGGTTTATTTCTGTTGCACTTTCCTTGAAGTCGCCTTCACCGGGATTTCTCCGGCGCCCTGCTCTGTGATGCTCGGACTTTCCTCATGCGCCTTGCGGCGCCCGCGAACGCATAACTAACTCGGGTGTTCTCATTGTAGCACAACTTTCACGCCTTGTCAAATTCTTTGACAAACTGCGCGTACGGCAGAGGCACAAAGCCGAACTGCTCATACAGCCGGATGGCCTTTTCATTTTCCTTTTCCGCCTCCAGGCGCAGCCGCGCGCCGCAGGCGTTTGCGCGCTCGATCAAAAAGGACAGAAACTTCGCCGCAATCCCCTGCCCGCGGAATTTTTCCCGCACGTAGATCTCTTCCAGCCAGAATACTTTTCCGCCTGCCTCCTGCGAAAAGGTCTTGGCGATGAGCGCATATCCCGCGATCTCTCCCTTCTGCTCGAAGAGATATCCCTCCGCATAGCAGTCGGAGGAAAGCATTTCGTCGAACGTCCGCTCCAAGTAGGCGCGCGGAACGGGGCGGAGCACCGCGTCCGTCGCGTAAAATTCGCCGGCGATCTCAATATATTTTTCCCGGTCGGCCGCAGTCGGCTTTCTGATCATCGTTTCACCTTCCCTCTTTGTATTTACGCCATTATAGCAGGAATCCGCCGCGCTGTCAAGAGGACGCCGTAGACGGAGATCGTCTGCGTTCCTGCAAACTCAAAAAAATTTCAAGATTCGTCAATCATCCTACCCATTATGCCATCTTTAAAATGAGCACTTCAGTATGCCTGATCTTTTGCATATCCGATACCGCCCGATTGCGCAATATCCGTTTTCAATCGGCAATGACTCCTGTTATCCGGCAAAACAAAAACTTTTTTCTCTTTATGCTTCACGATTGTTTCTCCTCTTTTGATTGAACGGTAATTTCACATTTTACACCGTCATAGTCAACTGTCGCCGTCCCTGCTTTCAATCCCGTAACGACTGCCGATTCATAATGTTCGGAATTTGTCTCCAGCCTTACAATCGTTTCGTCCGAAACCTGCCAGATCGGGGGAATGACGCTGACAAGATTGCGCTTGTCCTTCTCGACCGCCTCTATCTCAGGCAAACGCGCAACGATATCACACGCCTTTACTGCGTTAAAATAGCCCTCTTCTTCTAACTCCAAATAAAACCACCCGTTATACGCTTCTTTTACGGATTTGAGAGCGACGCCGGGAAAAGACCGCACGTTATACCGCTTTTGCGCAACAGGCTTTATGAAAAAGCCCTTAAAATCGAACGGCTGGACGTAATAATCGATGTTCCCCACCAAAGTTAATTGTAATGTTTCCCCGACGGAAACGGTGTCCTTTTCCCTTTCAATGTATCGCGTGTCCACCGTTTCAAAAGGAAGATCGCGCCTGCCGTCTGCGTAGCTGATCCTTTCATCCTGCTCTAAAAGACCGATAAACTCCCTTTGCGTTACCGCTCCGTTTTCGTCCAAGATAAAAAGAAGCGATAAAGGCGTATATTCATTCGTGTTCTTTTCTGCCGCATAGACCTTTTGAAAAGAGAGCGATTCAAACGAACCTTCGAGATCCTTTAAAATGTCGTCCTCATATCCCGCATTGACGTAAGCATATACAATGTTTTCGTTTGTCCATACCAAATCGTCTTTTGTCATTTTATTACATGCCGTTACGCAAAAGCTCGTAAGTATGACAACCGCCATGACGCAAATTCTTTTCCCCATAAACTTCCCTCCTTTTTCAGACATCAATTTTATTTCTACAAGTCATTACACTAAAAAAAGCAACTATAAAGAATTATAAGACATAATTTCAATATAACTGTTATTCTTTTTAAATTATTCTCAATAAATCACCTCCAATTTCAGATTTTAAAGAACCCACAAAATAAACTTAATGATTGTTATGACTGACTGTAAAAAACAAAATGGCGCAAACAAAATAACAGCCTTTCGGCTCTCGTATGCGCCAAGTTCAATCGCTCATTCGCGGCTCCCCCTTCCCTAAAAATTATTTTTAACGCCTGATTCTTTGCTTCCCTTCTTTCTTCATTTTTTATAATTCCATTATAATACAGGATCGAAGGTCTGTCAATCCTCTTTTTATTTAGGTGCGGCGCATTATGCGTTGTTAAAAACCAATAAAGAAAAACGGAGAACCGCGATATTGATGCAAGCGGGTATTTTCGTTTCCCTCTCGATGGCGGACGGGGATACGGCGTTTTTTTCTTTGTTTTTTCATGTCTTTATTCTATCGCCCCTTGTTCATTTCCCCGCTCTCCCGGAGGCGAATTCTGTCTTATTTCGGTGAGCTTGGCAACACTTTTCCCTTTCATGAAAATTTTTAAAATCCGCTTCATACAATACAGTATGAAAACTTTGAGCGTATGTATCATTGCCAAAGACGAAGAGAAACTGCTCGGCCGCTGCCTCGGTTCCGTCGCGGAACTGGCGGACGAAATCGTCGTTGTGGATACCGGAAGCACGGACGACACCGTTAAAATCGCGCGCGCGTTTACGCAGCACGTCTACCCGTTCACCTGGTGCGACGATTTTTCCAAAGCGCGCAATTTTGCCTTTTCCAAAGCGACCTCCGACTATATTCTCTGGCTGGACGCGGACGACGTGCTCCCCGACGACAGCCGCCGCGGCATCGCCCGGCTCAAGGAACAATGGACGGACGAGGACGTCGTGATGCTCCCGTATATCGCCGCGTTCGACGAGGGCGGCAACCCCTCGTTCACCTATTACCGCGAACGCATTCTGCGGCGGGAGGGGAACTTTTTGTGGAGAGATCCCGTTCATGAGGCGATCGTGCCGCACGGAAAGATTGTCTATGAAAACTTCCCCGTCGAACACCGCAAGGAGCGGGCGGGAGATCCCTTAAGAAACCTGAAAATCTATCTCAAACTGCTTTCCGGCGGAAAAAAACTGACCGCGCGCCAGCAGTTTTACTACGCGAACGAACTCTTTTACAACAGACTGTACACCGAAGCGGAGAGCGTGTACGAACAATACCTGAAAGAGCCCGCGATGCTCGAAAACAAATTGCAGGCGCACATCAATCTCGCCCGCATCCGCGCGGAAAGAAGCCCGGACGAAGCGCTCGTCACCCTCTTTTCCGCATTCGTCCTCTCTCCTCCCTCCCCCGAACTGATCTGCGAAATCGGCGTCAACTTCATGCGCAAAAAGGATTACCGCCAGGCGATCTACTGGTACGAACAGGCAATCCGCCCGCTCCCCCGCGAGACGCTCGCCTTTCTGCAGCCCGACTGCTACGGCTATATCCCCTATGTGCAGACGGCGCTCTGCCACTACTACCTGGGCGAACTGACGCGCGCCGTCGAGGACAACGAAAAAGCCCTCGCACTGAAACCGTACGGCTCGGTTGCGAAATCAAACGACGCGTTCTATCGGGCGCTGCAGCAAAAAAACGACTGAACGGAGGCGGCTGTTTTCAGCCGCCTTCTCCCTTTTCCCCGCTTGGCAGCGCCGCAGGACAAGAAAAGAGCATTTTGATCTTTTTTCCGAAAAAATTTGAAAAAGCCGTGCGAAATGCTTGCGTTTTTTCATAAAATCTGATAAATTGTAAAGGCAAATGCGGGAATGGCTCAGTGGTAGAGCGTCGCCTTGCCAAGGCGAATGTCGCGAGTT
>UQTB01000018.1 GCA_900543915.1 uncultured Eubacteriales bacterium | reverse complement strand
GGCTGCACCGGACCGAAAGAGACGGGCAGCGCCCCGCCGTAAGGCACGCCGTTGATCAGGACCTCCCCCACGAGTTCCGCTTCGTTGGGCAGCAGATCGACGAGCGTCACCTTCTCCGCGGGGATAGAACCCGAATTGTGAACGTCTACCGCATAGTGTATGGGTTCTCCCACGGCGGCGAACGCCTTGTCGACCGTTTTATTGAGCTCCAGATGCGCGCCCTCGCTGTCCACGGCGAACGCGATGCAGTTGGGGACATAGAGATCCCCGTTCGTCGTAAAGCGCATGGCGATCGTCGTCATGCCCGGAGAAAGCAGGGACGAAACGTCCACCGCCGTGATATCCCATCCCTGGCGGCAGGCAGTCGTGTTCGTTCCCGCCGCCGCGTTCGCGTTCCGCGCGCCGAACGTGCCGCTCGTATCCAACGTCCCCGAGGCGTTGTTGATCTGAGAAGCGAAAAAGTTGCTCACGGGATTGTTCGGCCCCGAGACCGGCGTAAGGGACGCCGTATTTTCTCCGAACAGCAGCTGATCGCCCGAGAGAACGGCGTCGCCCTCCTGCGCGGAGACAAACAGCCTTCCCGTGATCGGAAGATGATCGGGAATCAGAAAACCGGTCAGGGAAATATCCGTTCCGCCTGTATTCGGAGAAACCACCGTTCCCCCGCTCCACAGCGTAAGGTCGCGCAGCGGCTCTGCCAGGTTCTCGTAAACCACGGCGAGCGTCCAGCCCGCATGGTTGGTTTCGGACGTGCGCGCGTCCAGCGCCTCGATGAGCGCGGGGACGCGCTGCGTGCTGTACGTACCGCCGAGCGCGCCGGCGACGATGGAAGTGACGTCCGCGCTGCGCACGTAAAAGCCGACCGTGACCCCGCTTGTGGTGATGACAAAATTTTCCGCCGTCGCCGGATCGGGCGCCACGGTGTGCGCGCCGTCCGGCGCCGTAAAGAGTACGGACTGATTCAGAATGCCGGAAATGTCGTTGACGGTGGATCGATAAAGCCCGCCCCAGATCAGCTCCGCGTGCAGGATGCCGCTCCCGGCGGGGAGATTCAGCTGTGCGGAAGAGCCGTTCTGCGTATAATCCAGCGTGGTCCCCGGGGGGAAATTCCCCACCTGCAAAGAGAGATTCAGGCTGGTAAACGCGCCGATGGAGCCGAGCTGCCCGGGCGCATTGGCGTTTGCGCTCTTGCTCAGTCCCAGCGTATTGCCCGTCATGACGATGCCGCCGTTCCGGATATCCGTATATCGTATCGAAATAGGCATGGAAATTACCTCAAAAAAAATTACATATTCCGCCGGCAGCCGCCGGCGGCGATATGTAACGAATTAAACGATCAGATTCTCCTGTCTCTATATCATACGCGAAAGAGCACGGGAAGTGTGCGCGTTGCCCTTTTTCGGAAACAGTGAAAAAACAGTTGACAAAACAATACCCTATGGGGTATATTATAGGCGGAGGAACGAATCATGGAAGAAAACAGCTGCTGCAAAAAAAAGACCGTGCGGGAGGAGGCGGAAAAAAAGAAACTGCAAAACCGCCTGAACCGCATCGCCGGGCAGATCGCGGGGATTTCCCGCATGGTGGAAGAGGATCGCTACTGCGACGACATTCTGATCCAGCTTTCCGCCGTCAACAAATCGATCAAGAGCCTCGCCAACCATATTGTGGAAAATCACATGTACCGCTGCGTTTTAAGCGACATCGAAAAGGGGCATTATGAGATCATAGAGGAAGTCGTCAATCTGTTCAAGAGGTTTCAGTGATGGAGAAAATTACGCTGGGCGTTGAGGGCATGACCTGCAGCGCCTGTTCCAACGGGCTGGAAAAACACCTGAAAAAACAGCCGGGCGTGCTTGCGGCGAGCGTCAACCTCGTGATGGCGAACGCCTATGTCGAATACGACGAGAGCGTGCTCGACCAAAAAAAGATCGAAAAATTCATCAAAGACGCCGGGTTTAAGAGCACGGGGCTGTTCGATCTCGCCGGGGAAGGCGGCAGGGAGCGGGGAAAGAAAGCCCTTCTCATCGTATACAGCGTTCTCGCGGTGCTGCTGCTCTACGTCTCTATGGGGCACATGATCGGCATTCCCGTGCCCGCTTTTCTCAATATGCACGAGAATCCCGTCTCCTACACCTGTATCCTGCTGGGGCTGACGATTCCCTTCCTCGTTTACGGGGCGGATCTTTTCCGGAACGGCGTCAAAAATCTCGTGCATCTGGCGCCGAACATGGATACTTTGGTGACGCTGGGCGTACTGGCGAGCCTCGGCTACAGCGTCTATTCCATGGTCATGATCTTCACGGGGCATCCCGCTTATGTGGATTCGCTCTACCTCGAATCGTGCGCGATCATCGTGTATTTCATCAAGCTGGGGAGACTGATCGACTCCGCCAACAAGAATAAAACCAAGCAGGCGATCAAAGATCTCGTCAGGATCACGCCCGGCTACGCTTACCGCAAGGAGGGCGAAGAAATCGCGCGCATCACCATCGACGAGGTGCGGGAGGGCGATCTGCTGGTCTGCCGCGCGGGCGACAAGTTCGCGGTAGACGGAGAAGTCGTCTCCGGCAATTCGCACGTGGACGAATCCTTCATCACCGGCGAAAGCCGCCCCGCCGCCAAACAGCCGGGCAAAAAGGTCGTCGCGGGCAGTATCAATCTGGATGGCTACGTCGAGTACCGCGCGGAAAAAATCGGCAGGGAATCCACCGTCTCCGAAATCGTGAAGATGGTCGTGGAAGCCACCAATACCAAGATGCCCATCGCGAAGCTCGCGGATGTCGTGAGCGGAATCTTCGTCCCCGTCGTAATGGGGATCGCGGCGGTCGTGTTTGTGCTTTACCTCTGCCTCGGACAGGGAATCAACGCCGCGCTGGAAACCTTTGTGACCGTGCTCGTGGTGGCCTGTCCCTGCGCGCTGGGCCTCGCGACGCCGCTCGCCGTAGTGATCAGCGAGGGGCTGTGCGCGCGCCGCGGGATCCTCGTCAAAAAGAGCGAGACGCTGGAGATTGCGAACAAGATCGACACCGTCGTATTCGATAAAACCGGCACGCTCACCTACGGCAACCTGAAGATCGCAGCCGCCGTCAATTACAGCGGCATGAGCGACGACGAACTGCTGGCGTTCGCGGGCAGTATGGAGGCGCAGTCCTCCCACCCCATCGGCAGGGCGTTCGCCGAACGGATGAAGGAGAAAGGGCTGTCTCCCCTGCCCGTGACCGACTTTTGCAACGTGGCGGGCAAGGGAATCACTGGCAGAATAGACGGCGACGAACTGATTTTGGGCAACGCGAAGATTTTGGAAGCGTATTCGGTGGACAATCCGCACGCCGACGACGAGGCCGCGCTCGCGCAGGCGGGCAACAGCATCGTCTACGTCGTAAAAAACCGCGAAATCGCGGGGCTCTTCGGCGTAAACGACATCGTCAAGGCGGACGCGGCGGACGTCATCGAAGACCTGAAATCCCGCGGGATCGAGGTTATCATGCTGACGGGAGACAATGAAAAGACGGCAGAACTCATCGCGGCGGAGCTGGGCATCGGGCGCGTGATCGCGGACGTGCTTCCGCGGCAGAAGGCGGAACTCGTCAAACAGCTGAAGGCGGAAGGACGGCGCGTTTTGATGTGCGGGGACGGCATTAACGACAGCCCCGCGCTCGCAAACGCCGATATCGGGCTCAGCGTGCCGAGCGGCACGGATATCGCGATGAACACTGCGGACGTCATTCTGATGAACGAAGACCTCGGAAAGATCGGGGAACTGCTCGCCATCGGCAAAAAGACCATCCGCAATATCAAGCAAAATCTGTTTTGGGCGTTTTTCTACAACTGCCTGATGCTGCCCATCGCGGCGGGCGCGTTCCGCCCGCTCGGCATCTCCATCAGCCCCATGATCGCGGGGCTGGCGATGGTGCTGAGCAGCATCACGGTCATTCTGAATGCGCTCAGGCTGAAATTGATACATTTTCAAAAAGGAGACAAAAAAGATGTTCGGCAACAAAATCACTAAGACGTTTACGGTCAGCGGCATGGCATGCGCGCACTGCGCGGCAAAGGTGGAGAACGCCTTAAAGAGCCTGAAAGAGGTGAAGGCGGCAAAGGTAAACCTCGCGGAAAAAACGGTGGAAATCACGCTGAAGAAAGAGACGGACGACGCCGTTCTCATCGGCGCCATCGAAAACGCCGGGTACGAAGTCGTATAAATTCCCCTCGTTTTCCCCCGAATCGCAAAAATTTTGCAAAACCCGTAAAAAAGATTTGACAAAGGGCAATTCGATGTGATATAGTTTTCAAAACGAAAGGAGGATACGGCTATGACGAAGATGATGCGCGGCATGTATATGTGCATGAACTTGATCTTTGTTCTTCAGACAGCCGCTTCTTCGTCGAAATAGGTCATTCTTATCGTGTGTCAGATCGGACGGAACAGCGCGTGCTGTTCCGTCTTTTTTTATTTTATCCGGAGGTATAACGTGGATCCGATCATTCAGATTCGAGGATTAAGCAAGGTGTTCGAGGGCGCGGAAGGGCGCATCTCGGCGCTGGAAAATGTCGATCTCACCGTAGAAAAGGGGGATATCTACGGGATCATCGGCCTTTCGGGCGCGGGCAAAAGCACGCTGGTGCGCTGTATCAATCTGCTGGAACGCCCCACTGCGGGAACGGTCGTCGTCAACGGCGTGGAGATGAACCGGCTGAAAAAGAGAGAACTGCTCGCCGCGCGCCGCTCCATCGGCATGATCTTCCAGAACTATAACCTGCTGGAACAGCGCACGGCGCTGAAAAACGTCTGCTTTCCCCTGGAGATCAGAAAGATGAAACGGGACGCCGCGGAACGGCGCGCCCGGGAGCTGCTGGAAATCGTGGGACTGTCCGAACGGGCGAACGCCTACCCGGCGGAACTTTCCGGCGGGCAGAAACAGCGCGTGGCGATCGCCCGCGCGCTGGCGGCAGACCCGCAGGTGCTCTTATGCGACGAGGCGACGAGCGCGCTCGACCCCAACACGACGGACGCCATTCTGGCGCTCCTGAAAGAAATCAACGGAAAGATGGGCGTGACCGTGGTCGTGATCACGCACGAGATGAAGGTCGTGGAAAAAATCTGCAACAAGGTCGCCGTCATCGACAACAGCCGCATCGTGGAAGACGGGCCGACGAGCGAAATTTTCATCAACCCCCGTTCGGAAACGGCGCGCAAGCTGATTCTTCACACGGGCGACGCGCCCGACACGACGGGCGGAGAAAAGCTCCGCCTCATCTTCGACGGCACCTCTTCGGAAGAACCCGTCATTTCCCTTCTGGCGCTCAACTGCGGCATTACCGCGAATATCCTTTACGCCAACACGAAGGACGTCGGCGGCAGGATCTACGGCGAAATGGTGGTGCGCGTCCCTGCGGACGGCGCGTCCGTCGGCAAAGCGGAGCGGTTTCTCGCCGGCAAGGGCGTCATCGTCAAGGAGGAAAGTTAAATGGAAATTCTGCTTTTAGCAATCAAAAACATCGACCTTCTCCCGGAGGGACTGTTGGAGACGCTCTACATGACGCTGGTCTCCGCCGTCTTTGCATACGCCGTCGGCCTCCCCCTCGGCGTCGTGCTCGCCGTCACGGGAAAGAACGGCATCGCCGAAAATAAGGCGGTGAACGCCGCGCTCGGCTTCGTCGTCAACTTTTTCCGCTCCGTCCCCTTCCTGATTCTGCTCGTCGCAATTATCCCCTTCACCCGCTTTATCGTGGGCGGGTTTACCGGCTCGACGGCGGCCATCGTCCCCCTCGTGGTCGCGGCGGCGCCCTTCGTGGCGCGGCTGGTGGAGTCTTCCCTGAAAGAGGTGGACGCGGGCCTTATCGAAGCCGCAAGCGCAATGGGCGCCTCCAACGCGCGCATCGTGTTCCGCGTCCTGATCCCCGAGGCGAAGCCCTCTCTCATCGTCAACGCCGCGATTGCCGTCACCACGATTCTGAGCTATTCCGCGATGGCGGGATTCTGCGCGGGCGGCGGGCTGGGAGACATCGCCCTGCAATACGGCTTTTACCAATCCAACGGCGAGCTGATGTGGATCACCGTGTTCCTGCTGTTTCTCATCGTACAGATCTTTCAGACGGCGGGAACCTGGCTCGCCAAGGCGTTGGACAAACGAATCAAAAACAGAAAAAAATCAAAGAGAAAGGAGAAATCAATATGAAACGCTTTTTGAAATTCATTGCACTGAGCTTCGCCGCCGTCCTGCTGTTCGGCTTCACCGCCTGTAAAGACGATCCGAACACCATCCGGGTGGGCGCCAGCGCCGTCCCCCACGCTGAAATCCTGGCAGCCGTGGAAGACGACCTGAAAGAACAGGGCTACACGCTGAAAATCGATATTTACAGCGATTACGTCCTTCCCAACACCGCCGTGCAGTCCGGCGAACTGCTCGCCAATTTCTTCCAGCACCAGCCCTATCTCACGCAGTTCAACAAGGACAACGGAACCGACCTCGTGAGCGTGGGAAGCATTCACTACGAGGCGTTCGCGATCTACTCGGAGACGGTGACGGACGTGGCAAACGTTTCCGCAGACGCGACCGTGGCGATCCCCAACGACGGCTCCAACCGGGCCCGCGCGCTTCTCCTGCTGCAGGATGCGGGACTCGTCGAACTGAAGGACGGCGGCAGCGTCTCTTCCACCAAGGAAGACGTGCTTCCCTCTTCCAAACTCTCCAAAGACAACATCAGGGAAATGGAAGCGGCGCTCCTGCCAGAGGCAATGAAGGAGGTCACACTCGCCGTCATCAACGGCAATTACGCGCTCACCAATCAGGTCGATACGTCGAAAGCCATTCTGATCGAAGAAGCGAGCGTCGCCGCCGCGGAATACGCGAACGTCCTCTGCGTCAAGAGGGGAAACGAGGAAGATCCGAGAGTGGTCGCGCTTTTGGAAGCGCTGACCTCCCGGAAGGTAAAGGATTTTATCGAACAGAAATACAACGGATTTGTCGTAGCGGTGTTTTAATCCGCGCACGCGCAGCGATAAGCCGCCCCTTCGCCGAGCGCAAAGGGGCGGCTTTCCCGCTCTGCGGCCCGAAATGCGGTCCAAATACCCCAATCCCTGCCCGAACGGAAAGAAAACCGCGCGGTTTTCGCGTTACCGGGGGGAAAGTCATTGACGAAATGCGTTGATTGTGTTATAATAAGTTGAACGCGGGAGTGTTCCCGCGTATTTTTTTATAAGAAGGTCTTTATGTACAACGACAAAACCCTCGTCTGCAAGGATTGCGGACAAGAATTCACCTTTACGGCGCGCGAACAGGAATTCTACGCCGAAAAAGGGTTCACCAACGAACCGCAGCGCTGCAAAACCTGCCGTGACGCACGCAAAAAAGCCGCCCGCGGCCCCCGCCAGATGTACGACGCCGTGTGCGCCCGCTGCGGAAAAGCCTGCCAGGTTCCGTTCGAGCCGCATGGGGACGTGCTCTGCGACGAATGCTTCAAAGAATCCAGATAACAACGAAAAAGCGCGTTCCGCGCTTTTTTCTTTTTCCGTTAATACTCATTGCATGTCTCAGACGCCGATTCGGTTGTTTTTTCTCCCGCCCCGCGGCGGCGCGGCAAAACGTTTCCCCTGAGCACAAAGCGTTTTGCCCGTGCAATCGGCGCGACACCGCGCATCCCGTCCGCCAAACGGCGATGGGAATAAAAGTGGCGTGACAATTTCCGCGCGGCGTGCTATACTGGAAGAAAAAGCAAGGAGCGTATCGCGTGAAATTCAGTGAAAAGTGCAGGCGCCTCCGCGCCGAACGCGGATGGACGCAGGAAGAACTTGCGCAGGCATGTTTTGTCTCCCGCTCGGCCGTTTCCAAATGGGAGACGGACGCAGGCTACCCCGATATTGAAAATCTGAAACAGCTGGCGGCGCTGGCGGGAACGACGATTGACGAACTGATCTCCGAAGAAGATCTCGCCAACCGGCGGCAGATGGACCGCAGGCGCGGCAGACTCTTCTACCTGTTTGCCGTCATTTGTCTCGCGCTGACCGCCGCCTTTACGCTGGCGGCGTATTTCAGCAGAATATCGCAGCTCATTTACGGCAGTTTTGCGGGCGTGATCGGCTATCTGGTGTTCGCCGTTCTCACCAAACGGGCCGGCCGTTCGGAGCCGTCTGAACGGCCCTCTCTGCCGTATCTGATAACGCGTCTGGTGATTCTCCTCATTGTCCTCGGCGCAATCGTCACGACGATCATACAGCTGCATTAAACGCTGAAACAAAAAAAGCCTCTGCCAAAACAGAGGCTTTTTTGTCATTTAGTTTTTCCGGGATCCGATTGGCAAATTCCTTTTGCTGTAATTTTGTTTTTCCCGAAACCGGACTGCTTTTTACAATCCCTTACGCGCTGTAAACCGCAACCAATTTTCCGTCTGCGTCGTAAGCATTGACTGCAAGCGCAGGCGCTTTTTTCGGCAGATATTCCGCACTGTCGCCCAATACGATATACTCAGTGCCGTCAATGATACATGTATTATAAGTCCAGGTAAATTGAGTTTTGGAAGTGAGATCCGTGGGGAAACCGTCCGCTACGTCACTCGCAAGAAGGAATTTGCCCGTCTTGAATTGCTGAACCTGATCAATAGTCAAATCGTTAATAAAAATCCCTTCTGTTCCGCCAGCAGCATCGCGTGTAGTGTAGGTAATGACGATTTCGAACTTAACTGCCGTGTCGGGAGGCGTGATCGATATCGTACCGTCCTCTGCAACGGTAATGTTGCCCGTTTGAATTTTGTTGGCGCTTAATGTTGTGTTGACAGAGTTATCAAGTTCATCGATATTTGTAACCTTCTGATTGTCTCGTTTACAAATCAACGTTGCTGTAAAGTCGTCCTTAGTGAAGTAAAGTTCGCCTTTATTTTCACAGCCCGTTGCATAAACTTTGGCATTCGGTTCACAAATATTGCTAAGCAAGATCGATGTATTGGGGGTTACGCTTTCCGCTGCGTTGATATTAAAAATTTGGGCATAGTTAATGCAATTATTGAAATTAAACGTTTCGTCATTTCCCATGTTACGGCCTACAAAAACACCGGTAAGACCGGCACTACTGTTTGTATTTTGTAATTTACAATAGTTGCGGCAATTAGAAACGGTTAAATTTGTAGAACCATATGATTTTCCGTTATGATCGCTACCTACTCTAAACACCAGCACTGATGCATTATTGTCGCTGTACTGTACCTCGCCATATGTTTCCACGTTGTCGATAACAACAGTGCCGTAGGCATAAACAGCCAGTCTCATACTGATATCATTGCCCAAATTTTGCAAATAGAATTTGAGATTGCTGACCTTTGCGCCGTCTGCTAAGGTAGCAAACAATCCACCATATGCACTTGAAAATTTATAGTTAGCATGGGTCAAAGACAAACCGGTGACTTTATACCCGCCAAAATCTATGTTGCCTGCAAAGTATGAGCAGTCCGCTTTTTCATTGACACTTGAAAAATCAAGGTCGCTTGTTACGACAAAATATTTGTCTTTTGTTGCATCGCTGCTTGTGCACATACCCGACAAATTTTTCCATTGCTCGATATTGGAAATAATGTAAGGGCTTGCCTGCGTGCCGATGCCGCCGGCAAAAGATTTCGCTTCCTCTCCTACAATTTCTTCTACCCTGGAATCAGCGGGAATGCTCGTAGAGAGCTTTATATCCTCTTTCGCCTCTTTGGTCGTAGGGGCAACCGAGCCTACCTTCGCACCGGCCAGTACGTCCACTTTCACGTCGCCTGTCGCCGCAGAAGATACCAGCACCGTGTTCACTTCCGCACCGGCGCCCAGTTCCACTCTTCCCTTCTTGACTTCGATATTCCCGACCACTTTTCCGTTCTCGTGATAGGACGCACTCGCTACAGCCGTGATATCCACACTTTCCTTTTCCCCGTAAGAGTTCACCGTATCATTCGGCGCATTTACCGTCAGCTTCCCTCCGTTCATGCGGATCGTCACCGTCTGCCCTGCTCCGTCGTTCGCGTAATTCACGTCTGCGCTGTTTTCCCCGACGTCCACTCCCGCTTTCGCAGTTACTGCTCCCGTGATCTCCGTTCCCTTCAGGTAATAGCTGTAATGATTGCTGTTTTCCTTTACTTCTTCCAAATCGTCCGTGATCTTCCAGAGGTTTACCCCTTCCGTCACGTTCCCGTTTTCCGCATAGTACGTTCCGTCCGCCTTTTTCAGCACAAACCGGTTGTTCTGCTCGTCCCAGAGGATATCCCCCGAACTCGTCGGCGTGATCTTCTCTATCGTATATCCCGCGCTCTCCGCCGCAGCCAGCGCCTCGCTCATGGTTTCGCTCTTTCCGTTCTCCGCTTCGTCCGCCGCCATGATGATATTCAGATTCTTTACCAGCGCCGTATCCGAAGACTCCTTCGCTTTATTGATCAGACTCGAAAACGTAGGGATCAGCACCGCCGCCAGAATGGCGATGACCGCGATCACGATCACGAGCTCTACGATCGTAAACCCTTTTTTGTTCCGTTTCATCTTTTTTCTCCTTTTCTTTTTATTTTGTGTCAATTTGAAAAAAAGAAAACCTAATTGATCAATCGGCAGAATACCAGCCACCGCGGGCGCCTGTCGGAATCTGTCTCCGCACCGACCGGGCGCACGGGCATTCCGGTCAGCGGTTCCCCGCGGGGCTCTTTTGAAGCCCTTTCCTCTATGCTTACGGCGGCTCCGATCAGAACCGCGATGTTTCCCGCCAGGACGAAAATCTCAATCAGCGCGGCGATACTCACCGTTACGCCCGAGTTTTCGGTCATAACGGCCCGCAAAGTGGCATAAGCCTTCTCGCCGAGCAGCCGCTCCGCCAGCACGGCAAACACACCTTTTTCGGGGATCAACAGGATAAAAAATCCGAAGAGAATAAAGAAAACGGCGTGCGCGACCGCTGCGATCCGCATCCGCCTTTTCTCCAGCAGGCGCGCCGTTATGATTCCCATGATTATAAATACTGCCGCTGTCATCTCTTTCCTTCAATTCTCTTTCCGTTTGCCTTAGTTTCTCTAAGGCAAACGGAAAAGGGGATCCCCTTTTCTCTCTTTTTATTATAGCATGTGTGACAAAATTTTACAACTTTTTTATCACAAAATAATCCTGTATCGCTTTATTTTAGTCATTATAAACCAAAAAAACGAAAAGAGTTCCGAAGAACTCTTTTTTCAGCGCAGCCAAAGATACATCAGGCAGGCGACGATTCCGAACGCAATCAGACAGCTCAGAAAATAAGGGAGCGTCGCCAAAAAACGCGCTTTGATCATGGCGCGCACCTCCTTTTTGGTGGGCGCGTCCTCTTTCAGGCTCTGCCGGTTTTTCTTCACTTGTTCGGACTCGTACCAGGGCATGCCCTCCACGTTCATGTTGCAGATGGTATGCCCGTCGTCATCCGGATAGATCTTCTTTTTCTTCGCCATTGGTTCAGTCCTGCGGATACAGGTGGCACGCCACCTTGTGCCCATCGCCGTAATCTCTGAATTTCGGGGGGACGCTCTTGCAGATCTCCATGCACTTTGTGCAGCGGGTATGGAACTTGCAGCCCTTCGGCGGGTTCGCCGGGCTGGGAATGTCTCCCGCCAGCATGATCCGGTTCATCTTGGAATGCGGATCGGGAACGGGGATCGCGGACAGCAACGCCTGCGTATACGGGTGCATGGGCGAGCCGAAAATATCCTCTTTTTTGCCGATCTCGACCAGATTGCCGAGGTACATGACGCCGACGTTGTCCGAAATATGCTGAACCACGGACAGGTCGTGCGAAATGAACAGATACGTGAGCTGCAGCTCCTGCTGAAGCGTCTTCAGCAGGTTGATGATCTGCGCCTGAATGGAGACGTCCAGCGCCGAAACGGGTTCGTCGCAGACGATAAACTCGGGGTTGTACGCGAGAGCGCGCGCGATACAGACGCGCTGGCGCTGTCCGCCCGAAAATTCGTGCGGATAGCGATCGTAGTGGAAGTCCTGCAAGCCGCAGCGCTTCATGATTTCCAAAACCTTTTTCTTGCGCTTTTTGGGATCGACCGCCAGCTTATGGACCAGCATGCCTTCGCCGATGATATCGCCGACGGACATTCTGGAATCCAGCGAAGAATAGGGATCCTGGAAAATGATCTGCAGGTCTTTTCTCAGCTTTCTGAGTTCCTTATTGGTCAGCCGCGCCAGGTCGACGCCCTCTTCCGCATATTGCTCGCATGCTTCAAATTCAGCCTGACCGCGGTAGGGATCTTTTGCCTTAGCAAGCGCCTCCCCCGCGGCGTCTCTCTCCGAAAATGCCCGGTCGCGTTCCGCTTCCGCCCGTTTCAAGGCCGCTTCGGCCTCTCCCACGCGCTTCTCTCCCGCTTTTTTCGCCTTTGCGGTTCTCTCCTCGCTCTTCGCGCGGAGCAGTTCTATTTTGCGGGCGCATGCGGCTTCCGCTTCTTTTGCGTCCGCAGTCTGCCCGCCCTGTTCTTTCTTACTGATCTCTTCGATCTTCCTGTCGCGCGCTTCCTCGGCGTCTTCGACGTTCCGTTTCAGCGCTGCCGCTTCCCGTTCGAGCGCGCGTTCCGCTTCTCCCTCCGCGCGCTCTAAGCGGATCGCCGCGGCGCGGTACCGCTTATCCGCTTTTACCGCCTTCTCATTGGCGACGAGCTTGCCGATCAGAATTCCCGCATGGGATTTCAGGTCGTCTGCCGCCATAAAACCGCCGATGACGCTCGCGATATTCATATAGAGCGTGCGCGCGTGCTGCTTGGCGGAGAGCGCGGCTTTATCCGCGCGGTCTGCCAATTTTGCGGCTCTGTCATATTCCTTCTTCACCGCCATGTATCCGCGGTAAATTTCCTTTGCCTGCGCCGTTTTTTCGGCGTCTTCCCTGTTGGTACGGATCCACGCTTTCAGTTCTTTGGAAAACGCGGCGGGCGATTCCGCCGTAAAGCCCAGCGCAGCCAGGCGCTCGGCCGACGTACGCTCCGTCTCCTCCATCGCCGAAGCCTTCTGCGCCGCCGTTTCCTCTTCCATCTTCGCGGTCTGCGCCAGCGCGTCGGCGCGGCGTTCTGCGGCCTTCTGCCGCTGAATCAGCTCGGAGGCATGCCGCACAGTCTTGGAAACGTATTTGGGCGCAAGGCCGGAAAACGTCCTGCCGTAGAAAAACGTATTCCCCGCAGTCTGGCGGTGCAGCTGTAAAATCGTGCGCCCGAGCGTCGTTTTGCCGCAGCCGGACTCGCCGACGATTCCCAGCGTCTTTCCCTTCTCGATGGTAAAGGAAACGTTGTCCACCGCTTTCAAAACCTTCGTGGGGCGGCCGAGCAGGTCCTTATCCAGGACGAAGTATTTACAGAGCTCGGATACTTTGATAATGGGCTCCGTCTCCGCATGCGCGGGGGCGGAATGGATTTTTTCTTCGGTCATACGTCCTCCTTTTCACCCTGGGTGTAAAGATGGCAGGCGACGCTGTGCGTTTCGGATACCTGAACGAGAGGGGGATAGTCCCCTTTGCACTTCGCGGTGCAGCGCTGACAGCGATCTCTGAAATAACAGTAAGTAGGCATATTGATGGGATTGGGAACGTTGCCCGGGATGTTGTAGAGCCACTCCACGTCTTTGTTGACGACGGGCTTCGACTTCTGCAATCCCACCGTATAGGGATGGAGGGGATGATCGAAGATATCCCAGACCGTTCCCTTCTCGATCACGCGCCCGGCGTACATGACGACAACGTAGTCCGCCATGGACGCGATGACGCCGAGATCGTGCGTGATCAGCATGATGCTTCCCTCTACTTTGGACTTGATCTCCTTCAACAGTTCGAGGATCTGCGCCTGAATGGTGACGTCCAGCGCAGTGGTGGGTTCGTCCGCTATGATGAGCTTGGGGTTACAGGCGAGCGCCATCGCGATCATGACGCGCTGGCGCATCCCGCCGGACAGCTCGTGCGGATAGCGCTCGTAAACGCTCTCCGGCATCGCGATGCCGACCAGCTGCAGCATTTCGATGGAGCGTTTTTTCGCGAACGCGGCATCCGCGCCCGGCGTATGCAGAAAGACCACTTCATCCAGCTGATTGCCGATGGTAAAGACGGGGTTTAAGCTCGTCATGGGTTCCTGAAAGATCATGGAAATTTCCTTTCCGCGGATCTTTCTCATCGCGCTGATCGGCATCTTGGCGATATCGTAAACTTTATCCACCATTTCAAAGAGGGGAAAGCCCTCTTTATCCTTCGCCTGGACCTTCTCGAGGACGGGGTTGCCCTCTTTGTCCGTCAGCGGATTTCCCTTTTTATCCAGTTTCTGAACGGTTTTGACGGCGGTCTGCCCCGTTTCGTCCGTCACGGTCTCGTAGACCGGGATGTATTTGCCGTCCGCATCCACCGCGTAATCGCGCGTGCGGAAACGGATGCTCCCTTCGACGATCTGCCCCTGCGGCGCCTGCACCAGCTGCATGACGGAGAGCGAGGTTACGCTCTTGCCGCAGCCGGATTCGCCGACGACGCCCACGACGGAGCCCTTCGGGATATCGAACGAAACGCCGTTGACCGCCTTGGAAACGCCCGCATCCGTATAAAAATACGTGTGCAGGTTCTCGATTTCGAGAATGTTGTTTTCATCTCTCATCGCGGCGGTATACTCGGATTCGGGCACGTTCTTTCTTTTTTTCTTCTTTTCGAACGCGCGCGTGATGCGGAAATTTTCCCTGGTGATTTTACGCGACTCTTTCCCGGAAATATAATGCGGATCGTCTTTATGCGTGACGTGAGCGTACCAGTCTTTAATTTTTACAACAAATGTCTTTTTCTTTTCGCTCATAATTATCTCTTCATCTTGGGATCGAACGCGTCCCGTAACCCGTCACCGACAAAGTTGAAGCCAAGCACCGCCAGAATGATGCACAGGCCGGGCGGCGCCCAAACGTTGATGTAATTCGCCAGAATCTCGGGGTCTTTCGCGAGGTTGACCATGCGCCCCCACGAAGCATTCGGCGCGGGAACGCCCAGGCCGAGGTAAGCGAGCGTGGATTCGTAGAGAATCATGCTCCCGAGGCTCAGCGTCATACTGACGATCAGCTGAGGAATGATGTTCGGGATCAGATGCCGGAACACCTTGCGCCCCGTGGAAAAGCCGCCCGCCTCCGCCGCCAGCATGTATTCCTGTTCGCGGAGGAACAGGATCTGCCCGCGGACCAGCCGCGCGATCCCCGTCCAGCTCAGCAACGTCAGTATCCCCATCATGATGTAGATGTTATACTGTGGATCGATGACGTCTTTATAGGCGTCCAGTATCGCGCTGACGATCAGCAGAATGGGCAGCGTCGGAATACAGTTGATGACGTCTATAATTCGCATGACGATCATATCCAGCCACTTGCCGATATAGCCGGCGAGCCCGCCGATGATGACGCCGATGATCGTGTTGATGATGACGACCGCCAAGCTCAGCGTCAGCGAGATTCTGCCGCCGTACATCAGGCGCGTGAAGTTATCGCGCCCGTCTTTGTCCGTACCGAGAATATGAATGCGTCCGTCCTCGCTCCTGGACATGGGAGGAGCGAGCTTCGCGACGGTATTTTCCACCTCGCCGACGTAATAGCAGTCGTCCGTCAGCTGACTGGGAGAATAAACGACCTGCCGGATACTGCGGTCAATCTCGTTTTGCTCCCATCCCGTAAACAGGGGGCCTATAAAGCTGAACAGGAACAGGAACAGCATCAGGCAGAGCCCGATCACGGACAGCTTGCTGCGGAAAAACCGCTTCAGCACCATTCTGCCCGGCGATATGACGCGGACGCGGTCGGAAAGCGCTTCCTCCTTTTCCGGCTCCTCTGCCAGGGGCGTTTCGTTTAAGGTCAGATTTTTTGTTTCTTCCATAACTCCCCCCTTACTTTTCCAGCTTGACCCGCGGATCCACGAGCATGTACGCGAGGTCGGTGAGAAGCGTCCCGATCACCGTCAGAATTGCCAAAAACATGCAGTATCCCATGATAAAGGGGATATCGCCGTCTCCCAGCGCGACGTACGCTTTCTGTCCGATTCCCGGCAAAGCGAACACCTCTTCGAGGATCATCATGCCGCCGAACAGACTGGGCAGGACGCCCGCCATCATAGTGACCATGGGGATCATGGTATTGCGGAACACGTGCTTGTAGATGACTTTCTTTTCAGAGAGCCCCTTCGCGCGCGCCGTGCGTATGTAATCCGAATTCAGCACTTCCAGCGTATTCGTGCGGGTATGGCGCATCAGTCCGCCCAGCGATACCAGAACGACCGTCACCATCGGCAGTACGAGATGCCACAGGACGTCCAGCACGCCCTCTATCCCCACGATCTCCTGGTAGGACGAGATTCCCTGCATCGGGAACCATCCCAGATCCTGCCCCAGGAATTTGATCAGCAGCGTTCCCAAAAAGAAGGACGGGAGCGAAATACCGATGACCGTAAAGACGGTGACGCCGTAATCGAACGCGCTGTATTGGCTGGTCGCGGCCTTGATGCCCAGCGGCACCGCTATGAGATATTGCAGAATGAACGCCAGAATGGAAACCCCGAAGGAGATCCACATCGACTCCGCAATGACGGTGTTGACCGGCGCCTCATACTTGAAGGACATGCCGAGGTTCCCCTGAAAGACGTTCCCCAGCCACTTGAAGTACCCCTTGATGATACCGAAAAACGAATTGTCGTCCAGCCCGTAAATGGCCTTCATCTCGTCGATGAATTCCTGCGTGACGACGCCCTGATTCAGCTGCGCTTCGTACTTCTTGTCGACGTAGTCGGAAGGCAGACAGCGGACCAGCAGATAAATGCAGAGAGAGACCAGGAACAGAACGAGAATGGAATACAGAATTCTCTTGATGATATACTTATAAGACATTTAAACTCCTTTTCCCCGCCCCTGAATCGGGGCGGGGTGAGGTTTTTTCGGATGAAACTCAGTAATTCAGGTTGACGTTCCAGATATACGCAAGCGGGCTCGCGTAGGATGTCACGTCTTTAAACAGCGTCTCGCTGTCGATCACGTTCCCGTTCCAGACGAACACGTCCTTTCTCTGATACAGCGGATACTCCACCGCCAGTTCCATGACGAGGTCGAGCGCCTGATGATAGAGAGGAATACGATCCTCCCGCTCTGTATATTCTCTCGCTTCGTCGATCAGGTCGGAGAGCTCGAGGATAAGGTCATATTCCCTGTAATAGTCCCCGCTGGCGCCGCCGTCCAGGATCACGTCATATCCCCAGTTGTCCACGCTGGTCGCCTGGCTGTCCATGTGATAGACCTGATACATATCCGGGTCGATCGTGGAAGACCATGCCGCCGCCCATACCGCAAGGGAGCCGCTTGCCAGCTTTCTCAGGGCGTTGGAGTCGTTCTGAATGGTGATATCGAAACCGCACTTTTCGAGGATTTCTTCCGCCCGTTCAAACGTCCCGCGCGCGGGGTGCTGTTCTTCCGAACCGGCGATGGTAAACGTAAACTTCAGGATATCGTCCGACGTTCTGTAACGGATTCCGTCCGAAGTGACGTTCGTATAGCCCGCCTGAACGACCAGGTTGGTAATTCTCTCGATCGCCTGTTCTTCATTGAATGTCGGATAAGAGCCGCCGCCCAGTTCGTCCGCGACGCTGTCGTTCCAGAAATAGTCCGTTGCGTCATCCGGATACGCCCAGCTCTCCTTGGACATCGGGCGGTAGATAGGCGACGCGAGAGACATATCTCCGAAATATGTCTGGATCTGCGAGGAATCGAAGGAGATCATGATCGCGCGGCGGACATCGATATCCTTGACGTATTTGGCATTGATTCCGATATAACCGTAGCCGTTCGTCCACGCGTCGTCCGCGCCGATGGATTTATCGCTCGCCTGTGCTTCCGTGATCTGCTTATTGACGTCCGCCGTCGCCGAAGTATCCGAAAACTCCACTTCCTTGGTGTTGCCGATGACGACGCCCACCTTCTGCTGCGCCGATACGACCTTGTACTGAATGTACTTGATCTTGGGGGCGCCCAGGAGGAACAGGTCGTTTCTCTCGTAGCCGACGAAGTTGTTGTTATAGAAGTCGTTGTAGTTGGACGAGCTCGCCTTGTAGGGGCCGGCGCCCATGGGAACGCGCTTCGCGCGCACTCTGTCCATAAATTCGACAGAGCTGTATTCCACGCCGAAGTTGGAGCCGCCGTCTTCGGTGTAAATCCCCTGATCCGCTTTCGCCGCCGCGATCAGCTCGCTGTCCGAGTAATAGTGCATCGGGGAAACGCTGAAGGAGAAGTTGTAGATCGCTTTCGGGTCCACCCCGTCGATTCTGATGTGGAGAACGTCTCTGCTCTTATCCAGCTTGCGCGTGCTGCCGCTTGCGCTGGTAGGGAGATCGGTTCTCTGCTCCACGCGGATTCCCTCGATGTTCTTAAACGGCAGTTCGCCCTCTTCTTCCACCATTTCCTCGAAATATTTGCCGCGCTCGGCCGCACGGATGTAGTCTTCGATGTTGGAAGTGGTCACCCAGGCGCCCGCAAAGATATCCTTGATGTTTTTCTTTAAAAGCGGAAGGCGGACGGAGTCTCCGAGGTAGCCCTCGAACAGGCTGGTTAAGATCGCATCCTTGGTCTTTTCGCTATCGGACTTTTTATCCCAGCCGTTGTATTGCACTTCATACGTCGTATTGCCGCCCGGATTGGGTTTCGCCGTGACGGTGATGCCGCCGAGCGGAGAATACATGTAGAGGAAAATCTCCCACGCTTCGTGCAGACCGTATCTGTCTTTATAGTCGTTGTTCTTCTCGCCCGCATAGGTTTCCGCCGCCGTCCAGTCCGAATTCATTTCTTCCTGGAAATACTCTTTGGCGCGGTCGATATAGCCCTGCTGCGTCTCGGTGAGGGAAGAAAGGGGCGCGGCGGAATCGTCGCACCACGCGATGATATCGCTGATCGCCTGCTCTGCTCTCACGCGGATGGTATCTTCCAGGCCCTCCTGATCCGCGGCGTTGCCGGACTGCGTTCTGTACTCTTCCAGTCCCTTGATATTCACCGAATACAGCGTTGCGGAGCCGGAAAATACGGGATCCAGGTACATATAGAGATTGAACAGGACGTCGCGGATGGTGAGCGGCGTTCCGTCGCTGAACACGATATCGTCCTTGATCGCAAAGTAGTAGTCGGTGTAGAAATCCGAATAGTCGTCCGGGTTCGCCTGCGTCTCTTTCGAGCCGGTCGTGAAAGACGAATAATCGTATACGACGCACGCCTCGTCTTCTCCCCAGGCGAGATTGCCGTCTTTATCCGTAGTGATCATGCCGAGCTGCGTCTGACCGATCACCGTGCTGTCCGGACCGGACGTAGAGAAGAAGGGATTGAAAACGCCGTCCACCGGGTCGATGGAAATACGGACGGGCGTATCTTCCGTCACCTTTTGTCTGCAAGCCGTTCCGGAAACGGCAAACGCCATCACCATCACGAAGAGGATAGCGTTTCTGACGATTTTCTTCATTGAATGTTTGCCTGTCATTTTGACCTCCTTTTATTGTTCCGGAACGGGAATTGTTTCCAGCGTCCCATCGAGTGTAATGCCTGCCAGCTGTTCTTCGCTCAAGCCGGTTTCATTTCCGCAGATTCTTCCGATGAAGAGATTGCTTCCCGCTTCGTACCCGTCCGGAATCGTGTACTGAACGGTACCGTTCACCGTTACGTTTTCAAAGCGGGCTCCGGAAGAGACCGAGCCGGCAAAGATCCCGACAGAGATATCGGTGGGAGCGCCCTCGTTCACTTCGGTCACGGTAAAGTCGCGGAAGGTGATATCGTGAATATATGCGTTGTCCGTGATCCGCTCGAAGAGCCCGATATACTCGGATAATCTGCCCCTCTGGCTGCGGCTGATCCTGAAGTTATAGATCGCATAGCCGTTTCCGTCGATCTCCGAACCGTAAGCGGACAAAATATTGATTTCTCTGCCTTCGCAGTCGACATCGTTCAGGAGATACAGTCCCCTGCCGTTCCGGAGCGCGGTGTTCACGTCGTCCGCCGTACGGACGATCTTGAAGTTCCCTTCTACCCAGCTCGCATACACGGAAAGCTCCCGCTCCTCTCCCTTTTCATATGTAAAGGGGAAAGTGACGCGGCTGTCCTCCGTCATGTCCTCGCTGTAATAGAATTCGTCCAGATACGTGTGTTTCGCCTCTTTGTCGAGCTCGGGAAGCACGTTCGTGAGATTGTTTTCCGTGATCTCCGCGCTCGTATCGTTGTTATTCGGCAAATAATAGGTCGCCGCGACTTCTCCGTCGGGAGAATAAATCACGACGCTGTACCGCCTGATCCATACGGCGTAGAGCGTGAAGCTCTCGTCCCGTACGACGTCGTTGTCAAAATCCCAGTAATCGACTTCTCCGGAGGCGTTCGTCTGAAACGTGACGTTGCCGTCGTCGTCCTTTTCCCCGCGCGCCCAGCCGGCAATCACATACCCCGAAAGCACGGGGATCAGCTCTTTTTCGACCAGCTTGTCATAGGGAATCTTTCCCCCGTCCTTGAGATACAGCTTCGCATAGGAAGAGGAAACCGCAGAACCGCCGTTAAAATCCAGCGTTACGATGTTGTCCCAACCCTGCTGAATGATCTGGTTCGGATGAAAGCTGTTCCCGCCGCAGGCGGCGAGCGAAAACGCCGCGAACATCAGGATTGCCATCGCGGCCAGCGCAACTTTCTTACGCATCTTTTTCCTCCTCGTAAGCGCTCAGCCCTTTGACGGACTCCGCCATGTAATTGCTCCAGATTTCGGCGCTCTGATAATATCCGAGAGAAGCGTCGGGAACGTAAATCACGCAGGCGGAAGAGCCGGTGATCAGGCTGTAATATACATTATTTTGAGAATCACGGATTCCGACGACCGCAGGGACGTCCTCCGCCGAAGCGACGTTCTTGTTGAGTATGATCGTTTTCAGATTGGAACAGGAGGAAAAGGACAGCGCGCCCAGCGTTTCCAGCAGGCTGTTTCCCCCCTCGCTGCCGATCGTCACTTTTTCCAGATAAATGCAGCTGGAAAACGCTTCGGGAGCGATCTCTTTCAGCGTGTCGGGCAGGTTCAGTTCGGATGAGATGCCTGAACACACGAACGCAGCCTGGCCGATGGTTTCCAGCCGGCTTCCCTCCGCAAGGGTGAATTTGACTTCGCTGATGACGTAGGAGCCGGTCAGCTGGAAATCCGCGCCGGCATACATGAACGCCAGTCTGCCGATGGTTTTCAGAGAGGCGGGCAGATTGATTTCCGCCAGCGCCGAATGATATCCGTTCAGCGTCTGCGTCGTGCCGACGATCGTATAGACAGTATAATAGGAAGCGAACGCCTCTGCACCGACTTCCTCAACGCCCTCTTCCAGCGTCACGGCGGAGAGATTTTCACAGTTGGAAAACGCCTCGTCCCCCACCGTCAGAACGGTTCCGGGAATCACGACCTCGGTCAGCCGATGGCATTCGCTGAACGCGCCCGTATCGATCAGCTGCGTCGCCGTGCCGAACACGGGCTGCGCGAGCTGCGTGCCGCTGAACGCGTACTTGCCGACGCGGGTGATCGTTGAAGAAGCGGGATAGTTCAGTTCTTTCAAAGACGTAATCAGCCCGAACGCGAAATTTCCGATCTCGTCGATCTCGCCCGTAACGGTGACGGAAGCGAGCGCGGCGGGAACGTTGGAGGCGTTCTTCCAGTTGGGCTCCGTCACGCCGTCTGCGTTCTCGGCTTCTTCCTTGGTCGCGCCGAAAAGATACAATAGATAATCCGTCCCCTCCGTGCCGCCGCCGATGAAGGGAACGGTGAGGGAGAGCAGGCCGCCGGCTCCCCCGATCGCGCCCTGTTCGATGACGGTGACCGTTTCGGGAATCACCACGGATTTAGCCCCGTAAAACGCGTTCGCGCGGACGGTTCTCAGTTCTTCTCTGTATTCGATATCGCTGTTCGCCGCAGGGACGAAATACAGTTCGGTGAAATTTTCCGAATAAACGCATCCGCCGTAGCTGCGGAAGGAAATCTTCGCGCCGTCTGCGATCTCGATCGCAGACAGGTTCATGCAGCCCATGAACACGGACGCAGGATCGTCGTTCTCAAAACCGGTCACGTCTGCGCCGATTGAAACCTGACGGATGCCGGTGTAAGCGAGGCTGTATGCGCCGAAATAGGTCGCCGTCTCCAGCCCCCTGATCTCCGTCAGCCCCGTGCAGCCGTAGAAGGCGTACGCGGGCAGCGCTCCGATATCGTCCAGCAAAACGACCGTCTCCAGAGATGCGGGGACGTAAACGCCGACCGTGCCGTTCGCAAGCGGCGTTTCGGCGCCGAACAGATAGGAAAAGTAGGAAATGCCGGTTTCATCGTTCTCGGGCAGGGCGTTCAGCGTGACGGACCGGAGATTCTGAATCCCCATCATCGCGCCCCGCTCGAAGCGCAGCCCATTGCCGGCGTCCGCAAACGAGACGGACTGCAGCGTCGTATTGCCCGAAAAAGCGCCTGCGGCAACCTGCGTAACGCCGCCGGGAAGGCTGAATTCGGTCTCGTTCTTATCCGTTCCGTCCTGTTTGGAAGCGTATCGCACAAATGTGGAATTGCCGTCCCGATAGAGGTTTCCCTCGCGCACGCTGAACGCGGCGTTGCCCTCGGAAACGGTGATCTCGGCGAGCGACTCGCAGCGGTCGAATACGTTTTCGCCTAAATCTGCGAGCGCCTTCGGCACGTTGAACGAGACGATGCCCGAGCAGCTCAGCGCGTAGTCGCCGATTTTACTTAAAGAATCGCCGAAGGCGACGCTTCTGAGCGCCGCGCAGTCCGCAAACGCGTAAGCGCCGACCGATTCAAGCGCTTCCGAAACCGTTACTTCCCTGAGGGAAAGGCAGCCGTCGAACAGCCCTTCCGGGATTTCCCGGAGCCCCTCCAGAGAGCCGACGTATTTCAGGCGCTCGCAGGCATAGAAAGCGTATGCGCCGACAGAGGTGATTTCCTTCGTCAGATTGATTTCAACGAGATATTCGCAGCGGTAAAAGGCATTTTTGCCGATGGTCGTGACCGTATCGGGAAGTTTTACGCTCTCGATGGTCTTGTTGCCTAAAAATGCGTCTTCGCCGATCGCGGTGACGGTTTCCCCGTTGTAGACGGAGGGAATGACCACCGTACTGCCGCCCTGATACCCGACGACCACGCCGCCGCGCACGGAGAGCCCTTCGCTGTACGTCGTGGCGTACAGCTTCAGATCCCCCGTCACTTTCTGCGAAAAGTCATAGGGCGTTCCGCTGTATTCGTCCGTGCTCCACGCGGTATGAGAAACGCCTTCGGGCAGCGTGAGCGCATACGCTCCGACCGCCTGGTTCTTCTCCACCGGGACCACGTCGTAATCTTCTCCGTCCACGACGAACGTGACGTAAGCGTAGGCGTCCGCCCTGTTCCAGCGGGCGGTGAGCGTCATGCTCTCCGCCGGCATTCTGTCAAAGCTGTAACGCACGTCGCCGTCCCACCAGCCGTTGAACACATAGCCGGTTTTGGTCGGCTCGGCGGGAGCGGAAATTTTCGTTCCCTCCAGCGCGATCAGGGGCGCGACCGGCGTTCCGCCGTCCGAATCGAAGCGGATGGTGGAGGTCTTCTCCCCCGTCCACAGCGCATAGAGCGTCAGATCGGAGGACGGCATTTTGCCGAACCGGTATTCGGACGAGAATTTCTCGTCGCTGTACCACCCGGCGAATTTGAAGTTTTCCTTGACCGGATCTCCGGGAACGACGATGTCCGCGCCCGGTTCAAGCGTCTGACTTGCGACAGGCGAACCGCCGTTGGTCTCGAACGTCACGGTGTAAAGCGTCTTTTCCTTACAGGCCGCCACGGTAAAGGAGACCGCAAGCAAAGCCAGTATCAAAAGTAAAATTTTTCTTTTCATCTCTAACCTCCCGTCACGCATCAGGCTCTCTTTCTGCGGAAGACGAAGAGCGCGGCTCCGATCAGGAGAACGCCCGCCGACAGCTCCGCCGCGACGGCGCTGCCGCAGCCGTCTTGCACCTCGGGATCGTCGGGTTCATCTCCTTCGTCGGGATCGGGTTTTTCTTCCGGCTGTTCGGCGAGTTCCGCCGCCCGCGCGACCAGTTCGTCCAGCTTCGCGACGAGATCGGCCGAAATATACGCTTTCTGCGCGCTGTCCAGAAGATCGTAGCGACGCTTCAGATTGGTGATCGCGGTCACGTCGTCCGCAGTCAGCGTTTCGACGTTCCATTCTTTGATATTGTCTTCGATCTGAATGGTATCCTCGTGGCGCTGCACGTCCGTACGCGTCTCGGTCTCGCCGATATATTTGGACCACAGCATGGAATCGTATCCCTGCGCGTTTTTCGGCGTGGTGACCGTCAGCGACGCTTCGTCTCCGTAGCCGACGATAAAGTTGTTGTAAGTCATACCCAGCGAGCCGTCGTATTCGCTCTCCAAGACGGGCGCGACCACGCAGTTCAAGTTGAGCGTCTTAAGCCCGTTCGCATTGAAGAATGCGCCCGAGCCGATCGCTTTCAGCGTATCCGGCGCGTTGACGGTCTCGATATACCTGTTGTCCGCAAACGCATACGCCTCGATCCTGACGGTGCTCTCGAGGATGGTCAGGGTCTTATTCTGCTTGGCCTGCGGATAGAACGTGAGTTCGTAGCGATCCTTGGGCAGATAGCGATAAACGACGTTGTCCTTTGCGAAGTAAGTCCCGTTCTCCTCTGCAACCGTCACCGCGGAGAGCGACTCCATTCCGGCAAACGCCCGGACCGCGATGCCGCTTAAAGAAGCGGGCAGCTCGAGCGAGGAGATCTTCGTGCCGGAGAACGCCTCCGCCGCGATCGTCTCCGCGCTGTCCATCCGGACGGAAGAGAGATTCACGCAGCCGTAGAACGCGCTTGCGCCCACCGATCTCGCGTTGGGGATCTCCGCCGCCGTGAGAGAGACGTTGTTGTAAAACGCAAATTCCCCGATGGTCTCGGCGGAAGCGATGTTCAGCCGAGCGGAGGTGAGGTTTACGGCGTTGGCAAATGCATAGCCGCCGATTTCCTTCACCTTCGGGAGATTTACGCTGCTTAAGGGTTTCTTTTCGTTTTCCGCCGTATAAGCGAACGCGCTTGCGCCGATGATCTCGAGGTTGGGCGCGTCGAGCGACTCGATGTTCGTGTTGAAGAATGCGCTCTCGCCGACGGATACGATGTTGTTGAAGCCGGCGACTTTCCTGCCGCCCGCCGTATAATAGAAGTTGCTGAGCTCCGCAGCCTCATAGAAGGCGTATTCCCCGACGGAGGTAACCGTTTCGGGTACGACGATTTCGGTGAGCCCCGTCTGCGCGAACGTATAGGGGGCGATCTCCGTCATTCCGGCGGGGAGCGTGACGGACGTCAGCGCGGTGCAGCCCTGGAACGCCGCCTCGCCGATCGCAGCGATATCGCTGCCGTCAAAGCTCACGCTCTTCAGTTTGCTGCAGCCGGCGAAGGCAAAATCGCCGACGCGCTTGGCAGAACCGAACATATCCGCCGTGATCGATACGATCCCGGTGCAGTAGGCGAACGCGCCGTAGGGGATCTCTTCCAGCGAAGAGCGGTTTTCAAACCCGCTCACGCCCGTGCAGTAGGCGAATACATTGTTGCCCATGTACGTGACGCTTTCGGGAATGACGATCTGATAGGCGGACGAACTTGCGTCCGTATAGGCAAACGCGGAATTGCCGATATATTCGGCGTTGGCGGGAACCTCCGCCTTTTTGAGCGCAGTCTGATAGAAAGCGGAATCGCCGATATGGCGGATGTTGCCCGTCCCGCTCATCGCCGTCAGGTTTGAATAGGCAAACGCGCCGTATTCCACCCTTTCCACATTCGAGAAATTCACGGTATTGAGATTCTGCACATAGCTGAACGCGCCCGCGCCGATCACGGCGACGGATTCGGGGACGACGAACGTCGTCCGCGCGATCGTGCTCGCAAAGGGGAAGAGCACCAGCGTCTTCAGGCCCTTGTCGTACAGAATGCCGTCCTGTGCTTCCAGATATTTGCTGCCGGGGCTCACCTTAAACGCTTCAACCGAGGTATAGGCAAACGCCGCGATGCCGACGTCCGTCAGCTGCGTCTCCGTATTCGCCGTCACACTGCTGAGCGCCGAGCACTCCGCAAACGCGCCGTACCCGAGCGTCTTCAGGCCGTTCGGCAGCTTTACTTCGGTCAGCGCGGTGCAATTCGCAAACGCGAAATCCCCGATCTCCCCGACCGTACCGCGGAAATCCAGCGTATCAAGCCCCGTACAGCCGTAGAAGGCATAGGCGCCGATGGAGGCGACGTCGCCGTTCACGGTGACCTTCGTCAGGGCGGTGCATTGCGCGAACGCATAGGTGCCGACATCCGTTCCGTTCAGCTCCACTGACGTGAGCGAGGAACAGAGCGCAAAGGCATAATCCCCGATGGGCGTATAGGGTCCGGTCACGATCTCTTCCAGTCCGGTGCACTGGACAAACGCCTGGTTGCCCATATACTTGAGGTTGGAGAGATCGACGCGCTTGAGTTTCTGACACATGCCGAACGCATACGGCCCGATAAACGCGACGTGCGAGAGATCCACCGCCTCCAGCGACTGGCTGTTATAGAACGCCAGCTCGCCGATGGATACGACGTGCTCCAAATTGATGTCGCTGAGTTTCGGGTTCCATGCGACCGCCCACTTATCGAGTTTCGTACAGCTTTCCGGGAGTACGACCTTTTCGAGATTTTCGCAGCCGTAGATCGCGGCTTCTTCGATCTCCTCCACCCCTTCGGGAAGGATAATTTCTTTGATATAGGGGTTGTTCATGAACGCGTAGCGGTAGATATTGACGATGCCGAGATCGTCCGGCACGGTGACGACGCCGTTTTCATCCCCCCGCCCGTTGTAGGACTTGAGGTAGCGCCCTTCCACCTCGAATTCATCCTCGATGGAAACCGTACAGGAACTGGAAATCGAGGTACCTCTGATGGAGACGACCAGCGTAAACGAACGGTTCGTCGTCGTCTTTCTGTCGTAAGTGCTCTCGAGCGCGGTGAGTTTCACCGTATTCGGGTCGTCCGTCTGCTCGATCTTGAGTTTCGCGGCGTCGCCGGAGCTCCACACCAGCTCGTAATCCTTGACGGTGGTATTGTAAGGCGTGACCGTAGCGGTGATCTCCCGCGTTTCGCCCACCAGCAGGTTGAGCACGGTCTCGCTGAGCGTAATGCCCGTGATCGAAATATCGTCTAACGGCGTTCCCTTGACGGTGATCTTCAGCGATGCCTGATATTTTCCGTCCGGAGAAGCGGCGGTTATGGTCGCCGTTCTCTCCTGATCGGGATCGCCCCCGGCTATCCCCGTGACGATGCCGTCCACCACCGTGGCGACGCTCTCATCCGAAGACGTCCAGACGACGGAGTCGGTGACGACGCCCCTGGGCTCCACGATGATATAGCGGTTGAGATCCACCTGCCCGTTCGGACGGACGGTATAGCCGCGGTATATTTCCTCCCCGGTTACGGGGTCTTTTGAAGTTTCTTTGAAGGAGATCCCCTCGATGGGAGAGATCACGTCGTCGAGCGTCAGGAAATACCCCTGTTTGTTCTTCGCATAGTCCACGACTTCGACGTAGAGTTTTCCGCCCTTCGCCTGAATCTTCGTCCAGTATTCCGTGATATCCAGCTTATAGTTGTTGACGTTCCCGCGCGTAAAGTCGGGCGTGGGAATCATGCCGTCCAACAGAGACTCGCTGTTGACCAGATTGCCCTCGCTGTCCACCGAGTCGTAGGTCGTCAGATAGAATCCCTGTATATAATGATTATCGTAAAACGCGAGGTCGAGATAGCGGCGGGTGATCTTGCCCGTCGTGGCGTTTGAGTCATATTTCAGAACGGTCTCTTCCTCGACTAGCACGGGCGCTTCGTTGTCGATATAGAAGCTGAACGAGAAGGTGTTTTTCGAGGGATTCTGATCCCCTTCCACGTCCAGGAAGCACTCCATCTCAAAGGTATATTTGCGGTTGTTTGCGAGCCCCAGCTCGTTCACGTTGAAGTCGACCTCGATCAGCCCGCCCGACCCGCTCATGCCGTAGGCCTTGCGGGAATTATACGTCGTGCGGGTAAAGACCTGTTCGCCGGTATACGCGTCGTAAATGCTCATTTCGGTGCGTTTCGCGCCGCGCAGCAGACCCGCCGAAATGCCGCGCAGGCTGAACGCCCCGTCCAGGTTCTGAGAGAGGGACGCTTTGTCTTCGATCGCGACGGGCGTCTCGTAGCCGTCCGCGAGGGTGTAACCGGTCAGCCCCATCCCCCAGTACGCCTCGTCGTACTCGCCGTTGCCCTGGGAAATGCGGAATTCTCCGACCGGAATGGTGCCGATCACGTCCGCCGTCAGCTTATCTTCCTCCAGAATAGAGGGATCGTTGGCGGATTCGCCTTCTTCGTACTGCGTGACATCCAGCATGGGAGCCTGCGTCCAGTCGCCGTAAAACGCGAGGTAGGGAATGTTGAGGTTGATCGCGTCTTTATTCTGCGAAATCAGCTCGACGTAGCCCTCCACGTACATGCCGTTGATAAAGTTATCGTCGAGGTATTTTTTCGCCGCGTCCGAAAGGCGGATCTCAACCGTAAGCTCGATGTCGCTGGATCCGAGCACGGTGACGGTATCGCCGGTCACCCTGCCGCCCGGCCCTTCGATCGTCTTAGTGCTGTAAGAGAACGTGCAGTCCTCCAGCATATACGCCATCTCGGCGACCGTAAATCCGTCCGCAGACAGGGACTCGGTCATGACGATGGGATCGATCCGGTAAGAGAGCGCGGTTTCGGAGAGATTTTTCAGGTTGAATTTCAGCGTGTAGACGCCGTCTTTCGCGGGGTCGTCCCCCAGGGAAAGCTTGGTCTTGTTTTCGCCTTCCACGTAGAGATAGGCGCCCGTGGACACCGCTTTTCCGATATCCGCGAGCCCGGCGCCCTGCTTGCGGGGCGAATAGGGATTGCCCACCTCGTTATAGGCGATCGTAGCCGTGCTCATGACCAGCTGATACGTCAGCTCGGTCACTTCATACGGGGAAAGTTCGGGGAATTTTTCCTTGACGTACTGGCGGATCAGAATGATCGCGCCCGCCATGTTCGGGCACGCCATGGAGGTACCGCTGTAATGATCATACCCCTCTCTGACCGCCGAATAGATGTCGCCGCCGTGCGCGGTGATATCCGGCTTCAGCTCGAGATCGGGGAGCACGCCCCAGGAGGAGAATTCGGACATAAAGGGACCTGCGAGATTGCTCTTGCTGAGATAGAACGTGCCGGAGCCCTTCTCTTCGAGATATTTGCCCACGTCCATCGTGACGGAGCAGGAGGGAATGGTGGATTTTCCGATCGACATGCTGATCGTACCGGAGACGTTATTGTAAATGACGACGCCGATCGCACCCATTTCCTGGGCGAGATCGATTTTGTTCTCAAACGTGGAGATACCGCGCTTAATCACGGCGATCTTGCCGGTCACGTCGATCCCCGCGTAGTTGCCCGTTTCGCCCGTGCCGGGGACGACGACGTAATCGAAGGTTCCCTCCGATTTGTCTCCCAGCATTTCGCTGACGAAGTTTTTGTTATCGCCGTTCGACTTGGCGCTCTCCTTGAAATAAATGTCCTTTTCGCCGTCCGCGACGAGATACGCCGTCTTGACGCCGCTGATGCTCGCGACCGCCATGGAAGCCTCGTAACTCGCGGGAGACCCGACGGTGCCCGAATCCGGATTGGAGGCGAGGTTGGTGTTCCCCCACTTGGTGTTATAAGCGGAGCTGTAGTCGTTGCTTGCGGCGACGATCAGACAGATGCCCGCTTCCTTGATGGAATCGTAAATTTCGTTGACGGCATCGTCGTCCTCCTCGCGCGTAAAGCCGCAGGAAGAGCCGAGGGACATATTGATCGCGTCCACGCCCATGACGACGGCGTCCGAAAGCCCCGCCAGAATCGCCGTGGTGGGAGCGCCTTCGTCCTTGTTCTCAAAGACCTTCATGATTGCGAGCTGCGTATTGACGGCGACGCCCGTGATGACGTCGTCCTTTCCGCCGATGATGCCCGCCACGTGCGTGCCGTGATCGTTGACGGGGTAGACGTCAGCGTCGCTGTCCGCATAATCGTATGCAAACGGCACTTTTTCGCTGATATAGAGGTCGTCCGCCTGCAGCGTGGACTCCTTGTCCTCCGCTTCCGCCTTCGCCTCGCTCAGCGCTTTTGCCGCGAGAAAATCGAAATTCGCCGCCACGTCGTCCCGCGTGATGGCGAGATTATCCGTGTCGAGGTCGGGGAAATTTTTCATCTGGAACGCGCTGTGCGTGTAATCCAGCCCGGTGTCGAGCACCGCAACGACCGTGCCCTGCCCGGTATAATCGGTGACGTTTTCGGATTTGTAGATCCCCGTATCTTCCCAGACGTTGACGAGGTTTTCCGTCACGGCTTCGGGCACGGCGTACGTATCCGAAAGGATCACGTCCTTGAGGTTGCTGTTGTTCTCCAGCTTTTCGAGGTCGCCGTAGCGGATCTGCAGCGCAACGCCGTTAAAGACGGAGGTATAATGGTAGGAAGAATCCTTCGCCAGCCCGCCCAGCGAACGCACGAAAGAATCCTGCTTACTGATCAGCGCGGCATTCTGCGCGGCGCCCTCCTCCGAGCGCGCGTATTCGTCCACCGCGACGTTTTCCGCCTTCGCGGTATCCAGGAGGCTGTCTCCCTTTAAAACGGCGATGACCCAGACCAGGTCGTTGTCCGAAAGAAAGCCCTCCTCGGCATTTTCATCGGACAAAGCGAGCTGATCCAGCTCGGAATTCACGCCGTCGGCGGAAGCGACGGTCACGCCCTTTCCGCTCTTTTCCGCGGAGGAGCCGCCGACGGACTGTGCCGCCGCGCCCGCATCGCCGAACGAGCCGAAAGCCAACGTCACGCAGAGCAGCAGCGTCAGAACGCTCTGCGCCAGTTTCCATCTTTTTCTAACCAAAATTTTTATTCTCCTTGATTCTCGTCTCCGCCGCATAAGCGGCCGGGTTTTTTGTCTTTCATCGCCCGTACGGGCGCAGGACGGGAATACCCGTCCATTCTATTTATTATAACAAATTATAAGGTAGGTTTGTCAAGTACATCTCGGCACTATTCCGACAAAAAAACGCGTTTTTTGTCAATTTGCGCCTCAAAACGGCTTTTTCATCCTTTTTTCACGCAAACTCCGGCAAAAAATCGGATAAAAATTCGTTTCGGCTTATAAAAATACAGCCGCACCCGACGGCGGACGGGGATAATCGGGAAGCTCCGTCATCTTCGCGTAGAGCGTATAGCTGCGGTCGTAAAAGAGCCTTTCTGCGAAAGGCTCTTTTAAATCCTCGTCGCAGAACCAGCCTAAGAACACGGCGTTTTCGCCCGAAGGGGAAGGAAGCGCCACGCTGTCCCCCGCCTCGAAACGGATTTCCCGCCAAATCGCACCGTCCACGTACAAGGTGAATTTCAGTTTGCCGCCGGCAGGGGAATCCGCACACCCGAAGAGCGCCGCCGCAAAAAACGCCAAAACAAGCAACGCTGTTTTTTTCATAAACGTTCCTCCGGCCATCCGCAAAAATCCGATTCTCTCTTCCCCAGCTCGCAGCATATCATCAGTCTGCGCAATATCCGCGCGCAAATTCCGATTCCATACAAAACGAAACGCAAAAATCGGCGTATAAACGCCGTCGTTGCATAAAATTGCATAATTTATTAACTATCTCTGCGGATTTTCTTTAAAATAAAACATAATCGCGAAAAAGTCAAATACTTTCACATACTTTTCATAATTTTTTGCAAAAAAGCGGCAAATCGCACCGGAAAAAAGCGCAATCTCCCGCCGTCTTTTCCAAAAAATGCCGGCCGGTTCCCTCTTTATCGCGGCGAAACCGGACGAAATACGGCGAAAGCGCCGCGGTTTTCTCAAAAACACTTGTCATTCTTCTCAAATGGTGCTAAAATAGCAGTAACGCGATTGAATCACTGAAAAGGAGAGTCTATGCAGGATCGGCTGAAAATCCTGATGGGAATGGACGCGTATTTTCCCAACGTCGACGGCGTCGTAAACTGCATGCACAATTACCTCGTCAATCTGACCGGGAAAAACGACGTGCTTGCCATCGTCCCCAAGGCGGGAAAAGAAACGGGGGATTTCCCCTATCCCATCCGTAGATTTAATTCCATCAAAATACCCTTTTACGGCTCTTACAGCGGGATCCCCCAGCTGGACAAGAAATTCAAGAGGGATATCTACCGGCAGAACTTCGACATCGTGCACGTGCATTCGCCCTTCAACATGATGAAGTTCGCCCTCTCTTACGCAAAGGAAAAGAATATTCCCGCCGTGGCGACGTTCCACTCCAACATGCGCCCGATCTTTCAGAAGATCTTTAAAAACGACGCGATGGCGGAAAAAGTGGTACAGAACATGGGAAAGATGTACAACCGCTTCGACGAGGTGTTCGTCTGCTCCGAAAAGGTGGCGGAACAGGCTCGCTCGTTCGGCTATACCGGCAAATTCACATATCTCCCCTTCGGGACGAATATGGCGAGACCCGCCGATCTGGGGCCGTTAAAGCGGGAGTTTGAAGAAAGATACGACGTGGGGGAAGACGAGCTGATCTTCCTGTTCGTCGGGCGGATCGTGAAATTGAAGCGCATCGATTTTATTCTGGACGCGCTGAAGATCTGCCGCGAAAGGGGGCTGAAATTCCGCTTTTTCCTCGCGGGGGACGGCATGGACTTCTCCTATCACACCGAATACGCGAAAAAGGCGGGGCTGGCGGATATCTGCAAATTCTGCGGCTTCGTGCCGGATGTGCAGATGCCCTCCCTCTACGCTCGCGCCGATCTCTTCCTCTTCCCCTCCCTTTACGATAATTTCGGGCTGGTGAAAGTGGATGCGGCGGCGCATGAAACCCCGGGCGTCTTTATCCGGGACAGCAATGCGGCTTACGACATCGCGGACGGGGAAAACGGATTTCTGGCGGACAATACGCCCGAAGCGTTTGCCGGGCGGATCCTGGAAGCGGTCGCCGACCGCGGCAGGCTGAAAGCGATCGGCAAAACGGCAAGCAGAACCCTGTACACGACCTGGGCGCAGGCAACCGCGCTTTTGGAAAACGAATACAGAAGAATTATCGAGGAGAGACGGAATGCAGATCAGATCAAGAGCGCCACTTAGAATCGGCTTCGCGGGCGGGGGCACCGACCTGCCCGATTACAGCAACGAGTACGGCGGCGCGGTTTTCAACGCCACCATCGGCATGTACGCCTATTGCACCATCGTCCCGACGGACAACGGAAAGATCAGATTCGTCGCCTACGACAACGACAACGCCGCCGAATACGACAGCGCCCCGCACCTCGACATCGACGGGGACGTTCTCATTTTACATAAGGGCGTGTATAATCGCATCGTGAAAGAATTCAACGGCGGAAAGCCGCTTTCCTTCATCATGTCCACCTCCAACGACGCGCCCATCGGCAGCGGTCTGGGCACTTCCTCCACCATGGTGGTGGCGATTCTGGAAGCCTTTGACCGCTGGCTGAACCTCGGGCTTCCCGAATACAAAAAGGCGCAGCTCGCCTACGAGATCGAGCGGGAAGACCTGAACCTTTCGGGCGGGAAGCAGGATCAGTACGCAGCCATTTTCGGGGGATTTAATCTCATCGAATTCAAGCAGGACGGCTCTACGATCGTCAACACGCTCCGCCTGGAAAAACAGCTGGTGAACGAGCTGGAATGCTCCCTTCTCCTCTATTACGGGGGGAGATCGCGCAGCTCCGCGAAGATCATCAACGAACAGATCAAAAACACCCAGAATAAAAATAAAAAGACCATCGAAGCCATGCACCGCATCAAGGAGAGCGCCTACCGCATGAAGGACGCCGTCTTAACCGGCTCGTTCCCCTCCTTTGCGGAGATGCTTTCCGCCGCCTGGCAGGAGAAGAAAAAGACCTCTTCCGTCGTCTCCAACCGCGAACTGGAACGCACCATCGACTACGCGCTCGCAAACGGCGCGAAGGCGGTCAAGGTATCCGGCGCGGGCGGCGGCGGCATGGTGATGATCTACTGCGAGCCGATCGACCGGCAGAAACTGATCGACGCTTTAAAACAGCTTTCGGGCACCACGTACCCCGTGAAATTCAGCAAAAACGGCGTGGAAAGCTGGATCGTCGAGGACCGGGCATGAAGGCGCTGATTCTGGCAGGCGGCAAGGGGACCCGCCTCTCCTCTCTGACGGGAGGAACCGTCCCGAAGCCCATGGCGGAGATGGACGGCAAGCCCGTTCTCCTCCGGGCGGTGGAATCTTTGAAGCGATGCGGCGTCACCGACTTTCTCTTTACGGTGGGGCATTTACATGAAAAAATCACCGATTATTTCGGAGACGGCAGCCGCTTCGGCGTCAAAATCTTCTATCTGATCGAGTCCGAGCCGCTGGGTTCGGGCGGGGCGCTCTTTTACGCCAAAGATTTTTTCGAGGATACCCTGCTCGTCTGCTCGGGCGACACGGTGTTCGACATAGACGTTGCCTCCATGCTCGCCTTTCACCGCGAAAAGCGGGCGGAGATCACCCTTCTTGCACACCCCAACAGCCACCCGTACGACAGCGACCTCATTGTCACGGACGGCAGCGACCGCGTGACGGAAATAGATTTTAAGGGAAACGAGCGGCGCTGCTGGTACGCGAACAAGGTCAACGCGGGGTTTTTCCTCTTTGAAAAATCGGCGTTCGACTATTTCACCGAAGCGAAAAAATGCAACCTCGAGCGGGATTTTATCTACGATCGGGTCAAAAATGGGCGCCCCGTATACGCCTATTCTTCCGCAGAATACATCAAGGACGTCGGCACGCCCGAACGCTTTCAGGCGGTGGAGCGGGAAGTAAAGGCGGGAATCCCCGCCCAAAAAAGGCGCGGCGCCCCGAAACCGTGCGTCTTTTTGGACCGCGACGGCGTGCTCAACCGCTACAGGGGCTTTATCCGCACGCCGGACGAACTGGAAGTTTTCCCCGGCGCGGGGGCGGCCGTCAAGCGGCTCAACGACGCCGGGTATCTCGCGATTCTCGCCACCAACCAGCCGGTGATCGCCCGCGGCGACTGTACGTTCGAGGGGCTCGGAGCAATCCACAACAAGCTGGAAACCGAACTCGGCAGAGAGGGCGGGTATCTGGACGCGATTTATTTCTGTCCGCACCATCCGGACAGGGGATTCCCGGGAGAAGTGGAAGAGCTGAAATGCGACTGCGGATGCCGCAAGCCCAAAACGGGAATGGTGGACGCGGCATGCGAGCGGTTCACGATCGACCGCGCCCGCTCTTACTTCGTCGGCGACGCCGATTCGGACGTGCAGACGGGGATCAACGCAGGGTTAAAGACCGTGCTCGTTTCCTCCGACCGGCCGGCGACGGGCAATCCCCCAGCCGACTGGAAAGCGAACGATCTGGCGGAGGCCGTGGACATCATTTTATCTCGGTGAAAACGCGCTTTTCCGGATTCCGATTTTATACGATACAAGGGAGTTTTTATGATCAACATTTACTACTGTGCGGATAACCGCATGTTTCCGCAGCTGCTGCTGTCCGTTCTTTCCCTGGTGAAAACGAACGGCGCGCCCCTGAACGTGATCAACCTGACGGTGGAAATCCCCGAATACAACCCGAAGGGGAAAAAGACCACCCCCGAACAGACCGCATTTTTAGACAGGATTCTGAAAGAGAAAAATCCCGAAAGCCGCTTTACGACGGTGGACGTCTCCGATCTGTTCCGCGAAAAGCTTTTGTTCGGCCCCAATCTGCACAACAAATATTACTCGTATTACGTCACCGTGCGGCTGGTCGCGCACCTCGTTCGGGAAATTCCCGACAAGGTTCTCTACCTCGACACGGACTGCATCGTAAAAGACGACCTGACGGATTTTTATAACCTCGATATGGAGGGAGTGGAAATCGCGGGGCGGAAGGATAAACATCGCCTGACCAGATACTTTCAGAGCGGCGTGATGCTGATGAATATGAAGCTGATCCGCGAAACGGGGCTTTTAGAGCGCGCCTGCCGGCTGTGTACGACGAAAAAGTATATCTGCTACATCGATATGAGCGCGCTCAATACGGCGACGAAAGCGCGCAGGATCCTGCCCGCCCGCTACAACAGCTTTCAGAACGTCCCCTGTTACGTCTTTCACGTGTGCGATCTCAGGGAGGGAAAAATTCCCCTCACCAAAAAATGGTGGCACCGCATCAAACCGGACGAAATCGATGCGTTCACCGCGCGTCTCCCTGAGTTCGGCTACCTCAAGGATTCTTTTACGAAGATCAAAGCCGAGCACCCTTCTCTGTTTTCCTGAATAAAAACAGGGAAGCGCGATTTCACGTTGTTTCCATTGGGATTTTTACCGCAGGATATCAGTATGGCAGAATATCAGCGTAGGCACACAACCGCCTGCAAGCAAGATGCGCGTGCTGATATATTTTACTTTTTAAGCTGTGTCGTTTCATAATTTAAAAGATAAACGGTAATTTAACGGGAGGAGCGGTTAATGCCAGACGGGGATTTGCCCGAAAACGGCCGGAATAAACGCAAAAAAGCGGTGTATGCCAAAATCAATTTTTGGTCGCTTACTGTCCTAATGTCTGCGGCGGTTGCGGGTTCATTATTGACAATCATCAGTGAATTTACCCAAATTCCTCTCGACGTTCATTTTGTTTGTGTGCTTATCGTCGGTTCGGTGGAGTTGCTGTCTTTTATTCCGATGGCTTTCAGTTTTTTCAAATTGCGCAGTTCAGAAAAAACGAAAAAAAACGATTCGGAAGAAATTTCCGCGTCGGAAGGTGAATTTCGTTTTTTTAAATCTATGCCCGTGTCTGAATTTGAACGGTTGCAGTCCGCGCTTGAAAATGACGGAATCAAAGCTGTCTGCAGCGGCGGCGAACCCCGCGCTGCGGCCGGAAAAGACGACAACGTAAACGTGTTTGTACGCAATGAGGATTTTGAAAAAGTCAAAGGATTGTACGAAACGCTGTCCTCCCAATCGTAAATGCGTTTTAAGAGAACGAAAAAAATATGAATTTGCTTGTAAGCGCGGCAATTGTGAAACGCGTGTTTCCGGATTGATAAATCTAACCTGATATTGTCCTTTTAATCCCTTTCCTGTTTGGCGGAAAACAGAAGGCAAGAAGTGATTTGTAAATAATAGATTACAATTTATAAAGCATTTAAAAGAGTGAAGAACCAAGACATTCTTCACTCTTTCCTTTCCATGGGAATTGCCCGTTCATCGCGCTGCGTTTTTTCAAAAAAGGCGGAACATCTCCGCCTTTATGATTTTAAATAGTCCTTGAGCCTGCGCAGGCTCTCCGGCGAGGGGACGTACCGTTTGTCGTCAAAGGCGTCGGCTATCCCCAGCCGCGCATACTTGCAGCTCCCCATGGGATGGTATGGAATCAGATCGATTCTCTCCAGATGTTTCAGCCCTGCCGCAATCTCTTTCACCCTTTTGATATGCGCCGCGTCTGCGTTGATCCCCTCCAGAATCAGGCACCTCAATCGGATGGCGAGCCCCGCCCGATCCGCATATCTGAGGCGGTCCAAAATAACAAAGAGAGGAGCGCCCGTATTGTTCAGATGGCGCGGCCCGTCCGTGTCCTTGAGATCGAACAGCAGCAGATCCGCCCTCCCCGCAAGCGCCGCCAGCACCTTCTCTTCGCAGTACCCGCAGGTTTCCACCGCAGTGTGCAGGCCGGCCGCCTTCGCCCGCTCCAGCAGATCCAGCGCGCTTTCCGGCTGGTACAGCGGCTCGCCGCCGGACAAAGTCAGTCCCCCCGTACTGCCGTAAAACGCGCGATCTCTGAGCACCTCCGCGAGAATCTCCTTCGTTTCCAAATGCTTTACCGTGCACGCGAGGGCGCCCGTCGGGCAAAGCATCGCGCACCTGCCGCAGCCGACGCAGCGCGCGCGGTCAAAAACGTGCCCTTCCCCGGAGAACGCATGCGCGCCGCAGCCCGTATGCAGGCATGCGCCGCAGCCGATGCAGCTTGCCGGCGTGTAAAATATCTGCCGGACTGACGTCTTGGCTTCCGGATTGTGGCACCACTTGCAGGAAAGCGGACAGCCCGCGAAAAATACGGTCGTGCGGATGCCCGGCCCGTCGTGCGTGCAGAAGCGCTGGATTTCCGTGACTGCTGCTTTCATTTCTCCGCGTCCCTCTCGATGATCATATTCTGCCACTCCCGGTCGAGCGTGACAAAGCGGGCGTTCCAGCCCGAAATGCGCACGGAGAGCGCGGGAAACGCCTCCGGGTGTTCCTGTGCGCGTCTGAAAACGTCGGGATCCGCCACGTCCGCCTGCAGAAAATATCCCCCCAGCGCGACGAATCCCCGCATCAGCGCGACGAGCGCGGCGATTCCCTCTTCCCCGCTCACCGCGGAGGGAAGGAGGGGAAGATCGAGCGCCGCCCCCGTGACCTGCTTTGCCAGATCCGCCTTGCAGTAAGAGGCGATGACGGCCGTCGCGCCCCGGCAATCGGTGCCGGGCGTAGGGGAACAGTTCCCGGCCAGCACCTCTCCCTTTAATCGGCCGTGCGGCGAAGCGAGCCGTCCGGCCGCCCAGCCGATCTGCCTGCCGAACGTGCTTACCCCCGGCGGAAACGATACCGGGCAGCGGCCGTCCATTCTCCCGCAGGCGGCGGCAAAATCGTCCAGGATTTGCGCCACCAGTCCGTCCGCCTCGTCGCTGTCGTTGCCGTAATAGGCGATACGGTGCAGCGCATACCGGCGCAGAGGTTCGGCGCCCTCCCAGTTTTTCCTGAGAATCTCCATAAACGCGTTGAAGGAGACCAGTTTTTCCTCAAATACGATTTTTCGGATTGCGAGCAGGCTGTTCGCGGCGTCGGCAACGCCGCCGATATGCGGAGAAAAAACGTTGTATACCGCCCCTCCTTCCAGATAGGAGAGCCCCCGGCCGATGCAGTCTTCCTCGAAGAGGGAAATCACGGTGCACGGGAAGACTTCTTTCCAGCGCCATTGTTTCGGATCTTCTGAGATCTGCCCGAATCCCCCCGCCACATCGGAAAAAATCGCTTCCGTTTTTTCGTTCAGGTCGGCGGTAAATTTTGCATAGAGCGCCTCAAACGAATCGAAAGAAACGCCCTCGTAGCCGTTCAGCGTCTTCTTTTGCAGGAGGGCGAGCGCGTCCACGGGGATGTAGGTGAACTGCGTCTTTCCCGGAATCTGCACCTCCCAGCAGCCGTCGTTAGCAAATTCCGCGGTCTCTTCCACCGGATAGCCGTACCCGGCAAGCGATTTTAAAATCAGATCTTCGTTATAAACAGCGACGATTCCGCCTCCGTGCCGGATCACTTCCGCGATGCGTACGAGGAGTTTTTCCTCCGTGTTTTTGCCGATGCGGACGGCGATCGGGAAATCCCCGATTCCCAGTTCTTCCACGATATCCAGAACGAGATACGTCACCTCGTTTGTAACGTCCCGCCCCCGCCCGTCGGTTCCGGCGAGGACGATATTCTGATAATGCTGCGCGTCGCCCGAGCCGTCGCTCTTGCCCGTGATCCATTCGCATCCCTTGATAAAAAAGTGCGCCAGTATTTCGCGCGCCTCTGCGAGGGTCAGCCGCCCTTCGGCGAGATCGCGTTTCAAATAGCCGCCTAAAAGCGCGTCCAGCCGTCCGATCCCCGGCCAGTTCCCGCAAAGGCGCAGGAAAGCGAACGTGAACCAGATGCTCTGCACGGCTTCGTAAAAGCAGGTCGCGCCGTATTTCGGCACGCGGGAGAGAATGCGGTAATTGTTTTCGTATTCCCGCCGGCCGTCGAGCGCCGCGAGATAGCGGGCATGCCACGCCTCAAAGCTGTCGACTGCGTTTTTCAGGCTGCGGTAAAAGGGCAGCTTTTGCCGGTCAGCGCACGCCGCTTCCGCCGCGCAGATACGCGCCCGCAGCCCCTCGTAGCCGACGGAAAGAACGGTTTTATAATCTACCGTCAGGTGGCTGACGCCCGGGAAAACCGGCTCGCCCCGAAAATATGCCGGCACGCAGTGCTTCAGCGCGCCGCCCAGCGTGGCCGCGCCGCTGATTTTTTCGCCCGCGCAGATGCGCACGGGCGCCTCCGCCGCGATTTTCGCGACCGCGGCGTCGTACCGCGCGAGCGGAGGCATTTCCCCGAACCCCTTAGTTTCGTCCATCTCCACGCCGGCGCACCGCTCGGTATCCAGCCCGTAGCGAAATTCGTAAAGCGATTCGTATGCGAACGCCCTGGTCTGTTCGGAAAGCCGCACAGGGCGCGCTTCTTTTGAAAGCGTATCAAACTGCATCTGTCTTCCCCCTTTCTATGCTTTTGGAGGACATGCGCCTTTTTTCGCCGTCCTCCTTCTCAATAAACGGAATTACACGCCGGACGCCGCAAATCTGCGCCCGTAAATGCTTCCGGTCTGTCCGGTTATTTTCATTATAGCACGCTCTCGCCCCCTGTCAATGGGAAATGATATGAAAAAAGAGGGCGATTTCACCCTCTTTCTCAAAACGCATACGTCTGAAAAAGTTTCCCTTTCAGCAGCGGATACATCTGGCGGTACGCGCGCTTCGCCGCGTGAAAACTGGTAAACACGCCGAACACGCCGCCCCCCGAACCGCTCATGCCGACGAGCGCCGCGCCGTAATCTTTCAGCACGGTCATCACCCGCCCGATATCCGGAGAAAGCTCCAGCGCCGCTTTCAGCAAATCGTTTTTCGCCGCGAGATAGAAGCTGTCCAGCTCCCTCCGCTGCAGAAAGTAGGCGGCGACGGAGGTGCAGTCCTCATACTGTTTCCCCATTTCGTCGAACTTCGCATAGCACGTCCCCGAATAGATGGGATTGCCGGAAACAATGAGCACGGGAAGCGGAAAGCGCACCTTGAGATTTTCCATCTTCTCCCCCCGCCCGAACAAGATCTTGTAGCCGCCCACCATCTGATAGACGACGTCGCTCCCCAGCTCCGCGGCGAGCGGATAGAGGTTGTCTTTGATCTTAAAGAGCCGCTTCATTCCCAGAAGAACGCCGGCGATATCCGCCGAAGAGCTGCCGAACCCGCAGCCGACCGGGATTTCCTTTTTCAGATAAATATCCACGCCGGGCGTGTTGTATCGTTCCATAAACGCCCAGGCGGCCTTCACCGCGTTGTTCTTATCCGCGGGCACGCCCGAGGAAAATCCCTCTTCCGCGATCTGAATCGCCTTGTCCTCCCGCCGCATAAGGGTAATAGCGTCAACCATCCCGATTGACGCTACCAAGGAGTCTATCGCGTGAAAGTCCCCCGTCTTCGGGGAGACGTCCAGCGTAAGATTGATTTTTCCATAGATCTTCTGTGTCGTTCTTCTCATCAGTAATCCTTTATGATCTGCCGATAAATTAAGATTCTCTCCCCTCCCGTCAGCGGGAACGTGAGATCGGGGTTGTACTGCATGATCGCCTCCGGGCAGGCGTTCAGTTTTTTGGAAACCGTCCAGAGGTCCTCTCCCTCCGCAGGGATATACACGCTGATCGCGGAATGGTTCACTTCGCGCGGCGCGCCTTCGGCGACGTCCGTAATCGCGGCGAATTCCGCCTTCTTCCTTCCGGATACGACGATCCGCGCGGTGATTGAGAGCTCTATCTCTTCCGAAGATGCGATGCGCGCGGTCATCTCCTCGACGCCGCCGTCCACCGAGACCTTTTCTCCCTCGCACGGCGCGTAATCGGGCTCGATGCGGAAGGGCGCCTCGAAGGTGATCGCCGTCACCTTGTTTTCGGGATCCTTGACAAAGGCTTTCCCCTCGACCGATCCCTCCACCGCAAAACCGCTCTGCGTATCCGTAAAGAGATTCAGCCGAACCAGGCCGCAGCTCATGAGCCGCGCGCCCTGCGGCAGCTCCGACCGCAGCGCGCCGCGCAGCGTCATCCGCTCGGTAAACTGCCTGCCGCCCGCGGGGAGATCGTACTGATAGGTTTCCCGCGTGAGCGCGCTCTCCTTATCCGGAAGATACGCGTCCGAAGCGACGGAGACGAGCGCGTTTTCGTACGCCTCGCAGTCCAGCTCGATTCCCATCGTAGCGAGCACCGTGCTCTTGCCCGTCTGCTCGTCTACGGTGATATCCAGTTTGACCGACTTTCCCGCGCCCCGCGCGAACGCCGCAAAGTTGGGCATCGCCTCCGGGCACTCCGCTTCCAGGCGGAAGGGAAAAACTCTCCTCTCTAATAATATATCACTATTTTCGATATTTTGCAAGAGACTCATCGTCAAAATACAGATTCCGTCCGCAACGATTGCCCCGATGCCGCACTGCGCACCCGTCACAATGACCTTTGCGTCGTGTAAAAGCACCTCTTTGACGCCGTAATTGAGCTCGAATTCCTCGTCGATGGTATAGGTGCCCCTTGCGCCGCCCACCGCGCGGTCAAAAGAGATCTCCTCCGTACGGCAAACGATATCTTCGCCGCCGGAAAGATACTGCGCCGTGACGTTGGTGACGACGTATCCCTCCATGCCGACGGCGGCGTTGACCACGAGCACGCTGCTCAGCTCCGCATCCGCCTTATCCACGAAAAGCTGAACCTGCGCTTTGCCCGCGGCGGGAATCCGCTCGTCCTCTATCTTTGCGGCGAGTTCCGTGCCGCACTCGGTCTTTCTGATCTCCCCTTCGGGCGTCTCGTAACAGACCGAAAACGTGACTCTCCCCGTCACCGCGATCTGTTTTTCGGAAACTTCCGTTCCCAAACAGTTTGCGGCGGCGGAAATGCCCAGCACCTTTGCGACCTCGCCGGCGGCGAGATTCGTCTTGACGGAGACTTCCGTCTGGGAAACGAGCCGCTCCGAACGGTTTTTCATGGTCAGTTGATCGTATTTGGCTTGCATATTTTACCTCGTTAAAAAAATTTGCGGCATCGTGCGCTTGTTTACTATATTCTATCGTCTGCTTTCAGAAAATAGAACAACTTTTTTCACGGCACCGGCCCGGCGCGCCGCCGCGCTTGACAAATGCGGAAAAATCCTTCATAATATCGTCATGGCAACCGAAAAGACCAATGCGATGCGCATTCTCGACCAAAATCATATTTCTTACCTCAGCCACCGTTACGACGCCGGCCTGACGGACGGCTTATCCGTCGCCCGCGCCGTGGGAAAAGACCCCGCTTCCGTCTTTAAAACGCTGGTCACCGCCGGCAGCGACCTCTCTCATTATATATTCGTGATCCCCGTCGAACATACGCTGGATCTCAAAAAAGCGGCCGCGGCAATGGGGGTCAAGTCCGTATCCATGTTGAAGCAGCGGGATCTCTTCCCCCTGACCGGCTACGTGCACGGCGGGTGCTCTCCCCTCGGCATGAAAAAGCAGTTCCGCACCGCGATCGACGAGACGGCAGTCCTGTTCGACGCAATCTGCGTCTCCGCGGGAAAAATCGGCTGTCAGATCGAGCTTTCCCCCTTTGCGCTGGCAGAGCTGACAGGCGCCGCCTTCTGCGATCTGACCGATTGACGATCAAAAAACGCCTGTATCTGATTCCGTTGCGGTTGGCACCCCGCTCCTTTTCCCGCAGGCGGCAAATTTTTATCGAAAGAGCTTTCTGCCCGCCGCTTCAAGCGGCGGTTATTTTCACTTCAGGTCTAAAAATAAGCCGCGTCTTCTGCGATTTCCTGCAAAAAAATCAATTTGGCTGAAAAATAATTGCAAAACAGGATTGACACAGGATTGTTTTAACCTTATAATAAAGTCAGCAGCCGCGTGAGTACGGATGAAATTGCAGAGGGGAGTTGGGTATGTTCTTATTCGCTTGGAAAAAACTGCTGCGCAATCGTTTTTTCATCGCCGTCTTTTTTACCTTTACCGTTTTCTCCCTGGTTACGCTGTTTGTCGTCTACAACGCTTTTTTAAACATCGAGGCATTTTACAATCAGTCTTTTCAAATTTCGAGAACCTACCGGATCGGCGGGTGTTCTTCCGAATTGTTTACCGAGCGGTTGAATGGATTCTTACTGCATTCCTCCGCTGAAATCCGCTCGGTCTCCTGCTCTTTTTCGGACGGAGAAAAGAGCTTTACCGCTGCGTTTTGCGGGGAAAAGCCGTATGCCGTACTGTACGGAAAAGACTTTACGGAAGAAGATCTTGCCGTCGGGGCAAACAAAATTCTCCTGCCCAATCCCACTTTTTCCGAAGGTGATTTCGATCGGATCGGAACGACGATTCTGATCGGCGGCAGTGAATTTAAAGCTGTCGGGCACTCCAATCAGGAGCAGTTTGTCCTTCCCTACGCCGCCGTACCGGAAAGCGCCTGGACGGAGGTCACGATTGTAACCGAGCCCTTTTTGACCGTCCCCGAAAAAGAGCGCTACGCAGCCGAAGCGAAGGAGTATTTCGGCGCGCAGACGGTCTCTTTCACCGACTCCGATCACCACGTCCGCCTGGCAGACGAACCGGTCGGCTTTTTTATCGTCGCCGTCCTCTGCTGTATGGGCGTCGTCAATGTCGCCTATTTATACGTGCACTATCTGAACGAAACGCGGCGGGAAGCGGCGATCTGCCGGATTTGCGGCGGCACGCGGCAGGCGGTCGCATGCGCCTACTTCTTCTCCGTTTTCCTGCTCGGTGCCGTTTCTCTGACGGCGGCGCTTCTTTTCTATCGCTTTGCCGGCGCGCCCCTTCTCGCGCTGTTCAAAAGTTTTCTGACGGTTCCCGCCGTTCCGTCCGCCGCCTATCCGATCGTTGCGGCGGGCTATTTGCTCTTAACCTGCGCGATCTTTCTCGCCGCAACGCTGGCCGGACTCTCCCGTTCGCCTTTATCGGAGGAAAAGAAATGCTGACGCTCGGGTGGAAATTACTGACGCGCAACCTGCTGCTCAGTCTCATCACGGCTTTTCAGCTGATGCTCTCCCTTTTTTTCTGCAATGTGGCGATCGGATACCAAAACTGCGTCGCCGCCGTCAACGGGCCGCTCTCCGCGTTTTCGGACGGCGCATATTATTACCAGTCCATGTTCCGCGATGAACGGGCGCAGGAAATCGAGGAGAAACTCCCCTCTTCCTGGCGCATGGAATTTCTCTGCTCTCCTTGGGAAACAGAGGCGGGAGACGCGTTGTTTTACGTCGGAAAGGAGACGGCGGAGCGCTTCCGCGGACAGTTGAAAGAGGGCGTCTGGTGCACGGAAGCGGCGCTTAACGACAGTGCGATCCCCTGTGTGACTCCGGGCAAAAAATACGGGCCGGGCGATACCTTTGCCGTTTCGGCGCCGAACGGAGAACAGCTTACCCTGCGCGTCGTCGGGCGAACAGGCGAGTGCTTCACTCTGCTGAACGCAGCCGTTTCCGCAACCGACCCGACGAGCGATTATATTTCCCTGACCGTCCGGGCGGACGGCAAAAGCGCGGGGATCATCGTCTGCGATACGCGGCTCAAAGCGCCCGGCGCGGAAGGCAGAAATGCGGTCGTCTTTCCGCCCGACGGGGCGGAACAAGCGGAAATCGACGCCGTTTCGGAGCGATTAAAAGAGGAGGGGCGCCTGCACTCTTTTGCGGAAATTTTCCGACTCACGGAAGAGACCTTTTCCCCGCTCTACGCACTGATCATGCCGATCTCCGTCTGCTTTACGGCGGCCGCCTTTCTCAGCGCCGTCGCAATGTCTGCGCTCAACATCATCCGAAACCGGGAACTCCTCTCCGTCTATTTCCGGACAGGAGTGGGTGCCGCCGCCGTCGCGGGGATCGCGTTCTCTTTCGCGCTCGCGCTCTTTCTGATCGTTCTGGCAGAAGCCGCCCTTCTGCTTTTCCTCGCGCAGGGCGCCGGGATTCTGATGATCGACGATTGCGTATTCGACTGGAAAAATCTTCTTCTGACGGCGGGCTTTTTTCTCGCCCTCGCGGCGGTGAACATCCTCTTCTCCGTTCTGCAATACCGGAAAATCGCGGGAGGGAAACAACAATGATAATAATCCGAAATTTAAGAAAAATTTATCGTTCAAAAGAAAAAACCGTCGAAGCGCTGAAAGGCGTCGATCTTACCGTAAACCAGGGCGATTTTATCGCCGTGTGCGGGCGTTCGGGCGCGGGAAAGTCCACGCTTTTACACATCATCGGCTGTCTGGACGGGGATTTTGAAGGAGAATACACCTTTTTGGGAGAAAATATAAAAACGCTGAGCGAATCCAAAAAAGCAAAGCTCCGCAATCGGGCAATCGGCTTCGTCCTGCAGGAATACGGTTTGATCAACGACGAGAGCGTGTTGGAAAACGTCATGTTACCCCTGCGCTTCGGCAGGCACTCTTCTGAGCGGGAAAAGAAAGAACGCGCGCGCGCCGCGCTGGAAAAAGTGGGGATCGCCGATCTCGCAAAGAGCCGTGCGGATGAAATTTCGGGAGGACAGCGGCAGCGCGCCGCAATCGCCCGCGCGCTGGTCACCGAGCCGAACCTTCTGTTGGCGGACGAGCCCACGGGCGCGCTGGACGCAAAGACCGCGGCGGAGCTGATGGCGCTTTTCCGCACTTTAAACGAGGAGGGAATGACAATCATCGTCGTCACGCACGACGACGCGGTTGCCGCCGCATGCAGCCGTACGCTTCGCCTGGAAGCGGGACTTTGGGTTTAATCCGCGCCTTACTTTATTATTTTGAAATTTTTGTCCTTAAAAAAACCTTTTCAAAATGCCCGGATCGGTTTTCAGCGGCGTCTCTTTTCGTTGCCGTTCTGCCGATATGAAAAAAGACCGAACAATTCGTTCGGTCTTTTGGTATTAAAAACGAATAGAGGAAATAAGAAGAGGAAGATTCCGAAGAAATCACTCGGAAAGATATCCGAGGTCGACTTAGGATGAGAATCAGGCTCTCGCCTTCATCTTTGCTCCCTAAAAGGAGGTGATCCAGCCGCACCTTCCGATACGGCTACCTTGTTACGACTTCACC